>DGSC01000064.1:9549-37843 GCA_002391275.1 Prevotellaceae bacterium UBA4372 | reverse complement strand
TCGACCCCGGCTCTGGGTACGAGTTCAACTCGACAGTAATCGCTAAATCCATACAAACAAAGGATTTAGCGATTTTTCTTTTCTCGAATTTCCCCGCCTTTTCCCCACATCTGCAAGTTTCCGTGCATAGCGAGCCCTGCTTCCCTCACCAGAAAAGCACGAATCTGTGGAATGATTTATAGATTTTCTCGGAACGAAGAGAGTATTGCAGGAAGCCAATCAATGTCTTTAATCGCCGATAAATTCTATTAAACATCAACATTTCGGCAGTTAGAACTGCCAAATTAAAATTTTGTTGGATTCGACGAACGATTTAACTTTTTGCTTCTCAAATCTAAATAGAAAGTGTGTATCGTTATAATTCATCAGTTAGAGCTATTGAATTGTATCGTGCTCACTCGTCTTTTTAAGTGAAAATAATTCACTAAAACCATATACAGTTGAATCCTTTTCCTCAAAATGTGATTGTTACAAAGAATAATTTGCTAACTTTGCACCATAATATCATATTAAGTTCAACTTTCGCAAGTACTCAACTTGTTAGGCTATATGGTTTTAAGGTTATGGGGTGTAGTATGTTCGTTTAGAATAATTAATGCTACCTTCACCTAAACCATACACACCGAGCTCCTTGATGGCAAGCTCGATGGAGCAAGGAATATCTATATGGGTGCCAATTCCACCTGCCACCTATATGTTATTCCTCGTGAAGAGATTACATTAGCAAATACTATCAATGATATTTCTGGGCAGCCTGCCTTCTATATTCTCCTTAGCTCACCTGATGCAAATAAGCCACAAGCCTATATCGGTCAAACAACAGACTTTGCGAATCGAAAGAATGACCATGTTCAGAAGAAGAATTTTTTGAGGTTCAACTTCCTATAATTCATATTATGCACTATAGCGTATGAAGCCAGAAGAAAAAGCAAGAGTCAAGATAGACCAGATGTTTGAAGATGCTGGTTGGAAAGTGGTAGATAGAGATTTCTATACTCCCACTCTTACGGCTGCTGCTATCAGAGAAGGTCTGCTTGAAGGAAACCGAGAAGCCGACTACTTCTTATTCATCAACGGTATGGCAGTTGGTGTACTTGAAGCAAAACGTAAGGAAGTGGACGTCACTTCTGACAAAGTTTGCGAACAAGCAGACCTATATGCTCGTGGTGTGCCGGAATGCTACAAAGCCTATTCTCGTCCATTGCCCATCATCTACCAGTCCAACGGGGAAGAGACCTTCTTCCGTGACTTCCGTGATGAAGACGGAGAACTCATTGAGTTGAACCGCATCCATACACCAAAGGAGATTGTAAAGATGTTGGGGATAGATGATCCATATGCAGGTTTGCCAACGTTGAAAGAGAAAGGTTTGCGCGATTGCCAATATGAAGCCATCACAGAACTGGAGAACAGTTTCCGCACGGGGCAGAAAAGGGCTTTGATAGTGTTGGCAACAGGAGCTGGTAAGACTTACACAGCTTGTCTGGCAGCTTACCGTCTCTTGGCATTCACGCCCATGAAGCGCATCCTCTTCCTTGTTGACCGTAACAATCTTGGCAAACAGGCAGAAGGTGAGTTCGGAATGTTCCGCCTAACGGAGAATGGCGACCCGTTCAACACCATCTATGCAGTCAACCGACTGAAATCAGCAAAAGTTCCATCCGATAGTAACGTGGTTATCTCTACCATACAACGCCTGTTCTCTCTCCTTACTGGGCAGGAAATCGTTGATAACGATGACGATGATGAAGATACCTCCACGGGCGAGGTGCAGTTGACAGGTAATATGATGCTGCCACCTGATTTCTTCGACCTGATTATCATTGACGAATGCCACCGTTCCATCTATGGCAATTGGAAGAAAGTGTTGGAATACTTCAATACCGCCAAACTCATCGGCTTGACGGCAACACCAGTACCGGAGACGAAAGCATTCTTCAATAACAATATCGTCGTAAACTACACCCTTGAGCAGTCCATTGTGGATGGCGTGAATGTGGATGCCCGTATCTATCGCATCAAAACTGAAGCGACAGAAAACGGCGGTGCAATACTCAAAGGTGACAAACTCAGACGTGAAACACGCTATACGGGTAAGGTTGAGACGGTACGTAATGAGGAAACCAAGAACTACACCAAGGAGGAGTTGAACCGTAGTGTCATCAATCCGGCTCAAATCAAACTGGTGCTTGAAACATATCGAGATGCCGTTTATACGGAGCTGTTCACCGACCCGCAGCGTGAGCCCATCATGGACTATCTGCCCAAAACCCTTATCTTTGCCTTAAATGAGGTTCATGCCAACAATATTGTACGCATCGCCAAAGAGGTGTTTGGCCGGACAGATGATAAGTTCGTCCAGAAGATAACCTATTCCGCAGGTGACAGCAACGAGCTGATTCGCCAGTTCCGCAATGACAAGGAGTTCCGTATTGCCGTGACATGTACCCTTGTGGCTACAGGTACGGACGTAAAGCCGCTTGAAGTACTGATATTCATGCGCGACGTGGCTTCCGAACCGCTGTATATCCAGATGAAAGGTCGTGGCGTTCGCACAATTGGCGACGACCAGTTACGTAATGTCACGCCTAATGCTTTCAGCAAGGATTGCTTCTTCCTTGTGGACGCAGTAGGAGTTACCGAAAGCCAGAAGACAACAACGAGCCCTGGCGATGGTGAGCCTGTGCATACCATCACGCTCAAACGATTGCTGGAGCTGCTGACGCATGGCAACGTCAACGATGATTATCTGCGTCTGATTGCAGCCAAGCTCGCACGTATCTACAACAAGTGTACGGGCAAGCAACGGGAAGAGTTCCAGAGATTAGCCTATAGTGGTATGCAGGAAATCTCTGCGGCTATCTTTGATGCTTTTGAGAAAAACTCTCTACCTCCATACGAAAGTATCGACGAACCTAATCTTGAACGCAAAGGTCTGGTGGCTCCGCTGACCCACCATCCAGAGGCACGTCAATATCTGCTCATCCTTGCAGCTGGCTTCATTGAAACATTGATGCCGGGAGAAGACCAACTTATTTCCAAAGGATTCTCTGAGGAGGAAGCCAAGGAGGTGACATCAGAATTTCAGAAATACTGCGACGAGCATCAGGATGAGATAGAGGCCCTTCGTATGATTTACAACAACGACGGAGAGCCGCTGACTTACGCAACCCTGAAGGATTTGGAGAACAAACTGAAACTGGCAAACAACAAGTTCCAGACTTCGCGTCTGTGGAACTGCTACACCATTGTCAACCCGCAATCTGTCAAGAAACATAGCACCAAGGAGGAGAAGGAGGCTCTGACGAATATCATTCAGTTGGTCCGTTTCGCCAACCATCAGATCGAGACATTGGAGAGCCTCTATCCCTCGGCACAGCAGCGTTTCAACCTTTGGTATGGACAAGTGCAGCGTTCGGTAACGGAATCACAGATTACCATTATCCGTCAGATTGTAGATTACATTGCTTCCAACGGTGCTTGCACCATCAAGGATATTATTGACGATGACAAGACACGGGCAGCGCAACTCATCAAGGCCTTTGGCGGCAAGTCACAGGCTGATGAAGCACTTGCCTCACTATCAAAATTCTTATTATATAGAAAAACAGCTTAATCATAGATATGGCAACAAATAAAGAGACATCGCTCACAAAGAAAGTGTGGACACTGGCCACGACTCTGTCGGGCCAAGGTATCGGCTTTACTGATTATATCACCCAACTTACTTATCTCCTCTTCCTGAAAATGGACGATGAGAACGTAGAGACCTTTGGTGAAGACTCTGCTATCCCAGAAGGCTACCGCTGGAAAGACCTCATTGAACTTGATGGTCTTGACCTCATCAATCAGTATGAAGAAACACTGAAGAAGCTTTCAGAAGAGGAAAACCTCATCGGTACTATCTATGTGAAGGCCCAGAACAAGATTGACAAGCCTGTCTATCTCCGCAAGGTAATCACGCTGATAGATGAAGAGCAATGGTTAGTGATGGATGGTGATGTCAAAGGTGCCATCTATGAAAGTATTCTTGAAAAGAACGGTCAGGACAAGAAGAGCGGCGCGGGACAGTATTTCACGCCTCGTTCCCTGATTTCTGCGATGGTGGATGTCACCCGTCCGCAGATTGGTGAAACGGTCTGCGACCCCGCTTGTGGCACAGGCGGATTCCTTCTGGCTGCCTACGATTATATGAAGAATCAGTCGCAGGACAAAGCCAAGCGTGACTTTCTCCGAGAGAAAGCCCTTACGGGTTATGACAACACCGCCCTCGTAGTGACGCTGGCCTCCATGAACCTCTATCTGCATGGCATCGGCACCGACCGCAGCCCGATTCTATGTGAAGACTCTTTGGAGAAGCAACCGCAGAAGCTGGTTGATGTCATCCTTGCCAATCCACCATTTGGCACCCGTCCAGCGGGAAGTGTTGACATTGACCGTCCTGACTTCTATGTAGAGACGAAAAACAACCAGCTGAACTTCCTACAGCACATCATGGTCATGCTGAAGAATAATGGTCGCGCTGCTGTGGTTCTGCCTGACAATGTGCTCTTCGAGGGCGGTGCCGGCGAGACCATCCGCAAGGAAATGCTGAAGAACTTCAACCTGCACACTATACTTCGCCTTCCTACAGGTATCTTCTATGCCCAAGGCGTGAAGGCCAACGTGCTCTTCTTTAAGAAAGGAGAGCAGACACGGGATGTCTGGTTCTACGACTACCGCACAGGCATTAAGCACACACTCGCTACCAAGCCCATGATGCGCCACCACCTCGACGACTTCGTGGCTTGCTACCATGCCGAGAACCTCAGTCAGCGAAAAGAGACCTACAGCGAGGAGAACCCCAATGGCCGTTGGCGCAAATACCCTGTCTCGGAACTTCTGAAGCGTGACAAGACCAGCCTTGATATTTCCTGGATTAAGCAGACCAATGACGATGATGATATGACATTGGCAGAGCTGATGCAGACCATTCAGCAGAAAAGTGACAATATCAGCAAGGCAGTGGCAGAATTGCAGAGTCTATTGAAAGGAATTGAAGAATGAATGCACTGAAAGACAAGGATATTCAGATTTCGTCTACGATGCAGACGAAATCTCTGATACAAGACCTGCACCAGATTATTGAGCAGGCTCGTAATCATGTTGCCGGAACTGCCAACTATGCGCTTACAATGATGTACTGGCACATTGGTGAGCGCATTAATCGTGATGTGCTTGGAAATCAACGAGCAGAATACGGGAAACAAATTGTGTCGCAGGTTGCGACACAATTACAATCCGAATACGGAAAGAAGGGCTTTGAGACAAGAAACATAAGAAGGATGATGCAATTTGCATCATTGTTTCCACAGGAGCAGATTGTGTCGCAGCTTGCGGCACAATTAACATGGTCGCATTTCATTGAGACCCTCCCAATAAAGGATGATATTGCCAGAGATTTCTATATTACGATGGCGGCATCTGAAGGATGGGGACGCGACAAACTCCGCAAGGAAATAGATGGAATGCTTTTTGAGCGGACAGCAATAGCTACCAAGCCGGAAAAACTTATCAAGAAGGAATTGGCTACGCTGCGCGACCACAATGTGCTTTCGCCCGACTTGGTATTCAAGAGTCCATACTTTCTGGAGTTCACAGGACTGACGGGGATGTACAGCGAACGCAGCCTTGAAGACAGTCTTGTAGCTCATTTGGAACAATTCATCATCGAGCTTGGCAACGGCTTCACCTTCGTGGCCCGTCAGAAGCGAATGATTATCGATGGTGAAGACTTCTACCTCGATCTGCTCTTCTATCACCGTCGTCTGCACCGTCTGATTGCCATCGACCTGAAACTCGGTCGCTTCAAGGCACAGTATAAGGGGCAGATGGAACTTTATCTCCGTTGGTTGGAGCAGAATGAGATGGAGCCAGGCGAAGAATCACCTCTTGGTTTGTTGCTCTGTACCGAGGGAAGCGAAGAACAGATAGAACTCCTGCAACTCGACAAGGCTGGCATCAAAGTGGCGCAGTATATGACAGAACTGCCGCCACGAGATGTCCTATTGCACCAGATACAGAAGTCGTTGGAAGCAGCCAAGGCACGCTTTGATAATCTTATTACCGAAGAAGAGGACTGACCCATGGACACAAAGAAACTACGCCAAAAGATACTCGACCTTGCTATTCGTGGCAAGCTCGTCCCGCAAGACCCAAACGATGAACCAGCATCTGTATTGCTGGAGCGCATCCGAGCTGAGAAAGAACGCTTAATCAAAGAAGGAAAGATTAAGCGCAGCAAAAAGTCCGCTTCCGATACGCCCCATTATGAGAACGAGGTGACGTTTGAGGTGCCAGAGGGATGGGAATGGTGCAAATTGGAAGATCTTGTGTGTTTTCAGGGTGGATATGCATACAAAAGTAGTTCATACATTGATAAATCAAATTGGCAAATTATAAGAATAGGTAATGTAAAGAATGATGAACTACTACTTGACAATCAACCTGTATATGTATCAGAGGAAATAGGATGTGATACACAGAGATATTTAATCAAGGCTGGTGACATTCTTTTTACTATGACAGGAACCAAAGGAAAAAGAGACTATTTCTTTTCTGTTGTTGTACCGAATGTTAATCACAACCTTCTTTTAAATCAAAGAGTTGGTTGTCTCAGGAGTCTTTCTGAAGAACTTAACATCGATTTTTTATGTTTAATTTTGAAAGGACAGTATGTTTTAGATGAGATATTTGCCACTGAAACAGGAAATGTAAGTCAAGGCAATATTGGCTCAGAAAGTACACTAAATTTACGTATTGCCGTTCCTCCTGTGGCAGAGCAGCAACGCATTATCGCAGTTGTAAAGCGATGGTTTTCTATAATCGATGTCTTGGAAAAAGAGACAAGTGATTTATCAGATAGTATTCAACTAGCAAAAACACAAATTCTCAACCTTGCCATTCACGGCAAACTTGTTCCACAAGACCCGAATGACGAGCCAGCCATTGAACTTCTGAAACGCATAAATCCCAAGTTTACTCCTTGTGATAACGCGCATTATCCGTATGACATACCTAAGAACTGGGAATGGACCAATCTCGGTGAAATTACAAATTATGGCAATTGTGAAAATGTAGATGTTAATGATATACCTAAAGAAGGATGGGTCTTGGAACTAGAGGATTTGGAAAAGGACTCTGCAAAAATCATCCAACGACTTTCTAAAGATGAGCGTGACATAAAAGGGGTACGACATACTTTCCATAAAGGCGATGTGCTTTATTCGAAGCTAAGAACTTATTTAAATAAAGTTATGGTGGCGCCTGAAGATGGTTTTTGTACAACAGAAATAATACCAGTAACATGCATGTCATTTATTCAACCTGAGTATCTAAATCATGTGCTGCGTTCAAAATATTTCGTTTACTATACAATTCAATGTGGATATGGTGTAAAGATGCCGCGATTAAGCACAAGCGATGCCCGCAATGGCCAAATACCATTGCCTCCATACAAGGAACAACTCCGTATCGTTGCTAAGATTCAAGAACTCTTTTCAGTTCTAGATAAAATAGAAGAATCCATCAAAGATTAGTGAGTCTTCTTGCTTATATTGTTACTGTTTCATTTCTATTACAGGAATATTATGGTAACAAATTTTGAGAAGCACCTTAGCAAGTCAGACTTGGCTAAGAACACTGTCACTTCTTATGTGTGGACGGTGAAGTACTTCTATGCGAAGTACAAAGAGATTGACAGTAAGAACCTTTTGGCTTACAAAGGGTATCTGATGGAGAACTTCAAGCCGCAGACGGTCAATCTGCGTTTGCAGGGCATCAACAAGTATCTGGAGTTTATCAAGAAGGATAAGCTGAAGATGAAGTTCGTGAAGGTACAACAGAAGAACTTCCTGGAGAATGTCATCAGCAACGAAGATTACAAGTTCCTGAAGACACGTCTAAAAGCTGACGGCTACGAAGAATGGTATTTCGTCGTATGGTTCATGGCTGCAACGGGTGCCCGAGTAAGCGAGTTGTTGCAGATCAAAGCAGAGCATGTGGCTGTAGGTCATCTTGACATCTATAGCAAAGGAGGCAAGCTGCGTAGGCTCTATATTCCCAAGAACCTCCAGAAGGAAGCAAGCCAATGGTTGGCAGACAATGGCGTTTCGAGTGGTTACATTTTCCTCAACCGCTACGGAGAACGCGTCACAACACGTGGCATCGCTATTCAGCTGAAGCATTTTGCAGACAAGTATGGGATGAATCGCGAAGTGGTCTATCCACACTCTTTCCGTCATCGCTTCGCCAAGAACTTCCTTGACAAGTTCAACGACTTGGCTCTACTCGCTGACCTTATGGGACATGAGAGCATCGAGACAACACGCATCTATCTTCGTCGTACCGCTACCGAACAACGCCAGATAGTTGATAATGTGGTAACGTGGTAAAAGCAAAAATCCATAGAGGTCATGCCTCTATGGATTTCTGTATTTCATCAAGAACAGCAAAGAGTTCTTCGATTTTGGCAACAATACGTTGTTGCTCTGCAAGTGGTGGGACAGGTATAGTTGAATTTGCAAGAACGCTATAGTGTCGGGCATAACCTCTATTTCTCATACCGTTTATAATAAATTGTAGTGCATAATAAGAGTATTTTACCGATATGTGTGGAATAATGATTTTAACTCCGTCTGCTCCAACAATAAAATTAAAATCTACATACTTCAGATTTCTTGTGTGGTCTCCGAATATGAGAACAGCATTCTTATTTTGGAAAACACAATCATTTCTGTCACTGTAACCTTCGATATAGTTTGAACTTTGACTAACAACTGGAGTTTGTCCAATATCATTAATGTCACTTTGCAAAATTTGGAAGGTTTTGCATGAAGGATTATCAACAATATCCTTGACATAAGTTAGACACCATGTTGTTGGAATTTCTAACGGGTAATGCGCGTTATCAAAAGGAGTAAACTTGGGATTTATGCGTTTCAGAAGTTCTATGGCTGGTTCGTCATTCGGATCTTGCGGAACAAGTTTTCCGTGAATTGCGAGGTCCAGAATCTTGGACTTTGCCTTTTGTATAGCTTCATCTAGGTCTACTTTATCAGATTCGAGAATGTCAATTAATTGAAACCAGCCTTCAATTGAAGCCACTATATGCTTTTGCTCATTATATGGAGGTAGTGGTATTTGACCATTACATGCATCATTTGTGCTTAGTCGTGGCATTTTAACACCATACCCACATTGAATTGTATAGTCAACGAAGTATTTAGAACGAAGCACATGATTTAGATACTCCGGTAGGACATACGACATGCATGTTATGGGTATTATTTCTGTTGTGCAGAAACCATCTTTATTCGCTACCATAACTTTATTCAGATAAGTTCTGAGCTTTGAATAAAGCACATCGCCTTTATGGAAAGAATGTCGCACTCCTTTTATGTCACGCTCATCTTTGGTAAAATGTTGGATGATTTTGGCAGAATCCTTTTCTAAATCCTCCAATTCCAATATCCATCCTTCGCAGGGTATATCATCAACATCTACATTTTCACAATTGCCATAATTCGTGATTTCACCGAGACTTGTCCACTCCCAGCTCTCTGGTACTTCAAACGGAGCCTCATTCTCATAATGGGGCGTATCGGAAGAGACAATTTTATATCTTCCTTTTTGCGCCAATTCCACCTTCTATCGTTGATGCTTGCAATAGACATCTTCTGTGGTAGGCATATTCCTTCATTTGGGTTGCCCCCGTCCCATCTCAAATTGGATGTCGTTCATCCACCACCGCCAGAAGTAGGGATAGGTTTGCCTCCAAAAAGAGCATCAGCAATAGCCAACACCTAAACTCGCAAGGATGGTATGCTCAACTGATCAAGTAACTGGCGATGGACAAAAAAAAACGCCAAGTCCAATGAAGTGGGGGACTTGGCGTTTTTGTTAGAGGGTTATTTGTTCTGATTCTACGGTCTGACCGAGAAAGATGGTGGCTGAGGTGTCGAACTTTGTGGAATCGTCTGTGGTGAGGAAGCGTGCCTGCATTCCGCGTGTGATGAGCCGTTCAAGCTCTACATGTCGCGTTAGGTAGTCCTTGAGGCTGTGGCTGACGTACTCGCCTTGTGAGATGAGCTTGACATGTGCGGGCGTGTACGCGCGTACCTTATTATATAATAATGGGAAGTGTGTGCAACCGAGAATGATGACGTCTATGAGTGGGTCGTGTTGCATCAGCTGTTGGATATCTCGCTTGACGAAATAATCGGCACCGGGCTTGTCGAATTCGTAGTTCTCTACTAATGGCACCCACATAGGACAAGCTTGGCTCGTGACAATGATGTCGGGATGTAGCTTGGCCATTTCGAGCTCGTAGGTGCGGCTGCTGGTGGTGCCCTGCGTGGCAACAATGCCGATGTGGCGGGTTTGTGTGAGTGCGCCTACGGCTTCTACTGTGGGACGAATGACGCCGAGGATGCGGCGTAAGGGTAATGCGGTGCCGTCGGCAGGGGGTGACAATAGTGGGAGGTCGTGTTGCTGAATGCTCCGCAGCGCTTTTGCGGAGGCGGTATTACACGCTAAGATGATGAGCGGACAGCCCATGTCGAAGAGACGGCGTACGGCTTGCAGGGTAAATTCGTAAACGCGTTCGAAAGAACGGGGACCGTAAGGCGCACGTGCATTATCGCCCAAGTAAAGGTAGTCGTACTGGGGCATTAGTGCGCGTATCTCTCGTAGGACGGTTAGTCCTCCGTAGCCGCTGTCGAAGACTCCTATTGGTGACAATTGAGGAAATAGTTAAAAGTGAAGAGTGATGTGACGTCGTTCCGTTTTTTGTTCCTTCGGTACTTCGCGACGGTTAGAGAAGAAATAGGAGAAGTGATAGCCGTAAAATGGGCTTGAGCTTATTCGGTTGCAGGCTGTGGTGTTGTTCCCTCGGCTGCAGTAGCGGTGACGGGAACAAGTTTTATTCCGAGTTTGCTGAGGACGTCTTCCGTGATGTCTACTCCGGCTTGCGGGTGAACGAAGGGCAGCGCATTGTTGTCGGTATTGAGTACCATGATTAAGCCTTTTTGTGCTGCAACATCGTAGATGGCTTGGTTGAGTACGGAGGCTATAGGTGCTTGCATGCGAGCCTCAGCTTCTGCCAGCAGACGCTCGGACTCTTTCCTGAAGGTGATGCTCTTCTCCATGAGGTCTTGCAGTTCGGCTTGTCGCTTGAGCATGATGCTTTGTGGAAAGTCTTTTTGCCCGCTTAGGAATTCAGCAAATTTGCGCTGGAATTCATCCTCGGCGCGTCGCGCTTCAGCATCATACTTTTCCTTCAGAGCGGCGAAGTCGGCTTTGGCTTGCTTGTATTCGGGCATCATCTCGAAGGTGTTCTTATAACTGATATACCCGTATTTGGGCACTTGAATGGCTTCTTGTGCACTCACGCACAGTGTGATGAATGCACAGCAGAGGATGGTGATAAGTTTTTTCATGTTGTCAGAAGTTGAGGTGTACAAACAAGCCCCTCCCCAAGCCGGGAGGGGCTTGCGCATAAATAGGTTATTAGATACCGAGGGCTTTCTTGAGCTCGGGAGTTACGTCAGTGCTGAGCTTGGTGGAGATGAATGGAATGCCAGAGGTGACATCCATGATGTAGACGTAGCCACCAGCCTCGCCAATCTGCTTCACGGCATTGGTGATTTTCTCGGAGATGGCTTGCATCTTTTCAGCCTGTGCTTTCTGGAAAGCCTGCTGGTTGTCGGCCAGGCTCTGCTGATAACGCTGATAGAGGTCGTTGAGCTCTTGTTCGCGGCGAGCACGTACGTTTTCGAGCAGGTTGGCTTGTTCCTTCTGGAATTCGTCTGCTTTCTTCTGGAGCTCGTCTTGCATACGCTTCTGGTCGTCTTCGTACTGCTTAGCGAGTGTCTGGAGCTCGTTTTGGGCGGTAGTGTATTCAGGCATCAGCTGTACGACTTCTGAAGAGTTGAAGTGTCCGAACTTCTGAGCTGACATAGTCAGCGGGGCGAGCAGCATGAGGGCTGCGAATAGAATCTTTTTCATTTGTCTTTGATTTGGTTTTTTTAGTATTTGTTATTTGTTTCTCAATTCAAACTTTCAAATTCGACGTTTTAATAGCCATATCCAAGTTTTTGAAGTACCTCGGATGAGATGTCGATCTTGGGAGAGGCAAAGATGATGCCGGCATCGGATGCACGGTCGAGCACGAGGCTGTAGCCTTTAGCCTCACATATTTCCTTGACGGCCGTATAGATTTCGTCGTTGATGGGTGCCATTAGTGATTCCCGTTTCTTGAAGAGTTCTCCTTCGGGGCCGAAGTATTTCTTCTTGAGTTCTGCGGCTTCCTTCTCTTTGGCTACGATGGCTCCTTCTTTTTCCTTTTTCTGCTCTGTACTCAGGAATACGGCTTCGCTTTGGTAAGCCTTATAAAGGTTTTGTGCTTCGGTGGAAAGAGCTTCCACTTCGGCTTGCCATTTTCGTGACACTTGATTCAGCTGTTCGTTGGCACGTTCGTAGGCGGGGATGTTCTTGAGGATATATTCCATGTCTACAAGCACGAATTTCTGCGCCATTGCGGGCATGCTCATGCTGAGGGCGCAAGCAGTCAATAGGATTGTAAATAGCTTTTTCATTTTAGGATGTGTTGTGATTGATATTCTGTTATTGGGAGTTGCGATGGAATCGCAACATACGGAACTTTTGATTGTAAGGACTTCCGCTTGTTTGATGGTTGCAGTTTTTGATGGTTTAAATGATTAAAGAAATATTATGATTTGCAACTTCGATTTTTTTAGGATGTGGAAATGTGAAAAGGGGGTTAGAACTCTTGTCCGAGGATGAAGTGGAATTGGCTGCCACCGTAGCTCTTACTGCCAAAGACTTTGTCGAAACCGTAAGCCCAGTCGATACCCAACAGGCCCACCATAGGCAGCATGATGCGCACACCTACACCGGCAGAACGTTTCATGTCGAATGGGTTGAACTTCTTAATGTCGTTCCAGGCATTACCTCCTTCTGCAAAAGCCAGACCGTAGATGTTCGTTGAATTGCCGAGGATGAAGGGGTAGCGCAGCTCAACGGTGAAGCGGTCGTAGGCATAACCTGTGTAGCCTCGGGGCGTGAGTGAACCATTGTCGTAGCCGCGCAGACCAATGGTCTCGGTAGCATAGTTGTAGGAATAGCCGCTCATGCCATCACCGCCGACGTAGAAGGTTTCGAATGGAGAACGCTTGTTCTTGTTGTAATGGCCCAGGATACCAAATTCTACACGAGTCATCAGCACGGGGCATTTGTTATGTCCTGTGAGTGCGGTAAAGGTGCGTGCCTTGAATTTCCACTTGTGATACTCAATCCATTGGTATTTGCTCTTGAGCTGTTGCTGATAGTTGCTGGCTTGCGAGTTATTGGCCAGATTGGCGTAATCACGTCCGTCGAAGAGCGAATAGGGTGGAGTGAGGCTGGCCGTGAAGAGCATTTCAGAGCCGCTACGCGGATATATCTGGTTGTCGGTGGATGAGCGTGCTATATTGATGTTGAGGCTGATATTGTTGCAGTCGCCATTGGAAATCATGAAATATTCCCAGTCCTTAAGCGAATAGCGTGTGTAGCTCAGGTCTGCCGAGAGCTGGAAATAGTCGTCGGGCCATGACAGACGCTTACCCCAACCTAATGAGAATCCGTATACCTTGATATATTTGTCTGGATCGTAGAAGTTCTCGTAGTAGTTGCCGTAATTGGAGCCGTAGCCGTAGAGGTAATTGTAGTAGGAATTGTAGTAGGCTGAGTTGTAATAGCGGTCGCTCACGTCGGTCTGTTTCGAGAAGAAAGCCGAGAAGGACAGTGAGTTGGGGCGTTTGCCTCCGAACCATGGATTGAGGTAGTTGATGGAGTACGCCTGATAGTATCGGCCATTGGTTTGGCCGCTAATACTGAAGGTCTCACCATTACCTTGGGGCATTACACCGCGGCGAAGCCCGTCTTTGGCGAAGATGTTTGCCAGCGAGAAATTGCTGAATTTAAGGCCTATCTTTCCTATGACGCCAGTCTGGCCGTAACCGAGTGAGAACTCAATCTGGTCGTTTGACTTAGGTGTCAGGTTCCATTCGAGGTCTACCGTGCCATTGTTAACGTCGGGCTTGAGGTCGTATTTGATAGACTCGGGGTCGAAATGCCCCATAGATGCTATCTCGCGGAACGAACGCTCAAGAGCTGATTTGTTGAACAAGTCGCCTGGTTTATTGCGGAGCTCACGACGTACGACTTCTTCGTAGACGCGGTCGTTGCCTGTAATGATGACCCGGTTGATGTAAGCCTGCTGGTTTTCTTCTATGCGCATTTCGAGGTCGATACTATCGCCCACGATGTTTACTTCTACAGGAGTAAGGTTGTAGAAGAGGTAACCGTTGTTGTAGTAGAGGTTGCCTATGGCATCGTCGTCGTCCTTGATGCGCTTTGTCAGGTGGGTCTGATTGTAGACATCACCTTTGTTCATGCGCAACTTCTCTTGGAGCAGATTCGTCGGGTAGATGGTGTTGCCTACCCATTCGATGTTACGTACATAGTATTTCTGCCCTTCTTCCACCTTTATAAAGATGTCGACCGAGCGGTCGTCATGTGGCACTACGCTGTCCGTGACGATACGCGCATCGCGGTAACCATATTCGTTGTATTTCTCAATAAGGCGCTCCTTGTCTTCTTTCCACTTCTCTTCAATGAATTTCTTCGAACGGAACCAACTGCTGAGCAGGCCTTTCTCATGAGTCTTCTTGAACGCACCATTCTTAATCAGCGAACCTTTGATCTGTTTCATCGTCAGAGCGCTGTTGCCTTCGACGTTGATGCTGTTGACTTTCACCTTTTCTTTCTTGTCGACGTTCACGTCGATGATAACACGGCCCGCCTCTTCGGGATCGTCGTGCTGGTCGAAAAGGATTTCTGCGTTTTTGAAACCTTTGTCGTCGAAATATTTCTTACCCCAGATGCGAGCTCTGTCAAGCATGTTGGGGGTTAACTGTGCATCTTTTATCAATCCGAGCTTGGTCTCCAAGTCCTCTTTCTCGCTTTTCTTGACTCCATTGTAATTGATTTTGGAGATACGGGGACGAGCCTGCAATTGGATGTGAAGGTAGGCAGAATCGCCTACTAAGCTATCTACGCTAATCGACGCATTAGAGAACAGACCGTGTTTCCAATACCGGCGAATGGCCTTACTGATTTCTTCACCGGGAATAGATATACGCTGCCCTTTAGACAGCCCTGACAACCCGATAAGCACATAGTCGTCGTAGCTCTTCACTCCGTCTACGGTGATGCCCCCGATATAGTATTGCGAGGGGGTGCGTGAATAGTCGATCACAGGATTTACCACACGCTCTGCGACTTGGGCATGCACGCTGGAAATGCCAAGCCTGCTGCTTGTGAGCGGTAGGAGCATAGCGAGGAAAATAGCCAGGCCTATTTTGTAAGTCCAACGTTCACCTTTGTACGTGTGTGTGGACGTCGGAATTCTATATGATAGTTTCTTTGGTTCAGATATGTAGTTCATTTACTGTTCGTGCTTTTATCCGGACATTAAATCCAGTCTGTCATCTTCATTTTGAGGTCTCGTTTTCTGTTTGCACTTGTTCGCTTGTCTTGCCGAAACGCCGCTCGCGTTGTTGGTAATCTACGATGGCTTCGTGCAAAGCCTCGGCGCCGAAGTCGGGCCAATAGGTGTCGCAGAAGTAGAGCTCTGTGTAAGCTATCTGCCACAGCAGATAATTGCTGATGCGCTTCTCGCCTCCAGTGCGAATGAGCAGATCCGGGTCGGGCATGAAATAGGTGTCCAGATGCTCTGAGATCACTTCCTCGGTGATTTCGTCGGGGTCGATGGTAGCCCGTGTCAGGTTGGTCTGTTTCATTTCCCATATAATGTCGCGCACAGCATTAGTGATTTCCCATCGTGAGCTGTAGCTCAGCGCTACGACCAAGGTCATGGCATCGTTGTCGGCGGTGTTCTCTATCACCTGCCAAAGACGTTTCTGCACATCGTCGGGCAATCGCTTGATGTCACCAATCACCTTGAAGCGGACATTGTTCTTCATGAAGATTTCCTCTTCGAGGTTCGTGAGCACGAGCCCCATGAGCGCACTGACCTCGTCGCTGGGTCGGTTCCAGTTCTCCGTAGAGAAGGTGTATAATGTAAGATACTTGACACCCAGATGCACACATTCTTCTGTGATGCGCTTTACGGTTTCAACTCCTTCTGCATGGCCTGCTGTACGTGGTAGCCCACGTTGCTTTGCCCATCGTCCATTACCGTCCATAATGATGGCTATGTGTTGTGGTATGTGCGTGAGGTCGAGTTCCATGATTAGTCTATTTGTTTAGTTGTTACACTTTCTGTATTTTGGTGATATGTCATAGGTCAGGAAAAGGAATGTGCGTGTGTAGCAGTCTTTGTTTTTAAACATTCCGCTTTCGATGCCATACGGGTCGTTTAGTTTTGTCAGATGGCGGCTGTCGTCGAGACGGTCGGATGTGGTGAAGTTGAAACTCCATTCAAGTCCTATGTTCAGCCGGCTGCGCAGTTTGTAGCGAAAACCTATTCCCATCGGTATGTGTAGCGCTCCTGCAGCTTCTCCTCCGCCTCCAGTGGCTATTGTCACTCCGGCTCCGGCAAGCAGAAATGGTGTCCATCGGTGAAGCCCCTTGTAGGCGGCTCCCATGCCATAGCCGAGGAAATTAAATTCGAATTGTGCTCCGGCGCTTACGATTGTGCGGTTGAAACGGATGTCTGCTGTGGGCATGCCGCCTTCCGCTGTCTGGCTCATGGGGTCTGTAGGAAAGAAGTTGCCTTTGCTGTTGCCTTTTATCTTTCCGACTCCCACGTCGGTGTGAACTACCATTCGTGGATTCAGGTTGCGCCGCCATATCACGTTGGCCATCGCTCCGGGATTTGCCATCACGCCTCCACCGGCATCACCGATGTAGCTCATTAGTCCGAGGCCTGCACCTACCTCCTGCTGGTATTCCAGCAGTTCGCCATCTTGTGACCATACACAAAGTGGCAGAAGTACTGCAATGATGAAGGCGATAGTCTTGTGCACGCTACCTGAATGTTTTTAGTTTCGGACGTGTTATCGGGTGTTTGCTTTTGGGCTATTCGTCGATATCGTTGAGATATCCTTGCCACAGGTTGTTGCCGCTCAAGAGGTATATGTATTTTCCCAGTGTGGCAGCCGAGGTGACTGTGCCTATGCCGCTTGGTAGTTCGGGGCTATTTTCGCTTTTCCATGTTATTCCATAGTCGGAGCTTAGTAGCGTCTTGTCCTTGCTGAAGGCGATTAACTGGTTGTTGTATGCGATGATGCTTGTAGGCGAGGCGTTAGGCAGAAGGAAGGTGTTTAATTCATCGTCAGAGAACAGCGTCCATGTGTGCTCATAGTCTTCGAGCAGCCCCCAGATGTCGAGCGTGGAAGACTCGCCCTGCGAAAGCGCCAAAAGAACTCGTTTGTTGCCATTGGCTTGCGTGAAGGCTACACCGGCCACCGCTTCTCCGTTCAACATCTGTTCTGTAGCCATTGTAGTCCAGGTCTTGCCGTCAGGGGAAGTCCGGATCTGTTGACCGTCATTCTCTTGAGTTATGGCGAAGAGAGCGCTGGGCGACGCGGCTACTATTGAGAACTTTAGAGCCTCAGTCTGTGCCACTTCACGCCAAAGCTGTGCATCATCTGATGTGTAGATACGGCCGTCGGTGCTGCTCATCCATAGCGCCCCGTTGAATGTGACGGCTGAGGACAGATCTGCCGTTGCGGGTAAACCCTCGCAAGCCTGTCGTGTTGCCGGCATGGCGGCAGAACTGTAGAAGAAGCATTGCCCGTCGGCATCCTTGCAGAGGATAGTAGGAACAGAACCCATACTTAGCAGTTTCAACTGCTCCACAGCCTCTAAGTCGGCGACTTTTCCAAGATTTGTCCACGTATAAGAGTCTGCATCATTTTCTCTCGTGGAGAGGCTGACCCTATAATCGCGGAAACTTGTCCCGTCTGTTGCAATCACTCTGAAGATGAGAGGTTGGCTGAAGTCAATACTGTCTTTGGAGGCATAGGCTGTCCAAGCTGCGGTGTCAGCTTCAGGTGCATAGACCACCATGCCTTGAGCTGTGATGCTGGCCGTGATGGCTTTTAGCTGTGTGTTGGAGGGAAGAGGGATTGCGTTCTTTATGTAGCCGTTGGCGTGGCTTATCGTCATGGGGAACGCTGATCCGCTGATTGCTACGTTGTAACTTGTGTCTTGGCCGTTGCTTGTTGTGCTGTAAATCGTGCGTGTCAAACCTCCAAGAACGAACGACTTGATGTAGCAGTCGCTGGTGTATTCAATCTCATCGTCTGTCTTACAAGCTATAAAAACCGAAAGCATTAAAGACAAGGCGATAAAGGAGTATGCGAGTTTCTTCATTGTGAACTTTGTTATAAAGTGGCTGCAAAGTTACATATAAAAGTAACGCGCGCGAAATTTGAGAGTCTTAAAAATGCTTTTTTGAGCTATTAATTAGGCAAAATTAACGTGAATGGGGCGTCCTTTTAGGTCTGTTTTCATTTCAGGTGCCTTTATACCACAGCCCAATATGATGTCTGTGCGTTCGATATAAGCCTCGTCCCAGAGGTCGGCATCGATGAATGATTGTAGCGTTTGGGCTCCCCCTTCAACCAGGATAGACTGCACGGATGATAGAGATTCAATGGACGAAAGGTCTGATGCAAAGATCGTTTGAGGTTGCCCTTCTTCTGCCGCTGAACACTTGTCGTTGGCCTGTGTTCCTAACACAATTTTTTGCGGGTTCTTGCCTGGCCATTCTCTTGTTGTCAGGCTTGGGCGGTCGAGCTCCCAGGTGCGTCGGCCTACGAGGATGGCTTCGTGTGTGGCTCTAAGCTTATGAACAAGCATCTGCGTCCAGGGTGTTGAGAAACGAACGGCGGGGCCGTCGTCTGAACTTTCACGTTTAAGGTCAATATATCCGTCTGCACTCTCAGCCCATTTCAGTGTAATGTATGGGCGGTGCAGGCTGTGGTATGTCATGAATTTGCGATTCAGCCAGCGGCATTCATCCTCAAGGACACCCACAGTCACCTCTATCCCCGCTTCCCGAAGTAATTGGATGCCGCGACCGGCCACCTTCTCGTTGGGGTCAAGGCAGCCTACGACTACCCTCTTGAAGCCTTTCTTTTTGAGCAACTCTGCACAAGGAGGTGTCTTGCCCCAATGTGAGCAAGGCTCTAAACTGACATAAATAGTGGATTCCGGCAAAAGCTTTTCGTCGTGAGCAGCAACAGAGCGTACCGCGTTCACTTCGGCATGCGGTCCTCCATATTGTCTATGCCAACCTTCGCCAATGATGCGGCCGTCATAGACAATGACGGCGCCCACCATAGGGTTGGGGGCTGTTGTCAGTAAGCCGTGGCGTGCCAGTTGCAGGCATCGGGCCATATATTTCTCGTCTGTTGTCATGCCCAGTTTATTCTCTTTTTATATCAGTGAATATTTTCATTTTTCCCCTTTCTCTTTTCCCTTTCCCTTAAAAATATCTACTTTTGTGCCATGAATTATCAAGAACTCATCAAATGTCTGGCGCCGGCATACGGTCTTGGCGAAGCCCGTGCTATCGCGAACATGGTCATGGACGAATGTTTCGGGCTCACCCAGACCGACCTTTTGCTCGGCAAAGATACAACATTATCCTCAGACCAGCGTAAAGATTTTGAAAAAATCGCCGCCCGACTCATTGCTGGCGAGCCCGTTCAATATGTCTTGGGCTATACCCATTTCTGCGGTCATCGGTTTCTTGTGTCACCGTCCGTGCTTATACCTCGTCCCGAGACAGAAGAGCTTGTGGCTGCAGCTGTTGCCTTTGCCGAAGGCCGTGGCTCATCCATTTGTGCACTTGATCTTTGCACCGGTAGCGGGTGCATTGCTGTCTCGTTGGCTTTGGCCTTGCCTGAAGCTCGGATTATAGGGGTCGACATCAGCTCGGATGCCCTGGGGGTTGCAAAGCAGAATGCCGACAATCTGCAGGCTTGCAATGTCGGTTTTTTTCGCAATGATATACTCGATGGGAGTTTCAAGCCGGATGGGTCGGTAAACCTCATTGTCTCCAATCCGCCCTATGTCATGCAAAGCGAAGCTGAAAAGATGAGTGCTCATGTGCTCGACCACGAGCCTCATCTGGCTCTTTTCGTGCCTGATGACGATCCGCTTCGTTTCTATCGAGCCATTGCAGATATAGGTCATCGGTCGCTCAGCCCTGAAGGGGCAATACTTGTAGAAATAAATAGTGCTCTTGCCGGTCCTATCAGTCAACTTTTTAAGGACAAGGGCTATGTCGACGTCTCCGTCAAAGCCGATCAGTTCGGTCGGCCTCGCATCCTGCAGTGTACAATGCCTCATGCATAATCGTTCATTTCCTTTTCATCTTTCACTCTCCTGAATCCATGCTCGCTCCTTTTTCACATCCTGTCTATGTGATGGCAAAACCTGTAGGTTCGGCCTGCAATCTACGCTGTAGGTACTGTTATTATCTCGATAAGCCCAGACATACTATGTCGGACGAATTGCTCGATGAGTTTATCAGACAATACATTGAGCTACAGACAACAGACAGCGTGCTCTTCACGTGGCATGGAGGCGAGCCAACGCTGCGCGGCTTGGATTTCTATCGTAAGGTGGTAAGGCTGCAACGTCAATATGCCGGAGGACGGCATATCGATAATGCCTTGCAAACCAACGGCACGTTGCTCACCGACGATTGGTGCCGCTTCCTGCGCGATGAAGGCTGGCTCGTAGGCGTCAGCATTGATGGTCCTGAGCATCTCCACGATGCTTACAGGCTCGATGCCGCCGGTGCTCCTACTCATGCCCAGGTGCTCAAGGGTATTGCCAGACTCAAGCAATTCGACGTGGAATGGAATGCCATGGCTACGGTCAATCAGGCTACGGCTCTCGAGCCTGAAGCCTTCTATCACTTTTTCAAAGAGATAGGTTGCCATTACCTGCAGTTTACGCCGGTCGTAGAGCGCGAACATGGCGAGGTGGCTCCCTATAGCGTTACGCCCGATGCATGGGGATCATTTCTTTGCACGCTTTTCGATGAGTGGGTGCGTTGCGACGTTGGTGAGGTGTTTGTTCAGATTTTTGACGCTACGCTGGCTGGCTGGATAGGAGAGGAACCAGGGGTGTGTACTATGGCTCGCACGTGCGGTCATGCTGCTGCCATAGATGCCGACGGTTCAGTCTATTCGTGTGATCATTTTGTGTTTCCTGAAAATCTTTTAGGAAATATCCGCCAGACGCCGCTCCTCGCGTTGTTGCAGAGCCAGAGGCAACAAGCCTTTGGACGCAGCAAACAATATGCCTTGTCGCGCAAGTGCAAAGGGTGTCAATGGTTGTTCGCGTGTCATGGCGAATGTCTTCGCAATCGTTTTGTGGTAGGTGCCGACGGTGACGAGCATCAAAATTATCTCTGCGAAGGCTATCGACGTTATTTCAGCTACGTGGCTCCCGCGATGGATTTTATGCGCGGCGAGCTGTTGGCGGGGAGGCCTCCAGCCAATGTTATGCATCTATTTCATCGATAATCTCACTCGGGGTAAAGCCCCGCGAAGCAGCAAAACGCATTAATTTCGTACGGCGCACGTACTCATCCTCTTCGATGAGCGTGCGCCTTTTTTGTTTCAATGTGGCGCGTAGCACTTCTTGGTATTCCTCTTCGTCCAGGTCGTCAAGGGCTTCGCGGATGTCTGTCTCGGGTAAGCCTTTCAGGCGTAGCGCCTGCTGAATCTTCAGACGGCCCCAGTGGGCAAAGAGCAGGCGGTCGTGGGCAAAGGCGTGGCAGTAGCGCGAAGGGTTGAGATAGTCGTCGTCGTACAAATGGTCGACGATTTTTTGTATATCATCAACAGACATGGCAGCTTTTTGCAGCTTCTCGCGCACCTCGCTTTCGCAATGTTCGCTTAAGCTGCAAAAAGCCGCCATGCGGCTCAAGCCCTCGTCATAAGACAAGGCTTTCATGCGTTAATTTGTTAATCTGTTAATTCGTTAGTTCAAGTTTCGCAAGCTCTCAACTTGTTAGTTTTAAGGTTTTAGGTTATAAGGTTTTGAGGTGTAATATGCTTATTTGCAAAATTAGTACTATCTTCACCTAAAAACCTCTACGCGCAAAGCAACCTAACAACCTGATAACCTTACGAAACTGAAGCTTGCGAAAGTTGAGCTTGTTAATATGTTGACGTGTTAATTTGTTAACCTGTCAACCTGTTTACTCTTCAGCTGTGAAGTCTTCCTTGCCAACACCGCAGATGGGGCATACCCAATCCTCGGGGAGGTCTTCGAAAGCGGTGCCGGGAGCAATGCCGTTGTCGGGATCGCCCAGCTCGGGATCATAAACGTAACCACAGGGGTCGCAAACATACTTTTTCATAGTCTTTGTCGGTAATAAATGGGTGAATATTGTGCGGCTTTATGGCCGCATTCTTATGTTTCGCAGTTGCAAATGTAGCGTTTTTCTCTAATAAACCGCACTTCCTTCTCACTTTTTTTGCCCGAATAAGGGAAACAAATCTCTTTTTTTGTCAAATCTGCGAGTAAAGCCATGTGGAAGAGTGGAAAATGAGTTTCATTCTCCGTCTTTATACGGCTTCCTCGGTTCGCAAAAGCCCGCCATGTCATCACGACGTAGCGGGCTTAGTGTCTATAGACATCTTCTTATTTACTAACTAACAGCTGTATATACAGAATGCTAATTTAAGATTCGACTACGCATCGTGGATGCCTTGCGAATGGACATTTTTACGGGTGCCATAAGTTTCAATCCAAGAATAACTATCATATTTGCGGCACAAATATACACACTTTTCCGCACCTGGGCAATGCTATCCCTGCTCATTTCCAGGCTCATTGCTGACCATATCAACTCATTTTTGCCCATTCGCTATAAGCCTCTTTATATTAAGGAATTGAGGGCGAGCCTGTATTTAGGCACGCCCTCAATTGATAGCTGTTAGAGATGCTTGATAGGGTGACGTATTCTGGCCTTCGGGAGGCAGGCCTCATCGCCTCAATTGTTCCAGATAGTCCAGGGCGCGAAGGTCACATTCTTCTGCGATACGCTCATAGACAAGACGGGTTGAGTCTGACTTTTCCAGCGACAAGCGATAGATACCCAAGAAGGTGAAGGTGGAGTCCTTGAGGCCTCGCATGAAGGTGATGCGGACGTCGTTCAGATTGCGCGCTATGTGGTAGCTTTCAGCGTGCATCCGGTTGAGAATCATCTTAGCTTCCTCGTCCAGACTGGGTGTCGAAGGTTCCCAGTACTCTGTGATGGTGGGCATGAGGCTGTCCGGGTTACCTTCGTTATGCCATTGTGGATGTTGGTACTGGGGACTCCACACTTTTATTCCATCGTGGTGCGGAACGGGCTGGTACCACCATGTCTCTTGTGCGGTGATGCCAAAGAGGTGAAGGTAGTCTGTATAGGACTCGAACGTCTGGCCTTTCTTTAAAATGTATTTATCGGCAGCCGTGGCTGAGGCCTTCCCAGTGTAGCCTAATGAAGAAGCAAGGGAATTGTGTTGCCAGAGGAAGAGAACAAGAAGCAAAAGCGCGCAGAGTAGAGCCGCAAGCGCCCACAGCCAAATGCTACGGCGAGGGGCAGGGCGCTCCGGCGTTTCACGGTTACCTGGAGCTTCTGACGAAGGAAGAGGTGCTTCCGCCTTTTCCTCATCCGTTGTCAGATGTGCACAGAAATCGTCCCATTCGCTATAGCCAAGGAATTGCGACAAGAGGTCTAAAGTGGAGCGACGAGGAGTGACGCCTTCGTCCAGATACCCCCATAGACGCTTGAGCGTGCTGGCACTGACAAGTTGGTGGGTTTCTTCATAGATGCACTCTGAAAGGTACACATAATCCTTCGACGAGTGCATCCGCTTCCCCACTTTGTTTTCAAGTGCCCTACAGAGAGAGGAAAATTTCTGTTCTCGCTCTTTCATGTCTACTTTTGGTTAAGCCTGCAAAAGGGCGTCGGCCAAGGCTTCAAGCTGTGGAATGTCAGCTTTTTTCATGCGGCCGCGCAGCGTGACGACGGGCTCTACCACCTCCACTTGCTTCATGCCTTCGAGCATCGGGCGCATCGTCTTGGCAGCACTGGGTGCCCACGAACCGTTCTCTACCAGTGCTACACGGCGGCGTTGGTAAGCCTTGATGTCCAAGTGGTGTAGGAAATCGTACATCGGAGGAAAGACGCCGGCGTCGTAGCTCGATGCCATACAGATCATCTTGCCATAGCGGAAGGCGTCCTCGATGGCTTCGGAAAGGTCGTCGCGGCAGAGGTCGCTCACGTCCACCTTCGGGCAGCCTTTGGCTTTCAGTATCTCTGCGAGGTGCTCGGCTGCGGCCGCTGTGTTGCCGTGGATGCTGGCATGGGCGATGAAGACGCCTTCAGTCTCAACGTCGTAAGCGCTCCAGATGGTGTACAGGCGCAGTGCTTCGGCCAGTTTCTCGCCCTCAAGTACGGGACCGTGTAGGGGCAGAATCCGCTCAATGTCGAGTGCTGAGGCTTTCTTCAGCATCGTAGAAACGGGTGTGCCATACTTGCCACATATATTAAAATAGTAGCGGCGTGCCTCGCATGCCCAGTCGTCGGCATCAGCGTCATAGACTCCGAATTTGCCGAATCCATCGGCCGAGAACAAGGCGCGGTCAAGGTTGTCGTATGTCACCATCACTTCGGGCCAATGTACCATGGGGGTCATGATGAACTGCAATGTGTGGCGGCCCAGCTCAAGCGTGTCGCCTTCCTTGACCGTGAGAATGCGCTCCTCGAGGGCACTTCCCTCGAAATACTGCGGCATCATCTGCTTGGCTTTGGCCGAGCAAACGATTTGCATCGAGGGGTAAAGCTCACAAACCTCGGCAATGCCGCTTGCGTGGTCGGGTTCCAGATGGTGCACAATGAGGTAGTCGGGTTGGCGGCCGTCGAGAGCCTCGGTCAGGTTCTGTTTCCACTGGCCTATGGTGCGGCTGTCGCTGGTGTCCATGACTGCAACCTTCTCGTCGAGGATAACGTACGAGTTGTAGCACATGCCGTCGGGCGTGTGGTATTGACTCTCAAAAAGCGCTAATGTAGGGTCGTCGACACCGATGTATCTGATGTCCTTCGTTATTATATTCTTCATGTTTATTTAGTAGAATTTTTCATTCTTCATTCTTCCTGTCCCTACTCCCTATTTTCTGGTCCACAATGGCAGAGGGACAGTTTCACTTTTGCGGGTGCAAAGATATGTAAAAACTTTCATTCGTAAAGACAATAGTTCATAAAAAAGTTATACACTTTTGCGGCGATAATAGAATTTAAGTTAAAAGATGAGGCTTGCGCGACTCTTTGTCGGACTTTTGATGTACATTTGCCGCGATTTTCGAGGGCGCGCGTACGCTATGTGTATGAACAACAGATTTTTGACAACAGCTTTGGCACTTTCTCTTTTTAGCCTGACTCCACTTCTGGCGCAGGATAGGATACCCGTGGAGGACGACTTCGACCTTCAGGGCGTCAGCGAGATGCCGTCCCTCATCAAGCTGCAGTTCTACCGCTCCAAGCGCCCTGTCATCATCGATGGCGAACAGGTGTGGGACTATCTCATGCCTGAACTGCCCGTCTACAAACCTTTGACATTCAAGAGCGAACGCGAACGTCAGCGCTACAATAGGCTGGTCAACAATATCAAGAAAGTGCTCCCTTTGGCCAGAAAAGCCAATATGATGCTCACCGAGACTTATCAGGTGCTGGAAACCTTGCCCACCAAACGCGAGAAGGACGAGCATATCAAGGCAGTGGAGCGCGATATTAAGGCGCAGTACACGCCAGAGATGAAGAAGCTTACTTATTCGCAGGGCAAGTTGCTTATCAAACTCGTCGACCGCGAATGCAACCAACAGGCCTTCGAGATCGTGCAGGCTTTCCTGGGGCCGGCAAGGGCTGCTTTCTATCAAGTGTTTGCATGGACCTTTCATGCCAGTCTCAAGAAAAACTACGATCCCAACGGCGACGACCGACTCATCGAACGCATCGTGCGCCAGATAGAGACGGGGCAAATCTGAAAGTCATCCCTATGTTTACATCCTTCACCATTCATCTCCACGCTCACTGCCATAGGCCGTGAACTCAGTCTTCATCATTCTTCACCCTTCATGACTTCACTCTTCATGACTTCATTCTTGGCGCTTCTCGAATCATGGGGCTATTGGGGGATGCTCGTGGCTGCGTTCATCGCTGGCAGCGTATTCCCCTTCAGCAGCGAAGCCGTGCTGACCGCTCTCCAACTGGCAGGCCTCGAACCGCTGCGCCTCTTTCTCTTTGCCACGGCAGGCAATGTTGCTGGCTCCATGTTCAACTATGGCATCGGTTCGCTTGGCCGCATGGAATGGATCGAACGCTATCTGCACGTACCGGCCGAGAAGGTCAACCGCACGGCAACGTGGATGCAGCGCTACGGAGCATGGATAGGCATCCTATGTTTCCTCCCCATCATTGGCAGCGTCATTGCCGTCACCTTGGGATTCACAAGGGCCAACCCTTGGCTCTCGTTGTTGACAATCACCATTGGCAAGGCCGCCCGCTACGCCGTAGTCATCTTTGCCGTATCAATGATCTGAACACGCACGGAATCCATCAAGAATGCCCGGATTTGACAAAAAACCTCGATTTCATCGATTGACATAGTCACTAAGAACTCACCTTTTCAAGGAAACTCTTTTTGAAGAAACCTTATAAAACCAGCGATATGACCGACAAAATCCAAGACAAACAGCAACCGAATTGCATGCACTCAAAGCGTAGAACGGGCATGAGCCCCATCCTCCCGATGCTCCTTTTCATTGCCCTGCTGACATCTTCATTAGCTGCAGCCGTCGATGGAGTGATGCGTGCCGAGCAGCAGGCACAGCAACTGGTAGATCAGGCTTTGGCCGAGACTATGAGCCAGTATGAGTCGTTCCGCATCGACGCCGACACAATCCGCGACTACCGCAGCCACATCAAGTTGGCTGCCTTGCGCGATACAGCCTTTATCGCTGTGGCTGCAAGCGCCGACGACCGCCAAGGCAACTTGGCATTGGAGGCTCGTACAGGCCTGACGCTCGTACATCTCTGGCAGCTCTCCGACCAGCGCGCCTCAGGCCTCCTGGCAGCCCTCGCAAGCCTATGGCTCGCCGCCAGCCTCATCATCATACGGCGCCAACACCCCCTGCTGGCACTGGCAGCCCCGGCGCCCGCAGGTCTCGACCAACTGACCTACGACGCCCTCACACACCGCTTCGTCGTCAGCGGCCGTGAACTCAACCTCACCCCCATGCAGCACGACCTGCTGCAACTCTTCATCCAGGCACCCGACCACCGGTTGCCGCAGCACGTCATCTGCGAACGCCTCTGGCCCAAGAAGCCCGACGCATCTGCCACACTCTACACTCTTGTCCGACGCCTCAAGCAGACCCTTGCAGAATCTACAGACCTCTATGTAGAATGCGACCGCGGCCAAGCCTACCGCCTGACGTCAGCAGGCTCTCAGGTGACCCGCCAGTAAGCTTCACCACATACGCCCTATCGCATCGGCTCGTTCACCCGCATGCATCCTTCCACACTCCCTGTCGCTTTTTGAAAAGTTTTTCAAAAAAGGGTTCATCCCACATTGTAAGTTGTTGATTCTCAGCGAGGCCTTATTTCCTGATGACATGTGCGGTAGAAATAAAACAAAAAATTTTCTTTCGTTTCTACCGCACATGTCATTCGTGAAGTCATCCCGCAGGCCGGCGCTTGTTCCCAAAGTCTTAAGAGTTCTTTGCAAAGCAAAGCGACGCATGCGTCGAGCGCTGGGCAAAAGTCTTAAGAGTTCTTGGCAAAAGTCTTAAGAGTTCTTGGCGAAAGTCTTAAGAGTTATGGGCAAAAGTCTTGTGAGTGTGGAGCGACCCGCCCGGCCGCAATTATTCAAGTTTCGGATGTAATTATTTATATCAAGAATTTGAGCGCTCGACCTTGGTCGCTTGACACTTCAAGAATTTGAGAATTTTTCAAAGAAGGCAAACATCGAATTATTAAGAATTGGAGAAAAGTTTTTGCAAGGCAAAAACCTTCTTTTGATTCTCGCTAATTCATTTCCATGAGTTAAATTCTCTCATTCTCTAATTCTTGATATATAAATAATTGAAAGTTCTGGTTTAAAACATCCGAAACTTGAATGAAATTGATGTAGATTGACGTTCAGATTGA
>DGSC01000064.1:0-9488 GCA_002391275.1 Prevotellaceae bacterium UBA4372 | reverse complement strand
GTTCAGATTGACGTTGATTGACGTCGAATAAAAACATCGAATAAAGCGTCCATATCCCCTGTGATTAAGTCGTCAATCCACGTCAATCAATCGTCAATCTTCGAAAAAACATTATCGACGCGCCCAGTCGCATCGGCCTGCACGCCCTATTGTATCTGCCTATTCGCTCGGTCGCATCCGTCCACACACCCGCATTCATCCGCCCTTCCACCCGCATACTTCGCCTCACACTCCCTGTCGTCTCCGCCCACATGCCCTATCACTATTGCGGGGCAAAGGTACAACGGAACTACAACTGCTACAACGTGTATTTCAATGAATGCTTACTATTTTGTCAGACACTTCTCAAGAAAAGTTGAAATTCACTGTCACCTACACTTTTCCTTGCAACGCTTTGAACGATAACATCTTATAGTCAGTGTAGGTGAAATTTCACCTACACTCACATTCAACTGGCCGAATCGAGGTAAAACAACTTGTTTTACTTCGACTTAACCGGCCGTATAGCCCGACATTCCCAACCGTTTACGCCTGTTTGACCGTATGAGTGTGAAAACAGTGTAGGTGAAAATTCACCTACACTGCCATTAATGCACTAATCTATTGAGAGTTACGGACAAAAGTGACGGTGAAGGTGAAAATTAAAAAATCTGTAGAAAGAAATCTGGGTGAAGAGACAATACGCTGGGTCATATCTTCTTGCACCATGGTCGTACCAATCAAGTCCATGTACGCGATCAAGTTCCTTGCTGTTATATTTATATGGTTGGAAAGCTTGATTTGTTGAAGATGTTCCCCATGGGCCGCCGTTGGGATAATATTCGTTTGTCTGCTCGATGTTGTCACTTCCGTCTACGACCAGATGGTTATTGCCCTGATGGTCGTGGATGAAGTAGTGACAGTTGGCGTAATAGACGGGCGCTTGTCCTGGAGGCGTAGCTCCATAGCTTGGCCGAACCGACATATAACCTCCGTCGAAATGATAGTCGAGGTGAAAGGCACTGTAGAAGGAATAGAAAGGCTGCCGTTTGAAGCGCAGTTTGTCTGCATAGTCCATGGAATCGGCAGACATCGTCTGGGCTGGGGTGAGTACTAATTTAGAGCCTGGATAGACCGTCAGCCCCTCAACCGCCGTCGTATGCTTCTCCCTCAACTTGCGCCCATCGTCGCGAACGTAAATATGGATTAAGAGACATGATGAGAATCGGGATAATCGGCCATGAGTGAATCGGCTCGGTCAAGCAGGATGCGGTAGGGCCTGCCACCTGAGCAGGCGGACAGGATGATGAAGAGGAATGATGAAAGAAGAATGACGACTGACGAACGACGAATGGGCAGTGAAAATTGAAAAACGGGGAATCGTTTCATTGCAGATTTTTGCTTGTAGTGCTACAAAGATATGCGATTTTGTTGACAAGGCAAAGAAAATGTCAGACAAATGTCAGATTAATTGTTTGGAACGAGAGTCACAACATCCTACTTTTGCCCCCGATTTCTAAAGTCAAAAACTATGCAAAAAGAAAAGAAGAGAACAAATGTGAACGGCAGCGGCATCTGCTGGCAGCCGGTCTTTGCTTGGCAGCACTATGCTATGACGGCAGTGGCTGTAGTGTTAATCGTTGTGGGTTTCGTGCTTATGTTGCCCGAAGCCGATGTCCGGAACCGTCCTGGCGGACGTTTTGCCCATACGCCAGGTCCAGGCGCTTTTTCTGAGCGGCGCATCAAGCTTGCTCCCATACCCTGTTTCGTGGGCTTTGCCATGATGCCGTGGGTGATTATGTATGTGCCTCGTGGGCGACGGCGAACCGATGAAATGGGCAAAAACTAACTGGAAGAGGAAAAATCGGCCGTTTGCACGAAGATTATTTTGATTTTCATTCGCTTGTTACAGGGATTTTGTCTACTTTTGCACCGCATAATGCGCACGGGCTAAATAATTTTATGCCTTTCCAATAAAAACTAACACTTACATAATAACATTATGAAACATTTTCGTCTTGTGGACAACGTGCTTGGCTGGCTGGCTTTTGCCATAGCAGCATTCACGTATTGCTCTACCGTCGAACCGACAGCCTCGTTCTGGGACTGTCCCGAGTTTATCACCACAGCCTATAAGCTTGAAGTGGGTCACCCGCCAGGGGCTCCTTTCTTCATGCTCACCGGCAACCTGTTTACTCAGCTGACCAGCGACCCCGCCAAGGTGGCGCTGATGGTGAACATCATGAACGCGCTGTTGAGTGCCCTGTGCATCATGTTCCTGTATTGGACCATATCTCATCTGGCACGCAAGCTCATCTGCAAGGATGGCTGGGTATCGACGGCGGCGCAGCTTGTTGCCGTAGAGGGCGCAGCGATGACGGGTGCTTTGGCCTACTGCTGGAGCGACACGTTCTGGTATTCGGCTGTCGAGGGCGAGGTCTATGCCTATTCGAGCCTCTTCACGGCCGTCGTCTTCTGGCTGATGCTCAAGTGGGAGGATAATGCCGACAAGCCGCATTCCGACCGCTGGCTGGTGCTCATAGCTTATCTTACGGGCCTCTCCATCGGTGTGCACCTGCTGAACCTGCTGTGCCTGCCTGCATTGGTGCTGATTTATTACTACAAACGTTCACAGAACGCCACGCTCAAAGGTTCCATCTACGCCCTGCTGGGCTCTTTTGTGCTCGTGGCTGCCGTGTTGTACGGCATCGTGCCCGGCATCGTCAAGGTGGGCGGATGGTTTGAATTGCTGTTCGTCAACACGTTCTCGCTGCCCTTCAACAGTGGCCTCATCGTCTATATCATTCTGCTCGTGGCCGTGGTGCTGTGGGCTATCTGGGAATCCATGGCCGAGCGCTCACGCTTACGCATGAACATCGCCTACCTCATTGCCGTGGCCATGTTGGGCATACCTTTCTATGGCTATGGTTGGAAGAGCATCGCCATCGGCGCTGTAATCTTGGCCGCGCTTTATGGCCTGCTACAGTGGAAGCGCGAAGGCTATCCTTTGGTTTCAGCCCGTGTGATGAACACTTCGCTGCTGTGCATGCTCATGATCATGATAGGCTACTCGTCGTATGCTCTCATCGTCATCCGTTCTACAGCTAATACGCCTATGGACCAGAACTCGCCCGAGGATATCTTTACCCTCGGCAGCTACCTCAACCGCGAACAGTATGGCTCACGGCCCTTGTTCTATGGTCAGGCTTACGGCTCACAGGTGAAGCTGAAGACAGAGGGTGGCTATTGCGTGCCAGTGTCGAAACAGGGCGCGCCCGTCTATCAGCGCAAGGAGAAAGCTACGGCCGACGAACCCGACCGCTACGAACTGCAGCGCTATGATGTGGAGTATGAGTATGCGCAGAATATGTTCTTCCCCCGCATGTACTCCGACCGTCATGCCCCTGCCTATGAAGCTTGGATGGGGGGCATCGAAGGTTATCAGGTGCCCTATGACCGTTGTGGCGAACCTATCATGGTGAAGATGCCTACGCAGTTGGAGAACATACGTTTCTTCCTCTCGTATCAGGTCAACTTCATGTACTGGCGCTACTTTATGTGGAACTTTGCCGGACGCCAGAACGATATTCAGGGCAACGGCGAGCTCGAGCATGGCAACTGGCTGTCGGGCATTCCCTTCATAGATAATATGCGCCTGGGTAACCAAAGCCTGTTGCCCTCAGAGTTGCGCGAGAACAAGGGACGTAACGTTTTCTTCTGCCTGCCTCTGCTTCTCGGCCTCCTCGGCCTCTGTTGGCAAGCGTGGAAAGAACGCGATGGCGACCCTATCGGCGTCAAGCAGTTCTGGGTGGTGTTCTTCCTCTTCTTCATGACTGGTCTGGCCATCGTCGTCTACCTCAACCAGACGCCTCAGCAGCCGCGTGAACGCGACTATGCTTACGCCGGATCATTCTACGCCTTTGCCATCTGGATTGGTCTTGGTGCAGCTGCCGTGGCCGATTGGCTGGAACGCCGTACGGGCAAGGCCATGCTTGGCGCACTGCTCTCGCTCGTGTGCCTGTTCGTACCGCTGCAGATGGTGTCGCAGACATGGGACGACCATGACCGCAGCGGTCGCTACACCTGCCGCGACTTCGGGCAGAACTATTTGCAGTCGCTGCCGCAGAAGGGCTTCCCCGTGATCTTCACCAACGGCGACAACGACACCTTCCCGCTTTGGTACAACCAAGAGACCGAAGGTGTGCGCACCGATGCCCGCGTCTGCAACCTCTCGTACCTGCAAACCGACTGGTACATCGACCAGATGCGCCGCCCTGCTTACGACTCGCCCAGTGTGCCTATCTCATGGAAGCGCATTCAATACGTGGCAGGAACGCGTGAAGGCATACGCGTTAGTCCGGGAACCTTGGAGCAGGCTATCGAGTACTACAAGGATGATCCCATCACCTCCAAGCAACTTCTTGGCGAAAATCCCTATGAGCTCTCGACCATTATTGATAAATGGATTCTGAGCGACAACAAGGATATGCAGATCTTCCCCACAGATTCTATGGTCATTACCATCGACAAAGAGGCTGTGAAGCGCTCAGGCATGATGATAGCAGCAGACTCTATCCCCGATGTCATGCATATCAGTCTCAAGGGCAAGCATGCCGTCTACAAGAGTGAGATGATGATGTACGAGATGCTGGCACGTTGCAACTGGGAGCGTCCGCTCTATGTGGCTATGACGGTCGGTTCGGACAATTATGGCAATCTTGGCGACAACTTTGTGCAGGAGGGCTTGGCCAACCGTATTACGCCTTTCAACACCAATGCTTCCGGCCGGCGTGTGGACACAGACAAGATGTACGACAACCTGATGAACCGCTTCAAGTTCGGAGGTGTCAACAACCCCGATATATATCTCGACGAGACCGTCATGCGCATGTGCTACACCCATCGCCGTATCTTCGCACAGCTGGCCGTAGAGCTGGTGAAGCAAGGAAAGAAGGACAAGGCGCTGAAAGTGGCCAATAAAATCGAGAAAGAAATACCCGCCGCCAGCGTGCCTCACAACCATCAGGGAGGCTCTCTTGAACTGGCTCAGGTGTATCTCGATTGCGGAAAGATGCAGCAGGCTGCTGCCATAGCTGACGCTGTAGCCAAGAACGCTTCTGAGTATTGCCGGTGGTATGTTAGCTTGCCTGACAACCGTTTGCAGCTGAGTGCCGAGGATTGCTACTATTATTTGTTGCAAATGTCCAACGCAATGAAGGTGCTTGATACAGCCGACGTGAAGAAGTCGCAGCATTACGAAGCTGCTTTCCAGGCCTACTTCGAGCAATTCCAGCGTCGCGCAAACATGAATTGAAAATAGACGAGAGCGCTTCGGCGCGGTGAGGAATGAAAACGTTGAACGACGTTGCGAGAGAGAGATCTTTTGCTATTCCCCAACCGCTCCGAAGGCTCTTTTTTTTTACCGCGCCCGAGGCGCCCTAATCGCTGCTGAGCAGCATCCGTCCCTTGATCATCGAACAACCTGCCCGCTTCCTGCGGTGGATATATCCTCATGCCGTATGGCGCATGGATCCGTCGGTGAAGGCCGTTTATCTGACCTTCGACGACGGCCCCATCCCAGAGGCTACTCCTTTCGTCCTTGATACCCTGGCTCGCTATGGCATCAAGGCTACTTTTTTTATGGTGGGCGACAACGTGCGCAAGTATCCCGATGTGTTTCGTCAGGTCGTGGAGGCTGGACATCGCATAGGGAACCACACCTTCAACCATATCGATGGTCTGAAATACCTAAGTAAGAACTACCTCAAGAATGCCGATAAGACGCTGGAGGAGATAATGGCGAAGATGGCCGATTTAGGGCTCAAGGGAGATGGAGGCGTGCTTGGTCAGGCAAAACTCTTCCGCCCCCCGCACGGATGGATGCGCACACTTCAGTACAAAGTCATGCGCTACAAGGGCTACAAGATCATCATGTGGGATCTTGTCACGCGTGACTATAGTACGTGGCTCAATGCTGATGAGGTGCTGGCCAATGTGAAACGTTACGCCCGCAACGGGTCAATCATCACTTTTCACGACTCGCTGCGAAGTATCGACAAGCTGCATAAGATCCTTCCCGAAGCACTTGAATGGCTCATCGCGGAAGGCTATGAGTTCAAGGTCTTCGATTGACGGAAGCTGAATTCGCAGCCGCAGTACTGCTGGTTGTAGAAGCAATATTCCTTAAGGAGCTGGTTGCGGCGTTCCTGTAAGCCGCCCTTACGCCAGTTCTGAGCCCAGAAACGAGCGCCGGTTACCGTAGCTTCGGCTGCGTAACCGGCGCTTTCTATTTGGTCCAGACGTTTCCAGCGCGACGATGCCAGCGTAGTGCTGAACCAGTTGATGCCAAGCTCCACGGCCTTGCGGGCTGTTGCCGTGAGGCGAAGCTCGAAGCAACGGGCACAGCGAAGGCCGCGCTCGGGCTCACCTTCGAGACCGCAGACGCCCTGCAACCACTCGTCGTGCCGCCAGTCGTCGTCAATCCATTCTATGCCGAGGCTCTCGGCATGGCGCTTGCTTTCCGCCTTGCGTATCTCGTATTCCTCGCGGGGATAGATGTTGGGGTTGTAATAAAAAATCGTAGGGCGTATGTTGTTGGCCAGCAACCACTCTACGATAGCGCTGGAGCAAGGGGCGCAACAGGCGTGAAGGAGTACGCGTGTGAGGCCTTCGGGAACGTCTATGGCGCTTTTGTGTTTAGTCATGATGAACGGTTAAGTTGTTTTGTCGTTGCCGCACGGCCTCGAAAAGGAGTATGGCCGCCGAGACGCTGACGTTGAGCGAGTCCAACCGGCCGAGCATGGGGATGCGGATATGGGCATCGGCAGCCTGGCGCCATTGGTCGGTGAGCCCTGTTGCTTCCGTTCCCATGACGATAGCCGTGGGCTGTGTCATCGGTGTGTCGTAGTAGGGCTTCGAGTCCTGTAGCTGTGCCGTGAGAATCTGTATGCCGTGTTTCTTTAGGAAGGCAATACAATCCTCCGAGCTACAGGCCACCGTCGGCACGGTGAAACAGGCGCCAATGGATGCGCGGATGAGGTTGGGGTTGTAGAGGTCGGTTAGCGGGTCGCAGACGATGACGGCCGTGGCGCCGGCGGCATCAGCCGAACGCAATACGGCTCCGAGGTTGCCTGGCTTCTCTACTGATTCCAGAACGATGAAGAGGGGAGCGGGGCCCTCACAGCTTCCTGTCAGTTCTTCCAGCCCTCTTTCCTTGGCCTTCATTATGGCCACGATGCCTTCTGTGCTGCCACGGTAGGCGATACGTTCGTAGACGTTGGGGGCGACGTTGAAGAATGAAGAATGACGAATGACGAATGACGAATCATCGGCTTCGCCTTTTAATGACGAATGACGAATGACGAATGACGAATAATATGTTCCTTCCTTCGTCGATGCTAAGTTATATTCGTCATTACGAGCGAAGCGAGATTCGTCATTCGTCATTCTAACGTACACGCTCTCCACCTCGTAGCCTGCCGCCAAGCAGTGCTCAAGTTCGCGGCGGCCTTCGACAACGAACAAGCCGCTCTTGCGGCGCTCCGACGACTTCTGTTGGAGTTCCAGCAAGCGCTTGATCTTAGGGTTCTGAGTGCTCGTGATGAGCAAAGGCTCTGTCATATCTCTTCGTTGTAATAGGAGTCTTGAAAAGTCCTCCAGTGTTTATCATAAACACGACCGGTCGCATAGGCCTGTCTCACCATTGAGACATCCCTGCGCGACCGGTCGTGTTTTTTTATTACCTCACGTGGCATTTCTTGCCGAGTCCGTTCACGCTCGGGAGAGCTCCAGCGAGCTTGGTTCTCCACTCGCTTACTCGCGGACTTCCCAGATGTCGTTGGTCTCGAGCAGCTCGGCGAAGTTGTGGTATTTCTTCTGAGCGCTGACCTCGGCTATCTGTGCCTCCACGGCTTCGTCGTAGGTGGGAGCCTCCACGTCGCGGATGACGCCGAGAGCGATGGGGAAGCCGTCGCCGTTGCCCATGAGGGCGAGCTTCAGCTGGAGCGTGTTGTCCTCGCAATGGGCGTCGTGAACGAGAATGTCGTCCATGGTGTAGCCATCCTTGCCGATCTCCACGACCTTCAGACCGAAGCCTTGCTGCACGAGGCCGAACTCATTGTTCTCGCCGAACACGAGCTTCTCGCCGTGGCGCACATAGATAGCGTTCTTCTTGCGACCTTCCTTGTCGTAGACGCTGGCATGAGTGCCGTCGTTGAAGATGACGCAGTTCTGCAGGATCTCGGTGACGCTGGCGCCTTTATGCGCATGGGCTGCCTTCAGCACCTCGATGGTGCCGGGGGCGTCGGTAGCCACGGCGCGGGCGAAGAAATGGCCGCGGGCACCGAAGCACAGCTCAGCGGGGCGGAAGGGGTCTTCCACGGTGCCATAGGGGCTTGACTTCGACACGAAACCGCGCGGCGAGGTGGGCGAATACTGTCCCTTTGTCAGGCCATAGATGCGGTTGTTCAGCAGGATCATGTTCAGGTCGATGTTGCGGCGGTTGGCATGGATGAAGTGATTACCGCCGATAGCCAGGCCGTCGCCGTCGCCGCTGACCTGCCACACATCCAACTTGGGATTGGTGACTTTGGCGCCGGTGGCGATAGCTGCTGCGCGGCCGTGGATGGTGTTCATGCCATAGGTGGCCATATAGTGGGGCAGACGCGAGCTGCACCCGATGCCGCTGATGACGGCGATGTCCTTGGGTGCCACACCGATTTCGGCCAGGGCCTTGTGCAGGCTGGCCAGGAAGAAGTGGTCACCGCACCCGGGGCACCAACGCGGCTGACCTTTCTTATAAGAGGCGGGGCCCACCTCTAACCCCTCCCCAAGGGAGGGGGATTCGTTTCCGCTTGCAACACGCTGGAGTGAAGCGGGATTATAGTTGATATTATTCATGACCTTGTATTGCTTGATATTCTTTAATCTTGTTCATTACACTCTCAGGAGAGTCTAATAACTCTTCATTACTAAATCGCACCACCTTGAATCCTCTTGATTCCAGCCATTGTGTCCTCAATTCATCACTCATTTGCTGTTCGGGCAATTGGTGATAGCCTCCGTCTAATTCGATGATTAGATTCGTGCTCAGACATATAAAATCTGCGATATAATCACCTATGATATATTGTCGCCTGAAATGTCCAAGTTGTTTATCTTTCAGATATTGCCATAGGACACGTTCTGCATCTGTTGGATTTGAACGATTTTTTTTTGCAAACTCTTGTAGCAGGGGATAGAGGGCAGGATCTGCTTGGTGATAGAAATAGCTTTTCTTCTCCATAGGAATAAAGAGGCCTTTCTTCTCAATTGGTTTCAAGAGGATCTGAGTTCCCCTCCCTTGGGGAGGGGTTAGGGGTGGGCTTATAATAGTTGTTTGAAAGCTTCTACGAGTTCGCTGACTACGAAGGGCTGGCCTTTGACTTCATTGAACTGTGCGGGCACGAAGTTGTCGACTTTCATGCGGAGGTAGGCGGCAAGCTGACCCATGTTCTGTTCGGCCACCACCA
>DGSC01000046.1 GCA_002391275.1 Prevotellaceae bacterium UBA4372 | reverse complement strand
CTGTGACCATCTGACCAATGAAGGTTTTATGACACCATTCGCATTTCTTAACTATTTCCATATGTCCTATTTTGTATGTTATTATTCCTGTTTTCTGTCTAACTCTGTCCAAGTCTGTCTAAATGTGTCCAAATGTGTCCAATGTGTGCCACGCGAGGACATCGTTTAGCAATCCAATGGTGTCCAACGTGTGCCAGTCGGAGACATTGAGTGAGCATGTGCCAACGTTAGGTTTTTCCCAAACGTACAAATAACGTACAAAAATGAGCGAAAAAAATATCATCAACGATTAACGCTGATGATATGGCGAGTGTGGAAATGCTTGGAAATAAACGATTTAGTCATATCGAGTAATATCGAGTGATGACCGTTAATCGTATTCTATTTTCCCACGCAATAGTGGCTGAAAATATTTTCGAGAACTTCAGCGGGGGTAATGCGTGTCTGGCCTGTGATTTGGGCCAGATCGTCAATTACAAGGCGGAGGTCTTCTGCAATGAGATCGGAGGGTAGGTCATGGCGCATGCCTTCAAGGACGCGGGCGAGAGCTTCATGGGCACGAAGTAATGCATTATAATGACGTGCGCTACTGACGATGACATCGCCCTCTTGTATATCTGGTATTGCTGCGGACTGATAGATGCGCTGCTCAAGCGCTTCGATGTTCTGCTTTTGTTTGGCACTAATTGAAATGACGGGAATCTTTGCAATGGCAGTACAACTGGCAGGTGTAAGGTCGCTTTTATTGTGTACGGGAATAAGAGCCTTGCCTTCAGTCCGCTTGATGATGTCTTCTATTTCGTTCTTCTCAGGCGTTTCATCAAAAAGCCATAGGATGATGCGGGCTTTGGCTATGGCGTTATATGTACGTTGTATGCCAATCTGCTCTACTTCATCTTCGGTCTGACGTATTCCAGCCGTATCGATGACTCTGAATGTTATGCCATGAATGTCTACAACATCCTCAACCGTGTCTCTTGTTGTACCGTGAATGTCCGACACTATCGCACGCTCGTCTTTCAAAAGACTGTTTAGTAATGTTGACTTTCCTACATTTGTTCGTCCTATGATGGCAATAGGAATACCTCGTTTCAGAGCCTGACCTGTTTCAAAAGAGTGAGCGAGGGTAGTGATGCGCTTATCTATCTTCTCGGCAATATCCAGCAGCTTATTCCTGTCAGCAAATTCAAGTTCTTCATGATCGGCAAAGTCTAACTCGAGCTCCAGTAATGATGTAAGTTCTAATAGCTTGTTGCGCAGTCTTAAAAGCTCTGATGAGAAATGTCCCTTGAGCTGACTCATAGCCATTTGGTGCGAAGCACGGTTGGTGGAGGCTATGAGGTCAGCAACGGCTTCAGCTTGGCTCAGGTCCATCTTACCGTTGAGGTATGCACGCTTGGTATATTCTCCAGGTTCGGCCATGCGGCAGCCGTTTTGTATCAACAGCTCCAGCACTTTATTCAGTATAAAATGAGATCCATGACAAGAAATCTCTACGCTGTCCTCGCCAGTATAGGAATGAGGAGCCCGGAACACACTGACTACTACTTCATCCACAATCTTTGTGTTCTCTTTGATGTGTCCGTAGTGCAGCGTATTTGGTTCAGCGTCAGAGAGGTTCTTGGAGAAGATGTGCGAAAGAATCTCAAGCGACTGAGGGCCTGAGATTCTTATAATTCCAAGAGCACCGCCAGTTGCGGTGGCCAGAGCGCATATAGTATCTGTCATTTAGATGCGATCGAGAACTTTTTGGATGAGCGTGTCGATGGAGTTTTTATACTCGGTGTTCATTTCTGTGGTGTAGCGATTTGCTATGACCATACAGCATGTCATGGCGCGATGGCCGAGCAAAGAAGCCAGGCCTGCTACGGCTGACGACTCCATCTCGAAGTTGCAGATGCGGAGGTCACCGTACTCGAAAGCTTCCACTTTCTCGTTCTGCTGTGGATCTTGTATACGCAGACGTATCTGACGGCCTTGCGGACCGTAGAAACCCCCGCAAGCGATGGTGATGCCTCGTACCATATCGTCCTGTGCAATCTTTTCGATAAGCTCAGGGTCGGCTTGTGCCACATAGGGAGATCCCTTCAGCGGCGACCAGTTCATGTGTTTCTTGAAAGCCTCTTCGAGAGCAAGGTCACATACGTCGTTACGGCCATCGTAGTAGTTGAGCAGACCATCGAAACCGATGCTCTTGACCGATGCAATGAAGCAGCCTGTTGGCGTGAAGGGCTGCAGACCACCGCAGGTGCCGATGCGTACGATGGAGAGTGTGCGGTGCTCGTCATTCTCCGTGCGAGTCTGGAAGTCGATGTTGGCCAAGGCATCAAGCTCGTTCATGACGATATCTATGTTATCGCAACCGATGCCTGTTGAAACGACGGTGATGCGCTTACCTTGGTACCAGCCTGTTATCGTGTGGAACTCTCGGCTCTGTATGTCACATTCGAGTCGGTCGAAATGTGCTGCCACTGTTTGAACGCGTCCAGGATCGCCGACGAGTATGACTTTATCTGCAAGATATTCAGGACGTACGTGCAGATGAAATGCACTGCCGTCTTCGTTTATTATAAGTTCTGATGGAGGAAATACTTTTTTCATATTAGTTTGTTTTAAAGGTTTTTCAAATTAATGTTAGGTCTATTTATAATTATTGATTTGCTATTTCTGTATTTCTGATTTCTTTAGCTAAATCATTCAGTTTTCGTTCTTGGAGTTCGACATTTTTTTCCAAATCCAAGATCGTTTGTTTGAGTTGTTCTTTTTGCGTGGATGATGCAGCGGAATAGTTATCTCGTAATCTTGATAACATTGTAGCATCTGTTGCATTTGTTTTGCTCAATTTCAGCCATTCTTGCATCTTGTTTCTTGCTTCAGCCGACTTAAAATCGGATAGGGCAAAGTATGTTCTGTCATTGTCGATGGGGAAGGTGAAGTCTCCACGTTTTACTTTGCCATTATTTTTATCCGTCTTCAAGTTTTCCAATCTTTGTCGAGCCTCGGCTAAAGCTTTACTATCGATGAATTTCCAAGTATCTTTTATGCTATTGATTTTTGCGTATTTTCGTAAATCCTGTTCAGAGAAACTATCGTCAAATATTTCTCTTGTTTCGTTGGGGATGAAGATATAGATGCAAACATTTCCTTCTTCTTGCCATCTGTCTGTGACGAACCATCCTAACTGATAATATTCGTCGATTGCCAACAGATAGTCGTTGCTGATGGAATTGAAGGGGAACCCCATGTTTTCCGGTGCTAAGAATGAGCCGTCTTCTCCGTCGGCGCGACTGACGAAGATATCATATTCCCCAATACTTTCTGTACCTTTTGCTGCATAGTATAAAGTGAGCCCGTCGGAGAGCAGGAACGGATAGTTCTGCGTTTCGTCTGCATTAAGACCTGTCAGCAGTACGGGTTCGCTCCATTGATCGGCTATCTTGTCGGATACCGCCAGTTTCAACGTGTTTGGATTGTCGTTGTCTGGAACTGCAAGGTAACGTTTATTGGCGAATTCGTTTTCGTAGATTGTGGCTCCATTCGTATCTTTGGTGTGGTAGGTGGAAGCGTAGGTGTCTATACGACCGTTTTCCTTGCCAATGTGAATAGCTTTCACGGCTTCTTCTTTCTTGCAAACAATGCTGTCGATGATAACGATGCGTTCCGTTGCATGCAATTTTATTCGTCCCTGTCGGGTAGCATGCAGTAGGTTTTCAGCGTCGGTCGTCGGCAGCTTTTTCTTTTTAAGTGCTGTTATCTCCTTTTCGATAATCTCTTCAGCCCTTTCAAAGTCGTAATCGTCTATTGCCTGTTTGGCCAGTTGCAATGCAGGTATAGCATTGTTGTTGCCGGCCGCTCTTCTTTTCTGCGGCCGTGCAACAACAACTATCAAGGTTAGGATCGTAAAGATTATTAGTTTTCTCATTTGTTTAAGAATTCATGCATTTTTTGAGCTGCCTTCCGGCCATCTCCCATGGCCAGTATAACGGTAGCTCCGCCACGAACGATGTCACCACCAGCGAAGATGGTAGGAATGTTTGTCTGCATACCTTCATTCACGACGATGGTGTTCTTGCGTCCCAATTCCAGTCCGTCAATACTTGTAGGAACGATGGGATTGGGCGAAACGCCAACAGCAACGATAGCCTGGTCTATTTCGATGGTCTCTGTGGCACCAGGAATGGGCTGAGGTGAGCGTCGTCCGCTGGCATCCGGCTCTCCGAGCTCCATTTTCTGAAGCACTACCGCTTTCACATTTCCGTTTTCATCGCCGAGATATTCGATGGGATTGTGGAGGGTGAGGAACTCGATGCCTTCCTCTTTCGCGTGTTTAACCTCTTCCAGACGTGCAGGCATTTCCGCTTCCGATCGTCTGTAGGCAATGAAAACGCGTTCGGCTCCAAGGCGTTTAGCTGTGCGGCAAGAGTCCATCGCCGTGTTTCCGCCTCCTACAACCATCACGTTCTTAGCCCGATGGATAGGAGTGTCGCTGTCGGCACTTGAAGCGTCCATGAGGTTGATGCGTGTAAGATATTCGTTGCTTGAGAGAATGCCTTTAAGGTTTTCACCCGGGATGTTCATGAAGTTGGGCAAGCCTGCTCCAGAGCCTACGAATATGCCTTGGAAGCCTTCTTGCTTTAGTTCATCTACGGTTATTGTCTTGCCTATGATACAGTCTTTTATGAAATGCACACCAATCTTTTCAAGATTGTTAATTTCTACATCTACAATAGCGTTAGGCAACCTAAATTCAGGAATACCGTACTTGAGCACGCCGCCTATTTCGTGAAGAGCCTCGAAGACAGTGACGTCGTAGCCGTATTTGGCCATGTCGCCAGCAAAGCTAAGTCCGGAAGGTCCCGAGCCGACAACAGCTATCTTTATACCATTTGCGGGCGCACATTCGGGTAAAGCCATATTGCCGCTCTCTCGTTCGTAGTCGGCAGCGAACCGCTCCAGATAGCCGATAGCTACGGCCGGTTCGTTCATTTTAAGATGTATGCATCGGCTTTCGCACTGCTTCTCTTGCGGACATACACGACCGCATACAGCGGGTAGGGCAGAGGTTTGTTTCAGAACTTTGGCAGCTCCAAGGAAGTTGCCGCGTTCGATATTCTTGATGAACGAGGGAATCTGAATGCCCACGGGACAGCCTTCCATACAAGTAGGTTTGGCACAATCGAGGCATCGGTGTGCTTCCTGCTGTGCTTGTTCTATCGTAAGCCCCTGATTGACCTCTTCTGTACGTGTAGTGGCTCGATATACAGGGTCGAGTTCAGGCATGATTACACGAGGAATGGCCGTGCGCTCCTTAGCCTTCATTGAGGAGCGAAGTTCAGCACGCCAGGGGGCATTGCGGTCGGTGAGGGATGTGTTGGAATCTGTTGCTGAATCGTTTGGCGCTTTATCCGTTGGGGTAGAGGAGGGCTGGCCTTGCGGATTCGTAACAGCAGATTCCTGGGAATCCTTGAGAGCCGAAGGTGCCTGTTGCTTAGAGAAAGCTTCAAACGCCTCCATTTCCTCTGGCTTGAAAGCAGTCATGCGGGAAAGCATCTCGTCGAAGTCCACTTCGTGGCCGTCAAATTCCGGGCCGTCGACGCAGACGAACTTGGTCTTGCCTCCCACGGTGATACGGCAGGCGCCGCACATGCCCGTGCCATCCACCATGATGGTGTTGAGCGAGACATCCGTAGATATTCCATATTTCTTCGTCAGCAGACAGCAGAACTTCATCATGATGGCAGGGCCGATGGCAAACACCTTGTCGACTTTCTCGCGCTGGATGACTTGCTCTATGCCTACGGTAACTACGCCTTTTTGGCCATACGAACCGTCGTCGGTCATGATGATGACTTCGTCGGAGTGCTTTCTCACCTCGTCCTCAAGGATGATTAGGTCCTTGCTTCGGCCTGCCAGCACACTGACAACGCGGTTGCCAGCAGCTTTCAAGGCTTTGATGATAGGCAACATCGGAGCTACGCCTACGCCGCCACCGGCGCAGACTACGGTGCCGAAGTTCTCGATATGTGTGGCCTTGCCTAAAGGTCCTACGACATCTGTGATTTCGTCGCCGACGTTCAGGTCGCAAAGTTTTGTGGAGCTGACGCCCACTTTTTGCACTACGAGCGTTATTGTGCCCGCCTTGGTGTCGGCATCGGCTATGGTCAGCGGCATGCGTTCGCCTTTGTCGCCTACGCGTACGATTACGAAGTGTCCTGCCCTGCGTGCCTTGGCAATGAGGGGAGCTTCTACAACGAGTTTATATACCTTCTCTGAAAACTGTTCTTTTGCTACAATCTTATTCATTTTGTTGTGCTTGGTTGTTCTGCTTTGTTATGGGTTTAATTTTCAGCTACAAAGGTATACAAAAATAATTGCATAATTGTTCTGATGGGTCAAAATTGCGTCTTTGGGCTATCATTTTTGACAAATATCATTCTATTTCTAGCTACTCTTGCACATTATTCTTACTGGATTCTGCAGATGCGCCTAACCGTATTTGCCGATGCACCTAAGAGAATTGGTCGATACGCCTAAGAGAATTGGCCGATGCACCTAAGAGAATTGGCCGATGCACCTAAGAGAATTGCCCGATGCAGCCGGCTGTGTTTTTTTCGGCCCTTGGCTGCTCCGATATTTATCTGCTTGATGAGCGTGAAGCAGGGTTGGATATCAGTATATCTTCGAGCGTATAATGATCCATGAAACAACTGCGGTCTACATTGCCGTGAATGCCTCTTACACGGCTTGTAGCCGAATACTGCCACATCACGAATGGGGCTTCGTCGCAAAGCTTCGGTACCTCCTCGGCATATCGGGCGACCATGTAATTATAATGTGTAAAAGGTCCGCTGAGATATTTATTGTAGAAATCGCGAGAGCAGTAGAGGATTGGTCGCACGCCATAGTGGCGTTCCACCATCTGGATGAAGGTCTTCAGGTTTTGCTGGAACTTCTGTAGGGGCTCGCGGCCTCGTCGTTCGATGTCGATGATAGGCAGCAGGTCCATTTCCTTGAGGTTGACCGCGTTGCGCAGGTTGGCAAATTGCTGTTGGGGGCTTACACTTGGAATGTAGAAATGATAAATGCCTACGTGCAATCCTGCGCGTCTGGCACCATTGAGGTTTGTGCGATAGGTGTTGTCCACGAGTCCTGCCCCCTCTGTGGCCTTGATGTAAACGTAGGCAACATCCCCGCTGCGTGCTACTTCGTGCCAGTTGATAGCACCCTGATAGTGGGAAACGTCAATGCCTGCGATTCTCCGGTTAGGACGATGTTGCGCGGCTATGCCTTTATTGTTGTTGATTAACTCTGTTTCATTGGAAAGCCTGGGTTGTGGCGTAAGAGGTGTGAGTGGGGCATCTGGCTGTGGCATGTTGTCCATTTCTTCGGCGATGTCAGCCGCTTTTCGCTTGGACTTGTTGATTTTTGCCAAAGAATCAGTCGGGCATAAGGCCGCAAACAGAAATGCGCACATACATATAAATATATGTACGCGCGAAGTCATAGACGTATTAGAGTAAAGGAAATCTTGTGAATCAGTCATGTCTCATTCCATCTCAGAACCGTCGAACGTCAGCGGGAGTAATGAGCGCATGCTATCGACCACATAAATAGTTTCCTCGCCATATAATATCACCCGGATGGGCTGTTTGTAGCGTGTCTCAGCCTCCAGCAAAGCCTGACGGCATGCCCCGCAAGGAGAAATCGGCTGCTTGAGAAACGAACCTCCGGTGAATGCGGCGATGGCAATAGCTACCGGCGCAGTGTCGGGTGCCGTAGCCTGTGCATAGAAAAAGGCCGTTCGCTCGGCACACATGCCAATAGGGAAAGCTGCATTCTCCTGATTGCTTCCACAGAAAATGCGATTGTCGGCTAAGCGCAGAGCGGCACCTACGCTGAAATGTGAATAAGGCGAGTAGCTCGTGCGCGTCATTCCCTTAGCACGTTCAACCAGTTCGCGGTCTGCAGCAGACAATTCGTCTAAGGTGAGCACGCTCACGTTGAGCTGTATTTGAAGTTCTTTCATCATTTTTTGAATTTTCTCGACAAATATACTCAACTTTTCTTATAGATTCCCAAAAAAGAACTACTTTTGTGCACAGATTAATATTTTTTACCTAATGAAGCAATTTTTCACATGCTTTTCGATTGCTTTTATGCTTGTTTCAGCTGTTTTCGGTCAGTCAAAACAGTCGGTACAATGGCGTTACATCGAAAACTACAAGGATATGGCCATAGATCAGATGCGTCGCTACAATATTCCAGCCTCCATCACCTTGGCACAAGCATTGATTGAGAGTGGAGCAGGGCAGAGCCGCCTTGCCCGTGAAGCACACAACCATTTCGGTATCAAGGTTGGAATGAATTGGACAGGCCCTTACATTGTCATGTCCGACGACCGTCCAGATGACCGTTTTCGCAAATATCGCACAGACGACGAGAGCTACGAAGACCATTCACGATTCCTACACAACAACCAACGCTACAGGTCGCTCTTCAAATTGCAGCAGACCGACTATCGTGGTTGGGCTCACGGCCTGAAGCGCTGCGGATATGCTACCAATCCGCGTTATCCCGATATGCTCATCGGAACGATACAGCGTTACAACCTGCAACAATTCGACTCCTATGCCAAAGGTCGCTACCATGCCCGCAACTCTACCAATGTTAGCAATGAAATCGACTTTTTTGAACGACACATTGTTTATCGTATCAACAAAACTTATATGATAATGGCTATCACCGGCGACACTTGGGAAACCATTGCGCGAGAGACGGGAGTCAGCAAACGGCGCTTGTTGAAATACAACGAGCGTCCGAAAGACAGCAAGCTCGCGGCCGGCGACATCATATATCTGGAGAAAAAGAAAACAAAAGCCGACAAGAGCATGAAGGGGATACCCCACGTGGTTCAGGCCGGCGAGTCGTTGTACGACATTGCTCAGCACTATGCCATCCGCCTAAAAAACATCTATTCGCTCAATGGGCTTCAGCCAGACTATGTGCCATCTCCAGGCGACCTGATTTGGCTTCGTTGAGACTTGAAACACAGCAACAACCTAATCCATTCACTTATTTATGGCAGACGATAAGAAAATTATTTTCTCGATGGTCGGCGTAAGCAAAACCATCCAACAGAATCAGAAACAGATTCTGAAAAACATCTACCTCAGCTTCTTCTATGGAGCCAAGATAGGTATCATCGGTCTCAATGGCTCTGGTAAATCCACTTTGCTAAAGATAATTGCAGGGTTGGATAGCAGCTATCAGGGCAACGTCGTTTTTGCTCCGGGTTATTCTGTAGGATACCTGCCACAGGAACCTCAGCTCGACGATGCAAAAACCGTGAGAGAGGTCGTAGAGGAGGGCGTACAGCATATTGTGGATGCACTGGCTGAATATGAGGAAATTAATAATAAGTTTGGTCTGCCGGAATATTACGAGGATGCCGACAAAATGAACGAACTGTTTGCGCGTCAAGGTCAGCTGCAAGATATTATCGATGCCACTGATGCGTGGAACCTCGACACCCGGCTGAATAGGGCAATGGATGCGCTCAGATGTCCGCCGAGCGATCAGCTCTGTGCCAACCTCTCTGGCGGAGAACGCCGTAGAGTGGCCCTATGCAGGCTCTTGCTTCAGAAGCCAGACATCCTGCTCCTTGACGAACCTACCAACCATCTTGACGCCGAAAGCATCGACTGGCTCGAACAACATCTCAACCAATATGAGGGTACGGTGATAGCCGTGACGCACGACAGATATTTCCTCGACGATGTAGCCGGCTGGATTCTCGAACTCGACAGGGGAGAAGGTATCCCTTGGCAAGGCAACTACAGCTCGTGGCTCGAACAGAAGACAAAGCGCCTGGAAATGGAAGAGAAAGTTGAATCGAAGCGGCGAAAAACCCTTCAGCGCGAGCTGGAATGGGTGCGCATGGCACCTAAGGCCCGTCAGTCGAAAGGTAAGGCGCGTCTGTCAAACTATGAGCGAATGCTCAACGAAGACCAAAAAGAGAAAGAACAGAAATTGGAAATCTTCATTCCCAGCGGGCCGCGCCTCGGTAACAAGGTGATCGAGGCTCATGGTTTGGCCAAGTCCTTCGGCGACAAATTGCTCTTCAAGGACTTGAACTTTACACTCCCGCCAGGAGGAATTGTTGGTGTGATTGGCCCTAATGGGGCAGGCAAGACAACGCTTTTCCGCCTCATAATGGGCTTGGAAAAGCCAGATGCCGGAACGTTTGAAGTAGGTGAAACCGTGAAAATAGCTTATGTCGATCAGAACCATCACGACATAAAACCAGAAGAAACGGTATATCAGATTATTTCACAAGGTAATGAACTGATACGCATGGGAGGACGGGACATCAACGCAAGAGCTTATCTCTCTCGCTTTAATTTTACAGGCGCTGACCAGGAAAAGAAATGCGGAGTCCTCTCAGGCGGCGAACGGAACAGGCTGCATCTGGCTATTGCGCTGAAGGAAGAAGGCAACGTTCTGTTGCTGGATGAACCGACCAACGACATTGATGTGAATACGCTGAGAGCCCTTGAGGAAGGCCTTGAAGCATTTGCCGGATGTGCCGTAGTCATCAGTCACGACCGATGGTTCCTGGATCGTATCTGCACACATATCCTTGCCTTTGAAGGAGATGGCAACGTCTATTTCTACGAAGGCTCTTATACCGACTATGAGGCACACAAACTACGTCGGTTGGGACTGGAAGAACCAAAACGTATTCGCTACAGAAAGCTTACGGAAGACTGATAAAAGTAGCAAAGGCTATTGTTATTTCCGACGTCGGAATAACTCACGCAGGGTGTTGAAATCTTTCTTTACTTGGATTCCAATGCCCTGTGTTGTTAGTGCGGACTTGGTGAAATACCTGTCGTTGGTCTCGCTATAGGCCTTAAGGCTGAGGTTGCCCGATGGCGTGAGCAGCCACTGGACGTCAAAGTCGCCGATGAAGTTGGTGTTGGCTATTGGGGTGTCGCGGTAGCCGAAAGTGCCGTTGATGAGAAGGCGATTGTTCAGCAGGCGTCCGCTAAGCATGCCTTCCACATCGACGTCTGTCCATCCTTGTGTGCCTGTCGAAAGGTTCGTCCCGAAGTTCCAGTTGCCGTTGCCTATGGCATTTGTCAGAAGGTTGTTCAACTGGCCGGACAAAGTTGATGAGAGCAGACTCTGAACGGCGGCGTTTGTCTGACTCTGGTCGGCTGCTAATCCGTAAGTATAGAAGCGACCAATGCCCAAAAGATAGATGACTTGAAGATTGCGCTCCTCTTCGGTTGAGATCAATGAACGTACCATTTGTTTCTCATCTTCGTTGACATTGGGAATATCAAAGTCAAACGTAATCTGGGGTTGCTCAGGTCTGCCGCCGATATTCATCAGACAATTTACCCGGACATTTGAAGCGGAGAAGTTGCTGCCTACGGTCAAGTCGTTGAGCGAGACAGAAGGTACCGTGTAGATAGCCTGTAGGTTTAAGTCGCCCTTCAACGGATCGCCTCCAAACGTGATAGTGCTCCCTTGCTGGAATTGGAAGTCTTTGCGTATGACATCCTGCAGCGACAGCCTGTAAGTGCCATGGTCTACACGATAGATGCCGTACATCTGGAAACGTCCTTTGTTATAAAAATTGGCTCTTATATGTCCGTCGCCGAATAGATTAATGTAATCTTCAGAACGTTGATCCATGAGCAGACGCATCTGGGCATCGGGAGTGATGTCAAGATCAAAGTTGATGCGCATGTCTGAGCGCTCATCGTCGAGCTCAGTTTCGTCAGATGCAATATCTGCTTGTGACGAGTCTGATGCCTTCTCTTGCAAGGGAAGGGTGGCAGTATTGGGCGCATCTTTGCTCTTAAAGGTGATGAACTCGTTGTCTGTTGTGCTTTCCGGTGATGACACATTATAGGTGAAAACTGTTCCTGCCGTAGGTCTGCATTTTAGATCCACATTAAGTGCTCCAGGTTGGCCGGATAGGTGTACATTACCTTCTGCAAAGACAGTACCATAGAATGTCTGGTCGCCGAAGTCGTGGAAGTCGTAGCCTAAAAGGTCATGGGCCGCTATGTTGAAGTCGTAGGACAGGTTCTTAAAGTGCTGATAGGAAAGTTCTCCGTTAAGTGTGGCTTGGTGACGCCTATTATCGGTCAGGTGATACTTGTCGTATACTTGAATATTCCGCAGGCTAATGCCTCCGTTGTGGAGATGTACGCTATCCCCTCCGAGCAAATGATAGCGCGTGCCAAGGGCGTCAACGGTTAAAGCCAAGGTGTCGAGCGCCAACTCTCCCTCCAAATTTAGGCGTTTGAACGGTCCGTGTAAATGTGCATATCCTGAGGCTTGACCCTGTAAATCTGTAAAGATGGATTGGGTGAAATCATTGAGGAAATAGGTGTTCAAACGCTTGGCGAATATGTTAAGGTCGAGCCCCCGGCCTGGTTCATGACCGGGTTTGATAAGGGCTGTTACATGACTGATATCTCCGTGCGTGGGTTCATGGATATATGCGTCGAGGTCTATAGCACGATCATCTTTTCGCCCGAAACCACCAGTGACATAGAGTTGACCAAGGAGTCCGTTGTTAAGCGTGAAATCGTCTACCCGAAGGTCTGCGTCAACATTAATGTCGGTGAAGAGATTATGTGCTTTTACCTTGCCCGTCGCAAGTCCGGCAAATTCAACATCGTGGAAATCTATCAAGCCGAAAACATACTGAAGATTGATGGCACGCAGGTCTGCAAATAGTGTATCTGAAGGATCTTTGGACAGACGGCCGTTTACACTTAAATGGCGACCCAGCTGTGAAACTTGGAAATCATGAACGCTAACGGCATTATTGTGTACGAAGATTTCTGCGGGATGGACGTTCCAGACCGTGTCAGAGATGACAACTTGTGAGGGATGCAACAAGATATTTGTATCTAACTTGCCATTTTGAGCTTTAGAAAAAGCAGAAGTGGCCGAAATAGTTCCCCGAAGCGAGGGGGCGTTGTTGTTGTTCCAGGTAAGTATGGTGTTGACATTATCTGACCGTGCGCCCGCTTCAAGGGTAATATCAATTGGCCCGCTTTCCATCATTCGCTGTAAGGTAAAGAACGAAGTCAGGCTGTCACCATTTTGCCGTAGAAGGGCACTTACGGCGCGCAAGTCTTCATTGCCGTATATAGCATGAGGGAAATCAGCATGCAAGCTCATGTGCTTTCTGCTACCATCAATAGACCCCTCTATGAATCCAGGTTCAATAAGACTGAGATTGACGTCGATGAACTCTTTTAAAGGAGTGCTGTCCCATAAATTAACAGACAGAGTGACATTACTTTGGGCATTATTTGAGAAATGCGATGCTGGTGGAATGACCGACGGCAGAGCCTCGTGGAGCAGGGCTTGGGCCATAGCTGGTAGGTCTTGATACCTGAAATGACCGTCTGCATGAGCATCCATGAAATCGCTGCTGATCAACATGTGATGGCCATGTTGGTCATTGGAGAGTGAGATATTCAATGCATTTTGGTCGTAATTATATTTATCGGTGTGAATGCTCACATCATTTAATGCAACATATCCTTGAATCTGGTCTAAAAGGTCTGAATTAAACTTGATATCTTGATTGCCCAGTAAGTCTGCGTTTAACCTAAATCTATATTCTTTGTCATCTACTCCAGCATTGACTTTTATTGTCCGTGGCGAAAGGTTTACGTCTGCAACCACCTTGTCAAGTGTTTCACCTTTAACAATTAAATCCGTAGCCGAAACTAAGCCTGAAACAGATGGAGATTTGAGGCTGCCTTTCAAATTGATATCTAAATTGAGGTTGTCGACAGGAAATTCATTGTTGTCGGCAAATAATTTTGTTATTTGCAGGTCCGATGTTTTGGCCTGCAGGTTAAAAATATCTTTTTCAACAAGTTCCAAATCCACCTCAGCGGAACCAATAGAAGTCGTTAGATTGATGTCCGCTTTATTATGCGTTAATGCTTCGCGGCTTTGTAAGCGGCCAGACATTTCTATGTTATCGATGCTCAATAATTTGGCAGTTACTTCAGGACTAAGAATCGTCTGTCCGTCCTTCTTCGATTTTTGGGTTAAAATCGGTTCATAGAAATGTCTATTGGTTTTTAGATGATGTATTGTTAAATCTAAATTAGTTATGGGTACTATTAGAGTCGTGTCCTTTGTATTTAGGGTTCCTTGGGCTTGGGCATCTAAAGAGAAATCCTCGCCATCCAGCAGTAGCTTGCTCAGTTCTATTTGTCTGTGTCTTAAAGTTGTTGCTATGTCAATGCTTATACTTTGTTGTGGCAGGTAGCTTCTTGGAATCAACGCAGCAAAATCGGTGGGCAACACCGAGCCTTTTAGACTTAAAGATGTATTTAAGTGCTCATAGTCCTTCCATTGGCCATCACCATCAGTGTGGGCTACAAGATCTAAACTTATGTGAGTATTGGGGAGGTATAATTCAACGTCCGAAAGATGTGCCGAATTCTGACGTACATCAATAGTCGCTTTTAACTTTTCAAGAGTTAATGTGTTGCTTTTTTCGGTAAAACTTAACTCTTTGATTACTGCTTGAATATTGTCATTGGTTAAACTGTCCAATGAAGCTTCAAGAGCGACATCGCTAAAGTGGCAATGGGCTATGGAAAAGCCGTCGGAAAGAGGTTTGTAATCAAGGGAGTGGAATATGGAACCTCTTCTTACGACGATGTCGGAAATCGAGATGTCTAAAGGTGTGGATGTGGAATTATTTGAGGAAAATTTGTCAATAATAAACTGGAAGTTGTAAGGTTCCTCGGCCGTTCTCTTCCGTAGATGAATAGTATATCCGAAAAGTTGTAGGTTGTCAATCTTTACTCTTCCATGAAATAAGTCCCAAATGTGTATTTTAGAGCTGAGACGAGCCGCTGAGAGTAAAGAATCACCTGAAAGGTCTTGTATAAAAACATCATCCAAAACGGCTCTGTTAAATAGTCCTATTCGAATGTTGCCAATAGCCACTTTGGTCTCTAATTCTTCCGATAAAACATGAGATACCTTCCCCGCCAACCACTTTTGACAAGCAGGGGTGGCTGTGAAGATATATGTTCCGGTGTAGAGTGCAATGACTAAGCCGACAACGAAACGTATAATATTTTTAAATGTTTTAATGGCCGAAATGATATTTATGAGAGCAAAAGTAGTCTTTTTTTGGTTTTACAACAAAATTCTTTTATCTTTATGAAAGGATATTATCTTTTTTTAGTTAATTTTGCGCAGTTTTTAGCAAAACCATTTATTCATTACTTATTTATATGGCAAATGTAATCAAGTTACGCAAAGGCCTCGACGTGAACCTGAAGGGCAAGGCAAACTTGGAAACTATGCAGACGAAAGTACAGGGCCAGTACGCGCTGGTGCCTGATGACTTTTATGGCATGAAGCCCAAGGTTGTCGTTAAAGAAGGTGACACTGTCAAGGTCGGGGATGCCTTGTTCGTTGACAAGAACCATCCCGAAGTGAAGTTCGTTTCGCCTGTCAGCGGCACCGTGGCTCTCGTGGAGCGCG
>DGSC01000040.1:23057-47888 GCA_002391275.1 Prevotellaceae bacterium UBA4372 | reverse complement strand
GTGAGCCATGCGTAGCACCACAGGAACTGCAATGTTGCCTTCGAAAAGTTTGTTGGTAACCCATACGTCAGCGCCTTCAAGAACAGGCTTTATCTTGGCATGGTCTATGCTTTCGATGACCTCGGTGTAGGCTTCGGGCAAGGAATAGTCGGGGTAGACAAACTGAATGGTGAGGTTCTCCATCATGGCATAGCGAATGCCTTGGCGGAGAACGTCGAGCGGAATCAGCTGATGCTCGCTGAAGGGATTGTTGGCGTGGCAGTAGCTCACGCTGGAGTCGTCGAGAAGTATGATGAGGTAGGTCAGCATGGTGTCTGCGAGGGTTTACGGTGGTTCTCGTCGAAGTCCTTGCGCAAGCCTTCGAGTTCGAGCTTGCGGTAGAGCTTATTCCAATAATAATTATTCGCGCGCACGCGAGCCTTGTGCATAAGACAGATGGCCGTGGAACGCTCGTAGATAGTGTTAGTTCTGGCAGCATCGTAGTTCTCGCCTTGGCACCATGCACAACCGCTGGCTACCTCGCAGTCGATACATTTCTGCGGACTCTGCGAGAAACGGTCGAGGGTCAGGAAGGGGCGCAGCAGATTCTTATTGATGCCATCGCGGACATTGCCTATAATGATAGGCTCCTTTGAGCGCAAGGAGTAGGCTGCGAAGCGAGTGCAGGGGTAGAAATTGCCTGAGGCATCCACGGCAAGCATCATGCCTGCACCGCACCAGTTCTGGTTCTCTGACTTGATGTCCATCGGCTTGCCGATGTGCTCAGAGAAGAACGAGCAGGCATAGTCGCGATAGTAACCGCCGTCGATGATAGCATCTGCCAACTGCATCAGCTGGTCTTGGAACAGACGGTCGTCGCCCTCTTTCCACACATCCTCGAACACCACGTTGATATTCACTTCGTGAATGCCGAGGCTGTAGAGGTGCAGCACGCTCTCGCAGATGTAGGGGATGTCGGCCGAACTGATGGTCACCTTCGTGCCGTCCCCTGGGAATTGCTTTACCCATAGCGGGATGTTCTTGACCACATCGGCATACGACCCACGCTCTTCTTCTGGTTTAGGCATGATACCTTGCTCCATCTCCGGCGTCTTCCAGATGCGGTTGAGGTCGTGCTTGCGTTGCGTGCCGTCGATGGTTATGCCAATGCTCAGATGCGCTGCATTCTTCTTGATGAATTGTTGCACCTTCTCGGTGTGGTAGTTGATGCCGTTGGTCGAGAACGAGAAGCGGTAGCTGTTGAACCAATGATGTTTTCTGCGATACATCTCTATCTTGATGTAATCGCATAACTTGTCGATAAGGTCTATCTCAAGAAAAGGCTCACCGCCTATGAAATCCCAGACGACAGACTCTTCAGGCATATCACTCTCATGCGAAAGAATGTAGTCAACTGCCTGTTTGGCTACTTCGAAAGACATGCGCTCTTTCGTGTTTTTGCCCACAAGATAACAATATTTGCAAGCAAGCTGGCAATCCTTTGTGACGATGAAGGTGATGGATTTTGACCTGTCAGACTGCCATGCGTTATCAACTGGCCGTATCATTAACCTCGCCCACCTGATGAAGATTTAGAACAGGAACCGCTACAACTCTGATAGCAAGCACCCTTGCAGCCGCTTCTGCATTCGCTGCGGCAATTGCTATTTCCGCATGACCCCTGGCAATAAACCTTACAACCGGTTGTACAGGTCACACGGCACGTCCCAACACAGTTGTTTGCGCAAGCCTTAGAGCACTTTCCTGTGCATGAAGTACAGCCACCGCTTTTACCAGTTCCTTCGGGCACGCCTCCTATATATGGGTTGTCAGGGTCGTCAATCTCGCATGATGTTAATGCAGAAGGTAGCATCGTCATAGCGAGGAAAGGCAGTGCTGCACCTGCCGCACGTTTAAAGAATTGTCTGCGTGAGATAATATCTTCTCTTTCTTTATCTTGTTCTTTCATAAGACTATGAACTATTAATCTTGGTTATATGTTTGTTTGTTCCTTAGAAGTAGTCGGTTGCGTTTAGAAGTACCATCCGACTTTTGAAACAAAGTGATTGGTTCCTTTTCCCGTTCCTGTCTTTTGAAGTCCGAAGAAGAGGTCGAATTGTTTCCAGCGGAAGCCAGGTCCGAATTCAAGATAGAATGCAGGCTTGCTATTGCTTGGCTTAACGCACCACGAAGGACCCATATCCAGCGTGATGAAAGGTTTGAAGTCAGGTTTAACGGGGAAGAAACCACGTGTATGGAAGTATGTGGCTATAAACCAGCTGATGTCACCGAAATCGCCACCATGAGGATAGTGGGTGTTCATCAATGCATCAAAGCCTATACCACATTCAATATATTCATTAAGCGATACTCCTTGCAGGAAACCGGTCTGAATGTGGGCGTTGTATAGTTTGTAACCGTCAATATGACTTGTAGTGGCATAGCCTATATGCCATTCGCCCATGTATTTGGCATCAATGGTAAACGATGGGAATCGGCTTTCACCGCGTGAATCGGCACGTTTGTCGGCGCGAGCACGCTTTTTAGTCTTTCGGTCGGAAGCTTTTTCTGAATACTTTTCGTCGTCTCTCTCTCTGTAATCTCTCTCGTTGCGGCGCTGTTCGCGAGCTGTTGGTTGCTCAACCACTTCTTCAATGTCGTCTTCGATGAATCGTTCGGGCTCTTTCTGGAGGTAGCTGGCGCTGACGTAGCGAGTGGCTCCTTTATAGTTGATGGTGGCCCAACCTCCGGAAATGTTCTGCACCTCTACGAGCTCGTCGCGAAGCAGGGAACCAGCAATCGTTGACTTCGTGGTTGCGGCACTGCGGACGTTCACTTTCTGAGCTGTCACGCGGTATAAGTTCTTGTTATCTCGCTTTGCTTTCCTTACTACTACGGGCTTGGGAGCAGGCTCTGCAGGCTCTTCGTGCGAGACACGCGAATCGGTTGCTGAGGCTGTGGCTTGCACTTTGCCTTTTTTGACATCTTTGACAAAGCTGTTCAGATCGTTGGCCAAGTTCATCAGTGCAAGTCCGTAACGTACCGTTTCCGACATGTGGCCAATGCCTTTCTCGTCCTCGATGTTGAGTGTGCACAAGAGCTTGTTGGCACGGTCGCGTACTTCAAGCGTGCCGTTGATGATGGCACCACCCGCTTTAACAGAAGCCATGGGGATGAACGACGAAGCGCCGTTGCCAACGTCAAGCGTTGCAATGTGGACAATCATCTTATAATCGGTACTGCCGGACTCTTTGATTTTCCAATAGCCATTTTTCTTGTTGAAGCGGTAAGTGAAATATTCTTCAGCCTTTTTACGGTCTTGAGGCCAATCGCGAACAAAATCATTGCCACGATGCTTCAAGTACTGCGGGAAGAGACGGTCGTCCCAATTAGTCACTCGTGCATGATCCCAATCAATCACGAAAGTGGTGGTGGCTTGCTCGAGGAATACGCGCGGGTTACCCGACCGCAGAGTCACGTGATCGGCAGCCTGTGACATTAAGGTCAACAGTGCAGCGAAAGTGAGCATTAGAATTTTTTTCATTTGTTTATTCTTTTGGTTAAAATTTGGTTCAAAATTAAGTTTTTTTGTTGAACAGCCATGCTTTTTAACCAGTTTTTTTCATTTTATAAAAGACGATTGTTTGTTCTTATGTGTTTTATAGTCGAAATGATAAAAAACAGGCCTGTATCAGCGCTTTAATACAGACCCATTGTTGCTATGCGGAGGAGATAAGTAATAGTAATGATTCCGTAGTCGGTGACTTCAGGCTAATCCAGCTCGAAGAAGCGTGTTGTCTTTGGACTATACAAAAAACAGTTGGCACAAAGGCCCTGCCGGGACAATGTGCCAACTGCTTTAGCTATTGGGTATAATGGGTTTATTTAAGTTTCGACTTAACCCTTATTTGAGGGTCACCTTTTGTGTGCGGAAGACGTTTTTGTCGAGCATCTTTACGATGTATGCTCCGGCAGGGAAGTCGGCGGGCACGGCGGCCGGGTTCTTCACGAAACGTACGAGGCGGCCGTCGGTGGTGTAAATCCAAGCTTTCTCTACGTTCGTGAACTCGAGAGCTCCGTTTTTGAGTACGACCTCGGAGGCAGCCCTGACGTTCTTTACGTCATCAGGCTCAGGTTCGGGCAATGTGCGCAGGTTTTCGGGCTCGTCGGCTATGCCTTCATCGTAAGGCTTGGCCGTGGGTTGACGCTCGGGGTTGTTGCCGCTTATCTCAACGCCCAAATCAATTGTGAAGCCTTTGGCGGTCAATCCTACAGGACCCGGATGTGCAGCCCATGCGTCGGTGAAGACGATTCGGATACGACTCTTACCGCATACGGCATCCTCTGGTATTTTGACCTTGAAGGGAATCAGAGGATTGTCGGTGTAGCCGTTGGTATGGAGAGGCGTTCCGCCGTAAGCTTGAGTATTCTCGATGCTGTTGTTGGTTTGGGCTTTGCCTTGCTCAATGATGAGCTCGTCGGTGGTTCCCTCGAAGAAGCCGTTGATGTTCCAGTCGGCATAGCCTTTCATGATGCACCATTGAATGCCGTCGTCGCCTTTGAGCCATTCGTAGTTGAACGTAATCTCATCGCCTTGCTTCACTTTGACAATTGAGGTCTCGGAAGCGTTCACGTAGTTGCGATTCTCTACAGGGCCGGGGGCGTTGCATGTGTAGTTAAGGTTTTCCACGCTGGCACCGGTTGTCGTGATCTTAGTCAGGTAGCGTGTGGTGATAGCTGTCTGGTAGCCTTCGGCATCAGGGTTAATCTCGCTCACACCATATTCCAGACCATCGGCGCCAGTGCCCTCGGGAACATTGCTGCTGCGGGTGATGGCCACCCACTTAGGCTCTGAGTAAGTCTTGAGGTCTGTGGAGACGGCTCGTACGCCAAAGTAAGGCTGCTCGTCTGCAGTCATGGGCACATCGCCAACGAAGGCCGACCATGCTTGCACGTGGCTCACTACGCTCACACGTCCATCCTCACCGTTCTTGTAGAGAACCTCGAAGTGGTCGATGTTGGCTTCGTCGTTGTAAGTGGTAAATGGCTTCTCACCTTGTGCATCAAGGTCCCAGAAGAGTTTGACACTGAGCTTTGTGGTAGTTTCTTTCTTGACCTCGGCCATTAGTTCTTTTATTGAGGCAGGTTGTGCTGTGGCTTCGTCGCTTAGGATCAGCTCGCCGACGTAGACTTCATAGTCGGGCGTGGCATCCTTGACGCGGAGTCCTACGAAATCAACCTGATCGGAAGCGCTGATGCCCGTGAGCGCTATGGTCTTCTCTTCCCAGACTTTGTCTGTAGTTGCGCCTACAGGATATTCCTTCCAGTCGCTGCCTACTTTTACGATGAGGTATAGGCCTGTTTCGGTAGTACCCTCCTTCTTGGTCTTTACGGCAATCTTGGCGTAGGGCTGGCCTGTTGTGCCAGTGAGGGCCGTGCGGAACAGAATGATGTCGGCCGAGCCTGCTTCTCTACCTTTCAGGCGCAGACAAGAGCCTCCCATGTAAGCATCTTCAATCGTAAACTCAGGGTTGATGACCGCTGTATGGGTTGTTGTTCCTTCTTTATACTGAAGCCAACGATAGGTGGGCACAATGTCCTGGGTCGACATGTTGTACCAGTTGCCGTGTGTCTTCTTGCCTTTATAGGTGTAGACTTCGCCGATACCGGTGCTGAAATAAGTGTGGAAAGGATATTTGCCTTGGATGGCCGAGCGTTCGGGGAAGTAGGTGGCCAGTCCGCCGAACTTCGAGAGGGGAGGTGTCGTGCCGCTCCAAGCCCAATCGTTGCCAGTGTTGCTCATGGCAGGGCGATCGGCTGGGTTGCGCTTGCCGCCTGAGACGGTGCGCTCCAGCAGGGCTTGATAGTTTTCCTGAAACTCCTGTGCATCGTTGCCCACGTTGTTACTCCAAAAGCGGCTGTTCCCATGCTCGCCCCACAGCACGGCGCCGATGTCGCGGCCCTTAAGGTTTGTCCACGAGCGGTTCATCGTTACGATCCACACGCCGGCATAGAGGCCGTCGGTGGTTCCCATGGCTTTCTTTGCAGCTGTTTCCGAGCTGCTCATAGCGCCAGCGGCAATGAAATTGCTGGCCGAGTAGTTGAGGAATGTCTCAGCCGTGCGGCCGTCGGCGCTGCCGAATAGGGCATTGGCGTTGGAGTTTGTCAGCGTGCTGCTACTGGTGTACAACCCGATGTGGAAGTTCTTGAAACCTCGCGCCTCTGCTTCCTTATATAGGGCCTTGTGGAAGGCAACGATGTCAGCGTTGCTGTAGGAACCGTCCTCCCAGTTGTAGTTGATGCCGTCGGAGCCAAAGAACATGAGAGCGCTGATGAGCGGCTTGACGTACTTGAAGGTGCCGTCGCTATTCTTCTCTGTTACGAGCTTCGAATATGCTTGGTCGCCGCTGCCGGGCGTCCATGACTCAAAGAACTTAATGCCCGAGAATATGTCGGTGCCGTTCTGGTGGGCAGCGTCAATCCAAGAGCCGGGAGCTTGGAACAAACCATGGTTCCAAGAGCCGAACAGATGGGTGTAGTTCCAAATAGAGTAAGTGTCGTCGCCTGCATTGGTGCCTGGGTAGCCACCTATACCCTTGGCTGTGCCCATGGGGATGTTCATCCATAGGCGGCGGGTGTTTTTCACATTACTGATAAGCTGGTTGGCCTGGTCGTCGATGAGCGGTCGAGGACGCACGTGTGAACGTGCAAACTCAAGGTCGATCATATTAAAACCGGCGGCTTCAAATTCCTCACGTGTTGGCACGTCGCGTCCAGCCTGTTGGGCATTGTAGAAAAGGTCCAAGATGCCGCTGTCGGTGAATGGCGTGAAATCGAAAATGTCACGCGAAGCCGAGGGCGAGTATTCTTGAGCCTGAATTGTCTGGTAGCCTCCTATCGCGAGGACCGCCAGAGCTGTAAGAAGGATTCTTTTCATAGCTGTAAGTTAGTTTTTCTTATTTATTATATATGTGTTATTATTAATGTGTCAACTGGTCAATTTGTCAGCGCGTCAAAAGTTGGGCACTTCCTTGTCCCACCAGATGCGCGTTGCTTGATAGTCCTCGCCTCCGAGGGCTTCGAGGCCCGTCTCGGTTATGTCGGCCACCGAAGCATCGTCTGTGTCGGGGAATGGGCAGCGGCGAATGATGTCGCCGTAGCTAAGCGTGCCGTCGCCCTCGTCAGCATTAAGTACGGGGAAGAGTCGCGGATAGCCGGTTCGTCGTAAGTCCACCCATGCCTCAAAGCTAATAGGGAAGGCTGCGATATATTTCTGAGTGATAATCTTTTCGAGTTTTACTTCTTGGCTGTCGCCTTCGTTCCATGCCACACCTATCTTTGTGACACTGGGCTCGTCTGCGACCATCCCAAGCGGATCGTGGTAGGTGTAAGGCACAGCTTCAGCACGCTGGATGTATTCGTCGACGAGGGCGTCGTACATTTCATGTTGCCAGTCCTCCGAGCGCTCGAAGAGATAAGCGTACCGGATGCCGCGTTCGTAGAACTCGCGTGCCGTGCCGCCCATGTTCCATCCGCGTATGGCTCCTTCAGCTCTGAGGAAGTCTACTTCAGACATCTTCATAAGGTAGAGCGGTGCTTGAGCCATGTAGTCTGCATCGAAGACGCTGTAGTTGAGCATCGGGTTCGTGGCTGGGCTCTGTCCCATGCCTGGGTGAATGCCTTCGCGCAGTCCCACGATGCGGGTGTCAGGTTCAAGCACCTCACCCGTCTTGGTGTTTACGATGGCACCTCCATTGTTTTTGAAGAAAGGATAGTCGCCTTGGGTGTATGGATGGCTGAGGCTCATGAGTATGCTCTCGAAAGAGGCACTTAGGCGTGCGTCGCCCCATGAAATCCAAATCATGTTCAAGGGATGACCAAAGCCGAGCTGGTAACCATAGAGCCCGAACTCCTGCTCGGTGCTCTCAATGACTCCGGCGGCTACGGCCTCTTCGGCCCATTGACGGGCAAGCTGTGGCTCGGCTTTTACGCAGTGCATGGCCATGCGCAGCTTCAGTGAGTTGGCATATCGAATCCATTCGGCTACGCCTGTGCGGCCATAGAATTTATTCTGGCATACGTCGAAGTTGTCGTCCATGAGCTTTTGCATCTTAGCCTTGTACCAGTCTGGGCGTGCTTCGTAGTGGGAAAGGCAGTCGGTGATGGTGCTGATGTGCCCGATGATTGTCTTGTATATGTGTTCTGCGCCGACGTAGGTGAAGGGTGCCTTCTGCTTGTTGGTCAGGAAGTCGTCGTAGGGGAATGCACCGTGGATGTCGGTAATCTCCTGCGAGGCCTGGTCGAAGAGCAGCAGGTACATAGCTTTCATCTCGGGTATGGAGTCTATGGCGGGGTGGTTCAAAAGCGGCACCATTGCGTTCTTCACGATAAGGTATGAACTGTTTGGGCCTGGGTTAAATTCCACGCTGATGTCGTAGCTCGACTGAAGAGTGCCGTACATGAAGTCATAGTGGGGTACAGTCGTGTACTGGGCATAGTTGTCGGGCCCGAGTGAGAACTGACGTTGGTAGGCATGTTCGCCTGGGTAGTCGCCATTCTTGCCTCCACGCATGGCGTATTGTCCGCCTTTTGCTTGTCGAAGGTAAGTGTCGAGCGTAGCAAGCACTCTGTCGAACTCTTCTTCAGTGATGCTGATGCTGTAGTCAATGTGGGCTGGGTTGCCGCGATGTACAGTTGGATCTACCACTTCCTGATCGATGGTCAGCGTGTCCAGCGGTGAATCGAAGTCGAGGCAGGAGGGCAGTAGGGTCAGGGTTGCTATAAAGCAGCAACATGCCGAACAGGTTTTGATATATTTTGAGCGTGACATATCTTTAAAGAAGATAGAAGGATGAAGAATGGGAAATTATTAGAACGTAAGTTTCACGTTGAAACCATAGGATCGCGTAGAAGGCATGTTGAAGAGCTCGAAACCACCGAGCCCATTGCCTGTCGAGAGTGATATATCTGGGTCTACGGGCGCGTCTTTGTAGATAAAGAAGAGGTTGCGTGCAATAAACGAGAGGGCTATGTCCTTGCCTTCGCCGAACACGTTCTGGAACGTGTAGGCAAGCGAGAGTTCACGCAGACGGAAGTTTGTAGCGTCGTAGACATACAACGGTGAATATTGACTGCCACGTGCGCCCATGATTTGGTAGTAGTTCTTCACGCCGATGGTGTTGCCGCTGCCGTCGGGGAGGTACATGGCAGGCAGGCCATCAGCGGTGAGAAGGTTGTTGGCCAGGGCATGGTCGCGGGCGTCGGCCGTGCGTTCAGAAAGTCCCATTTCGTCGAGGAATGCCTCGGTGAGCGATATCACCTTGCCGCCTATGCGCCCGTTGATGAGGAATGAGAGTTGCAGGTTCTTCCAGTTGATGGTGTTTGACCATCCCAGTTGGTACGGCGAGTTCATGTTGCCCACGTACTTAGTGTGGAGTCCTTGCTTCAGGATGTTGCCGGTTGAGGAAAGGAAGATGGTGCCGTCGTCGTTGTGACGGATGTCACGCACGTACATGTCGCCGAAGGAGTCGCCCTCGGTGTAGCGTACACGTACGCCTGCCACATCGGTGTAGACGCGGTTCTTGCGGCCCATTTCGTCTGTGCCCACGCTGAGAATTTTGTTTTTATTGTAAGAGAAGTTGACAGATGTGCGCCAACGGACATTGTGCGCAAAGCGGAAGTTGTAGCCCAGCGTAGCCTCGACGCCTTGGTTGCGTAGCGATGCTACATTGTCCCACACTACGATGCCGGCTGTGTTGCCTATTCCCATGTAAAGGTCTTTGATGGTGCTGTTGTAGTAGGTCACGTCGAGGCTTAAGCGGTTGTCGAGGAAGAGCAGCTCCAGTCCCGTTTCGAACGAATGCGTAGATTCGGGCTTGACATTGTTGAGCAGCGAGGAAGTTGCACCGAGGGCTCCGGTGCGATTGTTGCCGCCAACACCATAATAAAGGCGTGAGGGCACGGCGTTACCTACTTCGGAATATGAGATACGGTATTTGGCATAGGTCCACCATTCAGGCAAGCGCACGAGGTCGCTCAGCAGGGCATTGGCGCCTACACCGAAATAGTTGTAGGCTTGGGGCTTGTCGGGGAACTGGCGGAAGACGCGGTACTCGTCGCGGCGCCACGAAGCATCAAGGTAGATGCGCTCGCGCCATCCAAGCTGAGCTGTAGCCAACCACGCGCGATCCCAGTTGTTGCTTTTGCTCTCAGAGGTTACACCAGAGCTTCCAGACGTGGTGTCGAAGCGATTGACAGCTGTATTGAGCTGTTGGTTCAGAGGGTCGACGTAAGTAGCATTGGCGATGTATGTTCCGTAGTACTCTTTCTTGATAGTGTGGCCGGTCCAGCCAATGTTGGCGTTGACACTCCACGTGTCGGCGAAGGTGTGGTCATAGTTGAGCATATAGTCTACATAGAGCTCTGTCTTGTTGTCGCGCCGTTTGTTGTAGGTGCCATAGTCGTACATTGATGCCGGCGAGAAGGTTGTGGCATAGCGTACGCTCTGTTCCTGATACTTGTCGTGGTCGAAGTTGAAACGAGCCTGAGCCGAGAGTCCTCTCCAGATGTCGAGGTTGCCTTGGAAACCGCCGTAGACTCGGTCCTCCTTGTCGGTGCTGCGGTTTTGTTTCAGCAACCAATAGGGATTATTCTGTCGCGCATCCAAGTAAGCGTAGTTCATCATGGGGCCTGTGAGTTCGGCTCGGTCGTTTTGACGGATGAAGCCACTCTCAGTCTGCACATAATGACCTTGCTCATCAGATAGCCAATGGCCTTCGGCTGTGGCGTAGTTATCGCGGTAGTAGCCCATGTCGACGTTGCGCGGGGCAGTATAGAGATGGTAGATGGGGTTCCCTACCGTACCTCCACCGATGCGGTTACGCGTGCGCGTTTGCGCATAGTTTAATGAGGCGTTTACGGTGAGGCGTTCCCAAAGCTTGTAAGTCTGGCGGAAAGCTATCGTGTTGCGGTTATAGTTGTTGGTCTCTATGAGTCCGAGAGCGTGAGTGTTGGCCACAGAGACGTAGCTCTGCACTTTCTCTGTTCCGCCCGAGAGCGCAACTGAATTGTTCGTCGTTACGCCTGTGCGGAAGAAGTCGGCCACGTCGTCGTTGCCTTTGTTGCGTAGGTGAATGTTACGTTCGTAAGGCATCTTGTCTGTGGCACGTGCTAAAGCTGAGGTGGGCGACTCGCTGATGAGTCCTCCCCAGCCGTTGGCTTCACCAAGATAGCCTTGTGCGTCAACAGCAGCGCCATAGCGGTTTTGTATTTTCGGTGTTGTCAGCGGCACGTCGAAGGTGACGTTGCCTGTGTAGGAAACAGAGAGCTTGCCGCTCTTGCCCTTCTTCGTGGTGATCATGAGCACGCCGTTGGCTGCCCGTGAGCCATAGAGGGCAGCCGCATTGGCACCCTTGAGTACGTTGATGCTTTCGATGTCGTCGGGGTTTACCATCGAGAGCGCGTCGGCACCTTCGGTAGAGACGTACTCGGTCATGTTCTGCGAGTTGTTGGTTTGGTTGCGGATGTCGTTGGTCACGGGTATGCCGTCGATGACGATGAGGGGCGACGAGTCGCCGATGATCGACTTGGCACCGCGCAACACGATCTTTGAGGCACCGCCTGCACCGCCTGCGCTTGGCGTAACGGTGACACCTGCAACCTTGCCTTCGAGCGAGTTGGCCACGTTGCTCTCTTGCACACGCATGAGCTCGTCGGCCTTAACCTGTTGCGTGGCGTAGGTCAGCGATTTCTCCTTGCGCAGGATGCCCATGGCCGTGACTACCACTTCCTGTATGTTGTGGGCTTCAGCAGGAACGAGCTTTATGCGCAAGGGGGTACGTCCCGTAGCGTGTATTTCCTGTGCGTCGTAGCCCATATACGAAACTACTATTACGGGGGCTCTCTCTGAAGTTGCTAAAGCGAACTCGCCGTTCATATCAGTGAGCATGCCTTCGTTCGTGCCATTGACCTTTACGGTAGCACCAATGAGCGGTTCGTTGAACTCATCGAGCACTATGCCTTTGATTGTCAGCCGCTCGTCGGTGGGCTTGTTGAGTTCTGGCGAGCGAGCAGCCCAAAGATTGCTGGGCATAGCTGTAGCGAGCATGAATGCTGTCAACAGCGTCAGCATTTTTGTTAAGTTAGCCTTCATAGGTTTTGTATTCTGAAAGTGAGAAGTTGAATGGTAAATAGTATTGAGGTTCGTTTGAGCACAGATGGGGATGTAGGGTGAGCTTGAAGGGAGATGGCTGGCCTGGTGACAAAATCACCGTGCGCTGTCATGACCAAGGGAGGTAGGATGGATGAAGAAATGACGGAAGATGAAAAGTAGGAAATGAAAGGTGAAGGATGAAAGGTTATGGGTTAAAGGTTAAACATGAAAGGTGAAGAATGAACGGTGAAAGTGAAAATGAAAAATGGAAATGTGCGCTGGAAGAATGAAAGGATGAAAAGTTGAAGCGTTGAAGTTCCTTGTAGTAAAAAGATTCTTTCAACATTTCAACTTTTCATCCTTTCAATTTGGGACGTTTGATTACTTGTCGAGGAGTCGTGCACTCAGTTTCTCCAGCATATCGCGCGTCATGGCTCCGATGCCGAAGTTAGGCCGCCATCCCCATTCTTCGCGAGCTGCTGTGTCGTCGAGGCTGTCGGGCCAGCTCTCGGCAATAGCCTGCTTGAGAGGGTCTACCTGATATTCCATTTCGAAGTCTGGACAGCGTTTCTTGATTTCTGCAAAGATCTTCTCAGGTGGGAAGCTCATGGCAGTAACATTGAACCCGTTGCGATGGATAAGTTTTGCGGGGTCGGCTTCCATGAGCTCTATTGCAGCGCGCAGGGCGTCGGGCATATACATCATGTCCATGCGTGTGCCTTCAGCTATCGGGCAAACGAATTTCTCTCCTCTTACGGCTGCATAGAAGATGTCTACGGCATAGTCTGTTGTGCCGCCGCCCGGCGGTGTGACGTAACTGATGAGTCCGGGGAAGCGGACGGAACGTGTGTCTACGCCGTACTTGGTATGGTAATAGTCTGAGAGCAATTCAGTGGTGACCTTGGAGACGCCATAGATAGTCTTCGGACGTTGAATGGTGTCCTGAGGAGTGAGCTCGTGAGGAGTGTTGGGCCCGAAAGAGCCTATGCTTGAGGGCGTAAACACGGCGCAATTATTCTCGCGTGCCACTTCGAGCACATTCCACAGCCCGTCGATGCCTATCTTCCATGCGAGACGTGGTTTCTGCTCGGCCACGACGCTCAGCAGTGCTGCCAAGTTGTAGATGGTGTCGATATGGTGTTCCTTGACGATGCTTGCGAGTTGTTCGGCGTTGGTGACGTCGGCAATGGCAGAAGGGCCGCTTTCGGCCAATTCGCCTTTAGGTTCTGCTCCTGGGATATAACCTGCAACGACATTTGCGCCGCCATAGCGTGCACGAAGTTCGGCTGTCAGTTCGGAACCGATCTGCCCAGTAGAACCAATGACAAGAATGTTTTTCATTACTTGAGTTTTTTTTTAATTGATGTTAGTTTCTTTTTAGTTTTCGGTACAAAGATAGCAAAAACTTAATTTAGCTTCATAACAAAAAGCCACTTTTTTCTATAGATTTTGCTAATAAGAGAAAAATATATCACTCTTTGCATCTCTGCATGACAAAAAAACGTAACTTTGTGCACGATAAGGGCAAGATAGGTCTTCAGCTTTAGTCTGAAAAGGAGAGGCGAAAAGCTCTGTCCTCATAACCTTTTATCCTAAAAAAACTTATAACCTCAACCCTTAAAAACCTCATAACCTCTACAAATCATGTACGGTAAAATGCAAGCACACCTTCAGCAGACGCTGAAGGAAATCCGCGAGGCCGGCCTCTATAAGGAGGAACGCCTCATTGAGAGTCCTCAATCCGCCGCCATTGAGGTGGCCGGTAAGGAAGTTCTTAATTTCTGCGCCAACAACTACCTTGGTCTTAGCAACCATCCTCGCCTCATAGAGGGCGCAAAGCAGATGATGGATCGCCGTGGCTATGGTATGTCAAGTGTCCGCTTCATCTGTGGCACGCAGGATGTCCATAAGGAACTTGAGGCTGCTATCAGCCGCTTCTTCAAGACCGAGGACACGATTCTCTACGCAGCCTGTTTCGATGCCAATGGCGGCGTTTTCGAGCCTCTGTTGACGGAGGAGGATGCCATCATCTCTGATGCCCTCAACCACGCCAGCATTATCGACGGCGTACGCCTCTGCAAGGCAAAGCGCTATCGCTATGCCAATGCCGATATGGAGGACTTGGAGCGTCAGCTGCAAGCCGCTCAGGAGCAGCGCTTCCGTATTATTGTTACCGACGGTGTGTTCTCGATGGATGGCAACGTAGCTCCTATGGACAAGATCTGTGACTTGGCTGAGAAGTACGATGCCCTTGTCATGGTAGACGAGAGTCACTCGGCAGGCGTCGTAGGCGCAACAGGCCGCGGCGTCAGCGAGTTCTACGACACTTATGGGCGTGTAGATATCTACACGGGCACGCTTGGCAAGGCATTTGGCGGTGCGATGGGCGGCTTCACTACTGGTCGCAAGGAGATTATAGACCTTCTGCGCCAGCGTTCGCGTCCCTATCTCTTCTCCAATTCCTTGGCTCCTGGTATCGTAGGTGCTGCTCTCGAAGTGTTCAAGATGCTCGACGAGTCGAATGAACTGCACGACCGTCTTGTTGAAAACGTTAATTATTTCCGCGACAAGATGATGGCCAGCGGCTTTGACATCAAGCCAACGCAGAGCGCTATCTGCGCTGTGATGCTCTACGACGCCCCCCTTTCGCAGCGTTTCGCAGCTCGTCTGCAGGACGAGGGCATTTACGTCACAGGTTTCTACTATCCTGTCGTTCCGAAAGGTCAGGCCCGCATCCGCGTTCAAATCAGTGCCGGCCATACTCGCGAACACCTTGACAAGTGTATTGCCGCCTTCCAGAAGGTAGGCAAGGAGCTGGGCGTTCTTAAGTAGCAAAAAAAATGCGCCTAAGCGTATCGGCGAATACGCTTAGGCGCATAAGGCAAAACGGTTAGGTGAATCGTGCGATTCACCTAACCGTATTTTTTTTACTCCTTAGAGAAATCCTCTCGGAGGGTCGTGAAAAAGGTCTTAGTCGACATAATAAATACGTTTCACCCGTGGTGAGACTCCCGTAAGAATCTCGTAAGGAATCGTGTCGATAACCTCAGACAGCACCGTGGGTGGCAGTTCGGGACCGAAGATCACCGCCGTGTCGCCTTCCTTGCAGTCGATGTCGGTGACGTCAATCATACATACGTCCATGCAGATGTTGCCCACATAGTGAGCCTTCTGCCCATTGACGAGGCAGTAGCCGTGGCCGCATCCGAGGTGGCGGTTGAGGCCGTCGGCGTAACCTATCGGCAGAGCTGCGATGCGACTGTTGCGGGTCAGATGTCCCTTGCGTGAATAGCCTACGGTCTCGTTTGCCGGCACGTCATGAATCTGCAGGATGGTGGTCTTGAGGGTGGATATCGGCTGTAGTGGTGCATGTCCGTTGTCCATGGGGTCTACACCATACAACCCGAGTCCGAGGCGTACCATGTCGCAGTGGCGCTCAGGGAAATGAACGATGCCCGCCGAGTTGCAGATATGTCGTAGAATCGGGTAGGGGAATGCCGCCTGTAGCTCTTCTGTAGCCTCCGAGAATAGTTGCCATTGATGGTCGGAGAAGGCATTGAAATCCTCACTGTCGGAACCCACGAAGTGCGTGAACACCGAACGGGGGATGAGCGCCTTCTGGGCGTGCAGGCGTTCTATCAGTTGTGGTAAGTCCTTTTTGGGGTCGAATCCCAGCCTATGCATGCCCGTGTCGAGCTTGATGTGGATGGGGAAGTTGGTGATACCCTCTCGCTCGGCAGCACGTATGAGCGCTTCGAGCAGTCGGAAGCTGTAGACTTCAGGCTCCAATTGATATTCGAAGAGTGTGCTGAACGACGACATCTCGGGGTTCATGATCATGACGTTTCCCGTGATGCCGGCCCGGCGAAGCTCCACGCCCTCGTCGGCTACGGCCACGGCAAGGTAGTCGACGCCTTGGTCCTGCAGTGTCTTGGCAATCTCCACGGCACCGGCACCGTAGGCCGATGCCTTGACCATACACACCATCTTCGTTTCGGGTTTCATGAACGAGCGATAGTAGTTGAGATTGCCCACCACGGCCGAGAGGTTCACTTCGAGCACCGTCTCGTGCACTTTCTGAACGAGGGATTCTGCAATATGCTCGAAATGAGCCTGCCGCGAACCTTTTATCAGCACCACGCTGTCGTGCAACTTCTGCTGCATTTTGCTGGCCGTAAACTGCTGAGTGGTATCGAATAGGTGCATACATTGCGGGCGTTGTTCGTCGGCCACGCACATCATGCCGGAGGTCACTTCTCGACCGATGCCGATGAACTCGTCCACCTCATATTGTCTCAGCAGCTGTGCCACGTGGCAATAGAGTTCGGTAAGATTGAGTCCCGTCTGCTTGATGTCCGATAGGATCAGAGTACGTTTCCGCCCTTCACTTTCAGGGCGTCGGCGCATGAAATCGAGGGCTATTTCAAGTGAGCCCAAGTCGCTGTTGCAAGTATCAGTGATGAGCGTGCAGCCGTTGCGCCCTTCTTTCACCTCCAACCGCATGGCCACCGGTTCGAGGTGAGCAATGCGCTGACGGATGATGTCGTCGCCAAGCCCAAGATAATGAGCAACGCAAATGCAGTGACATACGTTCTCGCAACTGGCCGCGTCGGCAGTGAGCAAGGACGTGATGTCAAAGCTATAAGCCGCCTGTGAGGGCATCTTGCTGTCTGTAATCTCTAATCGGTCGCCCTTGATTTGCCAGCCAATCAGCTCGCCTTTGAAACCGCTTGCCTCAACACATTCGCTGATTAGCTCATCGCTATTATTATATATAAGTACGCGTGCGTGACGGAAAAGGCGAAGCTTCTCCATGCATTTCTCGCGACGGTCGGCGAAATTCTCGTCGTGGGCCGATCCTAAGTGCGTAAGCACCCCAATAGAGGGCTGAATGATGCTTTCCAGGGCGTCCATTTCGCCGGGCTCGCTGATGCCAGCCTCGAAGATACCTATCTGTGTCAGCTTGGTGAGTCGCCAGACGGAGAGAGGCACGCCAATCTGTGAGTTCCACGAACGGGGCGATCGTGTGATGTTGAAATCGGGTGTCAGTATTTGGTAGAGCCATTCTTTGACGATGGTTTTACCATTGGAGCCCGTGATGCCTATGACCGGAATGTCGAATGCTTCGCGGTGGCGCTCAGCCAAGCGTTGCAGTGCGCGCAAGGGCGACGGAACGACCAGGTAGTTGGCGTCCGCTTCGGGAGCTTCAGGCATCTGGCTGACAACGAACGCGCGGACGCCACGCCTGTAGAGCTCAGGAAGGTAGCGATGGCCGTCGTTCTTCTGTGTGCGTATTGCAAAGAATAAAGTCTGTTCGGGAAAAACCAGCGAGCGGCTGTCGGTGAGCAGCCAGTCCACTGAGGTTTCGGCACTACCAATGCGGTGAGCGCCGATGAGTGTGCTGATAAGTGTGATATTCATAACAATGAATGTTCAATCTTCAATAATCAATCTTCAAATAATCTTTTACAGCTCAATATTGTATTTTGCCATGAGCTCTTGCAGTTTCTTCTGCGTCTGCTCACGGAAATGCAAGGCCGAAGGCGAGTCGGGGTCCTCTGGCCGATGCATCAATGCCTTGCGTATAGGCTCGTAATCATATAGATAACGATGTGTTTCGCTATCGACACATTGATCCACAAAGCGCTCCCAGATGTAGTCTATAGCCTGCGGAGAGGGATGAAGCATGTCGGGGGCATAGAAGCGATAGTCGCGCAACTCGTCCAAGACAATCTCATAAGCAGGGAAATAACAAGCCTGTTCCGGGTGCCGACGGCACACCTCGTCAACGGCCAAAAGCAGGGCGGCTTTGGCCAGACGACTGTCGTGGAAACCATATTTGGCATAGCGGTATGGCGACACCGTAAAGACAATCTGGGCTTTGGGAAAAAGCTGACAGAGCAGATCCAATGCCTTTATGCACTCGTCGAGGCTCAGTTCTTGTTCCTCAAACTCGGCCTGCGGCTGTTTGTGGCAGTTGCCAACAATGAAGGACGCCTCGCCGCACTGACCGTCAGGCATACGTCTGTAGTACCTGTTAGTTCCCAATGTGATGATGAGCGTGTCGGGGTTCCATTCGATGAGCTTGCCGCGTGCCGATACAACCCCAGCCTTGCAAGCGTCAAGCGTCGAGGCGTTGAAATGGCTGTCGGTGAGCCAGCAGTGCCAACGACCGTCGCCATCCTCGAAATAATATTTGTCGTCGATGAGGTTGCACGTTAACACTTCAACAATACTCTGAGGATTGTAGAGCACACCGAATGGGTTCACTAAGGCTGGCATGCCACTCTCGCGCATCTTCGCACCAACGTTCTGAGCAAAGCACGAGCCGATAAATGCAATTCTACTGCGCAGCGATAAAGGGCGCAGAAGTGATGGAATTTCTACTGGAGTTTGTAGTTTCATAGCCGCAAAGGTACATTTAATTTGCGATTTGTGTGCGCAAATCACAAATTAAATGTACCTTTGCAGCGAAAATATAACTAATGATGGCTCAAATCGAATCGGATTTTCCTCTTTTGGAACGCATTCATCTGCCCGAGCAACTGCGTCTGATGCCTTTAGAACAGCTGCCCGAACTATGCTCGCAGTTGAGGCAATATATCATCAACGAAGTAGCCGACAACCCCGGACATCTGGCTTCGAGCCTCGGGGTTGTGGAACTTACGGTGGCCCTTCACTATGTCTACAATACGCCCTACGACCGCATCGTGTGGGATGTTGGCCATCAAGCTTATGGGCACAAGATACTCACTGGGCGGCGTGAGACCTTCAGCACCAACCGGCATTTCGGCGGTCTCAAGCCGTTCCCTTCGCCCGAAGAAAGCGAGTATGATGCTTTCACAGCCGGGCATGCCTCCAACAGTATTAGTGCAGCTCTCGGAATGGCCCTTGCAGCCAAAAATAAAAAGGAGGCCCACCGCCATGTCGTAGCCGTTATAGGCGATGGTGCCATGAGCGGAGGGCTTGCCTTCGAGGGGCTGAACAATGCTGCAAATACGCCCAACGATGTGCTCATCATCCTCAACGACAACAATATGAGCATCGACCGTAGCGTAGGGGGAATGAAACATCTGCTTCATCAATTGCAGACCAATCCTACATACAACCGCCTGCGCTACAAGGCTTCCAGCAAGCTGCTCTCATGGGGCTGGATGAGCGAGTCACGGAAAAAAGGTATCCTGCGTTTCAATAATTCGCTGAAGAGTCTCATCACGCATCAGCAGAATGTTTTCGAAGGAATGGACATTCGCTATTTCGGACCTACGGATGGGCACAACGTCATTGACTTGGTGAATACGCTACGCATCATTAAGGACATGAACGGGCCCAAGATTCTGCATATTCATACCATCAAAGGTAAAGGCTTCGAACCAGCCGAACACGGAGGTGCACTGTGGCACGCACCAGGCAAATTTGATCCGCATACGGGAGAGCTCATCCGAAACGATGAGACGGGCATGCCCCCTAAGTTCCAGGATGTCTTTGGCCACACTTTGCTCGAGTTGGCCCGGCAGAACGAACGTATCGTAGGTGTCACCCCGGCAATGCCTACGGGTTGCTCCATGAATATCATGATGGAGGCTATGCCCGAGCGTGCCTACGATGTGGGTATAGCCGAGGGACATGCAGTAACTTTCTCGGCAGGCATGGCCAAGGATGGGCTCGTGCCTTTCTGTAATATCTATTCGAGTTTTGCACAACGGGCATTTGACAATATCATCCATGATGTTTGTATCTCTAAGCTGAACGTGGTGCTCTGCCTTGATCGTGCTGGCCTGGTAGGCGAGGACGGTCCTACCCATCACGGTGCTTTCGATTTGGCTTATCTGCGTCCCATACCTAATATAATAGTAGCAGCTCCTATGGACGAACATGAGTTGCGCAACCTCATGTTCACAGCCCAGCAACCCAATCGCGGTCCGTTTGCCATACGATATCCCAGAGGACGTGGCTCGCTGCCAGATTGGCGTTGTGATATGCATGCCTTGCCCATTGGACGTGGCCGCCGGCTTCACGAAGGTACGGATGTGGCAGTACTTTCGTTAGGTCCCCTCGGTGTTGCCGTTGAGGAAACAATACGTCAGCTGGCGACAGAAGCTCCAGCCTTGTCGGTGGCACACTACGACATGCGCTATCTCAAGCCCCTTGACGACTTGCTGCTCACAGAGGCCGCTACACGTTGCCGGCGAATAGTGACCATAGAAGATGGCGTGCGGTCCGGAGGTTTAGGTTCGGCTGTCCTTGAATGGCTTGCCGATCATGGCATGAACGTGCCCGTGATGCGTCTTGGTCTGCCAGACCGCTTTGTTGAGCACGGAACCATCGCTGAGTTGCATCATCTGGTAGGTTTAGATGTGGAAGGCATCAAGAAAGCTCTTTTATCATAGAATGTTCTCAGCGTTAAAAGCATAGACTTATGAAAATAATTATTGCCGGTGCTGGCGCCGTAGGAAGACATCTGGCTTCCTTGCTGACCAAAGAGAACCACGACATAGTGCTCATCGATCTTGATGAGCAGAAGCTTGCCGATGCCACTGATGGTCTCGACCTCATGACGCTTTCCGTGTCGCCAACAAGCATCAGCGGACTAAAGGAAGCCGGTACACAACAGGCCGACCTGTTTATTGCCGTCACGCCCTCAGAGACGAAGAATATGACATGTTGCTTCCTGGCTCACTCACTCGGGGCGAAAAAGACCGTTGCGCGCATCGACAATGCTGAATATCTGGTGCCAAAGAATGCTGAGATATTCTCGTCCATAGGTATCGGCTCGCTCATCTATCCAGAGGTGCTGGCTGCACAAGAGATCGCCGACGGCGTCCGCCGCTCATGGGTGCGGCAATGGTGGGAGGTGCATGAGGGGGCACTGATCATTCTTGGCATTAAGCTACGTGAAGAGGCGTCAGCCTTGTATGGCCAGAAGCTAAAAGACCTTTGTCCGCCCGACTCGCCCTATCATATCGTAGCCATTAAGCGCGGTGAGGACACTATCATTCCGGGTGGCTTTGATGTGCTACAGCTGGGCGATATCGCTTACTTCATGACTAAGAAAATCAATGTGCCGAATATCCGCCAGCTCGTAGGCAAGGAGTCGTATGCCGATGTCAAGAAGGTGATGATCATGGGCGGTGGGCGCATTGCGGTGCAGACCTGTCATTTGCTGCCCGACTATATGGATGTCAAGCTTATCGAACTTGATGTTGACCGTTGCCGTAAGCTCACAGAATTGCTCGACAACGACAACGTCCTTATCATTAATGGTGACGGCCGCGACACCCAACTCCTCAACGAGGAAGGCATCCGCCAGACGCAGGCTTTCTGCGCATTGACACCCGACACCGAGACCAACATTCTTGCCTGCCTCGCGGCTAAGCGCATGGGTGTTCGCAAAACTGTGGCGCTCGTAGAGAATACTGAATACATCACCATGGCCGAGAAACTGGATATTGGCACCATTATTAATAAGAAAGCTATAGCAGCCAGTCACATCTATCAGATGATGCTTGCTGCAGATGTCGCCAGCGTCAAGAGCCTCACTATTGCCGATGCTGACGTGGCAGAGTTCGTGGCTGTGGAAGGGGCTCTCGTGACAAAAAATCCAGTGATGAAGCTGGGATTGCCCAAAGGCATTACCATTGGCGGCATCGTCCGTAATGGCGAAGGAATACTCGTTAATGGTAGCACGCAAATAGAACCGGGCGACCGTGTTGTCGTATTCTCGCGTACGGCTCTTTTCAAGCAACTCGACCATTTCTTCAAACGGCCCGATAATTCCATTTTCTCTTTCCTTCACTCTTAGCGTCGTTTTCAGGATAACAGGGCTATGCAAATGAATTTGTTTATCACTTTTGGCGCACATTCATTTATCTAAGCAGAAGTATCCCGCACTCATTTTCCGGGAATTATTATTAACCTCAATTCTTAATTAACAATGCAAAGAAAACATCCAGTAAGTGGCGTCGCAACACCTGCAACGTTCCGACGCTTCACCAATCGGGGTTATGCTGCCTTTGCCAGTTTGCACAGGGAAGTGCGTATCGGTGTATTGACCGTTGCCACCCTTCTAAGTGTAAATCTGCCCAAGGTAAGCGCTGCGACCCCTACAGCTAATCATTCCGTAGAAGGCGAGACTGACGAGCACGAACTCTCAGAAGTAGCAGTGACCGGAACGATGTCGCAACTCGCAGAACTCCAGTCGGCCCGCATCGTGGGCGTCATTACTCGTCAGCAAATCGAAGCTGCGGCGGCGCAAAGCGTCAATGACTTGTTGAAATTAGCCGTCGGCGTCGACGTCCGACAACGTGGCGGCTTTGGTATTCAATCGGACATCTCTATTGATGGCGGCACGTTCGACCAAATATCTATTCTCTTGAACGGCGTCAACATCTCTTCCCCACACACAGGACATCTCGCAGCGGACTTCCCCGTAAGCCTTTCCGACATTGAGCGCATTGAAGTGCTCGAAGGAGCTGCTTCTCGCGTCTATGGGGCTTCAGCCTTCGGAGGAACCATCAATATCGTCACTAAGGGTTCTCCGCTATCGTCCTCTGACGTAGCTGAATCCACATCGGAAAAAGACAAACGAATATCTGTTGAGGCAGGAGCGCACGGCGGCAGCTATGCCACTTTTGGCGCTGATGCACGGGCTGCATTCGCTACTCGCACGTCTCCTGGCGACAAAATATTTACCTCCCTCTCTGGCGCCTACCAACGCTCTGACGGGGCAACCCATAATTCTGATTTCTCCAAAGGCAATGCCTACTTGCGCGGCCTTCTCGACTATTCCGATTTCGCTATCGACTGGCAGGCTGGCTACAGCCAGAAATCATACGGGGCCAATACTTTCTACTCTGCAGCTTTCCCTAATCAGTATGAACGCAACACTCGTTATATCGTAAGCCTTGGCGCTGAAACAAAGGGTAGGGTGAGAGTGCGCCCAGAAGTCTATTGGCATCGTCTATTGGATAATTTTGAACTGATAAGGAATACCATAAAAGGCGAAAACTTTCATCGCAGCGACGTGCATGGAGCCCGGGTGACGGCAGATGTCCGATGGGTGGCTGGCAGAACGGCCGTAGGGGCAGAAGTCCGTGAGGAAGGAATCTACAGTACCTCGCTCGGCTTGCCCATAACTGCTGAACTGACACATAAAGTGCCCCGAGAGGACCTCTTTTACGCTAAGCACGACAGCCGTACGAACTTGAGCTTTAATGTGGAACATAATATACTGCTTCCCCACTTCACGGCAAGCTTCGGAGTGCTGGCCAACAAGAATTCCCGCTTTGACAACCGGCTGCATTTCTACCCAGGAATCGACATGGCATACAGACCTGATGCCCATTGGCGCGTCTTCGTTTCCTATAATAAAGGCTTCCGTCTGCCTACTTTCACCGATTTGTACTATAAAAGTCCGACGCATGAGGGCAACGTAGGGATGAAGGCAGAGGAAAGCCATAGCGTGCAGCTTGGCGTGAACTTCCGGAGGTCTTTCGTCGATGCCACATTGAAAAGCTTCTATCATCGTGGCACGAATATGATAGATTGGGTGATGTATTCGTCAGACGACGTTTTCCATAGTGCCAATTTCGACTTGGACAATATGGGCGTACAGGTTCAATTGGCTCTGCAGCTGTCCGAGCTGTTCAACGCAGAGAATGCTTTCCTGCGTCGTTTGTCCGTGGGGTACACCTTCATGCACCAGCATCGTCGCGACGACATAGAAATCTATAAGTCGAATTATGCCATGGAATACCTTAAGCATAAGCTCGTGGCCACGCTCGATCACCGTGTCTTCTCGCGCCTTTCAGCCTCATGGGCGTTGAGGTGGCAAGACCGTATGGGAAGCTATATCCTTTATCGCGATGCCGTATCTACGGGACAGCTTATCAGTTATGACCCATACGCCACCCTCGACTTGAAACTGAAATGGACCGCCCGCCACTATGAGCTATGGGTTGAAGGCACAAATCTTACCAATCACCGCTACTACGATCTGGGCAACATTCCGCAGCCTGGTATTGTGGTGCTGGCGGGAGCTAAGATAAAATTCTGAGGTGCCCGTGGGTTCATAACCTCAGGAAGTTGAATTATCACCCATTGTGTGTTTTTTTTACAACTACGGATTGTACGAATTGTACGGCTTTCATCATTGTTCTGGAGCTTAGGACTCCGCAGGAACGAGGCCGTAAAATCCGCAATCCGTAGTTGTTTTTTTTTATCAATCACGCAGATTGACGAACAGATAAACGTTGATTGATAAACACGTTCACGTTGATTGATGAACAGATAAACGTAGATTGATGAACAAATACACGTAGATTGACGTCTCAATAATAAACCGCGAATACAATAATTATATGAAATATCATGTCCTCTGGCGACTCGTATTTTTGTCGTTTCTGTCCGCTCAATAGTTCCATAATCAATAATTCAGTAGGCAGTAACAACGGTTGATATTGAATGAGCATAGGGCAATAGACCTATTGGCAGCCCAACGTCTCAGTTCACGACCGCTAATGTTCAACAAGTTCTTTCGTATGTCTTCGGCCGGCAGTCCACTAAAAGAGTGGAATCATTACCCGGCGTTGAGGTCGCGAAGTCTGGTCATTTAAGCGTTTTTTCTTGGTTAAAGAGCACGATTCATACGGGTGTGATGATTATTCCATGGCCTTGGAACAATCATTCCATGACCATCGAAT
>DGSC01000040.1:0-23009 GCA_002391275.1 Prevotellaceae bacterium UBA4372 | reverse complement strand
TGACCATCGAATGATTGTTCCAAGGCCATGGAATAATCAAATCGACTGGATGTGTGCCCAGTTTTCCTTGTTAGCGGACGGCAACAAAACTGTATAAAGAGGGCTTGTCATGTAAGGTTGACGGTCCCTGCTCATTGTCCCAATGTCCGTAGAAGGCGGGCAGGGAGCAGATCGGGTATTGGCAAGGGACTACTCGCCCTCGCCTCCCAGGCTGTGTACTCACAGGTCTTGCGGGTAGTTTAGCCGCAAGCGAAACTTCAATCGGAGTGAACCGACAGAATGCTAAGCTGTGGCCATATGAATCTTTCAATAAGAAGAGTGGCAGAGCTTGGCATATAACAGATACGGATAGGACAGGCCTCGGAGTTGAGATGGAAAAAGGTCGGTCTCGGTGTTGCGGGCATAAAAAATATCGTTGCAGCGTCTGTACTGCTGAAAAGAGGGGCGAGTACTGTCCAATACATCATGCTTCCTGAGCTTAGATCGGTAAAAAAACAGCAAAGTCAGCATAAGTTATTGCCCTTTTTTTCTGCATCTTTATACTCTCGTCGTAAAAAGGGTAACAAAGTTTTTCTGTTTTCGCGATTTCATTGTATTTTTGCAACGCAATATGATGTGCATGAAGTGAATACTCATGATTTGTCCTGCTCATTGGTGATTTAGGCCGCCAATGTGGGGGGATTCATTGTGCTGGATGCGTAAGGCGTGCCAACTCGGAAAAACTATAAGGCTCGATTCTGATTTGTAGAGAATACTCTGCGTTTCTTTACGCTTGCACCGAAGCATCACACAGTATTGCAAAGAAAGTAAGGAATATGAAACGAAAAACGATTGCCACATTAATAGTCCTGTCGCTATGCGTGATGATGTCAGCCGCAGAGACGTTCACGCTGGTCTTGGATGCCGGACATGGAGGAAAGGATCCTGGAGCACTGGGTAAGACCGGACGAGAGAAAAATATTAATCTTGCCGTGACCCTTGCCGTAGGTAAGCTGGTCGAACAAAACCTGAAGGATGTCAAGGTGGTTTATACGCGCAAGACGGATGTGTTTGTTGAACTTAGCGAACGTGCCGCAATAGCCAATCGGGCAAAGGCCGATTTGTTTGTGAGCATCCACACCAACGCCTTACCTAAAGGCGCCCAAGGACGAGGTTCCGAGACTTACACCTTGGGTATGCACCGCGCTGCAGACAACCTTGCTGTGGCTAAGCGAGAGAATGCGGCCATCATGTTGGAGAAGGACTATGAGAGCCGCTATGAGGGCTTCGACCCGAAGAGCTCCGAGTCGTACATCATCTTCGAGTTTATGCAGGATAAGAATATGGAACGAAGTGTCAAACTTGCCCAGCTGATTCAACGCCAGTTCCGTTCTTCGGGGCGAGTCGACAAGGGCGTTCATCAGGCAGGCTTCCTGGTCTTGCGCGCCACGTCGATGCCGTCCTGCTTGGTCGAGCTGGGGTACATCACTACGCTTTCTGAAGAGTCCTATCTCCTGAGCCAGAAAGGTGTCAACGAATTGGCCAATAGCATTTATGAGGCAATAAAGAAATATAAAGCTACACAACAATGAAAATATCTCGCGAAGTTAAAATCGGATTGACCGGCATCATAGCATTGGTGCTGCTGTTCTTCACCATCAAATTCCTACAGGGAGTGCAGTTGTTCTCTACACGCGACACCTATTTCATTAATTTTGGTAATGCAAAGGCGTTAGCCAAATCGAGTCCGGTCTACGCTGACGGCTACGACGTGGGCATCGTGTCGGACATCCGTTACGACTACGACCATCCTGGTTCGGGCGTCATCGTCGAGATTTCCGTTGAACATGGCATGCGTATTCCTGTTGGAACCACGGCCGTCCTGGATGAAGCTATGTTAGGCGGCTGCACCCTGAACCTGCTCATGGGAAACAGCCCGGTAGAGCGCTATGCCATCGGTGACACCATACCTTCGGCAGAGAATAATGGGCTTATGGCAAAAGCAGCCGATATGATCCCTAAATTGGAACAGACCTTAGCCAAGGTGGACACGTTGTTGACCACGCTGAATGCGCTGGCTGCAGATCCCAATGTGCGGAAAATCATAGCGAATGCCGAGGTCATTACGGCAAATCTCGATCAGAGCTCTCGTGATTTGAACAAGCTCTTGGAGAAGGACGTTCCACAGATGACAACAACCTTCACTGCTGCCGGGCAAAATGTCGTGGCGCTTACAGACAAGCTCAACCAGCTCGACCTCGAAGGCACCATGGCCAAGGTCGACGGAACGATGAACAATGTCAATCAAATGACCGAGCGCCTCAATTCCCCAGACAACAACATCGGTCTTCTGCTCAACGACACCTCGCTCTATGGCAACCTCAATCGTACGGCTACCGGGGCGGCAGCATTGGTCGAGGACCTGAAATCGCACCCAAAACGCTACGTCCATTTCTCTGTCTTCGGCAAGAAGGATAAGCCCCAGGCACCAGAAAAAGTACCCTCTGAATAAAGTTGTCGGAAGACGATTTAAAGATATAATAAAAAGAAAATTTCCAAATATAAAGAGCTTTCGTCTCGTGAAAGCTGATTGCCGGCTAAAAAGCTATTTTATCGGAAATTAGCATCAAGTACAATATTTAAGGCATTCGCGCTGGCGAATGCCTTAAATAGTTTAGAAACAGCATGTTGAATATATGCAAGAGGGGCTTGGTATTTTTTTTAAAGGCGAATTAAAAAAGTATTGAAAACGTGTTCTTTAGGCGTTCTTTCCGTCGAACTATATTCTGCGGCTCATTTGGTTTGTTCGCAGAAATGATTTAACTTTGCAATCGCAAATCGCCCTTAACGGGAACATACTTTACCAAAACGAATGTCAAGCACAGTAACAACAGCCAACGACCCGAGATGGTCGAATTGCTTGCGGATGATTGCCAACAATCTCAGCCGCCAGCAGTTCGACACTTGGTTTGCGCCCGTCAGCTATGTCGGTTTCGACGAAGACGAGTGCACGCTCACGCTGTCTGTGCCCAGCCCCTTCATTCGTGAGTACATCGAAGAGCACTATCTCAAGCTTCTGCGTGCCGTATTGCAACAACAGTATGGCGTAGGTATTCGTCTGCGCTACGAGGTAAAGATTGACACAATAAATAATATAAGCGCGCGCGAGGAGGCCACCGACAGTGCCGTCCTTACAGACGTTGTAGCTCCTCGCACCGACGCTAATGCCAGTCCGCGCGTTCTCCAGCACTTAGACTCGCAGCTGAAAGCCGACTACACCTTCGAAAGTTTTGTCGAAGGCGAAAGCAACAAGCTGCCTCGGACCGTAGGTCTCGCCATAGCCCAGAACCCCCATCAGGCCACCTTCAATCCTTTGTTTATCTATGGTGGCTCGGGCGTTGGAAAGACTCACCTCGTTAATGCCATTGGTCTGCGCGTGAAAGAGCTCCATCCTGAGTTGCGTGTGCTTTACGTTTCGGCTCACCTCTTCCAAGTGCAGTACACCGACAGTGTGCGCCACAATACCGTCAACGACTTCATCGCCTTCTATCAGAGCATCGACGTGCTCATCATTGACGACATTCAGGAGCTCGCTTCTATGCAGAAGACACAGTCGACGTTCTTCCACATCTTCAACCACCTTCACCAGAACGGGCGACAGCTCATTCTCACCTCCGACCGTCCACCAGTAGCCCTCGAAGGCATGGAAGAGCGCCTCCTTACCCGCTTCAAATGGGGCCTCTTGGCCGAGATTGAACGGCCTACACAGAAACTCCGCCGCGATATTCTCTGCTACAAGATACGCCGCGACGGTCTTCGTGTGGCAACGCCAGTCGTTGACTACATAGCCGCCAACGTAGACAACAGCATCCGCGACCTCGAAGGCGTGCTCACTTCCCTCATGGCTTACAGCGTAGTGAACAACTGCGAAATCGACATGGCCATGGCCCAGCGCGTAGTGGGAAGGGTCGTAGGCCAGAGCCGGCAGGCCAAAGCTATCACCCTCGATGACATTCTCGCCCGCACCTGCGATTTCTTCAGCATTGCCAGCGCCGACGTCCTCTCTGCGTCGCGCAAGGCTCCCGTCGTGCTTGCTCGCCAAGTGGTGATGTACCTTGCCCACCAACACACGCACCTGAGCACCACCAAGATAGGTGCCTACGTCGGCAAACGTGGGCATGCCACTGTCATCCACTCCTGCCACACCGTTAGCCAGCGCATGGCCGCCGATGAAGCCTTCCGTGAGCAAATCGGCCAGCTCGAACAGATGCTCACGCTCGCGTAAGAAGCGAGCCGCTTCGATGAGACGCCGCTGATACGGCGCAAGCTGGCTCTGGCGCAAGCGCCCCCCCCACTGTCCAGACAGCTACACCAACACAACATAACTATGAAACGGCTTTTTTTCGCAGCACTTTTCGCCTGCTGCACGCTCTGCCTCACTGCTCAGTCCACCGCGACTGACACCCTCGCTGTTGACAGCATGCCGACAGCCCTCCTTACCCAGCACATCCTCTTCGAAGGCGTAGAACTCAAAGGTGACATCTACGACTTTTCGGCAGCCATGCAGAAGCGCGGCTTCTCCCTCTCCAAGCGTCTGGGCAACGACAACGCCTACATCTTCCAGGGCACTGTCTGCGGCCACACCTGCTACACACAAGTTAGCTACACACGCCACAGCCGCACCGTCTACAAGATTATGGCGCAACCCAAGCACGTCGATCTCAACGTATATCTCGACTCGATCTGCGCACGCTATGGTCAAGTTTACGACCAGACAGAGAGAGGCTACCAATGGATGCTCCCCAACGGGGCTGTCATGCTCTTCACTCCTGATGGCTACGACCCTACACTCGTCGTCATGGACGCCGAAGGTGTAGCTGCATTTAAAGAGGAAAACGACAGACCAAGAATGAGATGATACAAATGGGTAATGGATAAAATATCATCGTTCTAAACTTCCTAAGCCTATGAAATCCAAGTGCCTTTCCCTGTTATTTGTCTTCATGGTTAATAGTGCCCTGTGTTTTGCTCAGAGTACTCTGTATCCACAACACTTCGACCTGACATCTGTTACTTTGTTGGATGGTCCTTTAAAGGTAGCGCAGGACGACAATGCACGATTGTTGTTGAAGTACGATGCTGACAGACTAATGACTCCATATGTCCGTCAGGCGGGTCTAAGCTTTGGCCGATATGCCAATTGGCAGGTGCTTCATCCTTCGTTCACGAATTGGGGCTTGAGTAATTGGAGCTTAGAGGGACATGTCGGTGGACATTATCTTTCAGCTTTGTCTTTAGCTTATGCAGCAGTGAAAGATGAGGATTTGAAATCTCAGCTGAAGTCGCGCTTAGACTACTGTGTAGGCATATTAAAGGATTGCCAGAACGCTTTCTCTGAAGATACAAGGGGCATGAAGGGGTTTATAGGCGGTCAGCCTTGTAATCAGGTGTGGACGGGACTCTATGCTCGCGATTTGGCTCCTTTCCGACAGTATGGCGGTTGGGTGCCTTTCTACTGCGAACATAAGGTGTTGGCAGGACTTAGAGATGCGTGGGTTTATGCAGGTAGTGATGACGCTCGTGATTGTTTTGAAAAATTAGCCGATTGGAGCGTAAATGTGGTGTCAAACCTGTCTGATGATGAGATGCAAAGTGTTTTAGGTTGGGAGCATGGAGGTATGAATGAGGTCCTCGCCGATGCTTATCATTTATTGGGTGACCCCCGTTATCTTACAGCTGCAAGGCGCTATAGCCATAAGTATGAGATAGACGGAATGAAAGCGAGCCCCTATAATCAGCATTTTCTGGATAATCAACATGCCAATACTCAGGTACCTAAATATATAGGATTTAATCGCATCTGGGAGGTTGAGCCTCAGAAAAATCCAGATTATCGTGCTGCGGCAATCAATTTTTGGGAAGATGTCGTGGCTCATCGTACGACCTGTATTGGTGGAAATTCCACTTCAGAGCATTTCTTTGATCCAAGCAACGGAGATCGTTATCTCAATGATTTGGATGGACCGGAATCCTGCAATTCCAACAATATGCTGAAGTTGTCGGAAAATCTCTTTGATGATTCGCATGATGCACGTTATGTAGACTTCTATGAGAACGTGATGTACAATCATATCCTTTCAACACGTGATCCGAAAACAGGTGGATATGTGTATTTTACAACACTCAGGCCTCAGGGTTATCGTATTTATTCACAGGTTAACCAGGCCATGTGGTGTTGTGTAGGCACAGGTATGGAAAACCATTCTAAATACGGACACTTCGTTTATACTCACGATGCTGAAAAGACGCTCTATGTGAATCTCTTTGTGCCCAGTGAGCTCGATAATGGTATCTTTGGATTACGTCAGGAAACCAGTTTTCCATATTCGGAATCTGCTAAACTTATAATCACGCGTTCGGGTACTTATACCATTGCTGTACGCCATCCGTCGTGGGCTGGTAAGGAGTATCAAGTAAAAATAAATGGCGTGGAGACGGCTGTTTCAACAGTAGTAGAGGGCGTTGCTTCCTACGTCCTTTTTAGCAGGTCCTGGCATGAGGGGGATGTGTTGGAGGTACATTTGCCAATGTCTTTGCGATATGAGGAATGTCCCGGACAGAAGGATTATGTGGCTTTCAAGTATGGACCAATTCTTTTGGCTGCCAAAGCCACTGCCGAGAGTATCGAAGAGGCACAAGAAACAGGATTGAAATATGAAGCCCTGCAAAATGAATATGCAGGAGAAGGTCGTATGGATCATGCTCCAGGAAGTCGAGCAACGGCGAAAGACCTTAGTGCGTCCCCTTTGTTGATAGACTCTGACCGTGAACAAATGATGCGTCGCATTAGTGCTGATGATGAAACTCCGGCTGAGCATTTGCGCTTCAGCATCAATGCCTATAGTGAGCAGTCTAAAGGTGATTGGTCTACCCTTACCCTTGAACCTTTTTTCGACATACATCATGCCCGTTATATTTGCTATTGGTATTCAGCGACAAAGGAAACGTATGATCAGAGTGATTGGGGACGAGCTGATGCTGAGCGTGCGGCTCTCAATGAACGGACTTTGGATTTTGTTGCACCGGGTGAGCAACAGAGCGAAGCTGGGCATCAATATCTTTATAGTAATGATTCCTCTACAGGGGTCTATAATGGAGAACTCTACAGGGATGCCAAAGCAAATGGCTTTATTCAATATACGCTTGCAAACAGTGAAGGCTTGACCGAGGGCTTATCCATCATGCTTCGTTTGACAACAGCCGACAAGGGAAGACAAGGATTTGTGGGCATAGATGGGGCGCGCTTGGCAGATATAACAGTTGAGGCCTCTCATAAAGGTCAGGATAGCAAGGGCTTTTATAATTTAGAGATTCCAATACCTTCAGAGCTAATGCTTAATCCTGATGGTATGCCTAAATCAGAGATAACGTTCCGGTTAACAGCCTCGGCTACTAGCCTTATTCCTGGATTGTATTATGTTCGTTTGTTAAAAGATTATACTGACAATACTTATGTGTTTCGTGCTCGAGATTGGATAACTGGTGACGCTGCACGTGTAAGTCAGTCATCTATCAGCTATGATGATGAAGAAAATACAATCACGGTGCATGCCAGAGGGCAGAATAATGTTGCGTTAAGTATAGACTGGCAGCATTTGGATTATGAGATTAATGCTTCACAAAAGTATCTGATCATTAAAGGTTCTAACCTCTCACTGTCTTCGGGGGCAAACTATCTTTGGTGGTTGAATGGTGTGAACAAAGCCTCTCAGATAGCCCCAACGTTTGTGCGGAAAGCTGCCAACGGCGAAGTTATTATTGCTTGGAATATGGCACAGAGTACTTTGGATGGAAATAATATTGGTGAACGTTTCTCTGTAACCAAGGGAGCTACTATTTTTGGCTTAACCTCCACGACGGGAGTCTCCGTAATAAGTAATATTGGTTTTTATGAGAGTGTAAGCGCTTTTGAACAATTGACTTCAGTGAGGTGGCCGAAAAGGAAAACTTCAACTGCGCGTATTTATGGGTTGGATGGTCGAGAAAGGTCTTTTTTTCTTCGCGGTATAAACATGCTTGATGGAGCTAAATACTTAAAGAAGAACTAATTGTTCTTTTTTTTGTTTTTGTTTCAGTTATTGTTAACTCCGTATCAAATGTTATAAGCAGTTATCCGTTTTGAAAGATTTTTGCAAAATAAACAGGCGGAAAGTTTGCTGAAAGGGAAAAGTTTTGTAGCTTTGCATCGCGTTAGGCTTTCCGAAACGTACGACAGGATTACTCATTATTTATTATTCAATATACGACAGTGGAACAGCACACCTACACCTACGACGAAGCCTTTGCGGCTTCCTTGAAGTATTTTAATGGCGACGAACTGGCCGCCCGCGTCTGGGTCAACAAGTATGCTATGAAGGACTCGTTTGGCAACATTTATGAGCAGAGTCCATCTGACATGCATTGGCGCATAGCCAACGAAGTGGCCCGTATAGAAAAGAAGTACCGCAATCCGATGTCAGCCCGCGAGGTGTTCGACCTATTGGATCATTTTCGCTACATCATTCCTGCTGGTTCGCCCATGACGGGCATCGGCAACCATTTTCAGGTGGCTTCGCTTTCGAACTGCTTCGTGGTGGGACTCGACGGCGATGCTGACAGCTATGGGGCCATCATCCGCATCGACGAGGAACAGGTTCAGCTGATGAAGCGGCGTGGCGGCGTGGGGCATGACCTTTCGCACCTGCGCCCAGCTGGTTCGCCGGTAAAGAACTCGGCGCTGACGAGCACGGGATTGGTGCCTTTCATGGAGCGCTATAGTAATAGTACGCGTGAGGTGGCGCAGGACGGGCGCCGTGGGGCACTGATGCTGAGTGTGAGCATCAAGCACCCAGATGCCGAGTCGTTCATCGATGCCAAGATGACAGAGGGCAAGGTGACTGGCGCCAACGTGTCGGTGAAGATTGACGATGCCTTCATGCAGGCGGCCTCTGATGGTTCGACCTATATGCAGCAGTTCCCAGTGGATAGTCCGCGGCCTTCTGTGACCAAGGAGATAGATGCCAGCGCGCTGTGGCGCAAGATCGTCCACAATGCTTGGCAGAGTGCCGAGCCGGGCGTACTCTTCTGGGATACTATCTTGCGTGAGAGCGTGCCCGACTGCTATGCCGACCTGGGCTTCCGCACAGTGTCCACGAACCCCTGCGGTGAGATTCCCCTTTGCCCATATGACAGCTGCCGTTTGCTGGCCGTGAATCTGTATGCCTATGTGGAGCAACCCTTCACGCAACAGGCCTACTTCAATTTCGACCTCTTCCGTCAGCATGTACGCAAAGCTCAGCGCATTATGGACGACATCATCGACCTGGAGCTGGAGAAGATAGAACTCATCTTGAAGAAGATAGAGGCAGACCCACAGAGCGAGGAGGTGAAGTTTTCAGAGCGCAACCTGTGGAAGAAGATCCAGCGCAAGAGTGCCATGGGGCGTCGCACGGGCGTAGGCATCACCGCTGAGGGCGATATGTTGGCTGCTCTTGGCATGCGCTATGGCACGCAGGAGGCTACGGACTTTGCTGTGGAGGTGCAGAAGACCGTCTGCCTGAGCGCCTATGCAAGCAGCGTGGAGATGGCTCGCGAGCGTGGCTCCTTCGAGATGTACGATGCCCAGCGCGAGGAACACAACCCCTTCATCCTGCGCATCAAGGCAGCCGACCCGCAGCTGTATGAGGATATGGTGAAGTATGGGCGGCGTAACGTGGCTTGTCTCACCATAGCGCCTACGGGAACAACGTCGTTGATGACGCAGACAACCAGTGGTATAGAACCTGTGTTCATGCCTGTGTACAAGCGGCGGCGGAAAGTGAACCCCAATGACCCGGAGGTGCACGTAGACTTCATCGACGAGACGGGCGATGCTTTCGAGGAATACATCGTTTACCACCATAAGTTCCTCACATGGATGAAGACTTGCGGTCTGGACACCGAGCGCAGATATACCCAGGAAGAGATTGACGAGCTGGTGGAGCAGTCGCCATACTACAAGGCTACGGCCAACGATGTAGACTGGCTGATGAAGGTGCGCATGCAGGGCGCTATCCAGAAATGGGTGGACCACAGCATCAGCGTGACGGTGAACCTGCCCAACAATGTCGACGAGCAGCTGGTAAACGACTTGTATATGGAAGCTTGGCGCAGCGGATGCAAGGGCTGTACCATCTACCGCGACGGCTCGCGCAGCGGCGTCATGATCAGTGTGGGCAAGAAGAAAGAGAAGAAGTCCGACGGCGAACAGCACGAGACTCCGTCACTCGAGACAAGTGAAAAGCCTATTGTAGAGTGTCGCCCGCCCGAGGTGGTAGAGAAACGACCTGATGTGCTCGACTGCGATGTCGTTCGCTTTCAGAACAACAAGGAAAAGTGGGTGGCTTTCGTGGGATTGCTCAATGGCTATCCTTATGAGATATTCACAGGTCTTCAGGACGACGAAGAGGGTATCATGCTACCTAAGAGCGTTACTAAGGGGCGAATTATCAAGCAGATGAATCCTGATGGTACGAAGCGCTACGATTTCCAGTTTGAGAACAAACGTGGCTACAAGACTACGGTCGAAGGTCTCTCGGAGAAGTTCAACCCCGAGTACTGGAACTACGCCAAGTTGCTTTCCGGCGTCCTTCGCTACAGGATGCCTTTGGACCATGTCATCCGCCTCGTGGGACAGCTTTCGCTCAACGATGAAACCATCAACACCTGGAAAAACGGTGTAGAGCGTGCGTTGAAAAAGTATATCCAGGACGGCACTGTGGCCCGAGGCCAGGTGTGTCCGAATTGCGGGCAAGAGACGCTTGTCTATCAGGAGGGATGCCTCATTTGCACCAATTGTGGTGCCAGCAGGTGTGGATAGCCCAGTGTATGTGTTGAAGGTGAAGATAGAAAACTCTCAAGTCCTCTTGAAGGACATTCGCTTGTATGCCCATCACGGTGTGCTCCCCCAAGAGCGCATCGTGGGGGCTTATTTCGTTGTAAATGTGTCTGTCGAGGTGGATTTCTCCATGGCCTTGGGAACGGATGACCTTGACGGTACGATTTCCTATGCCGACATCTTCGATTTAGTGCGGCGAGAAATGGAGGTTCCTTCAAACCTCTTGGAACATGTTGCAGGCCGGATAGGCAAGGCTATACTTGCTAATTTCGATGCTGCAACAGCTGTTGATATTGAGCTGTTGAAAGAGAATCCGCCCATCGGAGCTGACAGGGGGGAGGCTGGCGTGAGTGTCAGACTGCTACGTTGAGACCAGCCAAGCATCAAACATGTAACAGTGCCTTGAAAGCATACCACAACACTGGAACCAGCAATGCAGGCAAGAGGTTCAAGGTTTTGCAATCTTTCAGTCTCAACAATGACAGGCCGCTTCCCATGATCATGATGCCTCCAATGATTAGCAGCTCGGCCATCAGTCCGTCGTTGATGGCACTGGAGGATATCGTAGCAACGAGATAGAACAGCCCCTGCCAACAAAAAAGGACAGGTGCTGCCAAGACCATACCCAAGCCATAGGTGGAAGCAAAAACTATTGAGCTCACAAAATCCAGCGTGGCATTGGTGAACAGGAAGGTATGGTCGTTCTCTAAAGCTGAGATAACCGGACCTAACATAGAAAGAGGTCCGATGCAATAGAGAAGTATGGCTGTGCTCAGTCCGTCACCAAGCTGCGATTGTTGCTTTTGAGATCGCTTGTTCACGTGGCGCTTGAACCGTCCGTCAATATCTATCCACGTGCCAACGACTCCTCCAACAGCCAGCGCAACGATGAACAACACAGGGTACTCGCTTTGAGAGAAATGCGATATCGTCGCGTTCAGGCCAATTGCTACAGAAGCCAAACCGAGCGCCGTGTAGAGTACGTCTTTATACTTTTCGTCGATGCCTTTGTGCATCAGTGCACCTACTATGCTTCCTGCAATTATGGTGCATGTATTTACTATTGTCCCTATCATTTGGCTGCAAAGATATATAATTATTGTTATTTTATGTGGACGTTCGTTGAAAATGTGTTATCTTTGGCGCCGAAAAACTTATTTTTTTAAACTAAATACATTTAACCTGCAATGTCAACAGTACAATTTTACAGAAGAGAGAACCAAGTGCCTCTTGAGATGCATAAGGTTCGTGTCGTTCAGAAACTAACTTTACTCCCTGTTGAAGAACGCCTGCGTGCAATCCAAGAGGCGGGAAACAACACGTTTTTGTTGCAAAACAAAGACATCTATCTCGACATGATCACCGATTCAGGTGTGAATGCCATGTCTGATAAGCAAGTTGCAGCAATGCATGTGGCCGATGATTCGTATGCTGGAAGTGAGACGTGGAATAGGGCTCGTGCAGCAGTAGAGGAAGTTTTCGGCGTGACCAATGTGTTGCCGGCACACCAAGGTCGTGCAGCAGAAAATATCTTAGCAGAGACATTTGTCAAGCCAGGAACGGTCGCTTTGATGAATTTCCATTTTACGACGACTAAGGCACATATCACCCGCTTGGGTGGCGAAGTGATAGAACTCGTGAATAAGAAAGGTCTTAAGCCGCAGTCAGATGATCCTTTTAAGGGCGACTTCGACTTAAAGGCTCTCAAGAAGGCTATCGATGAATATACACCAGAGAAGGTGGCATTCGTGCGTGTGGAGGCTGGCACCAACCTCATCGGAGGTCAGCCCGTCAGTCTTGAGAATATGATGGCCGTTACAGACATCTGCCACGAGAAAGGTGTTGTCAGTATTTTAGATGCGTCCCTGTTGCAGGACAACGTCTATTTCATGAAAATGCGTGAGCCGCGATGCAAGTATATGGAGACGAAAGAGATCTACCATTTGCTCGCAAGTCGGTTTGATATCATCTATTTCTCGGCTCGTAAACTGGGCTTCTCACGAGGTGGTTTCATCATTAGCAGCGATGCCAAATGGACAGACAGGATGATGGAATTCGTGCCGCTCTACGAGGGATTCCTCACTTATGGTGGTATGGAAGTACGTTCCATAGAAGCTGCAGCACAAGGATTGCTCGAGTCTCTTGATATGGAATACATAAGTCAAGGACCCGAATTTATAGCTTATATGGTTAAGGAACTTGATGACTATGGGGTGCCTGTAATCAAGCCGGCTGGCGGATTGGGAGTACACCTCAACTGCTCGGAGTTCGTGCCCAACATGCCTCATGATCAATATCCCGCAGCAGCCGTAGGCGCAGCCATATACATAGCTGGAGGTATACGTGGAATGGAGCGTGGAACGGTAAGTGAGCAACGTGAACCCGATGGAACAGAACGCTTCGCTGAATTGGAACTTCAACGTCTGGCTGTGCCTCGACGGGTTTTCACGCTCTCTCAGATTAAATATTGTGCCGACCGTGTCAAGTGGGTTTGGGATAATCGTGAACTTATTGGTGGACTCGAATGGACAAACGAGCCTAAGGTATTGCGCTTCTTCTTTGGCCGCATGAAGGAAATCGGCTATTGGCAGGAAGAGCTTGTAAAGAAATTCCGTGCAGATTTTGGTAACTCTTTGTAAGCCGTTAATAGAATGGCTGAATAGTGCCGTTTAAAACAAAAAAAGGGAACGTCGACGACGTTCCCTTTTTTTGTTTGGTTCAGCTCCCAAAGGCTTTATGCTTAATCTTGTGAATGGAGGTATGGAGCGGTGATACTATTCGGACTGGTGCTTAAATCTGATGGCGTGCCTTGGAAAATGATTCGTCCACCAGCCTCACCTGCTTCAGGACCGAGTTCAATGACATGGTCGGCAGCTAGGATAACATCAAGATTGTGCTCGATGACAAAAACTGAGTTGCCCTGTTCCACTAATTTGTAGAAGAGATGGATGAGGCGGTCGACATCCGTAGGGTGGAGACCATCGGATGGCTCATCGATGATGAATATCTTCTTTTGCTCGCAGAGGTATGACGCGAGTTTCATGCGTTGGAGCTCTCCACCGGAGAGCGTTGACAGGGCTTGGTTCAGATGGAGATAGCCTAACCCTACTTCCATCAGTGGACGTAACTTGTGTTCGATGACTGTTCCTTGAAAGAAGTCGCAGGCCAAACGAACGCTGAGGTCAAAGACTTCGGCAATGTTCAGAGAGGCATTTCCCTGAACGTAAGGTTGTGGATGGTCTTGTGCGTCTACGATTGAAGACATAGACCAGTCTTCATTACCCGAAAGTGACTCCTGTTTTTCGTTTTTCACACTTTCATTAGTCACTCTGTATTTCAGCGCCTCTTTACTGAACCTGAGTCCGTTACAGGCTTCGCAGGTGGTCTCGATATTATCCATGAATGCCATCTCGGAGATAATGACGCCTTTGCCGCCACAGACGGGGCAGGCTCCTTTTCCGTTAAAGGTAAAGTAGGCTTCTTTGAGATGGTGCTTTCGGGCAAATAGCTTCCGTATGTCTGAAGCAACATCCATGTAGGTGGCGGGCGTGGAACGCAGGCTTACACCGATGTTCTTCTGGCTGATATACACGATGTCCGTTGGGGTGGGGTAGGACATCCGGAAGCACTCCATCAGCGAACTCTTGCCTGAGCCAGCTACGCCGCAGATGACGGTGAGACATCCCAAAGGTAGCTCGACATTGAGGTCCTGTAAGTTGTGGAGTGACGCGTTCTTAAGAACGAATAATGAAGAATGCTCTGCTTTGCTTTCGGATGAAGAATAAGAATTAACTTCGGCATGTTTTTCATATTCTAATCTCTCATTCTTCATCCTAAGCATAGCCTCTCCCGTTTTAGTTCCGCTCTTGAGCAACTGCTCATAAGTACCTTGGAAAACGATGCTGCCACCGTCAGCACCAGGACCAGGCCCCATGTCAACGATGTGGTCGGCTATGCGAATCATCTCTTTGTGATGCTCTACAAGCAGGACGGTATTTCCTGCATCACGCAGGCGCCGTATACTATGCTTCATCAATTCAATGTCACGGTTGTGTAGGCCAGTGCTTGGTTCGTCGAGAACGTATAGAACGTCCGAGAGCGATGAATTGATGTACTTGGCTATCTTGCAGCGTTGAGCCTCTCCGCCGGAGAGTGTGGCAACAGCGCGGTCTAAACTCAAGTAGCCCAATCCTATTTCTTCCAGTGCTGTCAAGCGGGTACTGATGGCTGCCTTCAAGTCCACGGCTAACGGCGAGTCGATGCTACAAATCCAATGGTTCAACCTCGTGATACTCATGGCGGAGGCTTCAGCGATGTTGACCCCATCGATCTTGCAAGAACGCACTCGTTTGCAAACGCGTGATCCTCCGCAGTCAGGACAGGTGCCCATGCGTAGCATAGGATTTAGCACAGCGGCGTGCAGCAGACCTTCCTCGGAGTTGATGATGCTACGGTACATACGGGGGATGAGGCCCTCGTACTTCGCCGTTTTCGGCCAGTTGGAAGGAGGGTTCTTCAGACGTATCTGAGGGCTGTTGAGGAAGAGGTTCAGTTCTTCTGGCGTGTAGTCTCGGATCTTCTTGTCGAGGTCGAAAAGGCCACTGTGGGCGTATCGAATCCATCGCCAGCCACCTTTGCCAAAAGCGATGTAGTGAATGGCGTCCTCGTCGTTCAAGCTCTTGTCGAAATCTACTAACTTATGAATATCCAGTTCGCGAATCTCGCCCAGTCCGTTGCAGCGTGGACAGCTACCCTCAGGGTGATTGAAACTGAACGATTCTGCGTAGCCGACGAAAGGTTGGCCTACACGTGAGAATAGGAGGCGTAGCAGTGCCGCAATATCGGTGTACGTGGCCACAGTGGAACGGGAGTTCTGTGCTGGCTTCTTCTGGTCAATGACGATAGCGATGGGTAAGTTCTCAATGGCGTCGACATGTGGACGGCCATACTTGGGCAAATACTGCTGTACGAAGGTGGGGAACGTGTCGTTTAGCTCGCGGCGCGACTTGGCGGCAATGGTGTCGAGCACAAGTGAGCTCTTGCCGGAGCCGGACACACCCGTGAAAACTGTAATCTGATGCTTTGGAATTTCAAGCGAGACATCCTTAAGGTTGTTCTCACGCGCTCCTCGAATGATGATGTGGTCTTTTTTCATAAGGAATAATGTACTGCTTGCTAAACAAAGAACAGCGCTACTCCCGCAACGGCTATCGTCGAACCTAATACTTCGCGTAACGTTATACGTTGGCCGAATAGCCATTGCGAAGGCCATAAAATGAAGACGGGAGTTAATGCCATCAGAGTTGATGCTATGCCGGCTGGTGTCATTTGCACGGCAAGCAGCGAAAGAGAAACACCGATAACCGGCCCCAAAAGGATCGTTCCTGTTGCTGCGGCCATGGTTTTCCTGTCATGTAGGCCTTGCCGCATTCGTGCTTTGTCCCCTTTGATGTAATAGACAAGGCCGAATCCTATGAGACCGGAAATAGCACGTACCATGGTGGCAGACATCGGAAGCATTGGAGTGTCGGGGCACATACTCATACCTACTTTGGACAAGACTATACCTATGCCTTGCCCCATACCAGCTCCGATACCATAGAAAATACCTCTCAGGGGAATTGTTCTCTCTGGATCACTTTTCTTGTGGACGACCATAGCTATTCCACTGATGGTAATCATGATGCCAACAATAGCTTGAAAGGTTAGGGTCTCGCCTAAAATTATCCAAGCCGATAAGGCAGAGAAAAGAGGGGCAAGTGTCATGAATAGTTGTCCTAAGCGACTGCCCATGATGATATAGGAAGAAAAAAGGCACCAATCTCCGAAAACATATCCTACGAAGCCAGAACAAAGTAGCCAAACTAAAGCTTCAGCTTTCATATTCAAGGGAAAAGGAGAACCTGTGAACGCCCATAGGACAAGGGCAATTATCACGAGGGAAGCGGCCATGCGAAGAACGTTCATCTGCAACGATCCTATGCGCTTGCTTGCGATCTCGGCACATAAAGCCGTGGCTGTCCAAATAATAGCTACTATTATGGAAAGAATTTCTCCGTAAAACATTCTATGAAGAGATAGATTTTTCTGCTGTAATAGTCAGAGTCCCCTTTGTATGGGAATGACGAATTTCACTTCGCTCGTAATGACGAATGAAAAATAAGAACGAATAAAAGTCACCTTCGAAGAATGAAAGTGACTCTCATTCGTCATTACGAGCGAAGCGAGATTCGTCATCCTTCACTCTACGTTCTACCCACGGTGGAACTTATTTGTTTTCAATATAGTTTTTTCAGCTGACTTCGATGAGTATCTCGGATAGGGTGGGGTGGATGTGTACAGTCTCTCGCAGTTGGCGGAGAGTGGCTCCGAGGGTGATGTATGCCGTGGCTTCCTGCACGAGGTCGGCAGCGTGGGCACCGTAGGCATGGCAGCTGAGGAGGCGTCCCTCGCCAGGCTCACAGCATAGCTTGACCATACCCTCGGTCTCGCCCATTGACAGGGCTTTTCCGTTGGCGCGGTAGAAAGCTTTATGACATTCGTAGGGCGTGCCATTTTCCTTCAGCTGTTCTTCGCAGGGGCCTACACAGGCAGCTTCGGGCGTGGTGAAGATGGCGGCGGGCATGACGTCGAAACGGATATGGTCCTCGATGCCGAGGATGCGGTTGACGACGTGGTGGCCCTGGAACTCGGCGGCGTGGGCCAGCATCTGACGGCCGTTGACGTCGCCTATGGCGTAGAGGTGAGGAGAATTAGAAAATGTGGAATTAAGAGAATTAGAAGAGGCTGGCGCTTCTCCATTTCCTATTTCCTTATTTTCTTCATTTCTTATTATTTTCACTTCTCCGCTTGAGGCAATATCGACACCCCCTTCTCCCTTGGGGAGGGGTTGGGGGTGGGCTGTCACTTCAAAGTCCCCATCCACGGGGATGGCACCATTGCGCTCGAGTGTGATGCCGAGGGCTTCGAGGTTTAGACCCTCGGTGTTGGGTTTGCGCCCCGTGGCTATCAGGACGACGTCGGCCTCGACGCTTTCGTCCTGCCCCTTCTTGTTTGTGAAGACGACGGTTCCGTTTTCTATGCGCTTGACGGCGCATTGCATATTAAAGGTGACGCCCTGTTTCTCCATCACTTTGCGCAGGCGTTTGGCGATGTCAGCATCGATGGCGGGCAGACATTCCTTGAGGAACTCCACGACTGTTACCTCTGAACCGAAACGGCGGAAGACGCTGGCAAACTCCATGCCGATGACGCCGGCGCCGATGATGCATAGGCGACGGGGCAGCTCCTTGAGGGAGAGCAGGCCGGTGGAATCTACCACGCAAGGATCGTTCACGCCATCAACTGGGATGTATTTGGTTAAGGAACCGGTGGCGATGATGATGTTGTCGGCTGAGTAGCGCTGACCGCTGGGCGTCTCAACGGTGTGGGCATCGACAAACGTGGCACGCTCGCGGACGAGGGTGATATTGGGGTGCGAGAGGAGTGTCTCGACGCCCGAGCGCAGCTGCTCCACCACCTGCTGCTGCCGCTCGATGGCTTCAGCGAATGAGGCGGAGTGTACGTAGGTCTTCGTGGGGATACATCCGACGTTGAGACAGGTGCCACCGACGTGCCCAGCCTCGAAGATGGTGACCTTTAGTCCGTGCTGCGTAGCATGGAGGGCGGTCTTGTAGCCGCCAGGGCCTGCGCCAATGATGAGGAGATCTTGCAAAATAGAATGATTTTATTGTTATGTTGGCACAAAGTTACACACAAAAGCGTCTCCCGCCAAATCATATTCACACTTTTTGTTCACTCACCAGTTTTTTTGTCGCCATCCACCGCTGATCATGCTGCATATCTCGCGGCCGCGCTGCAGCATGCCTTGTTGCCACAGCCGTCGCGTCCATCCGCTTTGCCGTCCAGTGTCAGCATGCAAGTGCCGAAGGCTTTTGCCAATCAAGCCGTGCATTCCAGAGCGAGTAAGATTCGTTCGGATGATTTGACACTCTTTCTTGAGGCATTCCTGCCGTTAGCCAAGTCCGACTGGCATCAAAAGCACGTCAGAGGGGCTTTGGCGCAAATTGATTCGAAAAGGTAGGCAAAAGAAAGGATGAGGCAACACTTTGAGGCAAAACGACGATTTCTTGGGCTAACTTTATTCTTTTTATTCAAAAAAGATTGGCTATACCCAATTAATGCAGTACCTTTGCGCCACGAGAACCCGCCAAGCCTCTTTACAATGCTTAAATCGGCGGGTCTTTTTTGTTTATGCAATGAGCAACAGAATTCCATTCCAGAAGCCCTACACGCAAGTTACACCTTTTGAGCCGTGGCTCACCAGATAAGAGATTAAAAAAATAAGATAATAAGAGATTAAGAAAATAAGATAATATGAAAGGAAGAGGCTGCCTCCGCCTTTCTTATTTTCTAAATTTCACATTGTCTAATTTTCGAACAAGCAGAATGCCATTCGTCCGATGTTTCCCAATCGTATGACTGGAAACAGGAAAACGCTTCCTACGGACGCACTCCGCATCTATTTATAAACACGATGAAAATCCTCCTTTGGCCATTCTATTTCTTCTTGTCCTCCAAATAGCGCCGCTTATTCGCGCTCATGGGTCTGGCCTCCTTTGCGGCCTTGGCAGCGGCACGTCGGGCATTCTCAGCCTTGCGTAACTTGGCTGCCGCCTGGCTCTTGCGTCGTTTTGCATCGCGAGCCCGGGCGATTTCCTTTCGTTTGGCCTCCTTTTCTGCGCGTATGGCTTCTCGCTGCGCATCTCGGGCTTCCACTTCTGCCCGCCGTTTTGACACTCTTTCTTCTTCTCGTGCCAGCACTCGTGCCTGATAGTCAGGATTGGATAACAGTTCCTTGCGGAAGGGCGTAGCCAGGATGTTGAGTGCCATTTTGGTCGCCTTGGTACGGGCATAGCGCCAACTCTTGCTTTCCGCTTCACAGAGCACACTGCCGTCAGAGAGTACGGCTTTGGCGCGATGCTTCCCCTCGTCCGTCACTTCCATCTCCAAAGTGAGACGGCGCCCATCGGCCTGTCGCACCATGGCATCCGCCTGAGCCAGCAAGTTGGCGTTGCGTTTCCTGTGCAGAAAGAGATGGTTGCTCTCGTCGTTCAGGATATATTTGGAGATAAACCAGTTGCGTGTGTTCTCGTCCAAAGTGGTCACATAGCCGAAGATAGCATATACGAAGATGTGCTTGTGAGCTGCGATGTCAAATTTCTCACCTGCTCGCACAAACTGACGCAGCTTCCAACCATCAAACAGGCGCTCCAACCGCTCATTGCGGAAGAGGTTGCCCAACACATGCTGCAACCTTGTGCCTTCTCCAGTGAAATATCGGTATAACACTTCTGCCACCATGCCCTTGAATACGAACATGCCTACAAAGATATAGCGACTGTTACCCTTTCCCTCCTTCTCGTAGAAAGAACTATGCGTCAGCACTTCGCGCAACTGTGAGCGCGAGAAAAGCTTGCGAAGGTCATTATACAGTGGAGCTTCCCAAGCTGTGAAATTGTCCTTCGGACGAGGCTGCTGTGTGCTTTTATGCTCTTCCATGACTCTTGCACGGGCAGGCGGAGTCGAACCACCTCTGTCAGATTGGAAGCTGACATTCAGGCCCCGAAAACCTGTGTGCTACCGTTACACTATGCCCGCATGTGTTGTTTCTTGGCAAGGGTAGGCGGAGTCGAACCACCTCTGCCGGATTGGAAGCCGGCTGTCAGGCCCCGGAGACCTGTGTGCTGCCGTTACACTATACCCTTATGCTCATGTCCTTGAGCGGGTGACGGGAATCGAACCCGCGCCTGCGCACTGGAGGTACGCCGAATCAAGATCTGAAGTCTTGCGTGCTGCCACTACACTACACCCGCAGCCATTTCTCGGCACAAAAATACAAACTTTTTTTCATCTGACAAAATTCGCGGGCAGAAATCAGCTTATTAAACGCCAACAGGCGACCGTTGCGGGTCGCCTGATTGGGTGGGTCTGCGATGTTCCATCGTATTATTGAACGTTTCTCTTGACGGTGAGGCTCACGTCGGGAACGGCCTTGCCACGGGTATCGACGTACTGGGCCTTGATGGTGGCGGAGCGGGTGCCGCCGTACTTGCGGAAGCGGGGCTTGTTCCAGAACCAGCGGATGCTGACGTCGGAGGTGAGGGCGGAGGTGAGGTGGGACGTGTCGCTGACGTCGTACTTTTGGCCGCCATACTCGAACTGGATGCCCTCCCCTTCATAGATGATGCCGGGAACGCTGGGCAGGACGACCTCATCGCCGGTGAGCTGAATGGCATCTATGTCAGATTTGTGCAATATCTCATTATTCAAAAATTTATCAGTATCGAAGAAGTACCACTTATCACCATCTACGATATTTCAGTCATCATTTTTGTATTTGAAAGTTTCTTCACGTAGATAATTATCTAACATGATAGTCATAGCATCTTCAAGAGTGGTTCAGGGATAGTTATGCATAAGTATAGACAGGAAGTTTCATAGACTTCAGCTTTCAGCTGATGTAGGGAAGGATGAGTGTGTATCTCAAGTCAAATCTCATCATTCATATCCACCATACCCAACTAATGGTATAAAAGGAACTACTATATTTCATTCTCAGAATCATACAGGACGACGACTATCCGTATTATATCAAAAAATGTTATCATGTCTCGGATCATATCATACGACAGTTATTTTATTATTTTTATTACTATTTACAGATGGAGAGCTATATCATCATTTTTCTTCTTTTTGATTATTCTCATTTAGTGTCTTTATATTATTACCATTATTACCGATAGCACAGCTTACAATGATATTTTCATTTCATAGTATCCTTTTTAGTGCGTCATATGTAGGATCGCTTTTTAAATTCTCTGCGGTGCGTCATCATAGAGCATCGACAGCGCAGCTCACCATAAAGACTTTATTAGGATGTTGATTGATATAATTTTCCAAATCTAGTCGTGTTCAAAAACATGCTTTGATGATAGATTTTGGTGCTAGATGTTTTAGATTTCAGTATCCTTGATCGGCATGTCACGTGTAGTACAATCAATAGTTACTTCATATATTTTCACATTCGAACTCCTCAGGAACTTCACCCACGAGGATATACTCCATATTATCCTGATGATACCTATCCATACATAGATAAGAAGTGAGTAGATGCTGATAGATAAATTCTTTAGTTTTTGGAGTGAGATTATTGTATCGTGAGAAGTATTCCTGGATAGGATTGGCAGACTCTAGGGACGGAGCATTATAATCCAGGGGTTTGATAGTTAGATTATCCACATTTATCTCTGCACTATTACCTGACTTTCATTTTACAGTGAAGATTACATTACATACTCATGGATACTCTGGCGAGAAATGATATGGCTCTGGTATACTCATACGCTGTCCATCTATCTCTACTTCTACCTTTACTAGCTCTACTCCATCAGCGAAAGTGATTCACTCTAGTAGATTGATTTCATTATCGACTTTCATAGCAGCTTGCTTTAGCTTCTCTACTCCATATAAGGCTTCATCCTTGATATTGATGGATTTGCTGACATATTTATCCTTATCATTCATCACTCACAACGTCAAGAAGCCTGCCTCGTTGAGCACGGTGCCGAAGCTGATGGTGTCGCCATTGAAGACCAGCGTGATGGACTTGAGCATTGCGTTGCCCAAACTCCAAGAGGCCACCGTGTCGTTGCCAATGAGCAGGAGCGTGTCTGCCTGTGCCACCTTGGCACCTCAGAACACATTCACCTCCGACATCCTCACCTCAATCGTTGGCGCAGTCACCACCACCTCCTGCGGCTTATCTGGCGTAGGCGGGGCTGGCGTTACGACCTCCTTCTCCTCCTTGCTGCACGACGTGAACAAGGGCACGGCGAGGGCGAGGGTCAGGGCTATGGAGGTGAGTTGGCGGAGCAGGGATTTTCAGGTCATAGGGATTAGGATGATTTATTATTGAACGTTTCTCTTGACGGTGAGGCTCACGTCGGGAACGGCCTTGCCACGGGTATCGACGTACTGGGCCTTGATGGTGGCGGAGCGGGTGCCGCCGTACTTGCGGAAGCGGGGCTTGTTCCAGAACCAGCGGATGCTGACG
>DGSC01000052.1 GCA_002391275.1 Prevotellaceae bacterium UBA4372 | reverse complement strand
CTCGTTCGAGTCGAGCCTCCGCAACAGAAAGGGATTGTCTGCGAACGGACAGTCCCTTACTTATTTAAATACGCGCGCGGTGCGCCCGCACATACGTATATATGTGGGTGCTTAAGAGGGAAGCAGGTGAGAGTCCTGCACAGTCCCGCTGCTGTAAGTTCCATTATCGGGTGGACACGATGAGCCACTGGCCCGAAAGGCTGGGAAGGCGTCTGCCTCGGGAATAAGTCAGAAGACCTGCCGCAGCAAAAGTACAGAGGCCGAACCTTCGAGGACGGGTGACGCCACACGCCGAAATGATATTGATCACGCTTGCGATGACCATCATTGCGATGCTGCCTGACACGATGCAGACTCAGCAGATGGAGACATTGGAGGTCGATGAGACCGCCAAGCATCGTTTCGTGCGCGCAACTGTCCCAGCCCAGGTATTGGATAGCCGTGATTTGCAACGTCTCGGAATCACCGGGATGAACGATGCCCTCAGCTGTCTTGCGGGCATCACTTTGCGTGACTATGGCGGCGCTGGAGGGATGACGACCATCTCTGTTCGTGGTCTTGGCGCTAAGCACACAGGTGTGAGCTACGACGGGCTCCTCCTTTCCGACTGTCAGAGTGGCGAGATCAACGTTGCTCACTATAGCCTCGACAATGTTCATCGTTTGGCTTTCACCATCGGTGAGGGCGACGAAATCTTTGTTCCGGCCCGCCAAGCTTCTGTGCCGGCTCTGCTTTCTTTATCCACCATCGCACCGCCAACCGATGACCTTAGCCCTCACATCATGGCTCAGATGCGGGCTGGATCTTTCGGATACATCAGTCCTTACTTGCGTTATGGACAAAACCTGAACGACCGCTTAGCCATAGCCTTGCAAGGCGATTTCATACACGCCGACAATCAATATCCTTTTACACTTCACAATGGAACGCTGACAACACGCGAGCATCGCGTCAACAGCCGTATGAACGCCGGCCATGGTGAGGGAAGCTTCATCTGGCAGGTAACGCCGCGACATAGGTTAAGTGGAAAAGCCTATTGGTATGATAACGACCGCCAGTTGCCTGGGCAGGTTCGCTACTACACTAATGTCAGCCGTGAGACGTTGCGCGAGCAAAATGCTTTCGGGCAGCTGAACTATCAAGGCCGTCTTAATGAGGTCTTGGTCTACAAGTCCAGCGCTCGTTTCAACTGGAACTCCAGTGATTATCGCGACCCGCTCTATAGCGGCGGCGTTCGCGACGCTCACTATTGGCAACGTGAGCACTACATTACCAGCTCGTTGCTTTACACACCCCGTGAAAACTGGTCGATGAGCTTTGCTGCCGACTATGCCTTTGCAAACCTCAACAGCACATTGGCCACTGACAGACGCCCGTATCGTCACTCGCTGTTGCAAACAGCCAGTGCAAAGTGGCACACTGACCGCATCACGGTTGTTGGTCGTCTACTTCATTCGCTCTACCTCAATGGAGCTCGTTTTGGCGATGGCTCGCGTGATATGAACCGGTTATCGCCGTCGCTCTCTGCCAGTTTCCGATTACTGCGACATCATGAACTCTACGCGCGCGCGTCCTATAAAAATATATTCCGTGCTCCAACGTTCAACGAGAACTACTTCTTCCACTACGGCAGCACGGATCTGCATCCTGAGACAACCGATCAAATTAATGTCGGCCTCACTTGGCGGCAGCAGTTGCTGAAAGGATGTGACCTTCAGCTTACAGCCGATGGCTATCTCAATCATGTGCGTGATAAAATTCTGGCTGTTCCCGTTAACATGTTTATTTGGCGTTGCATCAATTTGGGGCGTGTCCGCGTATGGGGCTTTGATGCCACGGCCCGTTCCACTTACAAACTCAGCCGCCACCATACATTGCTGTTCGCTGCCAACTATAGTCTGCAACGTGCCACTAATCGCACGAACACGTCGTCACCTTACTATGGCTACCAGCTGGCTTACGTGCCTCTGCATACCGGAGGTGCGGCCGTCAGTTGGGAGAATCCTTGGGTTAACCTGAGCATCCATGGCGAAGGAACAAGCCATCGGTTCACGACCAATGAGCATTACAGCGGTACTCGTGTAGCCGGTTATTTCGAATGGACAGCAACGGCCTACCGCACGTTCCGCCTGAAGCAGCATACCATTGAACTGCGTGCCGAGGTCAAGAACCTGTTTGATTGTCAATACGAGATTGTGCGGCTCTATCCTATGCCGGGGCGAAGCTATATGTTCACTATCAAATATCAACTATAACCAATATTAAATTTAAAAAAAACTATGAAAAAGTATCTTTTAAGTTTTGCAACACTGCTCTGTGCTACTACTCTTTTCGTTGCTTGCGACGAAGAGAATGACGCTCCTAAGTCGCATGAAGTAACTATCACCGAAGGCATCTTTGTTGTCAATTCGGGCAACTCCTACAATGGTATTAATGGCAGCCTTACCACTTTCAGCCCTTATACCGGTGCCAGTGTTACTGATGCTTTTGCCAATACGAATGGCCGTTCGCTTGGTGCTACACCTAACGATGGCATAGCCTACGGATCGAAAATCTACATTGTCGTTGACGGCGAGAATCGTATCGAAGTTCTTGATGCTGCGACACTCAAGGCTGTGACTCCCATCAGCACCGTTGAACTGCTTGGCGAGAGTGAAGGTGTCAATCCGCGCCATGTCTTAGCTCACGACGGACGTCTCTATGTAAGTACTTATGGTGGCTATGTAGCAGCCATAGATACCACAAGCTACTCCCTCGTTGCAAAGTACAAAGTAGGTGCATATCCCGAAGGTATGGCTATAGCCGACGATGGTAAGCTTTGGGTGGCCAACAGTAGTTATGGCGACGGACAGAATCCTTCGCTGAGCATTATCGACCTTGGAAACGGTACGGTCGAGACTCTTCAGGACGAAGCCATTAAGAATCCTTCAACACTGCTCGCTGTCAATGGTTCCATCTATGTCATGGAAGGCGACCTCTACGACTGGTCTACATGGGCTGTGATCAGTGCTGGCGGTTTACGCAAGGTTACAGGCAAGCACGTGGAGCGCGTCATTGATGGTGCCATGGCTATGGGTGCAAATCAGATGGCAGCTAAGGATGGTGTTATTTATATGATTAAGGATGCTTATCTATCCCCAACCTGTGTGAAGTATGACACCGCCACCGGCACTACTTCTGAGCTTCAGCTTCAAGGTTTAGTAGCTGCCAATGCTATCAACGTGGACCCCATAACCGGTGAAATCTATGTTCTGTCTTACTCGCAGAGTGCTGAGGTGTCGGACTATACACAGGCCGACTACAATGCTCCTGGTTTTGCTAACCGCTACAATAGTTTTGGCGAACTCGTCAATACGTTCCCGACAGGTGTTGGTCCCACCGCTATCTTCTTCCGTCAGGGCCAGATGAAGGTAACCACAGAGTAAAATCTAAAGATATCAAAAAATCAATCGATACAGAATCCGTGAGACGTTCCTCTGTACTCTTTCTCTTGCTTGCCAGCCTTGTGTTGCTTGGTGTTTCTTGCAACAAGGGCAAGCAACTGGCCGACCTGAAGCCGACGACGCTGCGCTATGCCTCCAATATCCGTTGCGAGCTAGGCGACGGCTACAGCGTATGGACCTTGCGTGACCCTTGGGACTCCACGGCTGTGCTGCATCGATATATCCTGCGATCGGCCCCTGATTCCTCGCTGAAAGGAGAGGTGGTGCACCTGAGCGACGATGCTTTTCTCGCGCAGCTGCCTGCTTCCCTGAAGCGAGGGGCCGAGGGGCGGCTCTCTGTCATCCGCGTTCCGGTGGGCTCTGCGGGCGTTGCCACAGCGGTTCATTGTGGCTTGCTGGACGAGTTGGGCGTGTCGTCGGCTATTGTCGGAGTATGCGAGACGCAATATATTGATTTGCCAGCCGTGACTGAAGGCTTGGCTGCTGGGCGCATAGCCGATTTCGGCAATGGTATGAATCCCAATGTGGAGTCTATAATAGATGTGGCTCCGGATGTACTGTTGCTAACACCTTTTGAACATAGCGGAGGCTATGGTCGGGTCGAGCGTCTGGGCATTCCCATTGTAGAGTGTGCTGAATATATGGAAGTTTCCCCTTTGGCTCGAGCTGAGTGGATCAGGTTTTATGCCGAGTTATTTGGAGCCGAGGAACGTGCCGATAGTATTTTCAGGGCTGTTGAGCATGATTATTGTGCGCTCAAAGCTATGGCATCTAAGGCAGACAACCATCCTCGGATACTTACCGAGATGCTTTATGGTGGTCAGTGGTTTGTGCCGTGTGGCAAGAGTACGATGGGAAAGATGTTTGCCGATGCTGGTGCCGCTTATGTTTTTTCAGGGATACAGGGGAGTGGCAGTGTTGCATTGTCTTTTGAAAGCGTGCTTGACGAAGCTCAGGATGCAGACTTGTGGCTGTTGAAATACAATAGTGCGCAACCGCTGACTTACGGGCAGCTGGCAACCGACTATCAGCCGTATACTCGTTTTGAGGCATTTAGCAAGCGTCGGATTTTTGCTTGCGACTTGGCTCATAACCATTTCTATGAGCAGACTCCTTTCCATCCAGAGCGCCTGCTGCGCGACCTTATCATAGTAGTCCACCCTGAGCTTATGCCGGCGGAGGAAGCTGTTTATTACAAGCCTTTGTTGGAGTAAAGCGGCAGTGAATGAAAAAATCAACGTTGGTTTTTACTTTTTCATTAAAATAGTTGGTCAATTCAGCAAGAATGTGTACCTTTGCATCGTCAAAAAAGCTAATTTGTATGTCACAAAGCGGTAAATGAGCGCTTGTGGTGGAATTGGTAGACACGCCAGACTTAGGATCTGGTGCCGCGAGGCGTGTAGGTTCGAGTCCTATCAGGCGTACAAAATTGCACATTGGCAGCTCGTTTTTTTTGACGAAATATGAGTCGGCATAGCTCAGCTGGTTAGAGTATCACCTTGACATGGTGGGGGTCCTTGGTTCGAGTCCAAGTGTCGACACGTTAAACAATAGTGAAAACAAAAAAGAGCATACTTTTACCGATAATCGATGTTTAAGTATGCTCTTATTGTTTGTCAAAGATTATTCAACTTTCACAAACTACAGCTTCGTTAGGTATTCAGGTCGCTTCGCTTTCAGGTCTTCAGGTGAATATAGCAACTATATTTACGGAAGGGGCATGTTCCGCCTCATCACGTTACGACCTAAGAAGTTGTGTATGTGCGAAACATCAATAGAGATTATCTATTATGGGCTATAAAGAAGTGACTACACTTTTTCTCAGTCGCATCGGACGCTGCCGCTTTCTATGTTGCTTGGCGTTGATGCTGCTTGGAGGTTTGTTCTCGGGCTGTGTAGGGGAACAGGAATATGCCGATACACCGCAGGGTAATTTCGAGGCTTTGTGGAAACTGATAGATGAACATTATTGTTTTTTAGATTATAAAAGCGAAGTTATCGGACTGGATTGGGATGAGGTGAGAGCGCGTTACGGGCGCAGGATTTCCTCGGACATGGACAGGGATGCTCTTTTTGAAGTGTTGACGGAGATGTTAAGTGAGTTGCGAGACGGCCATGTGAATGTTTATTCTGCAGGCGATATGGGTAGGAATTGGTCGTGGTATGAAGACTATCCTTCGAATTTCAGGGCAGATATTCAAGAACGCTACCTTGGCAGGGACTATAAGATAGCTTCGGGATTGAAGTACCGCATACTGGAAGACAATGTCGGGTATGTCGTCTGTGGTAGTTTTTCCAGCCCGATAGGCTCTGGTAATTTAGATAAGATGTTGGATTATTTGCGTTCGTCGAGTGGCTTGATCCTGGATGTTCGGGACAATGGTGGGGGTGATTTGACGACAGCGGAGCTTTTGGCTTCTTGCTTTACGAATGAGCGTTGTCACGTTGGTTATATTTGTCATAAGACAGGTCCAGGTCATTCGGATTTTTCAGCACCTCGTGCTGAGTATTTGGAAGCTCGTCGAGGCGTGCGCTGGCAGAAACCTGTAGTGGTCTTGACGAATCGTCGTTGCTATAGTGCCACGAACACCTTTGTGAGGGATATGCAGTGTCTGGACGGCGTTACTGTCGTAGGAGATGTTACTGGCGGTGGTTCAGGCCTGCCCTTTTCGAGCGAGTTGCCCTGTGGCTGGTCTGTACGTTTCTCTGCTTGTCCGATGTTTGACCGGGAGGGGAATCAGATAGAGTTCGGCATAGCCCCAGATGTAACAGTGTCGCTACGCCCGGAGGATGCCTTACAAGGTGTAGACACTCTTATTGAGTATGCCCGTTCGCTTCTTGGCGGTAGTATTTCCGATTAATTTTGCCATTGAACGTCCGTTGTATCTTGTCGGCTGTCTGATAAATCATGGGCACTTTGTATGTTTCCAGTTTTTTTCTCAAGTGAAGTGCCAGTGCTCTTTTGTCCAGAATCTCTCCTTCGTGTAATACGACAATAAGCTTCAATGCCTGCCCAGTAATTGCATGAGGGGTGCTGGTGCAGATGCAGTCTCTGACAGCAGGGTAGGAGAGTGCGGCCTCCTCAACCTCGGTTGGCGACACTTTGAAGCCTCCTACGTTGATGATGTCGTCCTCACGTCCTTTCAGATGCAGGCACCCGTTGCTGTCGATGGAGCCTAAGTCTGCAGTGTAGATTGTTCTGTTTCGTAATATCGAGTTCGTCTGCTCGGGATCTCCGATATATCCCGTCATCAACGTGCGTCCCTTGCAGGCAATCAGCCCGTCGTCGGTAATGAAAACCTGCGAATTAGGCATTGGTTTGCCTAAGCACCCCGATGTGCAGTTGCCATTGTTCCAGTTGTGGGTGGCGATGATTCCCGTTTCGGTAGATGCATAGGTGTTGTAGAGCCTGCTATGGGGCAACAGCCGGCACAGCGCTTGCATGTCGTTTTCCGCAATAGCCGCAGCGCCCGTTTCGATAAAATCAATCTTATCAGCCAGAGATGCGATGCGTTTTTGGCTGAATTGCAGCAGAAGGCGTATGCTGGCTGGCACAAGGAATGTTGCGTATTTGGTGTCCAGAAGTTCGAAAGCGTCGAAGAAGCGGTCCAAGTTCTTAAGCCCGTCGACGATGATTATCGTAGCCCCCAGGAGTATGTTCGGATAGACTTTAGAGAGGCTGCCTATGTGGTTGAGCGGTCCGTTGATAACGAAAGCGAGTTCGGGTGTGAACCCTTGTCCTTCAATGAGATTCTCGGCGTTGGCGATGATGGTGTCGGTGCTTATCATCACTCCCTTTGAGCGACCCGTCGTGCCAGTGGTGTAGAGCACATCGGCCGTACCTTCGGGGCAGCTATGCCTGTGTAATCCGGCTTCGACGGCCTCGAAGACATGCTGAGGCATATCCTGCTCGAGGGGGGCTGGGATGCATCCGATGCGATGCAGAGCGAAGTAGGTGACGAGGAATGCGGCAGACGCCTCTGCCCTGAGGCAGACCACTTTGCCTGGCGAGTAACCTTGGTTGCGTAGATTGGCAACCCGGGCGTCGACGCTTTTGTTGAGATCGGCGTAGGTCAGCCGATCGTCGTTGCAGATTAGCGCCACCTTCTCAGGCTGTTTCGCGGCATGTAGCCTTATATAGTCTTCCAGGCAATTCATATCGCGGGAGAGCATTTATGGGTTCGTGGGAGATTTTACCTCTTCTTGCTTTTCACGTTCACGCAGTTTGCGGCTTACAAGGGATTGAAGGCTGTCGATATTTTTGAAATTTCGAGGTGTAGCATCTGTGGCCTCCATCGTAACTTGGAATTCGTCGGCAAGAATCATGAGTATCGTGGTTACCCCCAGCGAATCCAATTCGCTAAAGAGAAAGGGTGCGTCGAAGTCGACCAGTGGGAGTGCATCTTCGAGCAATTTGCGAATCTTATCTTTCATATAGATGTTTGTTTATTGATTAGAGGATTAGCGTATATTCCGAGGAGAAGTTGCCGTAAAGCATTGATGTCGGCAATGCCTAAGGAATCAACTTTCTTGATGTGTTCGAGGAATGCCTGTTGCTGTTTTTGAGTGTAGTGCACGCTGTATGTGGAATTCTCGTGAAGCAGGTCGTAGGCGATGTAGTTGTTAGGGGTGATTCGGTAGGCGTTGATGATGCGATTATCAATCAGATGTGCCACAGCACGATGGTATTCAGACCCGCACGCGCCTTCCCCTTCAGCCGTTGAAAGATGTACTCCGTTGTTGGCGCTTGCAAAGCGTGTGTACAGTTCGTCGTAGGTTATAGGTTGGCAAAAGGAGAGATGCACGCTTCCCTTAGGTTGCATGATACCAGTGAGGATGCTGTTGAGGTCTTCTCCAGGCTGCTTGACGTATTTCTTGTCGCGGCTGAGGTAGAGTTCGCGGGCTTTTAGCAGGTCGCAGCTTTCCCATTCGTAGCTGATGCTGACAGGAACGATGTTGAGTTCGGCAAGTGCCTCCACGGGCTCTTTGTGGCGGCTCATGCCGAACATCTTGATGATGCCTTGGTCAGTGCGATCGTTGCCGTCCTTGGTTCGCCCGTTGCGCTGAGCAATCCACACGCTCTGGTGCTTATCGGTGATGCAATAGCGTATGTACTCTGAGAGATGCATGGACGAGCGGTAGAACTCACGCGGTGTGCCACCGCGTTCGACGCGAAACATCTTGTTGGCCTTGCCGATGTCGACGACGAGTGGGGTGCTCATGAGGTTTGCTCCGAAGGTAATCTCGGAGGTCTCGTGCCCGCATTGCCAAAGAGCGTACTGCAGAAGGCAGGCGTCGAGCATGATGTCGCGATGATTAGACACAAAGAGATAACGCTTCTCTGGGTCAAGACGGTCAATGCCATCGAAGGTGAATCCGGTAGTGCTGCGGGCTATGACCTGTTCGTTGACGCAACGCATGACTTCGTGCTGGAAGTCGCTGACGTTGGTGAATTGTCGCATGAGATTCCGCACGGTCTCAATGTCCTGTCCTGGGTAGACGTACTGTGCAAGCAGCGGGAAATGGGGATCGTCAGCGATGCGATGCATGGCTGCGGGTATCTCGGTGTCGAAATATGGACGTATGTCATCGAAGTTTTCCATTGTATGATGGATTTTATGCAAAGGTTATATATATATATACGGCAGTGGAATCAATTTAAGTTATGTAGCCAAAGCAGGAAATCCTCTTGCCAGTGTGCGGTGGCAGGAGAGAGTCGGTCGGGCGATGCTCCAAAACCATGTCCTCCGTGGTCATATCTGTAATAAACATGTGGGATGTGATGCGCAGAAAGGGCGCTGTCGAGGAGTTCGCTGTTTTTGGTGTTGACAACTGGGTCGTCCTTACAGTTGACAAGGAACACAGGAGGACAGTTGTCAGGAATGTGCTGTTCCACCGACAAGGAGTCGCGCATGGCTGTGCGGTTTTTGCGGTACTCGCCCAAGAGTGCCCGCCGGCTGCGCTTGTGTGCATAGGGCTTGTGCATGGTCACTACAGGATAGATGGGTGCAACGAAGTCGGGACGCAGGCCGACGCTGTGCTTGATGCCAAGGGACGCCAGGAAGTCGGTGGCAGCGTAGGCAGCTGCGCTCATGCTGAGATGGCCGCCTGCGGAGAAACCCATGACACCGACGAAGTGAGGATTGATGTTGTAGTCGGCGGCATGTTCGCGGACATACTGGATAGCGCGTTGGACATCGCAGAGGGCGTCTGGGTGCCGATGACCTCGGCTGATGAGACGTGTGCGGAAGATGTAGGGTAAGATGCCCTGCACGCGATACTTCAAGACGAAAGCTGCAATGCCGTTGCGCTGCAGCCACTGGGCCACTTGCAGGCCCTCTGCCTCGTAGTCGTGCCAGCAATAGCTTCCGCCTGGGCATATGATGACGGCCATAGCTTTTCCTGTGTAAGGGAGGCGGGAAGGGAGATGGGGAGCGAGGGTGACGCCCTTAGCGTGTACGCATGTGCCATCCCAAAGGTGTAGGACATTGCTGCTGGCAGATGTCACGTTGTCGTCAGTCAATAAGCAAGCGTGTCCCCATGTGTTGAATGAGAACAAGAGGGTAAGTCCCGAGAAAAAGATGTCGACAATTCGTTTCACGCTTGTTAAAGAAAACTTTATTTTTCGTAGGGCCATCAGGTCATTAGGACGTCTTCGCTTAGAGGTTTTTAGGTGAAGATAGCACTAATAAACCTCATAACTTCATGACCTTATGTGGGGACGGCGGCGTTGATCTTATTGATGATGGTGTTTAGGCCAAAGATGCACTCGGCAGTGTTGATGGCCGTGAGGGGTACGCCGCAGATGCCATGGAGGTTGACGCACTGGCCTGAGAGCAGGAGATTGCGCACCTTGGTCGCGGGCGCTATCAGCGTCCGGGCAGGGTCTAAGCCGTCCTTGCTATAGCCGTAGAGCGAGCCTTCCGGGGACCCGTAGTAGTCGCGTATAGTAAGGGGTGAGGCGGTGTAGAAGGTGGTGATGCACTCACGGATATATGGAAAGCGACGCTCCAGCTTATCGATGATACGCTCAGCCTGTTCGCGTTTCCATGCTTCGTAGTCCGCTCCCCGGTTTCCTACACGCGTCTGCTCCCACCTTTCCACTTCGCTCCAGTTCATGAGGCAGTTGACGGTCATCCGTGCAGCCCACTTCCCTTGGTTCTCCGTGGGCGGTGTAAGATACATTAGTCCGCGCGGCCACGTAGCAGCGTCGTAGGTGGCGTGGTTCCATATTTGTCCGTAGTCGTCCTGGATGTAGCCCGTGTGGTTGATATAGGGGAATGTCCCGGGCTTGAACACGAGATAGAGGATGAAGGCGGAATAGTTCACGGGCGCATTGGCCAGACGGTTGACGTAAGCCTTGGACAGAGCCCCTTCGGAGAGCAGCGGCAATAGCGTTTTCGTGTGAATCGAGGATATGTAGTAGTCGCCCCGATAGCGCGTGCCGTCAGCAGTCTCTACGTAGTCTACCAGCCTATCTGCTACCCTGACCGAAATCACACGCTGACCGGTGACCACCTCGCCGCCATGCTGACGGATAACCTCTGCCAGTAGCTCTGCCAGGTGCTGGCTGCGGCCTACGAAGTGGTACTGGCCGCTGATGTAGAGCACGTTGATGAGGGCGTGCACGTAGGCTGGCGTATGTCCAGGCACGCCACCGTACATGGGATTCATGTAGGCCAGTAGGTCGCGGAGGCGCGGATCCCCGACGAAATCGGCTATGAACTCATCGGCAGGCTGCAAGAAGCGCTTGCTGTGCATCGCGAATACGCTGGGTGTTGGGCGCAGGTAGAACGTGTCCACCTCCTCGCTCAGGTCGTAGCAAGCCTGAAGGTAGCGGTGTATGCCGTCGCTCTCGGCGGGAAAGTAGCGGCAGAGGGCCCCGGCGAAAGCCTCGCGGCCCTGAGGCAGGCGGTAGACGTCGCCCGTGGCCAGATAGGTCACCTCGTCCATGCAGTCCATGTCGCAGCGCTGGATGCGCACCTTGTCCATGATGCCCAGATACTGGAATATCCGTCGCACCGAGCCCCCTTCGCCTAGGCCGCCCAGAATGTGCATGCCTGTCTCGAAAGCTACGCCTTGGCGCGTGAAGCTCTGCAAGCCCCCGCCGATGGTCCTGTTCTGCTCTATCACGGTGACGCGCATGCCCTCACGAGCCAGCAGGGCGCCTGTTGTCAGGCCCCCGAAACCACCTCCTATGATGATGACATTTTCCAAGATATTGTGAGATATAAGAGATATAAGAGATATAATGAGTGATTAGCGATTAGCGTTTTTAATCAGCCGGAAAAGATGCTCCGTCCCTAGGAGGTCGGAACAGGTGACTACAGTCCCTACCAACACACCCAGTATGCCGTGGGAATTGATGTTCTGTCCAGTCAGGTAGAGGCCTGGCAGACGGGTGCGCTGCGCCACGTGGCACGACACCCCCAGAGAGATGTCGCGGGCAATTCCGTAGGCACTGCCCCCGGGGGTGCCCGTATAGTTGAGATAGGTCAGAGGGGTGGAAGTATAGTAGTGCCGGATGCTGCTGCGCAGTCCGGGAAAGGAGCGCTCTACGGCATCAATCAGCCGCTCGGCACGTTGCTGCTTGAAGCGCTCGTAGTCTTCGCCGCGATGCCCGACTGTGGTGCCCAACCATGGTGCCATCTCATCGAAACGCATATAGCTGAGAATGACGCCGGCACGGGCATAGCGGGGCTGATTCTCATGGCAGAAGTGCATATAAAGATAGCCGCGTGGCCAGTCGTCGGGAGTGTAGTCCTCGCAGTCCCATGGTGAGATGCCATTGCGGTAGGCATAGTAGTTGCTGTTAAGATAAGGCATCGTGTCCTCCTTGAAATCGAGGTAGACGGAAAAGATGCCGACGGTGTTGGGTAAGCTGGCTATGCGTTGGCGGAAAGCAGGGCGGATGAGTGGGCTGTCGGTCATGGTCAATGTTGCTGCTGGGTGGATGGCACTCACCACCGTGTCGGCCGCGAAAAAGCGCTCATCGGCCGTAGAGACGCCTGTGACATGGTTCGCGTCGGAATGAATCCTTACGACTTTTGCATTCGTTAGCACACGGCCGCCATAGCGCTCCAGCTCGCGTTGCAATGCGAAGCCGATGGTATCGCTGCCACCAACGACGCGGAAACTGCTCTGGTTGTAAAAGTCGACGATGAAGGCGTGTGTCGAGAAAGGCGTCCTGCCGCGCCGGGCGGCATAAAGCGGGAGGTTGCCCACGAGAACGTTGCGCAGCAAGGGATCCTTGACGAGGCTGCCGATGACCTCATCGATGCTGCGCATCTGGTATTCAGCGCTGACGGCGCTGTCAGCATTCTCCGGGCTGAGGGTGTGCAGGCTGGAGGCGTTGGCCACTCGCTCCACGCATCGCCAATAGGCTTCGATGCCCTTGGCCTCATGGGGAAAATAGCAGCACATCTGTTCTACGAAGGCATCGCCGCCGGTGGAAAACCGGAATTCGTCCGAGCCCAGGCGAACGATGTCGTAGGCTTTTGTATCCAGTTCGCTCAGGGAGATGTCGTCGATGCCAAGGAAACGCAGCAGACGGCGCAGCGTCTGGCCCTCACGGGCGCTACCGATGAAGTGCATCCCCGTCTCAAATTTCGCACCCCGACGAACGAAACACTGCAGGCAGCCCCCCATCTGTTGTCCCTGCTCCAGCACCGTTACGCCGTAGCCCGCGCGTGCCAGAACGACACCCGTGGAAAGGCCTCCAAGGCCACTGCCTATGATAACAACACGTTTCAAGAGATATAAAACACTAAGATATAATATATGAAATACGGAGTTCCGTTATCATATACATGCTAATGATATATTTATATTTGATCTTCATTTGTCCTGCACGTGATTAAATCGAAGATGAAACCTGGAACTGTAGGTTAGGCAGGTGGATGTTGACGTTTCGTGCAACGGCAATGTTGGCTGCGTCTGGATCGGTGGCCAAGATATTGACGTCGGGATGAACCAAAGCGAAGACGAAAGCCCACTCGCCCTGACCGCAGTTTGGTATGACCATCTCGTTTTCGCCATGCCAGTTGTCGATCTCGTCGGCTCGTGAGAGAATCTCCTTCAGTCGGCGCAAAGCTTTGCGCTTCACCCCGACCTCCTTATAGAGATATTGGTAGCGCACGTAAGGCATTATGTCCTTGGTTTTCTCGTGTTGGAGTCTTAGTTCGGCGTAATGCCTTACGAAGTAGTGTTGGACATCTTTCGTGAGCTGTCGTGTCTCAATGGCCGCGAACTCCTCTGGTGTCATTCGCCTGCCGATTTCCATGTGCATTGCGCCGCGTCGGAAAGCCAACTCGTCCTTGGGCAGGACATGGCCTAGGCCAACGAGGAACAGGGGCAGTATGTCGACGTTGTGAATCTTGGCCATGTGAAATGCACCTTGGTGGAAGCGGTGGATCTGGCGATCCTTAGAGCGGGAACCTTCAGGGAAGACGACGACGCTGTAGCCTCGGCTGATCAGGTTGGCTACGCGGTCGTGGATATTGTCGACCCCCTCGCTGACGGGATAGAACTCTGCAGCACGCAGGATGAGGCTATAGAGCGGATTCTTCCACACCCATTCCTTAGTAAGGATGACCACTTTCGGCGCTATGCTCAGCACCGCCACAAGGTCGAGTTGCGACTGATGGTTAGCTACGATGATGGCTGGGCGTTCCATCCGTTCGCCATAGGGATTGTTGACGCTCCACGACGTGCCAGGAATGTTCTCGATGCAGAAGCGTGAGACGCGGCAGAGCGTACGGTGGAAGAGCAGTCTCTTGGCCTCGGTATAACGGCCGATATGGCTCCAAAGGAAGGCGAACAGCTGATAGGCACTGCCCACGACGAGATAGAAGACGGAAGCGAATACCGTGAAGGCGATGCGTTCCAACGTCAATGGCACTTCGCGTAGCTTGCCACCTTCTGTAGTGATCCAGCGGAATAGGATCGGAGGCAGGTAGAAAGCCATTAGCACCACCGTGAACATGCCCACGATAACCACTTCGCCCAACGACCGCAGTGCTGGGTGGCGCGCCAGAATCAGCGAACCGATGCCAATGAACATCAGCAGGGCGGAGAGCGATACGCTACTCTTGTAGCTCTTCAGCACAGGACGGCCATAGGTGTGTTCATAAACGAGACCTTCTGTAATAAAAATAGTGTAGTCGTCACCTTGACCAAAGATGAAGGTGGCGAGGATAATGTTCACGATGTTGAACTGGATGCCCAGCAGATGCATGATGCCCAAAATCCACACCCACCCGACAGCCAGTGGCAGGAAGGACATCAGGCTGAGCTCGAGGCTGGCCATGGAGAGCCATAAGAAGAGGAAGACCACAAAGCCGCAGATGAACCCAATGTAGTTGAAGTCGTCGGAGAGTGCGGTGGAGAGGGTGGTCTGCACATCGCGGTTGTCGAATAAGAAACCTTGACCCTCGAAGCGCTCTCGCCAGCGTTGTTTGCCTTCCTCTGGCATAGGATGAGCCATTTGGATATAGTTGACGATGCGAAAGGCGGTTGTCTGTTCATCGCGAAGAATAAACGGCGCGCCGACGACTGAGGCCAGCGGTTCGAAGTAGTTCGCAGGCTGAGGCAGCCAGTTGGTGTCCAGCATGTCGGTGAATGGCTTGAAGGCCGCCTGCGAGAAACCTATTGCCTGTCCCTCTGTCAGCAACCGATTGGTTAGTACAGAGCGATGCCGCTCCACGAAAGCCTTCCACCGACGAACGGCTTCAGCCTGTTTCTGTTGCGATGGGATGAGGCCATAGACGCTACGTACGTTCAGACCTGCGGCGGTCAGCGTGTCGTTTATTTGTTCGGCACGCAGCAGCGCTTCGTCCATGCTCGTGGCCTCGGCCACGGCAAGCACCTCGCAGCCTGATGCCTCCATCCCTACATTGAGTAGCGAGAGATGCTCACGCTGTTCAGCTGTCATATAGTTGATGTGCTGTAGGTTGGTGTCGAAAGTCGTCTTCGAGCTGAAATACCCAAAGAAACATGTGAGCAGGACGAATAAAACAGGAAAAACGACCGACGCTCTCCCCGCAATCCATGATAGGAAAGGAGCGGTTACTTTTGTTGGCTGCAATCGTTTAGCCAGTCTAATACATTCCGCTCCCTCCTGGTCAGGGTGGGTGTGGGGAGTGTCCTTCGCTCCTTCCCTTGCCGCCAACACGGGCAGAATGGTGAGAACGAAGAGGATGGTGCCAACGAGCACTAAGGCGCCCAGAATGCCCAGGTCGCGCATGGCTTCAGAATCCATCCAGGCCAGGCAGGCGAAGGCGCTGACTGTGGTGACATTGCCCGTCAGCAGAGGCGGCACCATGTCGGCCAGAGCCTTACGTTCGTCGGGCTCGTGGCGGCGATGGTGGAGATAGTGAAGCGGATAGTTGGCCGCTATGCCAATCAGCACAGCCGCCGTCCCCAGCACGATGACGGAGATTTCGTGGCGGCAGAGGCTCATCACGCCCAAAGCGAAGGCACAGCCCGTAGCTATGGAAAGTACCATCCAAAGGATGTCGCTCACTCGGCGGAATACGCGCCAAAGCACGAGGGCGATGAGGGCGAGGCTGAGTAGGCCAGCGGCGAGGCCGTCGGCCGCGATGCGGTCGGCATTGGCCACGGCGATGAGTGGAGCACCTATGGCGGCGACCTCCACTGAAGGATGCGAGGCCGCAAGCTGCCTGCAGACGTCTTCTATCAAGGCATTCAGCCGGCGGTTGTTGCCGCTCTCGCTGGAGCCGTAGGGGCTGACGAGGAACCCGATGCCAGCGCGGCGGTCGGACGTGAGGATGTAGCCCTCATCCACGACGTAGCCATCGTTGCCCCGCAGCTTCTGCAGGCGAGCCACTACGGGCGCAAAGATCCGGAGCGGGTCCTTGCGTACGGCGGCACTGGCGACGCCACTGGCAGGTAGCGCGAGCATTTGGCGGTTCTGCAGCAAAGCCTCGTGCACGTAATCGGGACTGGCGAGCAGGCTGTCGGCCCGAAGTAAGTCGTTGGCATTCATCAGTAGGGGAGCGTTGTCGAGGGCGAAGTCCAACATCTCCGCCACCGCCTCCTCGTCCACCTGCATCCACAGCTCCCGAACCACGCCGGCCGTGTCCGCAGCACGAAAGGTCGCGGCGAAGTCGTCCATAGCCGCCTTGATGGAGTCCACACGCGCCTCCGCGTCGCTCTCGCTGCAGGAGACCACCACGACAATGCGATCCTGTCCGCCTATCTGCTGAAACACCGACATATAGCGCGCGCTGGCTGAGTCGGTGGAGAGGAAATCGCCGATGTCCTCCTTAAATCGAAGCCCTGAGCACAGCACTACAGACACAACAACAACTGCCAACCACAAAATCATGGCTAACCAACGATGGCGGGAGAGATGGTTGTATGTCCAGATGAAGGGTGACATGGTGATCTCAATAATTAAGAATTTCAAGTTTCGCGAGTGCTCAACTTGTAAGGTTTTGAGGTTATGAAGTTATGAAGTGTAGTAAGTATGTTTAGAATAATTAATGCTATCTTCACCTAAAAACCTCATAACCTGATACCCTTATAACCTAACGAAACTGAGCTTGCGAAAGTAGAGTTATTGATTGTTGAGCCGTTTTAGGAGTCGATTGAAGAGCATCCGTGGCCCGCCATAGACGATGGCAAGGAAGCAGAGGATGGTGTTGAGGATGGTGATGCGCATAAAATCCATGGTGGGCCGAAAATGGCTGACTCGCACCCCGGGCGGCGGATAGAATACGCGCACTGGAACGGGGATGATCTCAGTGCCTCGCCAAGCGCTGAAGACCAACAGCTCCAATTCGGCTTCGTAGCGGGCTGTTAGCACTCGCAACCCACTGATATGGTCTAAGGGATAGAGGCGGAAGCCTGTTTGGGTGTCGGGGATGCGCTGCAGAGTCTGCACGGAGAACCAGAAGTTGCTGAACTTGTTGGCAAAGACATTGCCGTCTGGCATGTTGTCATGGTTAAAGGGACGGCTACCCACGATGATGGCTTCGGGATGCCGCTCGCCTGCCTTGAGTAGAATGGGCACGTCCTCAGGGTAGTGTTGTCCGTCGGCATCCAAGGTGATGACATGAGTGAATCCCATTTCTTTAGCTCGAAGGAAACCGACTTTCAACGCACCTCCCTTGCCGCGGTTCTGTGCATAGCTGACGAGCTCGAAGGCCAGTTCCTGACGCAAGGCTTGCAGACGGGGCAGTGTGTTGTCGGTGCTGCCGTCATTGACCACCATGACATGCGGGCACACCTGCACTGAGCGCCGTATGACATCGCACACGGTGGCCGCGTTGTTGTAGGTGGGGATGAGGATGGTGGGGGCCATTGTTTATGAATGAAGAGTGAAGAATTAAGTATGTGTTTGGCATTTAAGCCTTGGGCGCAAGGCGAATGGACATCTTAGTGAACGAAGTGGTGTCGTTGGCGAGCACGGCCTGTAGGCTATAGCCGTCATCGGTGGGTTGTAGGTGGAAGATGCGGACTTGAAGCTGTGGAACGTCTATGGGTGAGATGATGTTCATGTATTTGATATTGTTGACGCAGTCCAGACGTAGCGGCTGTCCGATCTGAGCAGACAGGAGCTCTTCCACCATAGCCAGTTGGCACACACCCGGGGTGATGGGATTACCTGGGAAATGAGCCTTGAAGATGAAGTGGTCAGGGTTCAATGTTATTTCGTAGCAATCTGCCGTCTCGTTGTGGGTTTCGCTGAGTATTCGGAAGAAGTTGTTCTGAAGTGTCATGATGTTGTTCTTTTTTTTTGTTGGTGGGCTGTGGCTGCGTGTGGCTGGCTGTGGTGGACTGACGGAATGGTGGCGTGCGGTGGCTATTCTCTGAGCCGTTGGAAGTGGTAGGCGATGTGGTACTTATTGTTCTGTAGTAGCAGGGAGTCGGGCGGCCAAGCCTGCAGCAGTCGGTTAGGCTTGGTGTTGAGGGGCTTGTCGGCCACGAGCAGGCGCAGGTCGCGGCGCAGTATCCGACGTATGTACCATTTGTCCATGGCGGCAAAGAGGTTGCAGACCTTCACGCGGTTGTTGTGGCAGGTGAAGTCGAAGAGGTGGATTCCAAACTCATTGACTACCGAGCCCACGACGCCCTGCCCGTCCTTCCGGGCGATGCAGATGCCAGTGATGCTCGTTTGGCCGCGCTGCAGGGTGACGTTCCACGCGGCCCGTTCCTCTCCGTCGAGTAGGAGGGGGTGGGTCTGGGCTGTGACCGACAGGCGGCAGAGGCATAGTAGGAAGCTAATGCAGAGTAAAAGTCTTGTCACTGAGCGTTTGGTTTTGTTTGACGTTGTGGAAGGTTATGGTGGTGGCATCGCCATTGGTTTCGGTCATTTCCACCTGTTGCACGATGTCTGTGGAGCGATTGAAAGTGAGGCGTATGGAGGTGAACAGCTTCTTCAAGTGTTTCGTCCTTGGCGTGAGCTGTGCGACGTAAATCTGCTTGTTGGCCAGAATCTTCACGTCGAAGTCGTCGGTCTGCATCAGGCTTCTGCCTGTAACGCTGCCGGCGATCATCCGGGCGATGCCTCGGAACGTCTGGCTGCTCTTGAGGTCGATGCTATTCCTGTTTGTACCTTTGGCTGTCAGCACTTTGTCGTCGGCGATGATGAACGTGTAGTCGTAGGGCGTGGTGTAGTACCACGACAGCTTGTTGGGGCGTGCAAAGGCCATGGTGCCCTTGCTGACCATCTTGTCGTTCATGATACTCAGCTCCTTTGTCTGTACGAATGTGCACTGGAGCGTACGGACGTTGCGGGCTGAGGCGTTGATCTCGCTGATGATACGTTCCTGCTCGGCTTGGCTGACTGGATGCTGAGCTGCGGCAGTGCTGCAGCCTATGCAGAGCCATAGCAGACAGATGATGTTCCTTATGTCTAAATACTTGTTCATTTGGCAATAAAATAACATCCACTCATGATCAACCCGACGCCTATCCAGCGTGAGAACGGTACCTCTTCATGGAAGATTAAAATGGCTGCCATCATGCCGAAGGCATAGCTCATGCTGGAGAGTGGGTAGGCCATGCTGAAGGGGTATTTCTTCAATATGTACATCCATAGAACGGAACTGGCAATTAGGCTCACGCCAGTGGCCAGGAACCACCAATTCGTTGCTTGTGCCACGATGAAACTCCATCGCCACTGGGGCTTGCCCATGGCGTGGAGGGCATATTTCAAGAAGATTTGCCCAGCGCTGAGCAAGAGGCTTTGGAGAATGGCTAAAAGGATTAGACGAGGCATGAAGAGTGAAGTATAAAACTATTAAGAATTAGCTATTAAAAAATAACAATGACGAGTAACGAGTTATGAATTCTGAATCAGGAGTTGTGAATGTATCTCTCGAGAACGGTGAAGGTGTAGTCCTTGCCTCCGCTCTGGTTGAGGACAAGGATGCGGCCGAGGGCCGCTGGTTGTCCGTGGTCAGGGATGAGCATGGCTTTGGGTACGTGCTGGCGGTGGAGGATGTGTGCGGTGGCGTAGATGGCGAGTCCGTAGGCGGTGTAGCTCTCGCCGAAGATGTTCTTGAACTGCAGCAATGGGGTGTCGGGGAAGAGGGTGGCTACCTCGAGAAGCGGCGACGGGTGCGACAGGTCTGCTGCAGCAGGGGCCGCTGACACGGGGATGTCAGCGGGATTGACCGCAGTCATGACGGCATCGACCGGGCCCACCTCGGTGGCCAGCTGCAGTAGCGTTGCGGTGGTGGGGCGGTAGCATCGCTCGAAGCGGGTGATGCGGCACAATGCATCTGGCGTGGGTGTTGTGTTGAACATGATGCTGACGGCTGACTCACCTGCCACTTGCCCGGGGTGGCCAAGATAGCCGGCTTTGCAGAGCAGACTGAAGTACGTGGGCGTCAGTTCGTCGTGCCCACCTACGAGAGCTGTGTGGACGCGACCGAGCTGCAGCTGCAGCCAAGCGTCTTCGAGGGCGCAGTCGAACGATGCGTCCTTGTGTGCATAGGTGGCGTTGTAGCCATGGCTATGGGTGCTGATGCCGATGAGCGAGCTGATGGTGTTGTGTGTCGATTGCATAAAGGGCGTAGGCTTGCAATTCTCCTCACCCTCTGTACAAAGGTGCGCCAGCAAGAGCTCGGTGTTCTCGATGCAGCCGAGACCCGTTCCGGTGATGATGGCGTCGGGATGGGCTATGCCGCTCGATTGCATGGCAGACAGCGATGTGGACAGCGCCCGCTTCAGCAACTTGCCCATTCGTCGCGATGCCGAAGGAGCGATCCATTGCTTGAAGTCGATGTCCAAGGAGCGCACGTAGGGCTCGTCGTATAGGATGGGTGTGTCCATCCACGCCTCGCTGAGACCTTGCTGAATGGAAATCTGCGTGGCTGCGGCTACATAGACTTCGCTCTTGGCATGGCCCAAAGCAGAGCCTGACAAAGCGGGCACCTCGGTAGCCTCTTCGGCAGGAGGGGCGGAGAAGCTGCCCAACACCAGCGAAGTGTCGTTGCCACCGAAGCCGAAGCTGTTGCAGAGCACATGGCGTAGCGGACGTTGTGGTGTAGAATTGGTGACAGGTGTGATGCCGTCGGGCATCTGATGTTGCCAACCGAGGTTCAAGGGTAGGAATTGCTGCTGAAGGGCCAACAGACAGATGACAGCCTCGATGCTGCCACTTGAGCTCGTCGTATGTCCTGTGAAGGCTTTCGTGCTGCTGACGGGCGGCAAGTTGTTGCCGAAGAGTCGCTTCAAGGCTTGGCTCTCGCTGACGTCGTTGTTGGGAGTTGCTGTGCCGTGTGCATTGACGTAGTCGATGTCGGCTGGGGAGAGGTGGGCATCGGCCAAGGCTTGCTGCATGGCGAGGTAGGCACCTTGGCCGTCGGGCGATGACGCTGTCTGGTGGAAAGCGTCGCAGGCGTTGGCATAGCCTTCGAGCACGGCCAGGGGCTTGGCGCCTCGCCGACGTGCCGAGGCGGCGGTCTCGAGCACGAGGTAGGCTGCTCCTTCGCCCAGGTTGAGGCCGGCACGCGTCTGGTCGAATGGTCGGCACGCCTCGCGGTCGAGAATCATCAGCGAGTTGAAGCCGTTGAGGTGGAACTTTGTGAGGCTCTCGCTGCCGCCTACGACGGCTATCTCATGGAGCCCGCTACTTAGAACGTTGGCGCCATTGACGATGGCATTGGCTGCCGACGAACAGGCGGTGGACAGCGTGGACACCGAGGCGAAGGAGCCGGCATAGTCGGCGATGCTCTCGGTGCAGGCGCCGCAGTCGTGCTGGGCGATATATGCGTTGTGCAGGTCGTTGGTGAGGAAGTCGATATAGTACTGCTCGCTCATGTCCATGCCTCCGACGGTGGTGCCGGAGACGAACGCTGCCCGGGCGATGTCGGCGGCAGTGAGTCGGGCCTGATGGATAGCCTGGTCGAGGGCCATCATGCCCATGAGTGCCGTTCGCGTCCGTGGCTGGCCGTCGGGGATGCCGAGGCGCCGGGCCATCTCGTCGGTGGAGAGCTGCACCTCGCCCACGGGGAACTCGCTGTGGGCTGTGTGCAGGTAGCGTAGCGGCCTTATGCCTGTGCGGCCGGTTCGCAGGGCTGCTGCGGTCTCGGCTGTGTTCAGCCCTATGGCTGACACGATGCCCATCCCTGTTATCAGGATTGGTTCGCTCATTTGCCTTGTGTGAGTTTTTTTTCTTGTTGCTCTTCCCTTTACTTCGTGCGATGGTCGCTGATATACTGGGCCATGACGTTGATGCTCTTGAAGATTTCCTTGCCTTCAGCTGGGTTCTTCAGCTTGATGCCATATTCTTTCTCCATCATGACGATGAGCTCCAGGGCATCGATGCTGTCGAGGCCCAGACCTTCGCCAAAGAGGGGTGCGTCGTTGTCTATGTCGGCGGGTGTGAGGTCCTCGAGGTTGAGGACCTGGATAATGTTGTTTTTCAGTTGAAGAATCAGTTCTTTCATAGTTATAATATGTTTGTTGTTTCTTTATTCGATTTGCGGATAACGCTGAGTTGTGCCACGAAGGTTTCGTCGTCGGGGTAGTCAATCCATCCGGTGAGAAAGCTGGTGGCGGCAGACGCATGGGCGAAGCTATGCAGAATGCTTTCCTTTATACTGGAGTCATGCTCGTTGATGATATAGAATGCTGTCTCGCCATGGATGTTGTTTCGCATGGCTATTTCTCCGGTGACGATATTGGGCAGCGTGTAGACGAAATGGGCTGGGCTGGGGAATGAGTCGTCATGGTTGCTTACCGTGGCCCAATAATTTCGGTCGGCAACGGTGGATGATGAATGGTTGAAGAGGATGATGGCATCCACGGTGGATGCTGCGGCCCTCAGGAGGAGTTCGGATGCTACGAAACCGAGCCTGCATAGAGGATCCATTTTGTAGAACTTGGGATAGTCGGCGATAAACGTTTTATACAAATCTACCAAAAGACTTTTTCCCGTAGCCGTTGTCCTGAACTGTTGCCCGTCGAGTGTGGCACGCTGGCTGTTGATCACGATGTTGTGGGTCGGCTCTGTAGTGAAGTCTTCCTCTGACATGCGCTCTTCCAGGCGGGCTTCGCTTTTGGTAACAAGGATGGCAGCGTTGCCGCCTCCAAACCCTGATATCATCTTGACGAAAGCCTCGTTGTGGGAAGGCCTGTTTTCAGGCGATAGGTTAAGACTAACCGAGGTGCCGGTCTCCTCGTAGCCTCGCGTGGCGAGTACGGTGCTCTCTTCGAGGGCTCTCACCGAGATAATCGTCTCGAGGATGCCCGCAGCCCCCATGGTGTGGCCGAAGAAACCTTTCAAGGCATTCGTGGGAACGTCGTTCAAGCCGGCACGCTCCAACGCGACAGCTTCCATCTGGTCGTTGTACATCGTGGCTGTTCCGTGTGCATTGATGAACGCTAACCTGTCGCGGACCTTATCGGCCCCGATGGCTTTTAGCGCAAGAAACGCTCCTTCGCCACTCTTTGAAGGCGAACTGATGTGGAATGCGTCGTTGCATATCGCACCCTTGACGATACTGAATTCCGTAGGCTCAGCCGTGAGCACCATCGTAGCGGCAGCTTCCCCTAGGTTAAGCCCTATACGCTCGATGTCGAACGGTCGGCACTCCTGGGCAGACAGGGCCTTGAGCGATTGAAAGCCAGATAGGGTGAAGCGGCTGAGGACGTCGGCTCCGCACACAACCGCATATTTGTAAGCCCCGTCCGCAATCAGCCGATGTGCCGTGATGAGTGCAGCCACCCCCGAAATGCATGCATTGCACACCACCAAGGGCTGCGTGGCGAATCCTAAGTGCTTGGCAATGCGCTTAGCAGCCATGTTCGGGGCAAAACAGTCGTCTGGCTCACAGCCCGTCCTCAGGTTCTCGATGTTGGCCTTTGTCGTGCTGAGGATGAATACCACGTCAGGCCCTGCAATGTCTATCCCCGTCGTGCTGATGGCATCAACAACAGAACGCACGGCCAAGGCCTCGAAGTGCGACAAGCCCTCGATGGCAAGTTCGCCCCATTGGGCCTCGGAAAACCTTGCAGCAACGTAGGGCTCGGGGCTTAGGTCGTCCCTCTCGCGACGCTCCAAAGCCGAGCGGCCAGCCGCTACAGCCTTAAAGTTCTGCGCTGTAGTGTAGCCCAAAGGGGAAATGATGTTGTCAGACAGGATATACATTGCCTTATTGGTGGGTCACAGACCTGTTTCCATAATGCCCCGTTTCCATTGTTCGAAAAAGGGAGGGTACTCCCACAAGAGCTCGTATTGCTTGCTCATGAAGACTTGCACGCTGTGGCCCGTCGTGAGCAGGCTCTCGTCGTGCGTGTCGTAGATCTCGTAGTCGAAGACAAGCTTCGCCGCCTCCGTCGGGCGATAGGTAATGTCGATACGCGGGCGCATGCCATACACCATCGGACGCTTGTAGTGGAATTGCAGGTCGACGAGCGGAGCATAGAACTCATGTTCGAACATGTCCAGATACCCCATTCCATACTTGCGTCCCCATTCCTCCCTCGCATCCTCGAAGTACAGAGGATATGACCCATGCCATACGACCCCCATCGAGTCCACCTCGCTGAAGCGGATTTCCAGCAGCTTGCTTGCCTTAAGTTCGTTCATTCTTTCGCTGATTTTTTTCACACACCGTTCAGATAAATCCCTAATGGCTACCCTGCCCATCCATCTCTATCTCGCTCAGCGCAATCTTCATCTCGGCCGAAGCCACCACCTCGTCGCCGATCCTGACCTCTGCGTCGACCAAAGTCATGCGGAACACTTCCTCGCGCACACGGATCGTCGTCAGCAACGTCTCGCCCACCATGGGCAGGCGGCGGAAGCTCATCCCCCGCACAGCCCCGATGAACCCGAGCTTCACGGTCTCGTGGTTCAGATAGCTGATGCAGCCCATGCGTGCAGCACACGTCTGAGCCACATTCTCCACAACGCCTTCGGCAGCCAGCCGGCCATCCTCGACGAACAGGCAACCCGCATCAACGGTGAAAGCGCACGTCGTGGCAGAAGCGCTGAAAGCCACCACGCGATCCACCATGACGAAAGGACGCCGCTGGGGAATCAGTTGCAATATGGGTACCTCTTCAATCTTCACTTCGAAGCTCTTTCGCATCATTTTTCCAAAATTCATAGTAGTTCAGCCACTGGTGGGGATAGCGCTTAAGCACCTCCGTGAGGCGGTCGGCATAGACCTGAGCCAGCGCCGCAGCACGCTCCCTGGCGCTCTTCCCCTCAGCCTCCTGCGGCAGCTTCATTTCGTAGACGTAGACATGATAGGTGTAGACCGAATCTTTCATGACGAAGGTGCAGAACACGGGAACCTCGCGCGTGGCCGCCAGGATGTAGGGCCCCAAGGGCAGCTCAGCCTCGGCGCCGAGGATGCTGCACGTAAGCGTCTTCTGCGAGCCGAAAACCCGGTCGCCGTGCAGCGACACGATTTCGCCATCGGCGAGGGCCCTGTTCATCTCGAAGACGTGGTCCAGCCCGTTGCCGGTGAGGATGAGACGTAGGTTCTGATGCTCAAACACCCGGTTGCGGTTCTCCATGACGGTGCCCGTCTCGCCTGCGAAGACCAGCGCATTGATCATCTTCCGGTCCTGCGACAGCATGTAGCCAGCCAGCTCGAAGTTGCCCACGTGCGAGCCAATCTGCATAAAGCCCCCCGGCTTGCGGCAATACTCGAGGAAGCGCTCGTTGCCCTCGGTGATGAGTCTGAAACGAGCTCCGGCATAGAAGGCGAATCGGTCCAGGATGATTTGCCCGAAGCGGAAATGGTTGGCATAGACATCGAAGAACGCGCGCAGGGCGTTGCGCCCGAAGCGGCGGCGGAAGAAATGGTACTGGCTGAGGTAGCCCCTATGGTTGAAGAGCATATAGAACGGCACCACCAGCGCCATGCCGGCGTAGACGAAGGGCAGGTTCATCCACCCCAGGCAGCGGATGAGGGTCCGTTGCATCCAAGGCGAGCCGCCCGTGCGGCCTTTCCATTGCGGGTGTTGGGGTTGGTTCATAGCAGCCAAGTTCTTTGATGTCAGAGTCCATGCAGCGGCCCACGGGGAGGCCAGCCTCAGGCCACCTTGCTCTCGATGTAGTCGCAGAACTGGCTGAGGGTGGCCACGCCCGCCATTTCCTCGGGATTGATCTTGAAGCCGAAATACTTTTCCACGATCACTACGATGTCCACGAAGTCGAGGCTATCGATGCCCATGTCCTCCTTCAGCCGTGCCTCCGGAGTTATAGCGTCGGCCTCAATCTCGAGGTCCTCGACGAGGAAGGTTCGCACCTTCTCTTCAATTTCTTGTCTTGACATAATTCTATTGGTTGGTTGATATAGATTGAAAATATTTGATCTGCCTTTCTCTCGTTTTTTCTAACCTTCTTCCCTCACGCCTCATCCTTCCTACACACCACGATGCTGTGACCTTGACCCAAACCGTCGAAAATACACTCCACATTCAAACCTGATAACGAGATATAACGGGACAAGTCATCTGTGTTGTACATCTTGGAGTTGCCGTTGGCAAGTGCTGTGAAATAAAGGCTTGTCATTGTCAGACAAAAAGCTGCCGTCTCAAAGCGTTGGCGGTCCCACAGCGTTTCCATGATGAAGAGGCGTGTATCCTTCGTCATGGCATTCTTGGCACGTGTCAGAATACTGACAATTTCCTCGCCACTGAAGCAGTCGAGGAACTGACTCATCCAGATGGCATCCAGGCCGCCTTCGCGCTGTGGAAACAAGGCATTGGCGTCGAGAAGGTTGATGCCGTAGCCCTTGATGCGTTCAGCACCGGGTTTGCCGGCTATGTTGGCCTGCATCATATTAATCTGCTGAGGTAGATCGAGGATGGTTACCTCCACCTCGGGGTCGTGGCCTACACATTGTAAAGCCCATTTACCGGTGTTGCCTCCGACATCGTAGAGCGAGCGTATCTGGTACTTGCCGAAGACGATATCCAAGGCCTCGGGAAAGGAGGTGTCGCTATAGAAATGGTCGAAACCAAACCAGCTCTTCTGCGCCTGAGGTGGCAACTCGCTCAGCGCTTCATAGATTGTAGGCCAGTCCCCGAAATGCTTCAGACCTGCGGGACGCCCCTCCTTGAGCGCTTCTTCGAGATGAAACCATCCCTCATAATTGACATCGTGGTTGAAGTCGATGTTGACGCGCGTTGCTGGATCGTTCAACAAGAACCATCCGGTCTTTGATAGAGTAAAGCGATCTGATTCTGTATTGACCAAAATTAAGCCTATGCATAGTCCAGCTTCTGTCAGACATTTCACAGCATAGTCTGTTAGCCCTGTTCGCTCGCACAATTCCGTACGGGTTAATCCATCTTCCGATTTACTGATATGCTCAAGTAGACCGAACTTTATCAATAGACGAGATGCCTGAAAGACTACTGGGCCCCATGCGATGAACTCAGCCCGAGCTTGAGCTTCGTGTGCAGATATCCGCTCTTTAGTGTATGCCTCTATTAAGGCTGGAGATAGTTTCATCTATGTTCGTTGGCTATTTTTAGAGTGGTTGTTCTGTGAAAATATCTATACTTCTTGCTTCTGCTTGGAACGTGCAAACATGGCTTCCCAAGAGTGACGATGGGGGCTTTTCTATATCTTTTTGAGCACTAATGCACTGTTCGTTCCTCCGAAACCGAAGCTGTTGGAGAGGATGACGTTGAGATCAATATCCTCGACTGTTGTGCGTGCCAGTTTCAGCGTGGCAGCATGTTCGTCGGGGTTCTCGAGATTGATGTTGGGCGCTACGAAGCGGTTCTGCATCATCAGTATGCAATAGACGGCTTCGCTGGCACCTGCCATCCAGCACTCATGCCCAGTCATGGATTTGGTGGAGCTGATCCAGGCATGCTTGCCCTCAAAAAGGCGGGTCAGGGCCATCGCCTCGTACATATCACCCTGGGGTGTTGAAGTGGCATGAGCGTTCACGTAGTCTATATCCTCGGCTGTTACGCCAGCATCGTTCATGGCACGTTGCATAGCAATGAAACTGCCTTCGTCTGAGGGCTGTGAGATACCACCTCCATTCGAGGAGAAACCATAGCCACAGACTTCAGCAAGAATCGTGGCGCCACGAGCCACGGCGTGATCGTAGTCCTCAAGGACGAGGGCTGCAGCACCACCGCTGGGGATGAGTCCGTCGCGACTGGTATCAAAGGGACGACTGGCCTTCGTGGGCTCATCCATGTGCTTTGAGAAAGTGCCGAGGGCATCAAAGGAAGCCATCGAATAGTAGTTCGTCTCTTGGGCACCACCCGTTAGAATGACATCCTGCAATCCCTGCTTGATGAGCATATAGGCCAAGCCGATGCTGTGGCTACCGCTGGCACAGGCTGCGCTGACGGTGAAGTTGATGCCACGCAGGTGGAAGATGGTCGAGAGATTCATGTTCACCGTTGAGTTCATCGACTGGAAAATGAGGCCAGAACCTAGCAGTTGCGAGTCATGCTTCTCGGCCATGATATTGGCGCTCTCAATGACGGGTTGTGCCGATGAGTCGTTGCCGAAGATAACACCCACCTCATTCTCAAGGAGGTACTCTTCTGTGATGCCGGCACCCTCAAAAGCTTGGCGGGTAGCCATGAATGCATATTCGCCTTCCTCGGCTAGACCCGCACGCAGACGACGGTGTAGTAGTTTCTTTAGGTCGGGACGCGGAACAATGCCGGTCAGGGAACTTTGGTAACCATAGCCGATGCGCTCGGGCTCAACGCCAATGCCTGAGCGTCCGAGGCGCAACGAATTCGTCACTTCGTCTATATCCTGTCCAAGGCACGACCAGATGCCTATGCCAGTGACGACGACGCGACGTTCTCCCGAAACCTTTCCCGTAATATATTTATTGTATGCTGTTGACATGATTTGACGTATATTTTTACGTACTTGCCTTTAGTTGTATTTTCTCTTTTTTAAGTATAAAGTCCTCCGTTGATGTTCACCACTTCCCCCGTAATGTAAGCCGCCTTGTCTGAAACGAGGAAGGCGACGAGGTCGGCAACCTCTTCGGGACGTCCGAAACGGTTCATCGGAATCAGTTTCTTCAGTTCGTCAACGGGCAAGTCCTTCGTCATGTCCGTCGTGATGAAACCAGGGGCTACGGCATTCACCGTCACACCACGGGAGGCACACTCTTGAGCAAGGGCCTTTGTGGCACCGATGATGGCGGCCTTGGCGGCGCTGTAGTTGGTTTGCCCTGGCATGCCTTTGATGCCACTGAGTGAAGCAATATTCACGATACGCCCGCCATGTTTGCGCATCATCATTCGGGTTAGGCAACGCTTGGTGACATAGTAGAAACCATCAAGCGACGTCTGAAGTACAGCATGCCAGTCGTCGCTTGGCATCATGAACATCAGGTTGTCGCGACGGATGCCGGCGTTGTTCACCAAGTAAGCGATATAATCGTCGGGATGAACGTCCTGCCAAGCGGCGAGAGCAGCCTCAACCTGTGCTTCGTCGCCGACGTTGAAAGGCATCACCTCAGCCTTGCCGCCCAGTGCATCAATGGCCGCCTTTACATCCTCGGCAGCCGCAATATTCGACTGATAATTTATGATAACAGGAATACCTTCCGAGGCCAGCTTTAAGCATATGGCACGGCCAAGTCCTCGGGAGCCACCTGTAACTAATGCAAATTTCATATTGCCTATTTCTCGATAATTTTGTGCAAAGTTACGAATAATTCAAAGAAACAACGAGAATAAAAGCGTTTTTTTTTGAGATTATCAGTGTTCACAACACAAAATGATGAAGAATTAGCAAGCAATTAACAATATGTGCCTCTTTTTCTCGTTCGAATAGTTTGCGTATTATTAATATATAAGTTACACCTCCCGTAGGTCGAACCGTTATGCATGTATCTCAGTGTGACGTTAGGTTTATATTATTTCTCATAGGTTGATGTCAATTTCTACGGGGCAGTGGTCTGACCCTTGGGTAAGGTTGAGGATGCTGGCTTGGCTGACGCTGGGCATCAGGCGTTGGGAGACGAGCCAATAGTCGATGCGCCATCCTGCGTTGTTGGCTCTGGCGTTGCGTCTGTAGCTCCACCAGGTGTAGGCATTGGCGGTGTTGGGGTTTCGCTGTCGCCATACGTCGGCGAAGCCTGCCTGGAGGAGCTCGGTGAACTTGGCGCGTTCGTGGAGGGTGAAGCCTGCGTTGTTGCGGTTGGAGTTGGGGTTTTTGAGGTCTATTTCGTGGTGAGCTACGTTCATGTCGCCGCAGGCGATCACGGGTTTTTTGCTGTCGAGGCGGACGAGGTAGTGGCGGAAGTCGTCGTCCCATGCGAGGCGGTAGGGGAGGCGCCGGAGGCCTTCCTGGGCGTTGGGCGTGTAGACGTTGACAAGGAAGAAGCGTTCGAACTCGAGGGTGATGAGGCGTCCTTCGTGGTCGTGCTGTTCGATGCCGAGTCCGTAGCTGACGTTCGTGGGTGTGTGGCGAGTGAAGACGGCTGTTCCGGAATAGCCTTTCTTGTCGGCATAGTTCCAGTAGCTTTCGTAGCCTGGGAACTGCATGTGGATTTGTCCGTCTTGGAGTTTTGTTTCCTGTAGGCAGAAGATGTCGGCGTCGAGCTGTTCAAAGATGTCGCTGAAGCCTTTGGCGGCGACGGCTCTCAGGCCGTTGACGTTCCATGAGATGAGTTTCATTGTGGGGTTTTTGGGTTTTGGGGTTGTGTGGTTGTGAGGTCGCTTCGCAGGGGGGATGGAGTGTTGCGTCGAGAGGGAGTGGTCGTGTGGGGGCGCTTCAATTTTCCACCTCTATCAGGAATGTAGAGGCGGGGAGGCCGGCGTCGTTGTGGAGGTCGGCATGGGTGACGGGGCTCCAAGCGTAGCGCACGGCTACAGGCCAAGCTACGTGGGGGGATGAGAGCCGTAGCGTGGTGCCGATGACGTGGACTTGGGCGGTGTGGAATATGCCGTCGGGCCCTGCGAGCTCGAAGCCCTGCGAAGCGTAGAGGCCATGGGCGTTGCTGAGGTGGAGGGTCACGTAGGCGTTGGGCGTTCCGGGGTTGGCGGCGCTGGCGCGCACGACGACGGGCCCTTCGCTGACGAGGTTGTGGCCATAGGTGTGGCGGAGGGCTTGCAGAGCGAGGCGTTGGCCTACGGGCCGCTTCGTGCGGTAGTGGACGTCGGAAGGGTCGCCGAGGTCGGCGGTGACTGCCATCCATGTGTAGGGCAGTTTGCTAGCCAGGAGGCGTTGGCTGTTGCGAAAGGCTGGCCACGATGGCCGTGGCAGGCTGGAGAGCTGGACGAGGTAGAAGGGGAGCTGTGGCTTGCTCTGGAACTCGCACTGCCATCGGCGGGCGAAGAAACGGCGCCACGACTGTTGAAGGAGGGTGAAGAGGCGGTCGTGGAGTTCTGTGTTGTGGGTGTTGGACTCGCCTTGGTACCAGAGGACGCCCTTGATAGGGAAGTGTTGCAGGGGCGCTATGGCGGCTTCGAAGAGGTAGGCGGGCTCGTAGGGGTGACGTTGTAGGGGGTTGTAGGCTGTGCTTTCTTTGTTCAGTGCCATGGCGATGTTCTGGCTCATGCGGCCTCGTGCCCATGGCTGGCCGTAGTCGCCAATGCGCCAGGAGGCAAGGATGTTGGGGATATGGCGTTCGAGGGTGGCGCGGTCGATCCACGATTCAGTGGTGGAACCGCCTACGGCATTGCATATGATGCCAATGGGGATGTGCGGGAGGCTGTCGGCCAAGACCCGGGCGAAGTTGAACGCTACGGCAGAGAAGGCCGCCACCGCCTCGGGTGTGGCCTCTGTCCATCCTTGGAAATCCATGTGCCGGAGTTGGTTGGTGAAGCGCAGTACGCTGTCGGGCCATGCTACAGCGTCTGTCCTGGCCCGGGCAGGCATGTTGTAGAGATGTATCCTATGGCTTAGCCTGCGGGCATCGGCGATGTCCTGTTCAAGTGTGTTGCACTGGTCGACGCGCAGTTCCATGTTCGACTGCCCGCTGGCCAGCCAGACATCGCCGAAAAAGATGGAGTCGATGACGAGCTTTTCTGCTTTTGCAGCATTTTTGTCCTTAGGTTTTAAGCCAAGAAGGTCGAAAGGGTAGTGGCTGGGATAATAAAGCTGGTAATCGCCTGGCCGCAAGGGTGTGGACGTAAGCGTGAGCGTGTAAGGTCCTCCTGCTTGCATGTGGTCCAGTTCGATGCTCCAGGAGCCATCGGCTCGCGTGAATGCGCTACATTCTTTCACTACCTTGCGGCCTTTGCTGAGTACTCCGTGAATGCTTTGGCGGGCATTGGCCTGTCCCTCGATCAGGAGGTGTTCGTCGCGCGGCAGTACCATTCCGTTGCTGTAGAGTGGAGGCAGCTGAAGGCCTCCATAGTCGCCCGTAAGGGCCGCGAAGACGGTCTGTGCCAAGATTTTAGCGCCTTCGGGATTAGGGTGGAGGGCATCGGGGAAAAGGTCGGGGCGGGAATGAAGAGGTGTGTAGAGGTCGATCAGTTGCACATGAGCGCCGAATGCCACTTGTTCGATAGCTTGCTGAATTTGGGCATGCCAGTCGCGTGTACCGCTCTGGAAGCGGGGATGGCGGTCGAAAATGGGCGTCATCTTGCAGATGAGGATTCGCGCATCTGGGTTAACGACCATGAACGAGTCGATCAAAGCTCGATAGTCGGGGATGAACTCTTCCTTCCAGTCGGGCCAGTTGCGCGGATCGGTGTCGTTGAGCCCTAAGTGTATTACAACCCAGTCGGGCTTGAAATCGAGAGCTTGCCTGAATTCAGGTTCATGAATGTATGGTCTGTGTCCTTTCGATAGTAACGTGGCCCCCGAATGCCCGAAATTGCCCACGTAGAACTTGCCGGCCCCATACTTGGCGTCGAGCATCGACTGGAGACGAACGGGATAGGCGTCGTGCTCGCGGTCGGCGAGTCCATACCCATAGGTGACGCTGTTGCCTACGCAGGCTATGCGTGTGGGAGGAGGGCTGTCGTGCCGTTTGTGCGATGCAGCCTGGGATGTCAGGGCAAACGCTAAGAGAACGAAAGTAAAGAGCAGTCTATGGTTCATTAAAGGTGAGGTTATGAAGTTGTTAGGTTATGAGGTTGATTATTCTATGTTTTCCACCTTCAGGTTGGTGACCATGCTTCGAAGATGTGCATCGGTCGTTGCCAGAGGGAATTTCAGCGTTCTTATCATTTTGAATGGTTTGTTGTGGGGGAACAGCCGAGGCTCTGGTGCCAAGGTTTGCACAAGCTTACCATTGACATAAAGTCGCGTTTCGGAGTTGTCGCCTTCAATGGCTATGTGCTCATTAGTTCCAGGATGTAGTGCGTGGCGGAAGCTGAAAAGGTAGCCGTCTCTGATGAAACCAAGGCGCCCTGTTACGGGGTCGGCAAGGTAGAACTCGGCATCTTTGTTGCGGAAAAGAGCTGTGCCAAGCTTCTCCGCTTCAGCCTTGATATCGAAGCTTACACGATAAGGCCATCCGATGAAGGGGATTTCCCGTGTTGATGACGGTTCCACTCGAGGTTGGCTAAGTACGATGCCTCTGGGGTAGCGACCGAGATCATTCACTGATGGCGCTTCGCCCGTCATGGTTGCAAGTTGGTGCCATTGGTCAAATGAGCGTAATGTGTCGGCCCGCCAAGTCTTCTCGGCAATGACCTGTAGAGCTGGAAACAAACGATGGTGAATGTCGTCAACAGCTATGCCATTGCCTACGATATCGTTCCAGACGGCAAACATTCCGCCTCGTATCTGTGGGTCACGTTCCGGAAAATGATTATTGCCTATATGTGCAGGAGTCCACTTGCGGTAAAGATAGGGGATATTCAAATAGTCATAGTAGTAGCCGGCAGCAGGGACGATATAAGTCATGCCGTCGGGGATGCTGATCAGTTGATAGCCTAAGCTTCTCATGGAATCTGGATTGGCATAGCCATTGGACCAACAATACATAAGCACGTCGTCTATTTTCACTGGCGTATCGCCTTTTGCATGAGTAAGAGAACCCCATAAGGCTGCTTTCTTGCCATGCGATTCCACTGTTTGGATGAGATGGCTCGATAGACTGCGGAACTGCTCTACGGTCTCTTTCCGGGCATTGCTGTACTCGTCAGTGCCGATGTGTACATACGGACCAGCGAAGACAGGATTGGGGCCTCCGATATATTCGGCAAAAAGACTATCGAGGAAAGGAATCACATCGGGGTTGGAAAGGTCGAGATGGTCTCTGCCAAATTCTTTAGACCCCAGTGACGGGCGATAGTGAGTGAAAGCTAAGCTGTGGGCAGGGACGTCTATCTCTGGTATGATTTCTACTCCTAACCTTTCGGCATCAAGGATAAATTGGCGGAATTCGTCTTTTGTGTAACTGCCATCTTCAGCCGTGAGGCCTGGGAAAAGTTCGCTTTCGAGACGAAACGCCGCATAAGTTTCATCCCAATTGTCGTTGAAATATGCAGGAAAGCCATTGTCGTTGAGGTGTATGTGCAAGGTGTTCATCTTGTAGTAGGCCATTGTTTTCACAAGATGCTGAAGGTAGCTTAGCGGGATGGACTTACGTCCACAATCGAGCATCAATCCGCGTACAGGATAATCTGGTCGGTCGGTAATCTGTCCTCTGGGCAGGATGGGAAGCTTGGCGTCACGTGAGTTTTTTGCTATCATTTGCAGCAAAGTCTGAGCCGCATGAATGGCTCCACGTCGCTCGGCCTCAATGCTTACGTTTTTCCTTATGTCTATCGTGTAGCCTTCTTCGCCAAGTCTCTTGGTTGACTTGTAGGCAAATATGATGTCACCTTCAGAGGCTTTCCCGTCTTCTGCGACAGTCAATGTCACGCCTGTTAAAGCCTTCATGCCTTCCGCCAAAGCTATTGAAGCGGCGCGCAAGCGGCTGTCCCGACACAAGATGCGGCTTTCATTGGTCAGTTGCATGAAGCCTTGTCCTCCTTTCCACATGCTTATCGCCGGGATTGTGGCAGGACATGGATTGGGGGCGTTTGTCTGTGCTGAAAGAGGAGTAAGTGTTAACAGCAAGGCTAAGAAGGTGTATGTCCACTTTTTCATCGTTGTATTTGTTAGGTTGTTTTTATAGGTCTGTTGACAAGGGTTCTTTTGTGCCTACGAACCTGTTGCTTCCAAGAGGCTTCTGGGCACAAAGGTAAGTTTTTTTTCTTTTAGCCGCACAAAAATCACATTTTATTTCTTCGATATTAGGGCAGATACTGACTCAAGCATTTATTTGGCTCGGGGCTTCTATTCATAATTTCTGTTTCCATTTTTATATCTATCGTTGGTGGCTAAACCTTGTTGTAGATGCTGTGTAAAAGCAAAACACACAAAAAAAGGGACTATGCCAATAATCTTGGCACAGTCCCTTGCAAAGCTGGCTGAATGAAAGTCTCCTTACGCCCTATGGGCGTTAATGGGTAAGAGAAGGCTCTGAATGTCAGGCAATCTCAATATGGCGGGTGACTTTCGTTTCCTCTTTCTTAATCTTAGGCAGAACAATAGTCAGGATTCCATCTTCCACCTTAGCTGTTATTCCCGTCTTGTCGACATCTTCAGGCAGGGTGTAAGCCTGTTGATAGTTGGTGTAAGAGAATTCACGACGGAGATAATGTTCCTTCTTGTTCTCTTCTTTATGCTCAAACTTATTCTCGATAGCAACATTCAAGTTGCCGTCTTCGTTGATGTTGATGCGGCAGAACTCTTTCTTCAGACCAGGAGATGCCACTTCCATGGTATATGTGTTTTCGTCTTCCTTGACGTTGACGGCAGGCGCCGTGCGCTGAGTTGTCATCTCGGTGTTGAAGAAATCATCAAATACTGTCGGGAACCAACTGTTTTTAAACATTACTGGTAACATAGTTTTAACCTCCTATAATTTAATGGTTATACTTTAAGTTCTTGTTCGTTTGTCGCTGTTTGCGTTGTCAGTGTTTGGCTGTTCGCTTCGCTTCGACAACCATTATTTAGCAATAAGCGTGCCAAGGCACTTAGGTGGTTTAATCATTTAATTATCAATGACAAAATGTCTTTCCAGGGAGAACTTTTGTCATCTCCTGCGCCATTTTGTCGCTGTCCTATTTCCTTTCCGATTAGATAAGGTTACGGCTCAAGTCGTAGAATGATTTGAGCCGTAGACTTTCAATAGTCGAATCTGTGGAATGTCTTTCCCTTTTTTTGCATTATTGTACTGAGAGGGAGCGCTTCTGTATCGTTGTCCGGCTCTACCTGTGTACAAAAAAACTCGCAAGCCAAACAGCTTGCGAGTTTTTTTGTTGACAATATATGTTCGTTTCCTTTTACATCATGCCGCCCATGCCAGGAGCACCGCCCATAGGCATCTCAGGCTTTTCCTCCTTAGCGTCGCAGATAACACACTCTGTTGTGAGGAACATGCCAGCGATGCTGGCTGCGTTCTCCAGTGCAACGCGTGCAACCTTGGCAGGATCGATGATACCAGCCTTACGCAAATCTTCATAGCGATCGGCACGAGCATTGTAACCATAGTCGCCCTCTTCGCCCTTGACTTGGTTCACGACAACACTACCTTCGAGACCGGCATTCTCTACAATCTGACGCAGAGGCTCCTCGATGGCACGCTCCACGATGCGAATACCTGTTGTCTCGTCGGCATTCTCACCCTGCAGACCGTCCAAGGCCTTGATGGCACGGATGTAAGCAACACCGCCTCCAGGGATAATACCTTCTTCGATGGCAGCGCGGGTAGCACAGAGAGCATCGTCTACGCGGTCTTTCTTCTCTTTCATCTCTGTCTCGGAAGGAGCTCCAACGTAGAGCACTGCAACGCCACCCGAGAGCTTGGCCAGACGTTCCTGAAGCTTTTCCTTGTCATAGCTGCTGGTAGTGTTCTGGATTTCGTTCTTTATTTGGTTGATACGGTCCTTGATGAGTTCACTCTGGCCATGACCGCTGACAATGGTGGTGTTGTCCTTTGAAATGGTCACTTTGTCAGCACTGCCAAGCATCTCAATAGTGGCCTGTTCGAGCTTCAAGCCCTTCTCTTCACTGATGACAACGCCGCCTGTCAGAACAGCGATGTCCTCCAACATGGCCTTGCGACGATCGCCGAAGCCAGGAGCCTTGACGGCACAAATCTTCAGTTGACCGCGCAGGCGGTTGACCACAAGGGTTGTGAGGGCTTCACTGTCGACATCCTCTGCAATGACGAGCAACGGACGTCCCGTTTGTACTGCAGGTTCCAGGATGGGGAGGAAATCCTTCAGGTTAGAAATCTTCTTGTCGTAGATGAGAATATAAGGGTTCTCCATCTCGCATTCCATCTTCTCTGTGTTCGTGACAAAGTAGGCGCTCAGATAACCGCGGTCGAACTGCATGCCTTCGACAACGCCGATGGTGGTGTCGCGGCCTTTGGCTTCCTCGATAGTGATGACACCGTCCTTCGAAACCTTCTTCATGGCTTCAGCCAACAGCTTGCCGATTTCAGGATCGTTGTTGGCACTCACGGTTGCTACTTGCTCAATCTTGTCATAGTCGTCGCCAACCTGCTCGCTCATGCCCTTGATGCTCTCTACGACTTTAGCAACAGCCTTGTCGATACCACGCTTGAGGTCCATAGGGTTGGCACCTGCTGTGACGTTCTTCAAGCCTTCGCGAACAATGGCTTGAGCCAAAACGGTTGCGGTCGTTGTGCCATCGCCTGCATCGTCGCCTGTCTTCGAAGCAACGCTCTTGACGAGCTGTGCACCGGCATTCTGGAATGCGTCGGCGAGCTCTATTTCCTTGGCTACGGTCACACCGTCCTTGGTAATCTGTGGAGCTCCAAACTTCTTCTCTATAATAACGTTGCGACCTTTAGGACCAAGGGTGACTTTTACAGCGTTGGCCAGCTGGTCCACGCCCTGCTTCATTTGTTCGCGGGCTTCTATGTTGAATTTAATTTCTTTTGCCATGACTAAATTTGAATGATTTAATGGTTCTACGATTCTTAAAGAAAAGGCTCATGCCAGTTCTTAAATCTTGAAAAATATATTATGCGAGCACTGCCACTACGTCGCTTTGGCGCATGATGAGGTATTTTGTGCCTTCGTGCTCCAGCTCAGTGCCGGCATATTTACCATAAAGTACTTGGTCGCCAGCCTTGAGTACCATCTCTTCGTCCTTGGTACCTCCGCCTACGGCTACGACTGTGCCCTGCAATGGTTTTTCTTTTGCGGTGTCGGGGATAATAATGCCGCCGATAGTTTTCTCTTCAGCAGGTGCGGGCTCAATGAGAACTCGGTCTGCAAGTGGTTTAATCTTCATAGTTGTAGATGTTTATGAGTTTGTTGTTATATATGTTGGTTCTTGGCTGTGTATGTTTTTTGAGCTTTGATAGCCTGTGAATTGATCTTTAATAATGTGCAGACATTCTTGCTCAAACACGCTATTTATTATATATGTATGTGTGTGCTTTCTGATAAGCTAAAGGTGTGCCATAATCGATTTTACTGACAAGATGTCAGAAAAAATATTTGATTTCTAAACAAAAAAGTGGCAAACAGCCATTGGAATAAGTAAAAAAGAGTACCTTTGTCAGCGAAAAATATGCGAACACTGACGTATTTAGGTATCTTTTTGTTCGTGAGTCTCACGCTCGTAGCTGTGCCGAAGGCAGGCGGCTACGTCTGGGATCCACGTATTATCATACCCATTACCGCTTTCTTGTTCACGTTGCTGGTATGGCTGTTGGCACGCTTCATCGGCACGGACAGGTCCTCTTTGGAAGTCATCATCACCGCATTGTTTGTTTTGCTTTTTGCGCCGGGCTCGCATCTTTTCTTTTCCCGTGATGAGGATGCTATCATCGAGCTGACTTCTCAGTGTATTGTACCCTTTTTCCTGACTCAATACAAACGCATCAGCAGACGCGACTTCAAGCGAGCTTATGCCCTAATGCTTTTGATGGGAATCTTCTGTAGTTTCACACACGATGGCATCACCGTGCCTCTGTGTCTGGCTTTTCTGCTTATGGCATGGCAGCGTCGCAACGAGTTTTTCCGCCTGGCATGTTGGCCTATGGTGGCGGGATGGCTGGTTGGAACAGTGCTTCAGTTTGTCAGTCGCAACCACATGCCCAAGCTTACGCCCGATTTGGGCGCGTTGACCAATCAGACGTCCTTGGTGCTCGGTTTGTTGTGGGATACTAAGATTTTTATGCTTGTTGTGGCGCTGACCTTTTGGCTCTCTACAACTTCTTGGGGGCGCACAGAGCTTTTGCGTACTTTCCGTAGGCAAAGGTTAATTGCTTACAGCCTGCTTTTTGCACTCTCATGTGTGCCTTTTGTTCCTTTGGGCATAGAAAACGCTGTCACAGGTGTGTGCTTTTTTGCTCTCCTTTGGACGTTGTTGCTCGTTCAGGCTTTGGAGCGCCGATTTTTCGGTGCTGCCAGAGCTCGAAGGAATTGATGATATTTTGCCAAAGGACATAGCAGCCTGCACCTATCGAAGCGACGGGTGAGAGGTATACATAGGCTATCCAAATTGCCAACCCCGTATTTTTCTGAAACATCGCTTGCCCTGAGCAGACGAGTTGCCCAAAGTGCTGTCCCACCATACGACCGATGCCGAACTGAACGACGGCGGTAAACAGTGTCAGGGCGGCTATGGCTATGAGAAGTTGTGGGCTTGCATGACTATGAATCATGTTTTTTACGGTGATACCAGAGGTTATAGCTAATGACACGCTCCATAGGTAGAAACCCAAATCAGGGGTACGTAGGAACCAGTTGTATGGCGGCTTTACCCAATGACGTACCAGAGCTCCTAACAACAAAGGCAAGAGTAAGACGGACGACAGCCGCTGGAGGATGAGCAGAAAAGCACCAAGAAAAGTGTTGCCTGCATGCGGTTCCAGAAGAGGAAAAATGATTGGAATAAAGAGCGATGCAACCAGTGACGACAGCAAAACGAAGGTTGTCATTTGAGTGAGATCGCCGCCCAGTTTTGCCGTTACGACAGGTGAAGCCGAAGCACAAGGTGCTATAATACAAACCAAGATGGCTTCTGAAATCCAAATAACATCCTGCTGAGAGAGGCCGGCCACAAGAGGAAGGGAGGTGGAGAAATTGTCTATACCGATGATCTTGTAGGTAAAAAAGGTCAGGAGGGCCGCTATCGAAAGCTGTGTAAACAAAACGACTCCATGCCAGCCACGAAGGCGCATGAGGTGGAAATCTACTTTCGAGAATGTGACAAAAAGTGTACAGAAAATGCTTATCGGCAGTAAGGTCTCGCACAAAGGACCGAGAATATCAGCTGCCGCACTGAGGGCTGGAACAAAAGCAAAGAGCATGTATAGGACAGAGCCCGTAGCTATGGCCACAGGAAGAGTCCAGTTCTTCAGGAAAGAGAGGTGCATCGTGTGAGGGTGATTACCTGCTCGCAATGTTCGACGACTGCAGGCCGGTGAGTGATGAAAATAAGAGTAGGAGCAATACCGAGGCTCTTGTTATGGGAAATGAGGTTGGTGAGGAGGTTCTTTTCGGTCTGTTGGTCGAGTGCACTTGTTGCTTCGTCAAAAAGAATAATGCTACCGCGACGCAACAAGGCTCGGGCTATCGCAATGCGTTGGGCCTGACCTTCTGATAGACCAGCTCCTCCCTCGCCTATGTGTGTGTTGAGGCCGTCGGGCATTGTCTCAACAAAATCTGCACAAGCTAAGCGTAAGGCTTCCCACATCTCGCTCTCTGTGGCATCGGGACGCCCCAGCTGGAGGTTCCAGCGTAAGGTGCCGCTGAAGAGTGTGTTTCCCTGTGGCACATACACAATATTGCAGCGAGTCCGGGCAGACACCTTGGTGGAGTTGCCAGACGCGTTGGCATGTGAATCATACATTTCTACACTGCCTTGGTCGGGAGTGAGCAAGGCAAGGATGAGGCGGATAAGGGTCGTCTTGCCGGCACCCGTCTCTCCGAGAATCGCAGTGGCCGAGCCTGGGGGAAAATCTGCGTTGAAGTGATTGAGGATGAGTCGGCTGTGTTCGTCGTATGCGAAAGAGACATCGTTGATGCGGATGCCGGCGCCAGCTGAGAAGCGAATAGGCTCGCCGTCAGCTTCGAGCGGACTCTCTTCCAGTTCTATCAGACGTTCGGCAGCGGTGAAGCTGCTGATGATAGCCGGAATGAATCGCGTCAGCTCGCGGAAGGGTCCCTGTATTTGCCCGCAAAGCTGAATGAATGCTGTCATCATTCCAAAAGTGATATCTCCGTCGGCCAGTCGGTTGGCACTCCAGAGGAAAGCGAAAAGATACGCTCCGCCAAAGCCAATGTTGAGAACCAGATTGGAAGATGAGGAAAAGAGGGTGCGGTGGCGAACCTGTCGGCGAAGTGAGTCTTGTTGCCCTTGAAGCACGTTCAATATAGTTTGTATGCGTTCGAGGGTTTTCAGGACCACGCGATGCTGCAGGCTTTCCTGCAGTGTCGACTGTATATGGCTGTCTGTATTCCTCACCTCTCGCGTGATGCTTCTCATCCGTCGGACATATAAACGGCTCAGGAGAATAAAGATGGGGAGGATGACCGTGACGCTGACAGCCAATACGGCGTCCATATTATATAAGAAAAGGAACGCGCACGCGAGACGAATCACTACGGCAAGGGCTTGGGGTAACGTGTCGGTGACAACACTTACAACTGTCTGGCTGTCAGAAACAAGGCGGTTGAGTACGTCGCCGCTGTGACGTTCTTCGCGCCCGTACCACTCGCTGCGGAGAAGGTGCTCGAAGATGTGTCGCTGCATTCTGTTTTGTGCATCAACGCCCAGAAGGGCTGCTATCCACCGGCCGGCAAAGCCTAAGGCCAGTTGTGCCACCATGATGGCTATCAGGATGGCGCCTGCGGTGGTCAGTGTGGTGGGGTGGGGGAGGAACGACCATGAAGCGTGGCTGTCGCCTGTGGCAACATCAATGACTTGCTTGGTAGCCCAAATGAAGGCAAAGTCAAGGGCGACGCGGACAACACCACTGATTGCATTGATGAAAGATTGCAGCTTCACCCGCTTGAATATTTCGAAGAACCAACGGAGAATAAGGGCCGTGTTGCCTGCAGTCCCGTCTTTGCAGGGACTGGCATGAGGCTGCTCTTGTGTTGTCGCTTTTTTCATCTTATTCTCTGGTGTCGGCGCCCCACATGAGTTTTTCTCTTATGGTGCGAAAGAAACTCTGGCCAGGACGTTTCAGCACCTTCACATGATAGGGCGCACGTTTTATCTTAAGTTCTATGCTTTCGGGGCACTGCTCGCTGCGGCCATCGATAGAAACGAGGAACTTGTGGTTGCGGGCCGCTATGCTCAGCGACACTTCTGCGTCGTCGGTTAAAGTCAGTGGACGCGCCGTCAGCGAGTGGGGTGCTACGGGCACCAGTCCTAAGGTGCGGCTGCCTGGTTGCATCACCGGACCTCCTACAGAAAGCGCATAACCTGTTGATCCTGTCGGCGTGTTCACGATAAGGCCGTCGGCCTGATAGGTCGTGAGGTACTCCTCATTGATGCTTACGCGGATGCTGATCATCGATGAAACATCGCGCTTGAGAACAGCCACTTCGTTGAGCGCGAACGGGTAGCCCAAGGGCTTCTCTTTAAGGTTGCGACCACCATAGATCACTTGTAGGACCACACGTTCTTCAATGAGGCATTTGCCGTCATAGATATTGCTGACAACCGTCTCTATGTCTTCGGGCAAGACATCGGCCAGAAAACCTAATCGGCCAATGTTCACTCCTAAGATAGGTATCTCCTTGTCGGCCACACGCCGGGCTGCTTCCAAGAAAGTGCCGTCGCCCCCCATGGAGATGACGTAGTCGGCTTCGAAGTCGTTGCCGTCAATCAAGGCCAAAGACTGTGGTAGGTTCAGACGCATTTCATTGGTGAGGAACCTGTAGAATTTGGCATCCATGGATATCTCAGCCTCATGCTGAGCCAAAGTCTGCAAGAGGTGGTTCACAGCGAGTGATTTCTGTGCTTGGAAGATATTCCCGAAGAGGGCAAAACGGAGTTTGCTCATATCATTCAGCTTTAATGCGCTGCAAAGTTAAGCATTTAACTTCGTTTTTTTGAGCTCATTCATCATTTTTCTTTGTCGTAGAGGCTGAAAGAGTAAAAAAACGGGCACTTTTGGGTTCGTATATATATCTTTTTAGTACTTTTGCACATGTATAACAGCTGTGAAATATGACAAAATTAAGTGTTAACATCAATAAAGTTGCTACCATCCGTAATGCCCGTGGAGGCAACAACCCAGACGTCCTGCGTGTGGCGCAGGATTGTGAACGCTTTGGTGCGCAGGGCATAACCGTTCATCCTCGTCCCGACGAGCGCCATATCCGCTATCAGGATGTGCGTGACCTCAAGCCGCTCCTTACCACCGAATTCAACATCGAAGGCAATCCCATCTCGGAGTTCGTGGCACTTGTCCTGGCCAACAAGCCCACCCAAGTGACTCTTGTGCCCGATGGACACGACCAGATTACGAGCAACCACGGGTGGGACACCAAGACCCACCTCAACTTCCTCACAGACGTGACGGCTCGTTTCAAGGAGGCCGGCATACGTGTGAGCATATTCGTGGGTGCTGATGAAGAAATGGTGGAATATGCTTCACGGGCAGGTGCCGATCGTGTGGAGCTATACACCGAGCCCTATGCTGCGGCTTATGCTGCGGCTGTGGCGTCGCAGTCTTCAAGTGCAAGCAGTTTCGACAGCCTCAGAGCAGCAGCCATAGCGCCTTTCATCCGTGCCGCGAAAGCCGCTCGGGCCTTAGGACTCGGCCTCAACGCCGGGCACGACCTCAGTCTGCAGAATCTTACTTATTTCCATGAGCAGATTCCCTGGACCGATGAGGTCAGCATCGGCCATGCGCTCATCTGTGATGCCTTATACTTAGGCCTTGAAGAGACTATACATCGCTATCTCGCTTGCCTACAGACACCCTCCCTGCTACCCCTCAAGGAGGAGGGTGCTAACCAATAACTATTTGTACAACTGTTCAAATACATCCCACTTCCTCCCCTGAGGGAAGGTGGGGGTGGGTACTCTCATCTATGGTTTACCTTTTCTTTACAACAGGCTCCGAGGAGATAGAAGCTCTCGGAACAGCCGACATCATCCGTCGTGCAGGCCTTGAACTGCAAATTGTTTCTACTACTGGTGAGCACTTGGTGACAGGCGCCCATGGCATTCAAGTGGCAACCGATGTGTTGCTCGAGGACGTTGATTTCTTTGATGCCGAAATGCTTGTTTTGCCTGGTGGTATGCCTGGTGCTACCAATCTGGCTGATAACGACACGCTGAAAGAACGCATCCGCGACCATGTTTATCTTGGCCGTCCCGTAGCAGCCATCTGTGCTGCGCCTCTTGTGTTGGGACGTTTGGGTATGCTCAGCGGCAAGCGTGCCACATGTTACCCTGGCTTCGAGGGAGAACTCACTGGCGCCACTTGCACCGGTGCACTGGTAGAGCAGGATGGGCAGTTTATCACAGGCAAAGGTCCTGCAGCCGTCTTCGAGTTTGGCTACGCAATTGTGGAATGCCTCAAGGATAAGTCCACGGCCGATGCCTTGCGCCAAGGCATGCTCTGGAGTGAGGTGAAATGAAGCGTTACGCCATTATCGTTGCAGGCGGTAAAGGGTTGCGAATGGGCTCAGACTTGCCCAAGCAGTTTCTTCCTATAGGCGGCCGTCCCGTGTTGATGCATACGCTTGAGGCTTTTGCCGCAGCTTTGCCGGATGTGTCGCTTGTGTTGGTATTGCCCGAGAGCCAGCAGACTTTCTGGCAGGAACTATGTCGCGAACACCATTTCACGCTGCCCCACGACGTTGTGTCGGGTGGGGCTACCCGCTTTCATTCAGTGCTGAATGGCCTGCGGCATCTTGAAGGGGCTGCCGATGATGCCGTCGTGGGGGTTCACGATGGCGTGCGACCTTTTGTCGGTCTGGAGGTTATTCGCACTTGCTATGCAGAAGCTGCGCTTGGCAAGGCTGTAGTACCCGTGGTTCCTGTCGTGGAGACTGTCCGCGAACTCACAGACGACGGTTCTCAAACGCGCGACCGTTCCCGCTATCGTCTGGTGCAGACACCGCAGGTTTTCCCCTTGCCGATGCTCTCGGCTGCCTATAGCCAAGAGTTCAGGGATACGTTTACCGACGATGCCAGCGTAGTAGAAGCTAACGGTCAGGTAGTGGAACTGGTTGAAGGCAACCGCGAGAATGTCAAAATTACTACGCCGTTTGACCTGGTCGTAGCTGAGGCTGTCCTGCACTGGCGGGCAACGCATAGACGCCGTGACTGACGGCGGAAGTGCCGTATTGTTATTTTAAACTATTACCTACTTTTGGTGATTTTCTTCGCCGAAGTAGGTATTTTTTTTGTCCGTAAGTGAATCAAGTTGGCCGTTTGGGCAAATTCAAGTACTTTTGCTGCAAAATCAACAAAAGAAAACTTCAGGTATGCAATTATCCGATTTGCAGACAGGCCAGAGTGCTGTAATAGTGAAAGTGAGTGGTCATGGCGGTTTCCGCAAGCGCATTGTCGAGATGGGTTTCATCAAAGGTCAGTCCGTAGAAGCCCTGCTCAATGCTCCCTTGCAGGATCCTGTCAAGTATCGGCTGATGGGATATGAGGTCAGTCTCCGTCGCGACGAAGCATCCATGATTGAAATCGTCACTGGTGACGAAGCCGTCAACGAAGCTGCCTTGGCGGCTTCTGGTCCTCATCCGCTGACTCTTGAGCATGAAGGTGAAGAACTTTTGCAAGAGGTTGCTGTCCGCAAGCATCATACCATCAATGTGGCGCTCGTGGGTAATCCCAACTGTGGCAAGACGTCGCTTTTCAATTTTGCCAGCGGAGCCCATGCTCGTGTGGGCAACTATTCGGGAGTTACGGTGGACGCAACCGTAGCAACGGCCAACTGGGGCGGCTATCGTTTCAACCTCACCGATCTCCCCGGCACATACTCGCTCACGTGTTATTCGCCTGAAGAGATGTATGTCCGCCGTCATCTCAACGATGAACACCCGGACGTCATCATCAATGTCATCGATTCCTCCAACATCGAGCGCAACCTTTATCTCACCACCCAACTTGTCGACATGAACGTGCCTATGGTGTGTGCGCTCAATATGTTCGACGAGATGCAGCGACGGGGCGACATCCTCAACATCGACACCCTGCAGACGCTCATGGGCGTGCCTATGGTGCCCACATCATTCAAGAGCGGACAGGGCCTCGACGAGCTGTTGCAAACCGTCGTCGACGTCTACGAAGGTGAGAACAAAGTGGCGCGTCACTTGCACATCAACTATGGTCACGAGATCGAAGACGGCATAGCCCGCATCCAGCACTACCTTAAGCAGGACGACCAACTGCGTACCCGTTATTCTACGCGCTACCTGGCCATCAAACTCATGGAAGGCGACGAAGAAGTGGAAAAGCTTATTGCGGCCAAGAGTAGTTCCAAGGCCATTCTCGAGAGTAGGGACAAGGCCGTGGCTCGTGTAAGAGAGGAGATGGACGTGGATGCCGAGACTGCTATCATGGATGCAAAATACGGCTTCATCAACGGAGCCCTTACCGAAGCCGAGTACCAGACAGGAACGAAAGAAGATACCTACAAGACTACGCACATGATTGACAACTTGCTGTCGAACAAGTACCTGGGCTTCCCTATCTTCTTTCTTATCCTCTATGTCATGTTCCAGACGACTTTCACCCTCGGCCAATATCCTATGGATTGGATCGAGGCTGGAGTGGCATGGCTGGGCGACTTTATAGGTTCCTCGATGAGCGAGGGTCCTTTGCGCTCTATGCTCGTCGATGGTGTCATCGGTGGGGTAGGGTCTGTGATTGTTTTTCTTCCTCAAATCCTTATTCTTTACCTGTTTATCTCCTTCATGGAGGACTCGGGCTACATGGCTCGTGCCGCTTTCATCATGGACAAGCTCATGCACCGCATGGGGCTTCACGGCAAATCGTTTATTCCTTTGGTCATGGGCTTTGGCTGCAATGTGCCAGCCGTCATGGCCACACGCACCATTGAGAGCCGCCGTTCGCGACTGATCACCATGCTCGTCCTGCCCTTTATGTCGTGTTCGGCACGCCTGCCTATCTACATCATGGTCGTAGGCACCTTCTTTGCGCCACGTTGGCAGTCTATGGTGCTCGTTTCGCTTTATGCCATTGGCATACTCATGGCTGTGCTCGTTTCCCGCCTCTTCTCGTCGTTGATCATCAAGGACGAGGACACGCCTTTTGTCATGGAACTGCCGCCTTACCGCTGGCCTACAGCCAAAGCCATAGGCCGCCATACGTGGGAGAAGGGAAAGGAATATCTCAAGAAGATGGGTGGTATCATCCTCGTGGCCAGCATCATCGTGTGGGCCTTGAGCTATTGGCCCCTCCCTGAATCCACTCGTGTGGAGGGGGAATCGCTATCCTCGACAGAGGCCGTTGGCGGCAATGCAACCCGCTCATCCTTGGAGGAATCGGGGCGAGGAACTGCTATGGAGAACTCCTATCTCGGCCGTATGGGCAAAGCCATTGAACCTGTTTTTGCGCCGCAGGGCTTCAACTGGAAACTCGACGTCAGTCTCATAGCAGGTATTGGGGCGAAGGAAATTGTGGCCTCTACCATGGGTGTCCTTTACTCTGGCGACGAATCTTTTGCCGACGACGATACCTTCAGCGACGACACCGACAAATACGTGCGTCTGCGTCGTCAGATGGCCATGGATGGCATCACGCCTCTGACGGCCTATTCCTATCTCCTTTTCATCCTCCTCTACTTCCCGTGCTTGGCCACTATAGTAGCAATAAAAAACGAAACAGGTTCGTGGCGATGGGCTCTTTTCGCAGCCTTCTACACTACAGCCGTTGCTTGGTTGGTCTCTGCAGCTGTAGCCCAGCTCGGCATCCTCCTTTAACTTTCCCTCAATTTTTCCTTTTCCCTTCAATTCCTATTTTAGTTCCCTTCGTGTTCTCCTTTAGTTTTCCCCGTTTCCTCCTTTAGTTCCCCATGTCTCCTCCCTTGTCCATCCTCGTATTCTTCTTTAGTTTCCCCTCGTTTCTTCCCCTTTAGTTCCCCCGTCCTTCCTTTCGTTCCTTCCTCTCTCTCTGTTCTGCATGTTGCGACTTTGTCGCAACTCCCTCCCCCTCCTCCTCTCTTTCCCCCGCTTCTCTCTTTCCTGAAATGCAGCTCCTCCTCGTCATCATCATCCTTGCTATCTGTGTCGCCTACACCGTTTACCGCGTGTGGCGTCGCTTCACCATGCCTCCCTCCCGTTTCCCGCAATGCGATGGCTGCCCCCTGGCCGGCTCCTGCACCCAAAGCCCCCAGCAGGAGCACAGCGCCACTGCCAGCGGTGGCTCGCAGCACAGCTGCCCTCATTGTGGACAGAATCCTGCATCCAACTGTTGCTGTTAAGACCGAAGGCTATGGGATATCTCTCCTTTCATGGCACTTTTTTTTTCCTTTTTTGCCCTCTTCTCTTACGCCCTTAATTCACCCACTTAGGCACCTCTGTCAATTCTCTTAGGTGCATCTGCCAATTCTCTTAGGTGTGTTGGCCAATTCTCTTAGGTGTGTTGACCAATTCTCTTAGGCGCATGATTTCATGCAACTCGTGGAAACGGGCCTTTGCTATAGTGAAGCTCAAACTATAGGGTACAAAAAAACTCGCAAACCATTGGTCTGCGAGTTTTTTTGTTTTCCCAGAACGAACATTTTCCCCGGCTAAAGCAAGATGATACACAGCCAGTGGGCAGCCAATGCCGCGCACAAACCTCCAATCGTGTGCGAGAGGATAGCCTTGGACGTCAGCTCGCGGTAGCCTAAAGAATCCAGCATCGCTGTGTGCGTACTCAAGAAACCACTCCAACACATGCCGATAGCCGTGAACACAGCAATGGCGTTACCGTCGACCCATCCCTGCTGCACGAAGTTAGGCACCAGGCTCAAGGCCGCTCCCACGGCGCCTAAGGCAGTGATGGGGAAAGCAATCTGATGCGGGTCGGTGAAGCCGAAGACAAAGCGGAAGAAACCGGAAATCTCGTTGGCCAAAGCCGGAAGGAGTTCTATGCCTTCGTAAGCAGCGCCAGTGTACTGGCCGTTGGCGCTCGGACCGAAAGTGAGCACCATCACCAACGTGGAGATGATAAGGACACCCGGAATGATGGTCATACCCACATCTACGCCAGCCTTGCCACCGTCGAGAAGAGAGTTGAGCGTACGCAGGAAAGTCGATTTCTCTTCCTCGTGCTCGGGTTCTATCGCCAACGCCTCCTCGGGAGTCATGTCGATGGCAGGCGATGTGGCATAATCGGGATATGACTTCACGACGAAGTACTGCATGAGGCGCGTCGACACGATGCTGCCTACGAACGCACCGAACAGACCTATCAGAGGTTCCTTGAAGAAGCCTTGGCTGATCATGAATATGATGACGATGAGACCCATGCCGAAGGCCGTGCCGAAATTAGTGAGAGAAATGAACTGAAATTTCTTGAAGTGAGATGCAAAGCGATGGTCCTTCGAAAGCGATATGATGGCCGGATTGTCGGACAAGAAGGTCATCACGGCGCCCAGCGAGGCCATGCCAGGGAGGTTGAACAAAGGGCGCATGAGCGGACGCAAAAGGGTCTCCAACAAATCCACGACGCCAAATTCAACAAACAGCTTGCCTATCGCACCCGTAATCACACAGATGGCCATCAGATAGAAACAAGTGTTGATGAGCAAGTCGAAAGCCGTATGCATGACCGTGTTCAGCATCTCGGCTGCTCCCATGCGATAGCCAAGGTATGAGAAAAGGCCTCCAACGATGAGCAGACATATCACGCCAGAGATATATCGGCGAACAGACATTGATGCTTTCATATTCTGTATCTTCGTTTTCAATGATTAAGTTTTTAATTCTAAGCTGTTAATGATGGTCTCTCACTATTCCGTCGCCGCCTTTTTCCTGTTGATGGCATCGAACCGGCACGTGAGGCCTATGTTGAACCACTGGCCTCTGTCTCTCAGCGCTCCATTGGGATTGCCGTTCACGCCCCACGAGTAGCTGTAGTTGGCATGTAGCCTCACCCGCTCGTGCCATTCGTCCTTCAGGGACCACAGCTCAAGACCGCAGCCTACACGCGTCATGTCTGTGCCGCCATGTACGCAGAAGTCTGCTCCATTCGTCGTCGTGTTCTTGTCGTAGCTTGCCTTGCCATACACCCTGAGCTGCTGGCAAGGCATCCAATTAAGCTCTCCTATGACAGAGAAATCGTCGAAAAACCAGCGCTGTCCACGGCCGGCTCTGTTCATGAAATCGAACTGCAGCCACGCTTGACGTCCTAACCGCAGTTCATTGCCCAGCGACAAATAGCCGATGAAACGCCCGGCGCCATATTCGATCATGTTGGCCGACCAGATTGTACTCCAAACGCCATGCGAGCCATACCACATGAGGTTGTAGGCATACAGGTCGCTTATGCTGGCGCCGGTGTAAGGGTTCCGGGCACCGCTGAACGGGCTCTGACACACTTGAAACAAAAGACGGTCGGAGCGTTTGGCCGTCCGCAAGGGATTGTCAGCACCAAAGTCGTAAGCCACGCTGACGCCCCATTGGTAACAGGCGATATTGTTCCAGTACTCCGAACAAAAGTAAAGGTCGATGGGAACCCGGTCGTATTCATATCCTCCGATGCCCACAACCTGTTTGCCAGCTGACAGCGTCATGCCGGGGATGGGGCGATAGTCCAGATACAGCCAGTCGGTAGCATCGAAAAAGGAACTCGAGAAAGCTGCTTTGTTCAAGCGCTGACGGTAGGCGTAGGAAAACTTCTCGGCAAATTCGCCTTTGAAAATCACATTCAAGTACTTACCCTTGAACCCGCTCGCTTCACGGTCCGTCTCGCCATCCACATACTCGCGACCATAGTCGCCGCGGGCTTCTATCCTCAGCAACATCGGATCCTTCTCCTGAGCCAACGACGAGATACACGCCATCAGCACAACACAAGCTAAACAATAACGCTTCATTACAACACAAAAAGTCAGGTTTTTATTGCGGTTTCTTTAATGCTTGATTAGGTTAGCGGCCACAAAAGTAATGTTTTTCCTGGGTCGACAAGCGAAAAATCCTATATTTTTACATCACATGGCTCATATCAGCATCTTCGTTTACTGTGTATGTTTACACTCATTATGTCCGTTTTTTGACTAATTTATGTTAAAACAAACCATCTTAGGCCATGCTATGTTTGCTTTTCTTCATTATTCCCATTATCTTTGTACTCAGAAGAACAAATCTATTAACCTTAATTTTCAGGAGGACTCGACTATGAAACCTAAAAAGAAAATGCACTTTCAGGAAGAGTATGAACTCGACAACTACCTGAACGACGACTACGATCGTTACTACGAGGCGTCGAGCAACGCTACGATATGGTACAGCTGATTGCCGCCGTCTCTTGAGCCTAAAGCCCCTTGCAAAACCTGCCAGGGGCTTTTGTTGTATGATTAATCGTAACTTTGGGCTGTTTAACATCACTATTGCACCGGGGCTGAAAGGCTTTATTCTGCATTCAACCAGAGCGGTTGGTCAGTGAACATCCCTAAAGTGTCAGGGCTGCTGGAGCTTTATTTTGCATTCAACCAGAGCGGTTGGTCAGTGAACATTCCTAAAGTGTCAGGGCTGCTGGAGCTTTATTTTGCATTCAATCAGAGCGGTTGGTCAGTGAACATCCCAAAAGTGTCTGGGCTGCTGGAACTTTATTTTGCATTCAATCAGAGCGGTTGGTCAGTGAACATTCCAAAAGTGTCTGGGATGCTGGAACTTATTTTGCATTCAATCAGAGCGGTTGGTCAGTGAACATCCCAAAAGTGTCTGGGATGCTGGAACTTATTTTGCATTTAATCAGAGCGGTGTAGAGGCAAAAGTTAGGAACAACAGCAAAAACTTTATTCTTTAATCTCCAATGTTTAATCTTTTTACTACCTTTGCGCCCGTTTATTTTATGTAATATAATACTTGTTACCCATGAGATACACCATCTCCTCCCTCTTTTCCATGAGATTTCCCCTTTCTTCCATGAGACTCCCCCTCTTTTCCTTGAGACTCCCCCTTTCCTCCTTGAGATTCCCCTCCCTCCTTTCCTCTTACTTTGTCCTGTTTGTTGCGACTGTGTCGCAACTCCTCCTCTTCCCCCTCCCCCTCTCAGCACAGCAGCAGACAACCGTAGCCGTAATAGACGGAGGCTTTGACACCACCCACCCCTTCCTCAAGCCATATCTCAGCCAGACGCCGGGATGGAACTTCCTCGGCAATGCCGAAGGCGAAAACATAACACGCACAGGCACCGAAGACTACCGTGCATGGAAGCGCTTGCGCCTGCGTTATCTCGCTTCAGAGAGCGCCCTCTCGGCACAAGAGAAAGAGCTGATGGACTCGTTGCAGCGCCGCATACACATTGAGAGCTATATCCTTTACGCACGCAATGCCGAGGCTATAGGCCGACATTTCGATGTCGCAGACTCCATAATGAAAGCCTGTTACGGAGACAAGTCCACCACGTTGGCCGATTTCAAAAAGGTTGAGGTCGAAGACACCACAGACATTATGCCTGCCTTGCAGACCGTGCTACTGCGCACGATGCCCTACGAGGACTCTACACCCTGGGCTACCATCGTCGAAAAGTTCCGTGGAGAAGCAGCCACGGCAGCAGCCAGGATGCAACAGATCAATGCCGACGACGATGCCCACCGACGCATAGGCAACAACCCAGACGACGTGCAACACCTTACAGGCTATGGCAATAGTAACATCAACGTCAGCGCCGACGACAGCTATCATGGCACGATGGTCATGGGCTTGGTGGCGCAGGTGGCACAGCAGTGCAAGGCAGACATTAAGATTATTCCCATCCGTGCCATCCCCGACGGCGACGAGTACGACCGAGATGTTGCGGCTGCGTTGAAGTATGCGATAGACCATGGAGCGAGGGTCATCAATATGAGTTTCGGAAAGACGTTCAGTCCATACCGCCACGTCGTCGACAGTCTGCTTGATGTAGCAGCCCGGCGCGACATACTCCTCGTAAAAGCCAGCGGCAACAACTCGGCTAATTCCGACAGCATCATCTATTACCCCTCACCCATAGCTCTTGACGGCCACCGTCGCGACAATATCATTGTCGTAGGTGCAGCTGGCACCGATGGTACCATCATGCGGCTGAGCAACTACGGCCCTAAAACAGTAGATGTCATTGCACCTGGCGAAGATATCAAGTCCACAGCCCCCGGCAACGAATGGAGCACCAATCAAGGCACCAGCCTTGCAGCCCCGCAGGTGGCCGGCCTTGCCGCTGCCATCCGTAGCCTCTACCCCCATCTCTCGGCACCTCAGGTGAGAAATATCATCATGCAATCCGCTTCGCCAGCACCCACGGCCGCCCCGTCACCCTCTCCCTCTGTTTCCCCGTCCCTCTCTCCCTCCGTTCCCTCCTCCCTCTCCTCCGTTCCCGCTTCCCACCCATCCTCCGTTCCCGCTTCCCTCCCTTCCTCCGTTCCGTATGTTGCGACTGTGTCGCAACCCCTCCCCCCCACAGCCGCAGGCCTTATTAACATCCAAAAAGCCCTCGACTTGGCCGCCAAGACAAGACCCTTCAACACCGACACCCTGTCGCGCCACATCCTTAACAGCTACGTCGACGTCACTTGGCTCGACGAGGAAGACCGTCAATTCTTCTTTAAGAAAAAACAACGCAAGGCCGACGGCACCGTCGAACCCATCTACCTCCTCGGCAACACACGTACGCGTAGCATCCAGCCCGTAGACAGCGTCATGCACGCTCCCGAGAAACCAAGCAGCTACAGGCAAAGCAGCGAACCCTATTGGAAACGCTTCTCGGCCGACAGCCTCTACTACATCTACGCCTACGACGATGACCTCTACCTTGCGCATAAGGAGCCGTCGACCTCAGACTCACAGTCCATGTCTCCTGCGCCCCTGCGCCTCACCTCCGACGGCGAACACTTCAATTCCTATGCTGTAGGCGGCAACACCATGCGAGGCACCAAGGGCTACTCTTCAGCCGAAGGCAAATGGATAGGCGACACCCATCGCTTCATCGTTCTGCGTGAAGACAAGCGCGATGTCCCCACGTTGACCTACGTTGACAATCTGGCACAACCACGTCCTCGCGCTGTGACCATGAAATATTCCATGCCCGGTGACACTGCCGTTTCACATTTCGCAGCCTACATCATCGATGCCGACAAAGGCACCGTTGAGCAGCTCAACATCGAAGCCTACCCCGACCAGATTATAGAGACACCGCGCTTCCGCGGCATCACCACAAGCGGCCGTTATGCCTACCTCTTGCGGAAAAGTCGGGCACAAGATCAAGTAGACCTCCTTCGTATCGATGCTGCCGATAACAGCGTCCGCACTATTATTCACGAAGAATGCAAGCCGCACCTCAACGAGCAACTGTTCAACTATCACGTGCTCAACAACGGCGAGGACATCCTTTGGTGGGCAGAGCGGGGAGATCGCGGACAATGGTTCCACTACGATGGCAACGGAAAACTCAAGCACACCATCACGCCTGCGGATATGGTTGCAGCAGAGATTGAGCACATAGATACTCTCGCGCATACATTAATATATAAAGGTTATGGCTACGAATCAGAGGCGTCAAACCCCTGCTATGCCTACTACTATCGAGTAGGCTTTAATGGCAAGGGCTTAACCCTGCTCACACCTGGCAACGGCAACCACAGCATCGAGCTATCGCCAACAGGGCGCTACCTCGTAGACCATTACAGTCGTGTCGATTTCGCCGGGCAATACAACCTGCGCGATCTTAAAGGCAAACTCATCTGCGAGCTGGCCACAGCCGACGTCAGCGCCCTCACGGCAAAAGGATGGCGTACACCTCAGCAGATGCAGATTACGGCAGCAGATGGTCAAACGCCGCTGTATGGCATCGTATATACGCCTTATAACATGCGTTCCACCGATAAGTTGCCCATTATCTCCAATCCTTATCCAGGTCCGCATACCGATTTACTGCCCCTCGACTTCTCACTCGACGATGATGGCAATCAGGCGCTTGCCGACGAAGGCTTCGTTGTCATCTCATTCAGCTATCGCGGTTGTAACCCTTGGCGTGGCCGTAAGTACTACACCTACGGCTATGGCAACCTTCGCGACTACGCTCTCGACGACGACTATGCCGCCATTCGTCAGGTGGCAACTCGCATACCGCAGGCCGACACTACACGTGTAGGCATCTACGGCCACTCTGGAGGAGCCTTCCTGAGCACTACGGCCTTGCTTTCCCGTCCCGAGTTTTACAAGGTGGCAGTAGCCGCCAGCGGCAACCATGACAATAACATCTATCTGAAGTGGTGGGGCGAGACCTTTCACGGCATACACCAAGTGACAGACTCTCTCGGCCATACACATTGGGATGCACATATCCCCACTAATATGGAGCTGGCTGGTAACCTTAAAGGACATCTGCTGCTTATCCATGGCGACGTGGACAACAATGTTCACCCAGCCAGCACTATGCGCATGGCTCAGGCGCTCATCCGTGCAGGCAAGCACTTTGACATGCTTATGCTTCCGGGTGTAGACCATGGCGTAGGAGACCAATACTACCAGACGACCGTTCGGGCCTATTTCCGTGAACATTTGTTAGGTAAGCCTACTCCAGTTGAGCTAATGCAGGAGCTCGGCAACTAAGATTTCTAAATATTCAAATTTATATTCTCAATAAACATCCAATGCGTAGATACTTACTAATCCTCATCTGTGTACTTAGCCCCTTGCTTATCTCGGCGCAAGGCACAGGAGCGACTCAGAGGGTCCGCGGTACAGTGCATTCTGCCGATGGCGAACCTTTGGTGGGAGTCTCGGTGCGTGTGCGAGGAACACAGAATGGAGCGCAGACCGACCTCGACGGACATTTCGTGCTTGATTGCCGTCCGGGCGATATTCTCGACCTTTCGTACATCGGTTTTAAGCCCGGTTCGGCCAAGGTGGGCAAGCGTGAAATCTTTGTGACTCTTGAAGAAGACACGAAAACGATGGAACAGGTAGTGGTGAACGGATACACACAAACCGACATCCGAAAGGCTACGGGCTCTGTAGGCATCCTCACCGAGAAAGACTTGAAGGATAAACCCCTGGCTAACGTAGACATGCTCATGCAAGGCAAACTGGCAGGCGTTAATGTGCAAGCTGTGAGCGGTCGCCCAGGCCAAAGCGCCAAGGTGCGCATACGTGGAATCAGTTCTATCACGGGAAACAACGAACCCCTGTGGGTCGTCGATGGTGTGCCTATACAGAAGAACATCCCCACGATGGGTAGCAGCTATGTACGATCGGGCGATTTCACGACACTCTATGCTAACGGTGTGGCAGGTATTCCACCGCAGGACATCGAGAGCATCACCGTCCTGAAAGATGCTGCGGCCTCGGCAATCTATGGCTCTGAGGCGCAGGCTGGCGTCATCGTCATCACGACCAAGAAAGGCAAGGCCGGGCGAATCAACCTGAGCTATTCGGGTAATGTATCCATCCAAACAGCCCCCTCGCGCGACCACAACCTTATGAACACCAGCGAGAAGTTGGCCTATGAGCAGGGCATCTGGGATGAGTTCTCTGCCGCAGGCTACGCTTCGGGCGGTTGGTACCCACGTGTGGGCATCATAGGGCAAATTCGCAGTGGCTATGGTCAGTTCGCAGGCATGAGCGTCGCCGAGCAAGATGCCTATATCGAACAACTTAAAAAGACCGACACCAACTGGTTCAAGGAACTGATGCACAACACGGTGAGCACTTCCCACTATGTAAGTGCTTCTGGAGGCTCTGACAAACTTACCTATTACGTCAGTGGTGGCATCAATACAAATAAAGGTATTGTTAAGCGTACGTCTTCTGATGGTTACAATTTCAGCGCAAGAATCTCGGCGAATCCGTCGGAGAAGGTGACGCTGAATTTCGATGCCTCATACAATTATATGAAGGCTACTGCCTCGTCGCTGAACTTCGACATCTTCAAATACGCTTATTTCGCAAACCCCTACGAGCGCCCTTATAACGACGACGGCTCGTATGCGGCAGACAATACCTTCTTCTCCCAATCCACTGTTTACGGGAATACGTGGACCATATTGCCTGATAATGGGGTGAGTGTCATGCGTGAACTCAACGAGACGAGCGCGCTAAGCACCAGCTCATCCACGACGATTCGTGGCGACATCACATGGCGCATCAACGAGCATTTCAAGCTCTACGGCCTTGCCTCATATACTTATAGCAACGACAATTCGGAGGATGAGATCGGACAGCATACCTATGCAGCGTGGGATGACCGCCCGTTTGAGTATGATACCCGGGTGTCGAAACGTATTTACGGCAGTCTTACACAAAGCAACAACTTCAATCGCAGCTGGCTCGTCAGGGCACAAGCGAATTACAGCCAGACGTTCAACCTCATTCATCATGTCAGCGCAGTGTTCGGAACAGAGCTCCGAAGCAATTTCGCCCAGACGCTGCAAAGCAAGATGTATGGCTACGACCCCAAGACAGGCAACTATGCCACTCCGCTATATTATCATTCTTTGCCCAACTACCAGGCCGACATGCAGACCTACAACAACGTCATTAACAGCCTGTCGGGCCGTGCACGTACAGAAGATGCTTTCGCCTCATTCTACGGAGCTGTCGATTATGTGCTGAAGAACCGTTATGTGGTCAATGCCACGGTACGTTCGGATGGCAGCAACAACTTCGGTTCGAATGAGCAGTTCAACCTCATCTGGTCTACAGGCTTGGCTTGGAACATCGATGAAGAGCGCTTCATGAAACCCTTGCGCCACATCATAAGCCGTGCTACCATACGTCTGTCTACAGGTTTGACTGGTGGTGTGAACAAAAGTGTCTACCCTGTGCTCATCATGGACTACCTCTCCACATTCCGCAACAGCGAGACTCAAGCCTATCGAATGGGCATGGTGAAAAGCCCGCCCAACCCCAACTTGCGATGGGAACATACTCAAGACTGGAATGGCAGCATCGATCTCGGTTTTTTGAAGAACCGTCTGAATGCCAATCTCTCGCTCTATCGTCGCAGAGGCTATGACCTCGTGACTTCTGTTCGCGTTGTATCGACCACCGGCTTTACGTCGCAAAGCTATAACACCAGCGAGCAAATCAATCAGGGCGTTGAGCTGATGCTGAGTGTGACGCCCATACACACCAAGGCTTGGAACTGGAGTGTGAATGCCAACATTGCTTATAACCAGAATGTGCTGACCAAATATGAATCTCCGTCGGGCAGCTTGGGTGGTGACTACTATGTAGGCTATCCTTTGGGACATATCTTCTCTGGCAAGCCCGAAGGCATTAATCCCACGACAGGAATCTATAATTTCAAGCTGCGTCCAGATGCCGTCATAAAGACGAACGCCGATTTGCGCAACGACGACAACTATACCTACTACATCGGCACGAGCAATTATCCATGGACGGGTGGCTTGTCGACACATGTTTCTTGGAAACAGCTGTCGTTGAGCATATCCACATCATTCTCATTAGGTGCCAAGCTCCGCAACTATATCACCCCCGTCAGCAACTACGATAATACAGGTTTGGGCAGTTCCGTAAACAAGATTGTCTCCAATCGTCCCATCTATGATGTCTACTCAGCCCATCTCAACACAGTCAAGGACGCCGCTTATCGCTGGACACCCGATAATCCTGTCACGGATGGCTACCCTCGTCTGGTCGATGCCTTCGCTACGGATTTGCGGCTCGACGTAGACCAACCGGCCGGCACACGCTCGTTCAGCAGCATCTTCTACGAGGATGGCTCCTATTGGAAAATCGGTTCCGTGACCCTCATGTATAGTTTCCCTGAGCAGATGCTGCGACGTTCGGGCATAGGCTCGCTGGGTCTCAGCTTTACAGCTAACAACTTGTGGATTATCACCGCCTACAAAGGCATGAATCCCGAGACGCCCGGAGCTGTCTACCCCATGAGCCGTTCATTCTCTGTCGGACTTAATATCGGATTGTAATATGAAAAAATATATCATCATCATCTTTGCCGCTCTCGTAGCAGTAAGCTGCAACGACTTCCTCGACATCAAGCCCTATGGCAAGGAAATACCTAAGACGGCAGAAGACTACTCGGCCTTGATTCATCAGCTCTGCAACAGCTTTGATTATGGCTCGGAATTATTTTCAAGTCTCAGCAGCTGCCATCGCTCAACTCAGCTTGAGGAAGTGGCGGACAATGGCGAAGTAAATCTCACCGAACTGCCGGGCGGTTCCAGCCTTAGTAGCTATATCGGCGAGATTCTGTCTGGCGAGCAGAGCAACTATAAGTCGTATTATCAGATTATTGGAATCTGCAATATGGCTCTCGATGCACTGCCTCATAAGGGTACTACGCAGCAGGAACGAGATGTCGTAGGCACGGCCTATGCTTTTCGCGGCTGGTGCTATTATCAGCTTCTCCGGGATTTTTGCGCTCCTCCATTGGCTGACGATGCCACCCTCGGCGTGCCCCTTGTGACAACCTTTGACATGGAAGCCAAGCCCGTGCGTAGCACCTTGCAAGCCACTATAGAACAAGTCGAGGCCGATCTCAATGCAGCCATTGCCTGCGATATCAAGAATCCTATGTTCCGCTTCAATAATGACGTCTGCAAAGGCTTTCTTGCACGACTCTACCACTGGTGCGGCCGCTGGAGTGAAGCCCGCGCCATAGCCTTGGAACTCTTGGATCGCTATCCACTGTTGCAAGGACAGGATTATGTCGACATGATGACAACTCAGTTCAATCTCAATGGCAACACTCTCATCAAGAACAACCTTTTCTACGACTCCTCAAGACCCATTGCCCCACTTTATACGACATGGGGCTATCGCCCACTCAGCACACGTTTCGTGAATCTCTTTACGGAAAAGGACAACGATGTGCGCTTCTCTATGTGGTTCAATGCGCGGCGCTTGAGTAAGAAACTGATATTCGCCTCGCTCCGCTCGGCCGAAATGGCTTTCATAGCGATGGAAAGTGCCTACCACCTCGGCGACGAGGATACGGCATTGCGCGAGCTGAACGCCTTCAGACGCCTGCGCATCAAGCCATACACCGACCTTACGCTTCAGACCTGCCCTGCCGTGCGCGACGATGAATATATCCGCGAGGATTGCTATGGGCATCCGCTTACGCCGCTTCTCTACGCCATTCTCGTGGAACGCCGCAAGGAATTCTTCTTCGAGAACGGCGACCGCTGGTACGAGCTCAAGCGTAATGGCCGCCCTGAGTGGTGGGTAATGAATAAAGGTCTCAAGTACTGGACACGCAAATACATGTACACCTTCCCCTTGCCCATTCAGGATGTGAGGCTCCAGCCAGGGCTCATCCAGAATCCCGGTTACGACGAAGCCACCAAGTAAGTACACATTAAAAAGATATATAATTATTATGCATAAACTATTTCTTTCATCAATAACGCTTGGCACCTTCATCGTTGCCTTGGCTTCATTGCAGAGCTGCGAGAAAGTAGATGAGCTGCCAACAATCAACGAAGGCTACGAGACCCAGTACCGTATGCCCGACCCCACAGCCCTCACCGACGAGGACCGTCAGGTCATCTCAGACCAAGAAGACGAATATGAGCAGAATGCACATTAACATTTAATATTAACCCCTAAAAACAAACAAGAAAATGAAAAAGTACCTCTTGCCAATCATGGCATTGGCCCTTTCTTTCTCTTTCGTAGCCTGCGGCGACGATGAAGACGAAAAGAAACCTACCCCCGAGACTCCCACGGAAAAAGTCAACTACCTCTATTCCTTCGAGAAGAAGTCCTACGGCGTAGTTGACGAGACCACCATCACCTTCAGCATCCTCAATGCCAAGGACGCTTCCACGATCAATGCGGAGGAAGACATCCACATCACTCTCGCTGTTGATCCCTCTTCTACGGCTAAGGAAGGCGAAGACTTCGAGCTCCCCTCAAAGGAAATTACCATCCTCAAGGGCAAGCATGACGTGGAATTCACTATCAAGGCTAAGACTACCAACCCCAAGGCTGAGGCTAACACGATTGTCCTCAAGCCTGTATTCTCGGGCGACAACTTCGTAGCTGGCCAGTATCCTACCGTCAAGGTCGTGCTCGTCGGCTCTTTTGCCAAGAACCTTGTTGGCACTTGGGTTATGAACGAACTCGTCACCGACCGCGAGTACATGGTTTCCATGTGGGGCATCGAGGACGATTATGTCAACTTCCCCGAGTTCAACGCTGAAGACCAGATGACCTTCGATGCTACTCTTGTCCCTGGTTTCAAGAGCGGCCTCAAGAACTTCTTCATCGGCGAAGCTACCTACGAGAATGCTGGCTCTTACCTTCTCCAAGGTATGACCCCCATTCAGCTGCAAGTCCTGAAGCTCACTGGCGTAAACCGTAACTTCTCCGCTTCAAGCCAGAGCGAGAACAAGGTTGCCTACATAGGCGTACGCAATATTGACGATGGCAGCGGCAACGACCTTCTCGACGTCTACCTGCTCGACTTCGTACCGACAGACTTTGCTCAGACCGCTGTGATGTATCAATGCTACGAGCCTTTCGACGAAAGTGGCTTCTACGCAGCTATGAGTGGTTCATACGTCAACTTCACCATGAAGAAAGCTCAATAAGGCACAACAATAGCCCATCATATTAAGCTCTGCCATACGGCAGGGCTTTTTTTTTGTTCAAATCAAGACGTAAATCGCAAATAATGTGTAACTTTGCGGCCAAATTTATATGCGTATGCACACACGAGAAGAAAAATTAGCGGCTTTCGGACGCTTGCTCGACGTCATGGATGATCTGCGGACAAAATGCCCGTGGGACCGCAAGCAGACCAACGAAAGCCTTCGCCCCAACACCATCGAAGAGACGTATGAGCTGGCCGACGCCCTCATCAAGGACGATAAGGCAGAGATCTGCAAGGAACTGGGCGACGTGCTGCTCCATATCGTTTTCTATGCCCGCATAGGCAGCGAGACCGGAGACTTCGACATCGCCGACGTCTGCAACAAGCTCTGCGACAAACTCATCTATCGCCATCCGCACGTCTATGGCCCCGATGCAGAACGCATCGAAAAGGGCGAGGTGACGGTGGACCAAGTGCTCAAGAACTGGGAGCAGCTTAAAGTCAAGGAGAAGGGCGGCAACAAACGCGTCCTCAGCGGTGTGCCCGATGCCTTGCCCTCGCTCATCAAAGCCTATCGTATTCAGGACAAGGCCCGCGGCGTAGGTTTCGACTGGGACTGCCGCGAGCAGGTGTGGGACAAGGTGCGCGAGGAGCTCGGTGAACTCGAAGCGGAGCTCGAGGCCCTCAGCCAAGAGAAGAGCGAGGAGAACAAGCGCAAGGCCACCGGCGAGCTCGGCGACTTCATCTTCTCGGTCATCAACGCCGCACGGCTCTACAAACTCAACCCCGACAATGCCCTTGAGATGACCAACCGCAAGTTCATCCGGCGTTTCACCTACCTCGAGGAGCACAGCATACGCATCGGCAAACCTCTCACCGAGATGACTCTCGAGGAGATGGACAAGATCTGGGAAGAAGCAAAGAAACTTGAGAAATAACATTATACATATGGAAATAAGTAGCAAGTATTCCCCCGCAGAAGTCGAGGGTAAATGGTACCAGTATTGGTTAGACAATAAACTCTTCAGCTCGAAGCCCGATGGCCGCGAGCCATACACCGTGGTCATTCCGCCACCCAACGTTACGGGCGTGCTGCACATGGGCCACGTGCTGAACGAGACCATTCAGGACATCCTCGTGCGCCACGCTCGCATGGAGGGCAAGAACGCCTGCTGGGTGCCTGGCACCGACCATGCCAGCATCGCCACCGAGGCCAAGGTCGTAAACCGCCTGGCCGAGCAAGGTATCAAGAAGGCCGACCTCACCCGCGAGGAGTTCCTCAAGCACGCATGGGCTTGGACCGAGGAGCACGGAGGCATCA
>DGSC01000017.1:172427-173538 GCA_002391275.1 Prevotellaceae bacterium UBA4372 | reverse complement strand
TCTTTGAAATTCTTTTTCATTGCTTCTGATTATTTGGGAGGTTTGACATTAGATTCCGAGTTTCTGATTGAGTTCCTTCAGTGTCTTGAGCTGGTCGACACGGACGTGGATGAAGTTCTCGATACCGGCAGCCTTTAGGTCTTCGGCGCAGGCGGGAGCGCCGGCGATGATGAAGAGGGCCTTGGGGTCGGCAGCCTTGAGGGCATTGAATGCGGGAACGCCGTACTCTGCATACTCGTCGTCGCTGGAGCAGAGCACCACGATGTCGGCACCGGCCTTGACGGCAGCCTCAACACCTTCCTCAACGGTGGGGAAGCCGAGGTTGTCCATGACCTTGTAGCCGGCAGCGGCAAGGAAGTTGCAGCTGAACTGAGCACGAGCCTGACGCATGGCCAGGTTGCCGATGGTGAGCATGAAAGCGATGGGCTGCTTGGCGGCCTTCTCGGTGGTGAGGCGCAGCGCCTCGAAGTCGGAAGCCAGGCGGCTGGTTTTCAGAGCGGGGAAAGCAGGTTCCTCTGCGGCAGCAGTGCTGCAGCAATGACCGCAGCAGGAAGCCATGGGCTCCTTGCCCTCGCTCTTCTCGGTGAAGTTGGGGAACTGGTTGGTGCCGAGGAGGAACTCCTTGCGCTTGCCAACGTTGGCGTGGCGGGCGGCGTCGGTGCTGTTGATAGCCTCCTGAATCTTGCCGGCTTTGACAGCGGCGAGGAAACCGCCTTCTTCCTCAACGGCGAGGAAGAGCTTCCAAGCCTGCTGGGCGATGGCCACGGTGAGCTCTTCTACGAAGTAGCTACCGCCGCTGACGTCGACGAGCTTGTCGAAGTGGCACTCTTCCTTCAGCAGCAGCTGCTGGTTGCGAGCGATGCGCTCGGCGAACTCCGTGGGCTGCTCGTAAGGAAGGTCGAACGGAGTGACGACGATGCTGTCGACGTTAGCGATAGCTGCCGACATGGTCTCGGTCTGTGTGCGCAACATGTTGACATAGCTGTCAAAGAGGGTGAGGTTGTAAGTGCTGGTGGTAGCGCAGACGTTCATCTTGGCAGCTTCCTTGTCGTCGGTGTACTGCTTGACGATCTCTGCCCACAGCATACGAGCGGCACGGAACTTGGCAATC
>DGSC01000017.1:126558-172344 GCA_002391275.1 Prevotellaceae bacterium UBA4372 | reverse complement strand
GCGGCACGGAACTTGGCAATCTCCATGAAGTAGACGCCGCTGATGCCGAAGTTGAACTTGATGCGACGGGCAGCTTCTTCTGCAGGCACGCCGGCTTCAACGAGTTCATCGAGATACTCGCCAGCCCATGCCAGAGCGTAGCCGAGCTCCTGATAGACGTAAGCGCCGCTGTTGTTCAAGAGGTCAGCGTTGACGTTGATGCAGCGGAACTGCGGCAGCTTGGCGAGAGCTGCGATGAGTGCGGGAGCGAACTGCAGGGCAGGCGTTGTGTCCTTGCCCTTCTTGAGCATCTTCGAGATAGGGTCGAAGTTGATGCTGCCCTGGAGCTTAGCGAGGTCGTAGCCCTTCTCGGTGAAGTAAGCGACGAGAGCCTCGGCCAGCTCAACGCTGTGGCGCTGGCAGGTGCGGAAGTTCAGTTCAACGCAGTCGGCGCAGATGCCGTTGAGCAGGGCTGCAAGATACTCCTTGTTGCACTGGTCGGCAGGCACGTGGAAACCGAGGCTGTTGACGCCCTTGTTCAGGACGTCGAGAGCCTTGGCGTTAGCAGCCTTGGCATCGACCTCTTCGATGTTCTGACGGACAAACCACTGGTTGTTGTCCTTCTTGTTGCCTCTGACGTAAGGGAACTCGCCCGGCAAGGCATTCACCGTTGCCAACTGATCGACATCCTCCTTACGATAGAAGGGTTGCATGGAGAAACCTTCGTTGGTTCGCCATACCATTTTCTTCTCGTAGTCAGCGCCCTTGAGGTCTACCTCAATCTTGTCGCGCCATTCCTGGCGGGTCGGGGCGGTGAAGTCCGCGAAGAGTTTTTCTTTACTATCTGCCATAGTAAGTTAAATGTTTAAGGTTTAAAGTGTAATAATTAAGGTTTTTTCGTTATTAAAAGCGGCCAAAGTTAGCAAAGTTTGTTTGTGTTGCCAAATTTGCAGGCGAAAATCGAAGGGAAGAATATTATTATTGCTCGCACGTGCGCGTAAAAGGACTTTTTTAAGCATAATGTAGCAAAAAATCAAAGGGCTGATTATGGCGTTCTGCAAAAGATGTCTATCTTTGCACAATGAATATGAAAAAAGAATTATTAGCAACAGCAATTAGGGCTGCCTTAGAAGCTGGCCATGATATTATGGCCATCTACGACGATCCAGCCGCCGACTTCGGTATCGAGCGTAAAGCCGACAATTCGCCTCTGACTCGGGCCGACAAGGCCGCACACGCACGTATTATGATGTTCCTCGAACCAACAGGAATACCTGTGCTGAGTGAGGAAGGGGCTCATCTGCCGTATGATGTCCGATGTGGTTGGCAGCGCCTGTGGATTGTAGATCCTTTGGACGGCACGAAAGAATTCATCAAACGCAACGGTGAATTCACAGTCAACATTGCCCTCATAGAAAACGGTGAGCCTGTTTTAGGCGTCATCTATGTCCCGGTAAAAAAGCAATTATATTATGGAATAGTAGGCGAAGGAGCAGATAAGGATGAGAATGGCCTTAAGTTGACGTTACCACTTGATTCTACCGATAGGCCTTACACCGTGGTTGCTTCCCGTAGTCATTTAAGTCCAGAAACAGCCGATTTCATCGATAATCTGCGTCGTGAGCATCCTGACTTGGAGCTTGTCAGCAGTGGTTCTAGCTTGAAGATATGCTTGGTTGCAGAAGGAAAGGCTGACATCTATCCTCGCCATGCTCCCACGATGGAATGGGATACTGCCGCTGGCGATGCAATAGCCCGTGCTGCAGGACGAGAGGTTGTTGATGCATTAACGGGCGAGCCGCTACACTACAACAAGGAAGATTTGCATAATCCTTGGTTTATCGTTAAATGAGCGAAAATTCAATTAATTAAAAAGGCCTGTGTCATCAACGTGACACAGGCCTTTTTCTGTTTATGTACTTGTCAGAGTTGCTTAACCGAGGAAGCTAAGCAGGATACCTGCTGCAACGGCTGAGCCGATAACACCGGCAACGTTAGGACCCATGGCGTGCATGAGCAGGAAGTTGCGCGGGTCAGCTTTGGCACCCTCTGTCTGCGAGACGCGGGCTGCCATAGGCACGGCACTAACGCCTGCAGAGCCGATGAGCGGATTGATCTTTTCTTTCAGGAAGAGGTTCATGAACTTGGCCAGCAGCACGCCACCGGCTGTACCAACACCGAAAGCAACGATACCTACACAGAGGATGCTGATCGTGCGGAAGTTCAGGAAGGCTTCAGCTGTAGCGGTAGCGCCTACAGTGGTACCGAGGAAGATTACGACGATGTTGTTGAGCTCGTTCTGAGCAGCCTTAGACAGACGCTCCACAACGCCGCTCTCCTTCATCAGGTTGCCCAACATGAGGCAACCGATCAGCGTAGCTGCACTCGGAAGGATAAGGCTGACAATGATGGCCACGATGATGGGGAAAAGAATTTTTTCCTTCTTCGAGACGGTGCGGAGCTGCGACATACGAATCTTACGTTCCTTCTCGGTTGTCAGTGCGCGCATGATAGGCGGTTGGATGACGGGCACGAGAGCCATATACGAATAGGCTGCCACGGCGATAGGACCGAGGAGATGAGGAGCCAGCTTCGAGGTCAGGAAGATAGCTGTGGGACCGTCGGCACCACCGATGATACCTATGGAAGCGGCCTCGGCTGGGTTGAAACCGAAGAAATCCATTTGTGTCACCAGGAAGGTGGCGAAGATGCCAAGCTGTGCAGCAGCGCCTAAAAGCAAGCTCTTCGGGTTGGCAATCAGGGGACCGAAGTCGGTCATAGCTCCTACGCCAAGGAAGATGAGGCAGGGATAGACACCAGCCTTGACACCTATGTAGAGCACATCGAGCAGACCTCCCTCAGCCATCACGTGGCGGTAGCTGTGGAAATAAGGGCTGTTGGGGTTAAGAAACTCGTCGTTCCACATCGAAGTGTGGAAAAGGCCTGCGTCAGGGATATTGGACAGCAGCATACCGAAAGCAATCGGCAGCAACAGCAGCGGTTCGTATTCCTTCTTGATGGCCAGGTAAAGCAGGAAGCAGGCGATGCAAATCATCACTGCATTCTTCCATCCCTCGCCAATGAAAAAGCTTGTGAAGCCCATTTCACCGAAGAACTTGCTCATGGCGTCGCCAAACGAGAAGTCTTGGGCTGAAGCCATCATGGGAATCATCAGTGCCACAGCGAGAAGACCTAAATACTTGAGATATTGTTTCATCTTTTTAATTATTCAAGATTTCAATATTCCAATCTTTATGCGAGCTCCACCAGTGCTTGTCCGCTCTGCACTTGGTCGCCTATGTTTACCTTGACGGCTGCAACCTTGCCAGCGAATTCAGCTGTGATGTTATTCTCCATCTTCATGGCTTCCATGACTACAACAGTCTCTCCGGCAGCTACTTCTTGACCTACGCTGACCAGCACCTGCTTGATAGTTCCAGGCAGAGGAGCCTCAACAGCATGAGCGCCTGCGGGAGCAGCTGCAGCGGGAGCTGCGGCGGGTGCGGGTTTCGGAGCAGGAGCTGCGGCGGGAGCTGCAGCAGGAGCCGCTGCTGACTGGAAGTCCACGAGGACATCACCTTGGTTGACGCTTGCACCTACACTTGTGCGTACTTTTACTACGGTACCGTCGGCCTCGGCCGTGATGGCGTTTTCCATCTTCATGGCTTCCATGGTGATGATAGTGTCGCCCTTCTTCACCTTCTGGCCATCGCTGACGAGGATCTGCTTGATGGTGCCGGGCAGGGGAGCTGTAACGGAGCCTGCAGCGGCAGGAGCGGCAGCAGGAGCAGCGTGGGTTGTGACTGCTGCGGGAGCGGCAGCATGATGAACGACAGGCTTGGCAGCGTGATGTGCCAGAGCGGGAACTTCAACAGCGTAAGTGTTGCCATTGAGCGTGACGGCTAAGGTGCCATTGTCCTGTTCGGCTACCTGAGCTTCGTAATCCTTGCCGTCTATCTTAAATTTGAATTCTTTCATGATTCCAGACCCCCTCTCCGCTTTCCTTCAAGAGGAATATTTGAGCGGAAGAAGTTATAGGGTCATTCTTTTTAGGTGTTAACAATTCTTGATAGTAACCATTCTCTCTCTCACAGAGAGCTTAGGGAATGGCCTTTTAGAGGTGTCTGTTCAGCTCGGCGTGCCAAGCGGTGTGATCGGTGTGGTGAATGGTAAGGATGCCACTCTCCTCGTCGTGCTGCTTATTCATATAGAGATATACAGCAGTAGCGATGGCAACTTTCTCCGCTTCTGAAGCGTCGGAGAGCTTAGCCTGCTTGGCCTTCACGTATTCAGCTCCGGTCAGCACCTTGGGCTTAGCTGCGGCTTCGGCCTTGGCTGTGGCACCCTTGGCTACGGCGCTGAAGATATAGAGCACGCATACCAACAGTATGAGTATCGCGAAGACGACACCCACGCTGATACCAGCCATGCCCCAAGCCAGGCCCCAATCGGTAGATAATGTAATCATAATAATAGACCCACCCCCCTGCTCCTCCCTGTTTGGGAGGGGAGTAAGATGCTTTAGTCCAGAAGGGCTTTTAGGGTCATTCTTTTATTAAGTTTAACTGTTCTTGAGTGGAAACCACTCCCACCCTCACAATGAGGGCAGGGGTGGTTCTTACTTTTACAAAGGAATATTACCGTGCTTCTTGGCGGGGTTGGTCATGCGCTTGTCGGCCAGCTGGTCGAGTGCGCGGATGATGCGGAAGCGGGTGTTGCGAGGTTCGATGACATCGTCGATGTAGCCATACTTGGCGGCGTTGTAAGGATTGGCAAAGAGCTTTGTATACTCGGCCTCCTTCTCGGCGATGAACTCCTTGGCAGCCTCAGGACCCTTTTCTTCCTTGATGGCCTTGGCCTCCTTGGCATAGAGTACGGCGGCAGCACCGGCAGCACCCATCACGGCAATCTCTGCCGACGGCCATGCATAGTTCATGTCACCGCGCAGCTGCTTGCAGCTCATCACGATGTGTGAACCACCGTAGGACTTACGCAGTGTAACGGTCACCTTGGGCACAGTGCACTCGCCGAAAGCGTAGAGCAACTTGGCACCGTGCAGGATGACGGCGTTGTACTCCTGACCTGTGCCAGGCAGGAAGCCAGGAACGTCAACCAGGGTTACGATAGGAATGTTGAAGGCGTCGCAGAAGCGAACAAAGCGTGCGCCCTTACGGCTGGCGTTGCAATCGAGCACACCTGCCAGTTGCTTCGGCTGGTTGGCCACGATACCTACGCTCTCGCCGTTGAAGCGTGCGAAGCCGACGATGATGTTCTTGGCGTAGTTAGGTTGTACCTCGAAGAACTCGCCGTTGTCAACGATGCTGGCAATCACCTCGTACATGTCGTAAGGCATGTTGGGGTTGTCAGGGATGATCTCGTTGAGGTAGTCGTCCCTGCGGTCGATGGGGTCGGTGCACTCTACGCGGGGAGTTTTCTCAAGGTTGTTCTGCGGGATATAGCTGAGCAGTTGCTTGATCATCGCCATAGCCTCTTCCTCGGTCTTGGCGGTGAAGTGGGTCACGCCAGACTTCGTAGAGTGGACGCTGGCGCCGCCGAGCTCTTCCTGAGTGACTACTTCGCCCAACACGGTCTTCACGACAGCGGGACCAGTGAGGAACATGTAGCTCGTGCCTTCCATCATCAAGGTGAAGTCTGTCAGTGCGGGGCTGTAGACAGCACCGCCGGCGCAGGGGCCGAAGATACCGCTGATCTGGGGAATCACACCACTGGCCATGATGTTGCGCTGGAAGATCTCAGAGTAGCCGGCCAGAGCGTTGATACCCTCTTGGATGCGGGCACCACCCGAGTCGTTGAGTCCGATGACGGGAGCGCCTACCTTCATGGCAGCGTCCATCACCTTGCAGATCTTCAGGGCCATCGTCTCGCTGAGAGAGCCGGCATTGACGGTGAAGTCCTGAGCGAACACATAGACAAGGCGACCTGCGATGGTGCCGTAACCGGTCACTACGCCGTCGCCCATGTACTGCTTCTTCTCCATGCCGAAGTTGTGGCAGCGATGCGTTACGAACATGTCCATTTCCTCGAAGCTACCTTCGTCCAAAAGCATGTCAATACGCTCGCGGGCTGTGTACTTGCCGCGGTCGTGCTGCTTCTCAATGGCTTTCTCGCCGCCGCCCAGACGGGCTTTGGCGCGGAGCTCTATGAGCTCCTGAATCTTTTCTGTTTGTTTGCTCATTGCGTTAAGAATATAGAATGTTGTTTATATGTTTGCTCTTGTAAATCAGTTACACAAAGCCGCGAATCTGCACCCTTAGGTCCAAATTCGCGGCAAAGTTAATAAAAGATTGGGGATTAGGGATTAGGGATTAAAGTTTTTTTTCGCTCTCCCTCCATTTTTTCTTGTTTTCTCTTTCCTGATTTCCTAATCCTAATTTCCATTTTTCATATATCCAAATCTTAATCCAACTCCAGAACCAATGCTTCGCGCGGAGCAAGGGTGACGTCGTGGCTTAAGTCGAAATGGCGGCCCGTAGGAATATCAACGGCCTGAGTGCTTGTGGCTGTCTGCCCGACGTCGAGAAGTTCGGCATAGCGAGCCACCTCCATTGTGGCTTCGTTATCGGTTCCGTTGACCACGGTAATGACGGTGTTGCGGTGCCAGCGGCGGGCTACGACGTAGACTCCCTTCCATGGCGTGAACTGAGTGGTGTAGCCGCGGATGATGGTTTCGTTGCCCTGGCGCCAATGCAACAGCTGGCTCAGCCACTTGAACATATCCTGCTGTTCGGGTGTTCGGCCTGCTTCGGTGAAGGCGCTGACCGCGTCGCCCGGGAATCCGCCCGGAAAATCGCAGCGCACATTGCCGTCGGTCACCTCTTTGGTGCCGTCCATGAGTATCTCTGTGCCATAGTAGATCTGCGGGATTCGTGGGAGGGTCAGCAACAAGGCCAGAGCCTGTTTCAGCTTCTCTACCTTGTAGGGACCTTGAGCCGTGCCGAGGAAACGGTCGGTGTCGTGATTGTCGACGAAGGCCATGACATGCATCGGGTCGGTGTAGAGATAGTCGTAGAGCAGGCTGCCGTATATGCGGTTGTAGCCATCCCACCAAGCGTCGGTCTGCTCGTTCTTGGCCTTGGCCAGTTTGTCGAAGAAGCTGAAGTCCATGACCGTCTTTAGGTAGGAGTTATAGTCGGTCAGTCGCGAATCCTTCTGCCATGCGGCGGTGTAGGCTGGTTCCGTGACCCATGTCTCGCCTACGACGTTGAAGTTGGGGTATTCCTTGTCGAGCCGTTGCATCCAAAGGGCCATTCCTGTAGCGTCGGCATACGGGTAAGTGTCCATGCGTATGCCGTCGATGCCCGCCGATTCTATCCACCAGATGGAGTTTTGGATAAGATAAGTCATCAGGTGTGGATTGCGGTGGTTGAGGTCGGGCATAGTGGGGACAAACCAACCGTCTACGGTCTCGCGCTTGTCAATCTCCGAAGTGTAGGGATCCAAGACGGGTGTGAGCTTGTACGATGTCTGTTGGAACTTCTCGTTGGGATGCACGGCTCCGTTCTCGTCGCGGCGGTCGTTGCCCTGCAGCCACTCGCTGATGTTGAGCCAGTCCTTGGCAGGCAGGTCGCTGACCCAGGGGTGATCGAATCCGCAGTGGTTGAAGATCATATCCATCACCACTTTAAGTCCCTTGGCGTGAGCGTCGTCGATGAGCTGACGGTACTGCTTGTTGGTGCCGAAGCGCGGGTCAACGCGGTAGTAGTCGGTAGTGGCATAGCCGTGGTAGGTTGAGAACCCGTTGTCGTCAGGCGAATTGTTCTCGAGGATAGGGGTAAACCAAAGGGCCGTGACGCCTAAGTCGGTGAAGTAGTCGAGGTGCTCGCGTATGCCTTCGAGGTCGCCGCCGTGGCGCAGCGAAGGCTCGGCGCGATTTTCCACATAGTTGTTCATGCCGTCGATTTTGGCCGGATGGTCGGCACCTTGTGCGAAGCGGTCGGGCATGAGCAGGTAGAGGACATCGGCGTTGGTGAAGCCCTCACGTTCGTTGCCGGCTTTCTCGCGTTCCTTGAGCTGGTATTTCACTATTGTCTTGTCGTCCGTTCCAGGGCGGCAGAAAGCAATGGGAAGCTCGCCGGCACTTACGCCGCTAAGATTCAAGTAGACAAGTAGATAGTTGGGCGAGTCAAGGCGCACGACAGAGTCCACTTTGGCACCATCGACATAGACCTCGGCATCGCGGATGCCAGGGCCATAGACCATCAGCTGCAGCGACGGATCCTGGAGGCCTACGTACCAGTCAGTGGGGTCGATTCTACTAACTTCTACAGCGCCATTGCCTTCCGTGCGAAAAGCTGCCGGTTGGTTGTTGCAGGCTATTAGTGCCGCCATCGGGCACACGACTGCTAATAGTTTCTTCAGTTTCATGCTTAGGTATTTTTTAGTGTTGTAAGAACTCTTGCAGGGACAAAATTAGTAATAAAGCCGAACATGCGGTTGCATAGACTCACTTTTTTGCATATTTCAAACGAAATTTTCCCATTGGCAGGCCAACTTGAACACCATGTTGGCAACACATTCCTTGGGCCTCAAAAAAAAGCGGCCAGCTGCATCGGTCAATTCGCTTAGGCGAAAAGGCCAATTCAGTTGGCCGCATAGGGCAATTTACTTAACCGTATTTTTTTTCATGGCCAAGGAGCGGCATCGGCAATGAAGGGCAATAAAACTTTTTGGTCTCGTTTTTTAGCCCCCTGTTCCAAGGAGAATCCGAAATTCCAATCATTCAGTCTGTGGCATTGATCGGTTCGATGTTTACGCGAGGCGCTTGTCCACGCCCGTCTTCCTTTTTCCACGTGATGGTTATCGTGCGGCGCTCGGAGGGCAGGAGGTTGAAGTAGTTGTCGGAGTAGTCGGCGGGCAGAATCTGTTCGCCGTCGGCCCCGAGCAGGTTGAGGCGCAGGAAAGGAGCGACGGAGCGGCTGCGGTTGGCTACGACGACCGTAGCGGTGCAGGCATCGCCCTTAGCGGCGAACGTAGTCGTCTGCTCAATCTTAGCGGCGGGCAGGCCGAGCAGCGCTTTGTAGACGCCATAGGTGCGGCCTACGAAATAATCGTTCTGCGAGACGAGCTTCTTGCCCTCGCGCAGCTCCAGGCGCAGCACGGCACAGTCGGCCTGGCGGGCTTTGTCGGCGATGGCGAACAGGGGCACGGTGGTGTCATCCTTGGCCGCGAGGCGCTGCGACTGGCTCCAGAGGCGACGGCCGTTGAGGTCGTAGGCCGTGGCCGTGGCGGTGAGCTTGGCGCGGTCGCCGGCGAAGGAGTTGACCACCTCGACGCGGTCGGTCAGCGCATTGAGTTGTATGTGCAGCGGCTCACAGGCTTTTTTCATCCCGAAGAAAGCGGCGGTGGGCTCGAAATAGTAGTCGTAGGTTTGCCACACCATCGTAGGCCAGCACGGATGGCTCATCCATATCAGCAATCCGGCACGGCTGATGCTGGTGGACTCAAACATGGCTCGGTACCCGTTGTAGTTGATGAGCTGTGCTCTGCGCGTGAACTCACGGGCACTCTGCGAGGGGCCGAAGCCGTGATTCACAAGGTCGTTGAACTCGCTGGCTCTTTGCGCACCTTTGAGCGTGTAGTCGTGCTGTCCCCATTGCGTACTTTGTGGCCACAGCGATTCCTTGTCTATCGTGCGTGCGAGGTTCTCATAGTTCATCACGTTCGGCAATCCGCGTTCGGTATGAATCTTGCCCGATTGGCGCTCGAAATATACGCGTGCAGGCTGAGCACAGTATGGGCCATGCCCTGTGACGCCATCGTCGGCCGAACTCGGGATATAGCCTAATCCGGGCGTGAGGTCGGCCACGTAGTGCCGTAGTCCTCGGTCTATGGTGGCAGGCGGATAGCCCTCGTTGCGTCCACAGAACAGGCCCAGGCTGGCATGCTGTCGTATGCGGCGTACGTAGTCGTAGGCGTTGTTGAGGAACATGCCCTCGTCATAGGGATTGGGACCGTCCACAGGGTTGGCCAGCCAGAAGTCCTGCCACACCATGATGCCGAGGCTGTCGCAGGCGCGATAGAAGTCGTCGTCGCCCGTCATGCCTACCCAGTTGCGGATCATTGTTGCGTGCATCGAGCGATGGAAACTGACGGCCGCGTCGTATTCGCGACGGCGGTAGCACAGGTTGTGCTCGTCCATGCCCCAGTTGCCACCCAGAGGTACGAACCGACGGCCGTTGACGTAGATGAGCAAGCTATCGCCAAGGCCATCGTAGGTCATTTCGCGCAGCCCTGCTTTGTAGTATAAAGTTGAAAGCTGAAAGTTGAAAGTTGAAAGTCCTTCTGAGAGGGTGGAGAGTCGTGTTATGGGCTTAATCTCAAAACCGGCATCGTGAAGCACGGGCTCGCCATAGCCGTTGGGCCACCACAGAGGCAGGTGCACATCTGCCAGCTGCGGGAAGTCTTCAGGAGCGAACCTTACCTCTTGTTCGCTATTGGCCGGGAGCTGGATGTTGCGCTCGAAGCGTATGTCGCCAATCCATCCGCAGAGGCGGCCGAGAACGGGCAGGCTCGTATTGTTGCGCACAAAGACAGCAGGCGTTACTTCTACTTTCTCGCCGATATGTGTGGCTACGTAGGGGTCGGAGAGCGACACGCTTCCCTCACGGGTGATGTAAACCTCGTTCCATATTCCTGCATTGCGTCCGCGCACGGTTGTAATCCAGTCCCAGCCGATGGTGGCATGGAACGTAGGATTGTCTGCTCCGAGGATGCCGCCGTTGAACTGCGTCGTGTTGGCATCTTTCTCCTTGACAACGCCGAAATGTTCGTTGCACATAATCTCTACGGCCAAGGCATTTTTGCCTTCTGCGAGTAGGCCTGTGACATCGAAACGCCCACGGCAGAAAGCACCGTCTATGCGGCCTAAGTACTGCCCGTTAAGCCAGACGTTAGCTTTCCAGTTGATGCCGTCGAAGTTTAGGTAGGAGCGTTCCCCGTCGCCACGGGGCGACCATTCAAAGACATCGCGGTACCAGAAGTTGGAGCGGAAGAACGATTCGGAAATCTGATCAACGTAGTCGGCACAATTAGGGTCGGGCACAGCACCCGCATTCACGTACGACATCAGCACCGTTCCAGGTACGGTGGCCCATAACCACGAGCTGGAGTCGAACGTCGGCACGGAAAGTTCCTCACCTGTGGCTTTGACTTCGGAGGCACGTTGCAACTGCCATTGACCGCCGCTCAATTCAAAGCGGTTGTCTTTCCATCCCCGTTCGGGGCAAGGCGTCAGGCGCTGTGAAGGCCGCCCCCAGACTTCTACCTCGCGGAGGGCATAGAAACCTGCATCGCCTGGCTCGTCCATGACAATCGTCACCGAGGAACCGTCGTCGGCAACGTCGTAGTGCCATCGCTTAGGTTCCTGATACCAATGCGGCACGACCTTTTCCACTTGCGACGGAGCGCCAAGGTCAATGCGCAGCCACTGGTGGCCGCCGCCGGCACTCATCCACATGCTCGCGAACTCCTGCGACGGTAAGCCCCACACCTCTTGCCCAACGTCATCGAGGAAATGAAGGTCGTGGATGGCCCAGTACTCTGCGCCTGTCATCTCCACGACCAAGCGGAAATGCCGAAAGCGCGTTGTCTTGTCGAGCCGGATGGTCTGTTCCAGCATACGTGCCGGCAGCATGTCTGTAGACGTCTGCTTGTTAGGGTCGGAACTCAGGAGGTAGTTGGCGGCCCTTCCGGGCAGTCCTTTTCCGCTCAGCTGACCGACCGTTGTCCACGTATTGCCATCGTCAGAGGCCTGAACTGATATGCTGTAGCAGCTTTTGGTCTTCACTTCATGGTAGGCCACGCGTGCGTCGAGGCGTACGGCACGGGCAGTCAGCGTCTGCTCACCGCCCCAGTCGTAGCGCAGCCATGTGCGCTCGCCCATGAGTACATTATTAGAATAAGGACCGCCGTCGATTGCCCATTCCACTTCGCGCTTGGGCAATTGGCCTTTGGGCGTGCTGGCCACGAGCAGCGCAGGCTCATGGTCATCGACGATACCATCCGTAGCTAAGTGAGCGGTGAAATTATAGTCGGCAGTGGAAGAGGCCAAGGCCGAACGGTGCAAAGCCAGATTCACTGATGCCGCCGACGAGGCTTCTGTCTGCACAGGGCGTGGGCCATAGAACTCCGACAGGCGGCCAGGGTACTTGCCTATGCCTCGGGTATAGGGCTGTGCTGCCGATGGCAATGGTGCTACAATAAATGCAAATGCTGTCACGCAACAGGCTGCTAAGGTGTGGATGCCAGAATGGAGGAAGCTACGGAAACAAGTGTTCGTCATAATGCAGTGTAACTTATTTTGTCACAAAAATAATGATTTAATTGTATCAACTTACTTGTTGAGGCTAAATCGCATAGATTTATTTGCATGTTTTAACAGAATAGGGAATAAAAGCCCTTTCCTGCAATTTTTTTTCTCTTGCTAAAGAGGCTTGTTTTTCTTTAATTCGTATCTTTGTCCGCACAGCTTATTAATTCATTACAAACAATGTCTTTCTTTCGAAACATTACAGTCTTGCTCCTGTTGGTCTGCTCGGCCGACCTTTCGTCGCAGACTGCAGCCCCCACTCCCGTAGCTCCATTGCCGACCAGCCATCAGGTGGAGTGGCAGCAAATGGAGACCTATGCCTTCATCCATTTCGGCACCAACACCTTTCTCGACCGCGAATGGGGCTATGGAGATGCGCCGGCTTCGTCCTTCGCACCCCGCCGACTCGACTGCGAACAATGGGCGCGAGTGCTCAAGGCTGCAGGCATGAAGGGCGTCATCTTTACGGCAAAACACCACGACGGCTTCTGCCTTTGGCCTTCGCGCTATACCGACTACTCGGTGAAGGCCAGTCCCTTCCGTAATGGTCAGGGCGATGTCGTGGGCGAGCTGGCTGCCGCTTGCCGCAAGTATGGTTTGCGTCTCGGTCTCTATCTCTCGCCCTGGGATCGCCATCAAGCCAGCTATGGCACTTCTGCCTATGTCGATTATTTCCATGCTCAGCTTGAGGAGTTGCTTTCTTCCTATGGCCCTATTTTCGAAATCTGGTTCGACGGAGCCAACGGAGGCGATGGCTATTATGGCGGAGCACGAGAGCAACGTACCATAGACCGCCGCACATACTACGACCTCGACCGTGCCTTTGCCACCGTAGAACGTTTGCAACCGCAAGCTATCATCTTCTCTGATGGCGGCCCGGGGTGTAGGTGGGTAGGCAATGAGAAAGGTTTTGCCGGCGAAACAAACTGGGCTTTTCTCCGGCGGGGCGAAGTCTACCCAGGCTACGAGCGCTTCCGGCAGTTGACAAGCGGGCATCCCGACGGCAACATGTGGACTGCGGCCGAGTGCGACGTGTCGATTCGTCCAGGATGGTTCTATCATGCTCGCGAGGATTCGCTCGTAAAGGGCGTCGATCAACTTGTCGACCTCTATTACCGAAGTGTAGGGCGTAATGCGACGATGTTGCTGAACTTCCCAGTGGATACCGACGGCCTCATCCACCCGCAGGACTCGGCGCGAGCCGTGGAGTTCCATGAGCGTATTAAGGCAGAGCTGGCCAATAATCTGCTGCACAAAGCACGCGCTCAGGCCAGCACCCGGAGAGCAAAGCAGTATGATGCGGCCGCAACGGCCGACGATGACTTCGACACTTTCTGGGCCGCCCGTGACGATGATGCTGAGCCTGTGCTCACTTTCCGCTTTCAGCATGCTTGTGACGTCAACCGGCTCATGCTGCAGGAGTATATCCCCTTGGGCCAACGTGTGAAAGCCTTTGCAGTGGAATACCTCGACGGCAAGACCTGGAAACCGATTGATGCGGGCGAAGCCACTACCACCATAGGCTACAAGCGTCTATTGCGCTTTGCTACGGTCAACACACGGGCTTTGCGCATACGTTTCACCGACAGCCGCGGTCCCGTCTGCATCAGTACGGTCGGGGCTTATCTCGCCGCAGAAGTCTATAAAGATGCTTCGCAGCCAGTGGAACGCCGCGTACAGGATTTGCTTTCGCGCATGACCTTGTCCGAGAAAATCGGGCAGTTGCGCTGTACCATGGCATGGGACTACTACAAGACACTGGCCGGCCAGCCGGATGCGCCCACTAAAGCCAGCGGCAATGAACGGACCGTAGAACTCACAGAATCGTTTAAGCATGATGTGGCCGACGAACATATTGGCATGCTATGGGCCACCTTCAGGGCAGACCCTTGGACCCGCAAGACTCTTGCCAACGGCCTGAAACCTAAGCTTGCAGCAGAGACGGCCAATGCCATGCAACGCTTTGCCGTTGAGCATACGCGCTTAGGTATTCCGCTATTCCTGGCAGAGGAAGCTCCACACGGGCACATGGCTATCGGCACCACCGTCTTTCCTACAGGGGTGGGCATGGCTGCAACGTGGCAACCGGAATTGCTGAAGCGTGCCGGGGAGGTGATGGCCAAGGAGATACGCCTTCAGGGTGGACATGTCAGCTTTGGCCCGGTGCTCGACTTGGCTCGTGAGCCACGATGGTCGCGCGTAGAAGAGACTTTCGGCGAAGATCCACTGCTCGCTGCACGCATGGGCCAAGCCATGGTCAATGGATTGGGCGGCAGCGACTTGTCCTCACCTTTGGCCACTCTTCCAACGCTCAAACATTTCATAGCCTATGGAGCCAGTGATGGCGGGCAGAACGGTGGTGCGGCTACGGTGGGGCAGCGGGCTTTGCACGAAGATTTCCTTCCGCCTTTCAAGGCAGCCATCGAGGCAGGCGCCCGTGGGTTGATGACGGCTTACAATGCCATCGACGGCGTTCCGGCCACGGGCGATAAGGAATTGCTGACGAACCTCTTGCGCAAACAATGGGGCTTCGGTGGAGTGGTTGTCAGCGACCTCTTCAGTATCGATGGTCTGGCTGGTACGCATCATGTGGCATCCTCGCTACAAGATGCTGCCTGCATGGCGCTTGATGCGGGCGTAGACATAGACCTCGGAGCACAAGCTTACAGGCAACTGGCCGATGCGGTGCACCGTGGATTCGTTGCCGAGGCTGCTGTCGACAGCGCTGTGGCCAGGGTGCTGAGGCTGAAGTTCGAGATGGGACTTTTCGAACACCCGTATGTGGATGTCGAGGCCGCCGGCAGTGTAGGATCGGCAGAACATCGGCAGGTGGCGTTGGACATGGCCAGGGCATCGGTGACGCTACTGGAAAATCGAGGGAACACCTTGCCGCTGAATCATCCGCGGCGAGTGCTCGTGTGTGGGCCAAACGCGGACAATGTCTATAATATGTTGGGCGATTATACGGCGCCACAGCCTGATGATGCGGTAACGACCATCCTTGAAGGGTTGCGGGCAAAGATGCCCGAGGCTGAGGTGCAATATGTGCAGGGCTGTGCCGTTCGCGACACGGCCCGTGCCGGCATTGAGCAAGCTGTGAAAGCAGCGACTGAGGCTGATGTCGTTGTCTGTTGCGTGGGTGGCTCCAGTGCGCGTGACTTCCGCACGAGCTATGAAGCAACAGGGGCTGCGGCTGTCAGCACGGAACCCGTCGTCAGCGATATGGAGTCAGGCGAGGGATTCGATAGGGCTACGCTGGCTTTGCTCGGTCGACAGCAGGAACTGCTCGAACGCCTGCGTCCCGTAGCCAAGCGGCTGTTGGTGGTCTATATAGAAGGTCGGCCCTTGGACAAGCAATGGGCTGCCGAGAATGCCGACGCGCTTCTCACGGCCTACTATCCGGGATGTGAGGGCGGACAAGCCATCGCCGACGTGCTTGTCGGCGACTATAATCCAGCCGGTAGGTTGCCTCTCAGCGTTCCGCGGCATGTGGGGCAGTTGCCGGTCTATTACAATCGTAAGGCTCCGGCCGCGCACGACTACGTAGAGATGAGTGCGCAGCCGCTCTATGCCTTTGGCTACGGAAAGAGCTATACGACGTTTGAATACACCGGGCTGGAAGTGGACTCTCTCGCTGATAACACCTTTCGCGTGAGCTTCAATGTCAGCAACACTGGCCAGTGCGATGGAGAGGAAGTGGCGCAGCTCTATGTCGGCTATGCCAAGGCGTCGGTGGTGCAGCCGCAGAGAGCGCTCAAAGCCTTCTCTCGTCTTGCCGTGCCCCGAGGGCAGACTCGTCGCGTGGAGTTCACGTTGATGCCCGATGATCTGGCTATTGTTGGCCGTAAACTCGACAGGGCAGTTGAACCAACAGATGTGAGACTGCTCGTAGGAGCTTCCTCGGCAGATATCCGCCTACAGACGACCGTTCGTACTACTCAAGCCGATGTCAGCAAATGATTAACTATACTGAAAAGGAAGAACGCATCAACACGTGGTCGCATGCCGCAGGCATAGCCTTGGGGATTGTCGTAGGCATAGGTTTCCTTGTGTGGTGTAGCCGAGCAGATGACAGCTGGGCCACTTCGTCCATCATCCTGTATCTCATCGGGATGTTGGGCTCGTACGTCGCGTCAACCGTCTATCATGCACTGCCACAACACTGGCCGGCACGTGAGATTCTGCGCCGATTCGACCATGCGGCCATCTATTGGCACATCGCCGGCAGCTATAGTCCTATAACCCTTATAGCCATGCGCGATGTAGGATATTGGGGATGGGGATTGTTCTGTTTCGTGTGGTTGTGTACGATTGCAGGAACGGTCGTCAGCTTTGTCAACTTGAAGGAACATAGCTACGTCGAGACTGTTTGTTACGTTCTCATGGGGCTTTCGGTGCTTGTTGCGTTTAAGCCTTTGATGGGATGTATTAGTCCAGCGGCGATAGTCTGGCTTATTGCCGAGGGGGTGATGTATATTACAGGAGCCGTTTTTTATGCCATCGGGCCCCACAAACCTTATGCGCATAGCATTTTCCACTTCTTCGTTCTCGCCGGTTCGCTTTGCCACATCATCTGCGTCTGGGATGTTCTCATGCAGTATCTCTGAAATGATTTCCCCAACACTCTTAAGAGAATTGCCCAACGCTCCTAAGAGAATTGGTCGATGCACCTAAGAGAATTGCCCGATGCGCCTAAGAGAATTAGTCGACACGCCAAAGAGAGTTTCCCGGCACACCTAAGTTTATATTCCTGAGCGCTGAGCTTATTTGTTAAGATCGCTCAGATTATAGTCCAAAAGTTCATTTTCGGTTGTACAGCCTTCATTGGCGGCATGAACTAATCAACCTGCTTGATCCTGCTTCTTTGTCTGGGTGAGACAACAAAAAAAGCCCATTCCATCGAAATGTAAAACCGATGGAATGGGCTTTTTCCTTTTGTGGGCAGCGTCCTTGCGCTTTCCTTATTTCTGCCGGATGAATATATTTATCGGCGTGCCAGTGAAGTTCCAGCGTTCGCGAATCTTGTTCTCAAGGAAACGCTTGTATGGCTCTTTGATGTACTGAGGCAGATTGGCATAGAAGACAAAGCTTGGAATGCGTGTGTCCGGAAGCTGCGAACAGTACTTGATCTTGATATATTTCCCTTTCATTGAAGGTGGCGGATAAGCCTCGATAAGTGGCAGCATCTCCTGGTTGAGCTTCGTGGTGCCGACGCGGGCGCGGCGATGTTTGTCGACAGCTGCGGCCGTCTCAAGCACCTTGAATATGCGTTGCTTCGTGAGTGCCGAGGCAAAAATAATGTCGAAGTCGGTGAACGGAGCCATTCGTTCGCGGATCGTGTCCTCGAAGTATTTGATGGCTAAATTGCTCTTATCTTCCACTAAATCCCATTTGTTTACGACCACGACCAACCCCTTTTGGTTGCGTTGGATAAGTTGGAAGATGTTGAGATCCTGCGCTTCAATACCTCGCGTAGCGTCCAGCATGAGAATGCATACGTCGGAGTTTTCGATTGCACGTATCGAACGCATGACACTGTAGAATTCCAAGTCCTCGCTTACCTTTGATTTCTTGCGTATTCCTGCCGTGTCAACCAGCAGAAAGTCGAACCCGAACTTTTGGTAGTGGGTGTAGATGCTGTCGCGTGTCGTGCCGGCAATATCGGTGACAATGTGACGTTCCTCGCCTATGAATGCATTTGTGAGGCTCGATTTTCCTACATTCGGTCGGCCTACTACGGCAATACGGGGAAGGTCTAACTGGTCCGTCTCTTCGGCTGCGCTGGGTAACTTCTGCAGGACAAGGTCGAGAAGGTCGCCCGTGCCACTGCCCGTAGCAGCGCTGATGCAGAAAGGATCCCCGAGACCCAGGCGGTAGAAATCGGCTGCGAGCCATTGTTGGTCGCCGTTGTCGGTCTTGTTGGCTACAAGTATGACGGGCTTCTCCGAGCGACGCAGGATAGAGGCCACGGCCTCGTCGAGGTCCGTCACCCCAGTGTTGATATCCACTAAGAAAAGGATGCAGTCGGCTTCCTCGGTGGCGAGCGTCACTTGCTTGCGAATCTCTTCCTCAAAGATGTCGTCGCTGTTGACGACCCAGCCGCCGGTATCGACGACGGAAAACTCGCGACCAACCCATTCGCACTTGCCGTACTGGCGGTCGCGCGTTGTGCCGGCCTCCTCAGAGACTATGGCATGGCGGGTTTTGGTCAGGCGGTTGAAAAGGGTGGATTTGCCCACGTTGGGGCGTCCTACTATAGCTACTAACATATTCTTGCACGGCTTCAGGCCGTAGTTAAGGGTTATCGTTTCGTTTTGTGCATACCACTCATTGCACCAGGGTAGTGAGTTGTGCTCTCTCGCCTTAGTCAATAAAGGTTCAGTTGCTCAACGTTGAACGGGTATGCTGTTACTGTTTCCAGTTGTCAGCCCAGGGTATGAAGGGTGTGCCTTCGTTGTCGAAATGCACAGGAAGCCAGAAATGGAGGCTCCGGGCAAGGTGGCGCGGGTTCCATACGTCGGCCATGAACACAAAGCGCCCTTCCAGCTGGCACACGAAAGTGCCTTGTGCGCCGAATGTCTTGTCTGCCGGCATGTCGCGGTACCCCGAGGCTGTGCCCTGAAATGGTGAGGGCAACTGTGTCCACGGCCCCCAGATGCTTTTAGCCTTGAACATGCGGGCTTCGTTGGGCGCCCAGCCTGTACAGCCTGAGCATATTAGCCAATAGTCGTCGGCATGTCGGAAAAGACATGGCGCCTCGTTTAGCCCACCTGGCGCTAACATAATATACTTGCCCGTGAAATCGAGATAGTCTGCGGATAGTTCGCTTATGAGCAACGTGAGATTCTCCTGAGAAGATGTTATGTGATAGGCAGTGCCGTCGGTATCAGTGAAAACGGTCATGTCGCGACTCATTTGTCCGCTTTCCATGTCACGCCAGAGATACATGCCTTTCTCCACTTCCTTGCGCCATTCGGGCGTCCACCATTCGTGCCATTGTGCGGCATTGGTCTGTTTGGCCGCAAGGATGTCTGCGTCAGACATGTTGAATGGCCAAGTTTGTGCATGCAACCGTTTGCTGCGCACAAAACGGAAGGGCCCAGTGGGACTCTCGCTCTCGGCAAAGGCTACGCGTGCGGCTTCATATCCGCGTCCTTTCAGTTCGAGATGAAAGAGCATGACAAAGCGTCGTGTGCGCTCGTTCCATAGCACCTTCGGGCGTTCCATGATGCAGCCACGCTCAATGTCGCTGCCTTCGTCGCTGCTGGTGTGCAGGCAGATGCCACAATCTGTCCAGTGGCGCAGGTCCGTCGACTTATATACGGTTATGCCGCCGTCCATAGTAAAACCCCGGTCGGGCCGCTGTTCGCCATACCAATAGTAGGTGTCGCCATGCTGGAGGATACAACCTCCGTGCGCATTTATATGGCGGCCGTTGGTGTCAGGCCAAGGCTGTCCATTAATGAGCGCCCCGTCCTGCGCCAAGGCTGTAGACGTCAAAACCGCCCACAGAAGAGATAAGAGACTTATCCTGGTGAGCGTGAAGAATCGTGTGCTCATCGTGATTGTGAATTTCGGTAGAGGAGTATATCTGTCATTCTAAGTCGTAGCCGTACTGCCGCATGGCTCGCTCGCTGCTGCGCCAGTCCTTGTCGACTTTCACGAAGCATTGTAGATAGATTTTCTTGCCGAAGAAGCGTTCAAGATCCTTGCGGGCTTCGGAACTGACACGCTTGAGGGCTACGCCTTGATGCCCGATGATGATGCCTTTCTGTGATTCGCGTTCTACGAAAATGACCGCACTGATCCGGATGAGCGTGTCGTCCTCCTTGAAACTTTCCACTACGACTTCCACCGAATAGGGAATCTCTTTGTCGTAGTAGAGCAAGATCTTCTCACGAATGATTTCGTTGACGAAGAAGCGTGCGGGCTTGTCGGTCAATGCGTCTTTCTCGAAGTAAGCCGGCGACTCAGGTAATAGTTCCTTGATACGCTCCAGCACGAGGTCTACGCCGAATCGATGTTGTGCTGATATCGGATATATCTCTGCCTTTGGCAATACCGTATGCCATTCCTCCACTTTGGCCGAGAGCGCCTGTTGGTTGCTCAGGTCGATTTTGTTGATGAGCACGAGGATGGGCACATTCAGCAGTTGCACTTTGGCAAGGAACTCGCCATTCTTATCAGGTGTTTCTACTACGTCTGTAACGTAAAGCAATACGTCGGCATCCTCCAAGGCACTTTCCGAAAAATGCAGCATTTGCTCTTGTAACTTGTAGTTGGGCTTAAGCACACCAGGAGTGTCAGAGAAACAAATCTGCATCTCGGGCGTATTGACAATGCCCATGATACGGTGGCGCGTCGTTTGAGCCTTGAACGTGGCAATGCTGATTCGCTCGCCCACGAGAAGGTTCATGAGCGTTGACTTTCCCACATTGGGGTTGCCGACGATGTTTACGAATCCAGACTTATGCATATTTATTTCCCGTCGTAGCCCCACTTCATGTAAGCTGCGCCCCATGTGAAGCCTGCGCCGAATGCCGTGAAGATGAGGTTGTCGCCCTTGTGGAGCTGTGATTCGTAATCCCAAAGAGCCAAGGGGAGGGTAGCGCTGGACGTGTTGCCGTACTTCTGGATGTTAAGCATAACCTTGTCCATTGGCAGTTCGAGACGTTTTGCCACAGCTTCGATGATGCGTACGTTGGCCTGATGAGGAATGACCCATGCTATGTTTTCTTTGTTCAAACCATTGCGCTCGGCGATACGCGCACAAGCGTCCGACATGTTAGTGACGGCGAACTTGAATACTGTGCGGCCTTCCTGATGCAGATAATGCATCTTGTGCTCAAGCGTAAAATGGGAGGGAGGCGTGGCCGAACCTCCGGCTGTAAGGTTAAGGAAAGGTAAGCCCTGGCCATCGGTACGCAGGTAGCTGTCCTGCCATCCGAGGTCCTCGGTAGTCGGTTCTACAAGCACTGCGGCAGCTCCGTCGCCGAAGATAGGGCAGGTTTGGCGGTCGGTGTAGTCTACGATGCTCGACATCTTGTCTGCACCGATGACAACGATTTTTTTGTAGCGCCCGCTCTCTATCATGCAAGTGGCCTGTTCCATGGCGAAGAGGAAACCGGAGCACGCTGCAGAGAGATCAAAGGCGTGGGCGTTAGTCATTCCGCATTTGCCAAGAACGATGCTGGCTGTAGAAGGAAAATGATAGTCGGCCGTAGAGGAGGAGCAGATGACAGCATCCACTGTCAGCGGGTCGGTGTTGGTTCTTTCCAGCAGTTGCTTCACAGCTTTACGGGCCATATAGCTTGCGCCAAGCCCTTCCTCGTTGAGGATTCGGCGTTCCTTAACGCCTATGCGCGTCATAATCCATTCGTCAGAAGTATCAACCATCCGGCTGAGTTCCTCGTTGGTGAGCACATAATCGGGAACGTAACCTCCGATGCCAGTTATTATAGCATGTAGTTTTTCCATAGTAAAAAAATAATTCACAATTCACAATTCATGATTCACAACTGCCGCACTGTCTGAACTTGCAAACTGCAATAGACTATTTTGCGATTGTGAATATTGAATTATGAATTGTGAATCGTCAATTTTTGATTGAATGTTTACGCTTCTTCCTTCTCAATAGCCACCTTGCCACGATAGTAGCCGCAAGCAGGGCATACGGTGTGGTAGATGTGGAACTCTCCACAGTTGGGGCATACTGCCAATGCGGGAGCTACGGCCTTGTCATGAGTACGACGCTTGAGAGTGCGTGTTTTTGATTGTCTTCTTTTAGGATGTGCCATTGTGATTTACTATTTATAGATTTATAATATACATCTATTATTTGTCGCTCAGCAGGCTTCGCAGGGCTTCCCATCTCTCGTCTGTCGGTGGTGCATCCTCGCCTTGTCGGGCGGCAAAAAGGTTGTTGATCTCTTCTCTGCATTCACCTTCCGGGTGAGTGTGGTAGATAGGGATGTTGAGCGCAATGAGCTCGTAGAGGTTCCATGCTATGTCAAGCTCGGCTTTGTCCGATGCGATAGTGATGACTTCGCCGTCGTCTTCGTAGGTTTCTCCCAGCTTCGCTTTCAGCGTGGCCTCGGTGTGTATGGGTTGTGTCATGGGTTCAAGGCATCTGTCGCAAGGGATTTCCACCGTGCCTTTGATGTCGACGTTGAGCTCGAAAGCGTCTGCTTTTTGTTTCACCCGAAGCGTAGCGTCGAGGCTTCCGTGCTCTATCTCATGCTGATCAAGGGCCTCAAAGAAGCTGTCGTCGAGATGCCAGGAAAAGGTTGCCCCCTCGATTGGCAAGTCGCGCATAGCTATGGTATAGAGGCTCGAACATTCCATACGGGCGGCAAAGGTAGTTCTTTTTTCTTTAGTGACAAAGGTTTAGGCTAAAAAGTTTAGTTTTTCGGGCTTAATGTTTGATATTTTTTGTGTTTTGTGATTCTTTTTAAGCTTCTTTTTTATCCAATTCAATACGGAAAGTTGTTCCTTTGTTCAATTCGGACGACTTGACGAAGATGCGTCCTCGGTGGTACTCTTCGATGATACGTTTAGCGAGCGAGAGGCCGAGTCCCCATCCGCGTGTCTTGGTTGTATAGCCGGGTTGGAACACACTCTTGAAGCGGTTTTTGGGTATTCCCTTGCCTGTGTCGCTTACTTCGACGACGTATCGTGCGGGCTCTTCGAAGGCAGAGATGTTGATTCTGCCTGATCCGTTCATGGCATCGACCGCGTTCTTGCACAGATTTTCCACGACCCATTCAAACAAGGGGGCGCTGAGGTTGGCATATAGCGGTTGAGAAGGTAGCTCGGCGGTAATGGTCACTCTGTTGCTCGTGCGTCGGCCGATGTATTCAATGACATTGTTTATTACCTCGTTGACGTTTTCCGGGCGGGTCTCCGGACGTGAGCCTATCTTAGAGAATCGTTCGGCTATCATCTGCAGACGGTGTACATCTTTGTCCATCTCAGGCAGTAGCTCGTCGTCGGGATAGTTCTCGCGTAGCACTTGTGTCCAAGCCATCAGTGATGAGATTGGCGTGCCCAGTTGGTGTGCGGTCTCTTTCGACAATCCTACCCAGACCTTGTTCTGCTCGGCTCGTTTGCTGCTGAGCAGGGCAAAGATGGCTACCACGACGAAGATGAGCACTATGCCCAGCTGGATGTACGGGTAGTGGGCCAGGCGCCGGAGCATGAGGCTTTCGTCGTAACAAATCTGCATGACTTCGTCGTCGTCGAGATGAATGTTGATGACGTTGCCTTCACGGAGCATCTTTTGTGCCACTTTCTTGATCCGCTGTGTCCGTTCAGGTTCTTCCAATCCCCGGAGGTCGAGGTTGCGATGGGCCTGCACCGATCCGTCGGGCGAGAGGACGACCACCGGAATTGTGTTGTTTCCGTTGATTACTTTCAGTACCAGTGCCAAGTCGGTTTGCTCGTCGGCTTGTTCAAATGACCGCATGGCTTCAGCCCATACCTCCATCCTGTTGCGCTCCTCGTTGGCCAAGTCGGCAACGAGAAGATGCGACCATATTAATGACAGCGCACAAATCACCAGGGCGCTGCAGACGAGTATGATTTTCACCATACGGATGTGATCGGTCAGTTGCATATTGACATTATTTTATTAAAAGAACGTAAATGATGGTAGTTTTAGTATGTGGTTTGAACAAAAAAAGGTAACTTTGCGGCCATGAAACATTGTAGCATGTCCTTTCTGCGCCTATTTGTAAGCCTGTCGTTAGTGTTGTTGTTCTTTGCATCATGCCGCGACAATGGGCCGGATGAACCAATAGTTCATCGGAAGAAGACGACCCTGTTTTTGTATATCGCTGCCGAGAATACGCTCGGGAGCTTTGTCTCTTCCGATTCTTTGGAAATAGCAAAGGGATTGGCTACGATGCCTGATTCGGTGCAAGTGGCAGTCTTTTTTGACAATCTTTACAGCAGTAAGTTGTTTTACGGCACATCGAAGCAAGGCCTCAAGGCTGTAAAGACCTACAACCACAATGTCTGTTCGACTGACAGCACCGAGATGGAAGCCGTCCTAAGCGACTTCTTCCGCTTTTTTCCCGCCGAACATTATGGTATTATTTTCTGGAGCCATGCCTCCGGATGGGTGCCCCAAAACCGTAGTGCAGCTCCGCGTCGCACTTTTGGCATCGATAATGGAGCTCGCTCAGGCTCAACCGATAATGGTCCCCAGCTTGCCGTGCCTACGCTTGCCCGCATATTGGCTCACCATCCTCATACAGACTTCCTGTTCTTTGATGCCTGCTTCATGCAGTGTATAGAAGTGGCCTATCAATTGCGCAACGTTACCGATTACGTCATAGCTTCTCCGGCAGAGATTCCCGGCGACGGGGCTCCTTACACGTTGGTGCTGCCCGCATTGGCCAGAGGCAATATTCTTGAAGCCATAAACTCCTACTACGATTACTATGTATCTGGCGGCGGACACTCGGAATATGGCGGGGCCATCCTTTCAGCCGTGCGCACCGATAAGCTCGAAGAGCTGGCCCGTGCTACCCGTCCGCTCGTGCAGGAGGTTTTCGGAGGCCACCAGGTTCCGGAGATATCCTCGGTTCAACGTTATTATCCCAAAGTCCATTCAAATACTTTTTCCGAGTATTACGACATAGTAAACCTCTTTTACCACAACTGTTCGGCAGAGTCGTTCAGCACTTGGCGCAAGACGTTCGAGACGGCGGTGCCCATTCAGAAGATTTCCACTTATTGGGCTTCGGCAGCTACCTACTGGCTTCAGCAAGTGACAGACCCCGATAACTGCGGCGCTGTGTCGCAGTTCGTTCCCGACAGCTACTACGACTCAAAGGGGTGGACACAAGCCTATCATGACTTCGACTGGTACGAAGCCGCAGGTTTCGACCAGACCGGATGGTGACAACAACTATGGCAGAGAACACACATTTCAAGAAAACATACACCGCCGAAGAAGTGCAGGAGTGCTTCCGATGGTTCGACGAACATGTCGACGAGCTGCCCGCCTCGCTGCAGCTCAGCCCGTCTATGTTCATTGCCGACCTGCATACTTGCGTACATCAGTTTGTCAACAAGCTGCGTGCCCAAATGGAAAGTAAGCCTGTGTATTCAGGCCAGTTTGCACTTCTGCTGATGATACGCGAACATCTGCAAAAGGCGGATGGGGCTACTCCCCCGGCATCTCCGGCCGGAGGGGATATACCCGAGTGAAACAATAACTAAGATACATTAAATATTATGCTTTTCTCAAAACAAACTTATGTTGAGCGTCGTGCTCTGCTACGGCAGAGAGTGGGCAATGGCCTGATTGTCCTTTTCGGCAACAACGACGCGCCTGTGAACTATCCATCCAACGGCTATAAGTTTCGTCAAGACAGCTCGTTCCTCTATTACTTCGGTCTGCAGCGCGACGGTCTTGTAGGCGTGATAGATGCCGACTCGGGCGACGAGTGGCTCATCGGCAACGACATCGACATCGAAGATATCGTCTGGTTTGGTTCTGTGGACAGCGTTGCCGACATGGCCGCCCAGGCAGGCGTTGCCAAGAGTGCACCCATGGGAGCTCTCAAGGAACTTGTCGACAAGGCACGCAGCCAGGGTCGTAAGCTGCACTTCCTGCCTCCTTACCGCCACGACATCATGATTCAGATCATGGACCTCACGGGCATACATCCCCGCGACCAACGTGCTGCGGCCAGTTTGCCCTTGATACATGCCGTGGTGGCACAACGTATTGTGAAGTCGGCCGAAGAGGTGGCTGAAATAGAACGTGCTTGTGCGATAGGCTACGAGATGCACACCACAGCCATGCGGCTCTGCCGTCCGGGCGTCACAGAGCAGGAGATAGCCGGCCGCATCAGTGGCATAGCTTCCTCTAAGGGCTGCATCGTAAGCTTCCCCAGCATACTCTCGATGCACGGCGAAATCATGCACGGCTATCCGTCGCCCCGTCCCCTTGAGGCCGGTCGCCTGATGTTGTGCGACTGCGGTGCCGAGACTAACGAAAACTATTGCTCCGACAACACCCGCACCACGCCCATAAGCGGCCGCTTTGATGCCCGGCAGCGCGACATCTACCAGATTGTCGTAGATGCTCACGACCGTGCCTTTGAGATAGCACGCCCGGGCATGAAATGGTGGGATGTCCATTTCGAGGCCGCGCGTGTCATTACGGAAGGGCTCAAAGCTCTCGGGCTGATGAAAGGCAACACCGAGGATGCTCTTGAGGCCGGGGCTCATGCCATGTTCTTCCCTCATGGCCTGGGACATGCCATGGGCATGGATGTGCACGACATGGAAGGCCTTGGACAGACCTATGTTGGCTTCGATGATGAGGTGCAGCCTCGGCTCGATCAGTTCGGCACAAATGCCCTGCGCTTCGGCCGTCGCCTGCAAGAAGGCTATGTCATGACCGACGAACCGGGCATCTACTTCATCCCCGCACTTATCGACGAATGGCGTGCAAGCGGCCACTGCAAGGAGTTCCTCAATTTCGACCGTATTGAAACGTTCAAGGACTTCGGAGGCATTCGCCTTGAGGACGACCTGCTTATCACCGCTACGGGCGCTCGCTACTTAGGAGAGAAGATGATACCTTACCACATCGATGAACTCGAACAATTTCTTGAAGCAAGATAAATGAAACATTAACTCCCAATTTTTTTAATTATGAGAAAACTTATTCCCATCCTGCTGGCAGTGCTCGTGGCTTCGCCCACTTTTGCTGCCAAGAAAAAGCAGAAAGACGAGAACAGCAACAAACCCGTGTTCACCGTGGTGAAGCAGTTGCCCATCACCAGCATCAAGAACCAGAATCGTAGCGGCACATGCTGGGCCTATTCAACCCTCAGCTTCTTCGAGAGCGAGATTCTCAAGGCTACGGGCAAGACTTACGACCTTTGCGAGATGTTCATCGCCAACCACGATTACATGGAACGCGCAGAACTTACCGTGCGCATGCATGGCGATAGTCAGTTCGCACAGGGCGGCTCGGCGGGCGATGTGCTTATCACCATCAAGAATCATGGCATCTGCCCCGAGGACGCTATGCCGTTGCCTGGCACCATGACGGGCGACTCGCTGGCCAATTTCAACGAGTTCTTTGATGTCATGTCGCCATACGTAGACGCTGTTGCCAAGAGCAAGGCCAAGACCATCTCTTCGCAGTGGAAGCCCGCGCTCCAAGGCATCCTCGATGCTTACCTCGGCAAAGTGCCCGAAAAGTTCAAGTACGAAGGAGTGGAGTATACGCCCAAAACCTTCGCCGCAAGCCTTGGCATCGACTGGAACGACTACGTGAGCATCACCAGCTATACCCACCATCCTTTCTATACCAGCTTCCCCGTGGAGGTGCAGGACAACTGGCGCTGGGACCACAGCTACAACGTGCCTATGGACGAGATGATGCGCATTATCGACAATGCTCTCGACAATGGCTACACTGTAGCTTGGGGTGGTGACGTGAGCGAAGAAGGCTTCACACGTCAGGGCCTCGGCATTCTCTACGACACCAAGAAGGCGCAGTCGCTCACAGGCTCCGACCAGGCCCGCTGGCTCAAGCTGCAGCCTGCAGAGAAGCGCAATCTCCTGGAGAGCCTCGGAGTTGCCGCTCCCGAGATGACTCCCTCGCAGGAACAGCGTCAGAAGGAATTCGACAACTGGGAACTGACCGACGACCACGGCATGCACATCTATGGTCTTGCCAAGGACCAGAATGGCCGCGAGTACTATATGGTTAAGAATTCATGGGGCGAGACAGGCGACTACAAAGGCATTTGGTACATGACCAAGGCTTTCGTGGCAGCTAAGACCATGGATTTCATGATCAACAAGAAGGCTATTCCCGCCGACATCCGTCAGAAACTCGGCATCTGATTTCCATTTCTCCCTTGCTCCATCCTCGCTAAGGGTGGGTAAATACGTTCAGCCCCCGGCTCGGTCCTTTCAGACCAGGCCGGGGGCTGCTTTGTTCCTTTTAGATGTTATCCGTCTGACGGCTTGTCGTGAAATTCAAACAATTTAGGCGTGTTTTCAATTCTCTTAGGTGCATCGTCCAATTCTCTTAGGTGCATTGTCCAATTCTCTTAGGTGCATTGACCAATTCTCTTAGGTGTGTTGGAAAATCTACTTAGGCGCATGTGGAAACCTCCTTTGGCTAAGCGTCTTTTTATGCACCGTAAAACCAGAATTCTCACGCGTGCGTAAAAATAATATGTTTCGCGCGCGCGGATAATGGAAAATAGATTATATTTGCAGACGGAAAGCGTATAATCAATTCAAACTAAGATAAGCTATGAAAAGAAATCTTGCCTTATTGATGCTTCTTTTAGCCTGTGGCTCGCTTTGGGCCGGACAGGTTGACTTCCGTACCATCCCGTTGCCGTTGTCGGTCAATGTCGACGACACAAAGTCCTTTGCCCTGAGCACCGGCATGGGAGTGGCCTACGATGCTTCAAACCCGGAGATTGCCCGTAATGCCCAGTTCCTTTGCACCTGGGTGGAAGAGGTGACGGGCATCCGTCTCAAGCTAACCCCCGATGATAAGCATGCTTCTGTGCGGCTTAGCATTGCTCCACCGCGAAAGACCCAAAAGGGCGTGGCTGCCGTTCCTCAGGACGACGAGGCTTACACCCTGACGGTCGATGCCAAGGGCCTTGCCATCTCTGCCGTAAAGCCGGTGGCCCTGTTCCGGGCTGCCCAGACGTTGCGCAAGGCGCTGCCTGTAAGTGCAACACCGCTGAACGAGGTGAGCCTGCCATTCGCTACGGTCAAGGACCGTCCACGCTTCGTCTATCGTGGTGCACACTTCGACACGGCGCGCCACTTCTTCAGCGTAGATGTCATCAAGCGCTATATCGACATGCTGGCTCTCCACGGCTGCAACCAGCTCCACTGGCATCTCACCGAGGACCAGGGATGGCGCTTCGAGGTGAAGGCCCTGCCCGAATTGGCCAAACAGGGTAGTGTCCGCGAGCAAACCGTCTTGGGGCGCAATACAGGCGTCTTCGACGGTCAGCGCTATGGAGGCTACTACACGCAGGAACAATGTCGCGAAATCGTCAATTATGCCGCTGAGAGGTATGTGAATGTTATTCCCGAGATAGACCTGCCTGGCCACATGCAAGGGGCCTTGCACGTTTATCCTAACCTCGGTTGCACCGGAGGACCTTATCCTGTTTGGCAGATGTGGGGCGTGAGCCAGGAGGTGCTTTGCGCCGGAAATCCCGAGACTTTGACTTTCCTCAAGACTGTCTTGGGCGAGCTCTGCGACGTCTTCCCGTCGAAATTCATACATATTGGTGGCGACGAATGTCCTAAGGTCCGGTGGAAAGAATGTCCCAAATGTCAGGCCAAGATCAAGGAACTCGGATTGACCGCAGATGGCAAACATAGCGTCGAAAACCAGCTGCAGGCCTATATCAACCATGAGGTTGAGATGTACCTTGCCAGCCGCGGACGCGACATCATCGGGTGGGATGAGATCCTCGAAGGCGGCCTCACGCCAGGGGCTACCGTAATGTCGTGGCGAGGTGTCAAAGGCGGTGTGGAGGCTGCACGCCAGAAGCACAGGGTCATCATGTCGCCCAACGACTACTGCTACATCGACCACTATCAGCTCAAGGACCCGTGGAAACAGCCCCTGGGCATCGGTGGCTACCTGCCGGCAAGCAAGGTGTATTCCTTCGAGCCCTTGCAGCCTGGCACACTCAGCGACGATGAACAGCAGTATATCCTGGGCGCGCAGGTGAATCTCTGGACCGAGTATATCGCTTCGCCAGAGCATGTCTTCTATATGTTGCTGCCGCGTCTCGATGCAATCAGCGAGGTACAGTGGTGCACGCCTGAAAACAAGAACTTCGACGACTTTAAGCTGCGCTTGCAACACATGAAACAACTCTACGACAACATCGGCGTCAAGTATTGCAAGGACCTCGAGTAAACGACTCCACGATTGACAATGGAATACATTCTGACCAACCTTACCACTGGCTACAATACAAGGCGTGGGCTGCGCATAGTCAGTCGCGGAATCTCCGCCACCCTTCAGCCTGGCGCACTCACCTGTCTCTTGGGACCGAATGGAGCTGGCAAGAGCACACTCTTGCGTACGCTGGCCACCTTCCAACCTCCGTTGGGCGGAAATATGACCCTGGACGGCCGGGACATTAGCTCTTACAAACAGCATGAACTGGCCCGCCTCATAGGCGTAGTACTTACCGAGAAGCCTGATGTGAGAGGGATGCGCGTGAGGGATATGGTAGCCATGGGACGCAGTCCGTATACAGGTTTTTGGGGACGTCTTGGCGAGCAGGACAATGCAGCCGTTGACGAAGCGCTGCATCAGGTAGGAATCGTGCATCTGCAACACCGCATGGTCGACTCGCTCTCCGATGGCGAACGTCAAAAAGTGATGATAGCAAAAGCCCTGGCACAGCAGACTCCAATCATCTTCCTCGATGAGCCTACCGCCTTTCTCGACTTCCCATCGAAGGTGGAAGCCATGTTGCTGTTGCGCCGTTTGGCACACGAAATGGGAAAGACGGTCTTTCTCTCTACCCACGACCTTGAGCTGGCACTGCAGACGGCCGACTGTATGTGGATCTTAAGGCCTCGTATGGCAGAGCATCTGCCCAATAAACAAAATGAAAACGGCGGGCTCCAGGTGGTCATAGGAACACCTCGGGAGCTCGCCGACAACGGGGCTTTAAGCAATAGCTTCGCCGGAACAGGCATCGTCTTCGATGCCGAGCAGATGCGATTCAACGTCTGCTGTTAACGCAAAACCACGGCTCACTTTTTCTTTTACTAATCCAGATGAAACACCTCGCGAATAGGAATGGTCACAGGTGAATTGTCAGGATTGGTTTCCATTATATCCTTCATGTATGCCCACCACTTCTGAGTGGTCTCGTCCGCACCCATGTCCTGAGAACTCTGTTCGCCCTCAATCTCTTGATAGCCAAAGAGAATGTTGGTCTCACGATCCCAGAAAATGCTGTAGTTGCTAACTCCTGCATCCTTGATGCCTTTTTTGAGCTCTGGCCACAATGCAGCATGTCGACGTTCATATTCTTCCTCGAAACCTGGTTTGAGGTACATTTTGAATGCAAATCTTCTCATGTTTTTACGTTTTTTAAAAGATGATTCAATAAAATGATACAAAAATAATCAAAAGAGTGGTTCCGCACTATTTATTTTTAATCTTTTTTGTGTAAAATGTATTCAAAAGCCCCTAACATACACATTTTAAGCACAAAAACTAATGAAAATACAACTTTGACCCGTAAAACAAACGCACGTCTATATGAATGGTTTATCTTTGCAGCGCAAGAGTGAAAGACCCACCTCAAGCACTTTAACTAACATTTATTAAGATTTCTACAATTCCCGACTTTATGTCCGAAATTATCAATAATATGCAAGCAAGTAACTCAGACATCCTTGCGGCTGATTTAAGCAAAGGTTACGGTTACGAGAACTCGCGTGGTAGTAAAATAGACCTGCACGAGTTCATGGAGCGTAACTTTCGGTCTGATATGTCGATGACCGAGTTTGCGCGGGCATCGGGACGCAGTCTTTCAACATTCAAACGCGACTTCAAGAAAATGAGTCCTCTCTCTCCTGAACGTTGGCTCACCGACCGCAGACTCAGAGCATCTTACGATATGTTGGCACGTGGACTCCGCGTCTCTGACGTCTGTTTCGATGTAGGCTTTAAGAATGTTTCTCATTTCTCGGCCATCTTCAAAAAGAAGTTCGGATGCACGCCGGGCGAGGTAAGAAAAGCGAATAAGAATAAGAATTAACTCATACAAACAAAAAAGCGGGAACGCACGACAAAAGCTGTCGTGCGTTCCCGCTTTTTGTTTGTACATATTTAACGTGGACCACCGCCGCCAGGACCTCGGCCGCCGCCTCCGAAGCCTCGGCCGCCACGGCCGCCGCGACCGCCAGGACCACCGAAGCCAGGACCGCCCCAGCCTTCGCGTCGCATTTCGCTATCGCCTAAGAGGTTGAGCTGATAGATGACGTGCACCATCAGATACGAGTTGATGGCATTGCTCCACGAGTCGGAGCGAGAGAAGGCGCTGATGGCACGGCTTATGTTGCTGCGCTCTTTCAGTATGTCGTACCACTGGACACTTAACGTAAGAGATTTGTCTTTCAAGAACGTCTGCGAGAGTTGGGCATTCCAGATAAGCTCGTTGGTGTTCATCGAAGCATCCTCGTAGCCGCGGCGACTCTCTTGCGAGATGTCGGTCGAAAGACTGGTACCCCAAGGCGCTGTCACCTGTGCGTTGCCACCATAGTTGAAGTTCCATGTATCGAGATTGGCACTTTCGCGAATGGCATTGCGGGCGTGGCTGAAGGTGAAGCCGCCGTTGACGCCGAAGTCTACACTCCAGTCGCCAAACTCGTTGCGGTAGTTCAACCGCAGGTAGTCGCCGATCGACGTGTTTTTGGTCGTTGATTTCACTGATGACGACTTCTGGTCGATGGACATATAACCGACGTTGTTCGAGTAGTTGAGATTGACATTGTTCATCACATTCCAGTTCTTGTTGCGGTCGAGTGCCGTGTTGAACATAGCCCACAAGCCTGTGTTCCAATTGCCGTTGATGTTGTCTGGCGTGGTTTCGCGCTTACCCGTCGTAAGGTCATACAGCGTACGACTTGAGATAGAGTTCCGTGTATTGTTGAATCGGAGGTTCATAGCCCAACCCATTTGACGGTCCACGAGATAGTTGTTGTAGAAGATGTTGAAGTTGTTGTTCCACGAAGGCTTTAGTCCTGGATTTCCGTGGCTTACGTTCATCGGGTCGCTCGTGTCGTCAACATCGAGCAGTTGCGTCATCGATGGTTGGCTCATGCGTGCATTGTAGCGAAGGCGTAGTTGGCTGGTGTTGGAGATCTTCCAGCGCAAATCTACACGAGGTGACCAATTGAAGACGTGTCGCGTTACGGTCGTGTCGAGACGGTTCTTGGTGTAGTCCATGTGAGTCGTCTGCGGTTGGAAGCTAACGCCGGCATTCAGGTTGAAGTCGCCAAACTGATAACGCAGCATTACTGAAGCATCGTGGTTGAACTCGTTGTAAGTGGCGTATTGCGAGTTCTCAATGTTCTTGAGCCCAGCCAGTAGGGCATCAGATGGTCTGTAGCCAAGTGCCAGTTGCTGGATGATTTCCTCATCGGTAAGATCTCCCCAGATGTAGGCGTAATCGCTCTTCGTCAAGAGTGAGTCGATGCTATACATCGAGCGGTCGCTGTCGGTGTAGCGGCGCTGGAACTGGTAGGAGAATTGGAGGTTTGCGCCCTTGAAAATGGGCTCGGAATAGCTGGCTCTAACGCGGTAATTCCAGTTCTTGGAAGGATTATCGTTATATTGATTTGTGAATGTGTATGGGCGCTGTGTGTCCTGGAAGAAGTTGACGAGCGAACGGCTGTAGCTTTCGCTTGAGCTTTCGCCTATGTTGCCGCTTACGTCCAATGTGACGTTGCGACCGGGTTTCTGAAGTCGGCGATTGATTTGTAAAGACCCGTTAACATTGTAGTTATGGCCGTTGCCTCTGTTTTGTCGGTTGTTGTCATTGACGAGGATATCCTCGTAGACAAGTTTGTCTTCTGCGTCTTTCGCATTGTATTCGTTCAGCGGATTCTCCATTCCGGCTTCGTAAGGACTGTCGTTGAAGGTGACCGAGCGACTCGAACCGCTGTTGTTGTTATTGTTATAGGAATAACCGGGGCGGAAGACAATGTTGGTCATTGAATCGGGTTGCCATTCGAGGCGGAAGTCCGTATCCACGTTTTTCGATTTGCTTAGGCTCTGGCTGAGGCTGTTGACGAACTGCGAAGCCGTAGAGGTAAGGAAGTTCTCGCTGTTGGTCTTCGTTTGCAGGTCATTTTTCCTATAGTTGTATCTTACGTTGCCACCCACTTCGAAGCGTCCCTCTTCGTTTTGCTTCTTACCATTGTTCCAAGCAAAGCTGATGCCGGGATTAAAAACGGTCGTAAGACCATTGCTGCCACGCCACCATCCACCGAAGCCTCGGCTGTTGACATTATTGGCATTGCCCGTGAGGAAGAAGTTAAGATTGTCGGTAAAGCGGCTTATCGTCACGTTTTCGGCATAGCGATCCTCGGTGCCGTAAGCCAGATCGGCATTGATAAACCAACCTTCAGTCATGCCTTTGCGTACTGTGAGGTCGAGAACGGTTTCCTCCTCGCCATCGTCAATGCCGGTGACGCGTGAGTAGTCGCTTTGGCGGTCGTAGGCCTTTACCTTGCTGACCATCTTGGCCGGCAGGTTCTTCAAGGTCATCTGTGTGTCGTTGCCGAAGAATTCTTTCTCGTTGACAAGTATCTTCTTGACTTCCTTGCCATTGATTTTTATGGTGCCTTGTTCGGTAATCTCAGCGCCGGGGAACTTTTTCAGCAAGGCCTCGAAGTTCGAGCCTTCGGGAATGCGGAAGGCGTCGGAATTGTAGACGAACGTGTCCGCTTTCATCTCTACCTGTGCAGCGCGGGCCGTCACCTGGGCTTCTTTCATGATGCGTGCATTGTCCTCCAACGTTATTTCACCAAGGAGCATAGCCTTGTTCTTCTTTGTCAGAGTCAGTTGCCGCCATGCCGTCTTGTAACCTACGAACGAGGCACGCAAGAGATAGTTCCCTGCTTTAATGCCGGAGAGACTGAACGAGCCGTCACTTTTGGTCTGCTGACCAGTGACTTGTGTGCTGTCGGGGTTCATTATCACAATGGTAGCGCCCGGCATCGGTTCTCCTTCAGAGTCTACGATGGTGCCGCTAACGGTTACTTTTTGAGCGCTTGCGGCCAAGGAAAGGCACAGCGCGAATAATGTATATAGTAGTCTGTTCATATCAGTAAAATAAAAGGCCGTCGAATGTAGGACGGCCTTTTCTTATATATGTTTAAATGGATGAGTGTGATTTTAACATTTATTATATGAGCACCACGGCATATAGGTACATAACAGCGGCGGGAATTGCCAGGAGGCTGCTGTCAAACCGGTCGAGCATACCTCCGTGACCAGGCAGGATGTTGCCGCTGTCCTTTATGCCCATTTGGCGTTTGAGCAAGCTCTCTATGAGGTCGCCCCACGTTCCGAAAACGACGACGACGAGGGCGAAACCGACCCACTGCACGGGCGACATCAATGTCAGGCTTTGTGAAGCGATGAGTGCAACGATGATGCATAATACCCCTCCGCCTATAGAACCTTCCCACGACTTGCCGGGCGAGATTCTCGGGAACAGCTTGTGGCGCCCTAATAATGAGCCCACGCAGTAGGCTCCACTATCGTTGAGCCACAGAAGGACATAGATGGCCAGCACCAACCATGTGGCTGCACCTTGGGTTTCGGGTGTGGTTGTGTTGGCACTAATGTCGGGGTTGGCAATCAGGCATAGCAGCGAGAAGGGCAAGGCCACATAGACTTGCGACATCATGGCATAAGCCCAGTTGTTCAGAGGGCTCTCGCGTTGCAAGTAGAGCTCGGCCACAAGCATGTACACCATGCTGAGTAGCCATGGCACAAAGAGCACGCCTGCGCCGCTGATGCCAAAGGAATATCCGAAGAAGCCCACGAACAAGCATCCGCCCGCTACGGTAGTGATGAATCGATTGACGCTGACATCTGGACGTTGGTTGACGATTCCCGTGAACTCCCATACGCTCAAGACGGTGATGATTGTAAAGAGCGTGGCAAAGCTTGCTGGGGAATGTAGGATGCCAAATACCATGATGGCGACAAATGCGACGCCGGTGATGGTGCGTATGATGAGGTTCTTCATTGTTCTTGTTGCTCGGCTTGTTGTTCGTTTATGGTTTCAGTGTTCTCGTCTTCTGCCTGTGCTTCAAGGAGCTCTTCCGTACGGCTTATCCATGGGCGCTTGCCGAAAATCTTTTCGACGTCTTCGGCAAAGATGACCTCGCGCTCTACGAGCAGGTCGGCCAGGGCCTTGTGGCCGTCGCGCTTCTCCATGAGCAGTTGCTTTGCACGCTCATACTGTTCGGCAATCATGCGCTTCACCTCCTTGTCGATGAGCTCGGCTGTGGCTTCGCTGTAGGGGCGTTGCCAAGAGTATTCGTCGTTGCTGTAGTAGCAGAGGTTCGGCAGAGCCTCGCTCATGCCCATGTATGCTATCATGCCGTAGGCTTGCTTCGTCACACGTTCGAGGTCGTTCATGGCACCACTTGAAATGTGGCCTGTGAACAATTCCTCGGCTGCGCGTCCGCCAAGGGTAGCGCACATCTCGTCGAGCATCTGTTCGCGTGTCGTAATCTGTCTTTCTTCGGGCAGGTACCAGGCAGCGCCAAGCGCGCGTCCACGTGGCACGATGGTCACTTTTATCAAAGGATTTGCATATTGGAGGTTCCACGAAATGGTGGCGTGGCCAGCCTCGTGAAGGGCTATGGTACGCTTTTCCTCCTCGGTCATCACCTTGGTTTTCTTCTCCAGTCCGCCTACGATGCGGTCTACGGCAGCAAGGAAGTCTTCCTTCGTTACGGCTTGCTTGCCATGGCGGGCAGCTATGAGCGCAGCTTCGTTGCAGACGTTGGCAATGTCAGCTCCGCTGAAGCCCGGTGTCTGGCGGGCCAGCAGGTCAACGTCGAGCGAGCTGTCGACCTTGATGGGTCTGAGGTGTACCTTGAAGACGGCCTTGCGCTCGTTCAAGTCGGGCAGATCTACGTGAATCTGTCGGTCGAAGCGTCCGGCGCGAAGGAGTGCCTTGTCGAGGATGTCGGCCCGGTTCGTAGCCGCCATGATAATGACGCCGGAGTTGGTTCCGAAGCCGTCCATCTCGGTGAGCAACTGGTTGAGCGTCGACTCGCGCTCGTCGTTGCCGCCCATCATCGCATTGCGCGAACGGGCACGTCCTACGGCGTCAATCTCATCGATGAAGATGATGCACGGCGCTTTCTCCTTAGCCTGACGGAAGAGGTCGCGGACACGGCTGGCACCTACGCCTACGAACATCTCTACGAAGTCTGAGCCAGACATCGAGAAGAAAGGCACATCGGCTTCGCCTGCCACGGCTTTGGCCAAAAGGGTCTTACCCGTTCCCGGAGGACCTACGAGCAGCGCGCCCTTGGGTATCTTGCCGCCGAGGTCGGTGAACTTGGTCGGATTCTTCAGGAACTCAACGATTTCCTGCACCTCCTGCTTGGCCGAAGCCTGTCCGGCCACGTCCTTGAAGGTCACTTTCGATTCGTTTTCGCTACCTTTTTCTACTAATTGCGCGCGCGAGCGTCCTACGTTGAAGATGCCGCCCATGCCTCCTACTCCGCCATTGCCACTCATGCGGCGCATGATGAATATCCACACCACGATGATCAGCAGCAGGGGGAAGATGTTCCAGAACACTTGCATGAACGTATCATTGGTACGCTTATAGCTCAGCTCGCCTTTGAAATTGCCTAATTCCTGCTGGGCGGAAATAAATTCGTCAAGCTTGTCGGCCGATGGGATTTCGGCCAGGACGAAGGGCTGCTTGCCCGTCTGCTCCACGCCTTGCTGGAAAACGTCGCGGATGTGTTCCGGCTTGACGTACATCTTCACCGTTCCTTCGTCCTTGCTGGCTACGACCTTGTTGGCATAGCCTTGCTCAACGTATTGCTTGAACACGGTGTAGGTGACGTTTTTCGAAGCCGTACCTGCCGACTGCATGTCGCCTCCGGCAAAGAAGAGATAGCCCAAAGCAACGGCTATAATCAGGTAAATCCAGGAGAGGTTGAAGCGTGGCATCTTGTTTTTGTTGCCACGGTTGCCTTGTGTGCCGCCTTGGGGCGACGTTGACTGCTTATTTTGGTTGTCCATCGTTAGTCGAGATTGGGGATTTCGGTTAGGGCGGCATCAGCCCACAGATGTTCCAGATCGTAGAAGTCGCGGGCCTCTGGCAGGAATATGTGTACAATCACTTCGCCATAGTCCATGGCCACCCACTGGGCGTTGCGCAGGCCGTCGACGGCAGTAGGACGAGCACCGGCTTTCTCGCGGGCAAACTCTTCGACGGAGTCGGCCAAGGCCTGAATGTGACTCGGTGAATTGCCTGATGCAATGACGAAGGCGCGGCAGATAGCTTCGGGTATGTCGGAGAAATCGGCGATGACGATGTCGCGCCCTTTTTTCTCTTGAAGGCCGGCTTGAATCTGATCAATGATCTTTTCTGTCTGAATATCCATAAATCTATTGTTTCGAGCCGCAAAGATACTACAAAAGAAGCTATGTTGACAAAAAATGAAGTGAAAATTTATTTTTTTTAGGGAAAAGCTTGCACGTTTCACAAAAAGCACCTACTTTTGCATCCGCAATTCAGAAATGAAACGCACAGATAAATTCGTTTGGGCTATGGTGTAATGGTAACACTGCAGATTCTGGTCCTGCCTTTCCTGGTTCGAGTCCGGGTAGCCCAACGCTAATGAGAGGAGGTTGTTCGAGGGAACGACCTCCTCTTTCTTTTTATCCATATCTCAGATCATGTCTGAGTCCTTTGCATTTTGAATCATTAAGCTCAAGACGACACATGCTCGACAATTCGCCACTTTTCTCTATGATAGAACTCGAAAGCACGAGTTCCACCAATTCCTTCGTCAAAGACTATAAGCCATTGAAGCCTGTGGACATGCTTCTGGTGACTGCCGAATATCAGACTGCCGGCCGCGGACAGGCCACAAACACTTGGGAAGCCGAGGCCGGACAGAACCTGCTGTTCAGTCTTTGCGTCAGTCCTGCCAAGCTTCCCGTAGCCAATATCTTTTCGCTTAGCGAAGCCATAGCCTTGAGCATACGCGAAGCCGTTGTGCGGGCACTGAATGGCGAATTTGTGGAACATGAAGAGCTGTCTCAAGCAAAAGCCTTGGATGCAGCAACCAGCTCCGGCGAAGCTGCGGCGCGTGCCTTTGCCGATGGTGTGGGTGCGGCGCCGGAAGTGACCGTGAAATGGCCTAATGACATCTATGTGGGCAACTGCAAGGTGGCAGGAATACTTATCGAAAACGAGTTCTGTGGAACATGCGTAGGCCGAAGTATAATCGGTTGCGGTGTAGATGTCAATCAGCAACATTTCCACTTCCCGGAGGCTGAGGCTGCAAGGTCGTCGAAAGCATCTCGCATGCCTGTGCCTGCCTCTTTGAGTCAGCTCGCAGGCCGTAGCTTCAACCGTCAGCAAGTACTCAGCGCCATTGTTGAGGCTTTTAGGCGACATTATAATGCCATCCGGCATGGCGACGGAGAGGCTATCGCACAGTTGCATGCGGCCTATTTGAACGTACTGTATCGCCGACAAGGCACGCATTGCTACGAAGATGCCTCTGGCCTGTTTTCTGCCAAGATTGTCGATGTTGAGCCTTCCGGTCACCTCGTCTTGTCGGATGAGGCAGGAAAACTGCGTCGCTACGCTTTCAAGGAAGTGGCCTACGTATAATCCGCCTAAGCGTGTCGTCTGATGCACTTAAGAGAATTGACTGATGCACTTAAGAGAATTGTCCGATGCGCCTAAGAGAATTGCCCGATGCACCTAAGAGAATTGTCCGACGCGCCTAAGCGTGTTGGCTCATACGTCTGAAGGCGTAGACTGATGAGCCCTGTATAAACGATCGATGCGGTCAACCTACTTTGAATTTTCGGTTGGCCGCATCGCTTTTTTCAGACGCTTAGTTTAGCTTCAATTAAATGTCTTCGCCCCAGATGTCCCAGTCGCCACGTTCTTTGGCGTCGCCCGAAACATTGTTCTGAGGGTTGTTGTCTACTTCCATGCTCACGCTTGTGAGGAGCGTTTGTGCAATGAAAACGACCTCGGTATTGGGTGATATATAATGTTTCTTCATTTTTTCTGACTTTTTTTACATTATACATTATTATTTTAGCGGACAAACACTTTGCGGCCACCAACGACGTAAACGCCATGGCTCATGTGGTTGATGCGCTGGCCTGAAAGGTTGAAGATAGGCTCGCCACCCTTCGTCGTGCCATTCTCAAGAGTAGCAATACCGTCAGCATCCGTACCGACGTTCAGCTTCACGAGGTTGCTGCCTGTAGCATCGCCCTTGTACTCGGGAACATTGTCCATGTCGATATATGCACGGTTACCTGCGATAGAGCAACCTTCACCGCAAAGGATAATCTTGCCGCCAGAGAGAAGGTACTTGCCAGTTTCTACGGCACAACCCTTGAGCGAACCAACGAGACCGTTGTTGCTGCCTGCATCTTCGAAATCGTCCTGATAAGCGGCAACAATCTTCTGGGCACCCTCGCTCACCTCAAAGATATAAGGTACGCCTGCGAGCAAGCCGTCTGTCTCTTCTTCAAGGATGAGGCTTGCGGGAGCACCGTCTGCATTCAGTTTCTTACCCACAATGCTGTAGAACTTAGCACCGGTTACATCCTCAGCCTCTACAGTGCTGGGCAAGCAGATGGTGCCCCAAGTGGAGGACATAGATGCAACATCGCGGACATAACCCGAAGCAAAGGTGTAAGCATGAGTGTAGTCTGTAGCATAGTCATCCTTTCCAATATTGGTTACAGAGTAGTTCTTGAAGCCGTCGGCCGTTTCGCGATATATCATCGAGCGTGTAGCGTTGTTTAACCATGAATTGTTTTCAGTGTCAACATCCCAGTTTGTAGAAGCATCTTTTGTGGAAAGTGTGGTTGAATTTGCATAACAAAGATACTTTTTCGTAGCTACATTTTGGATTTTGACCTTAGATGTGCTGGCTTCTGTTGCAGGACTGATGATCCATGAAATGTCGTTATCCTGTGCGGAGACGACTTTGCCGTTTACTACATCGACTTCCTCAGCACCTAAAGAGCTATTCATGGCAAAATATTTACCATCGTAAGGAGCAACGAGAGCAATGTAGTTGGAGATGAGGCTGGGATCAACCACCTCAATGGTGTAGCTTGCCGTAGCAGCCTTGTAGCTTTCGTTGCCTGTGAACGTTGCAGTGATAGTGGCCGTGCCAACGGCAATCGCTGTAATCTCACCGGACTTCTCATCTACCATGACAACCTCTTCGTTGTCGGAAGTGTATGTGACGTCGATATCCATAGTTGCAATGTCGTCAGTAGCTGTATAGGTAGCAGTCTCATTGACGTTGATGCTTGCGGGAACGTCTGTGAAGGAAAGAGTAACTTCCTGGCGGCTGTCAACTACGGTGATTGTCTTGGTGACGGTCACAGGCTTGTAGACTTCGTTGCCGGCGAAGGTAGCTGTAATCTTAGCGGTACCTTCAGCGAGAGCGAGGATGAAGCCTTTTTCGTAAGTGGCAACCTCTTCTTTGTCGCTCGTTACCGTGATGCCTTCGGTAGAGGTCATGACAGTGTTGAGAGAGACAGGCAGCTCTTGGTTGACGTTCATCTGAACTTCATCGGCGAGCTCGCCACCATCTGCGTTCAAGAACTTGATTTCAGGATCGAGGCGATCGTCGTTTGCGCCCTTATAAACGATAATCTTGGTAACTTGGCTGTTGTGAGCACTGGTAACCTTCAGCGTATAGATGTTGCCGGCAGCCTGATAAGCCTCGTCGATCATATAGGTGTTAGTATTTTCTGCTCCTGTTGTTTCACTGCTGACAGCTGTTTCACCTACAAAGATATTTTGTACGACTTTAGTAGAAGCTCCGCTTCTGCCAACAACTTCTATCTTCTGAACAGCAAAGTCGAAAGCAGGAAGGGTGATGTATGCTCCACTCTTACCGAAAATCAGATAGTTGTCAGTTGCATTATAGTAGTAACCATTGGTGCCGTCACCGGCTACAGTAATAGTGTAGGTCCTATTAGAATATTGAGAGACGTCATTTGTCTTGTTGTTGGAGCCTTCAGGGAAGCCCCAGTCGTTTGCTGTGAAGTCGAACTCTATGGTCTCGGCTGCAGGTGCGTCAGGATTGTTGACGGTAATAGTGTATGAGGCGCTTCCTGCCTTGTAGGTATCATTTGCTTCTGAGGAAGCGGTGATAGTGGTTGTACCAGCAGCAAGGATGGTAACTGCACCTTGTGCATTCACTGTGGCAACAGTTTCATTGCTGCTGCTATAGGTGACAGCAAGGTTGTTGGGATTACTCAGCTCAGGAGCCTCGAAAGCATCTCCAAGAGTTAAGGTGTATTCACTTGTTGTGCCGATGAAGACAAGGCCTGCCTCTTCGAGAGTCGGCTGGCTGGTGCGAGTAAATGAGACACGCTGGTTGTTAGCGTCAAACTCGTAGGTCTGATTGTGTTTCTTCAGATTACCATAGATGACTACGACATCACCCACCTGCACGTCATCAGCAGAAGTGAACCATGCACCATCTTTGTCAAATCCACGATAAGCTTGCAACTGGTCTGCTTCCTCAGTTCCATCTTCAGAAATGTTATAAGTGATGTTGCCAAACTCAGAGTTGTATGCGGTAACAATCTTAGAAACGATACCCGTTGCATAGACCTCGGGAACGGTCGTTTGGCCAGCAGCATCGATAGCTGCTATTGCTTGAGCAACCGTGTAGGGGTTGTTGGCAGTGCCAGGAGCATTGGGGTCTTTGATGGTATAAGTAGCCTCAGCAACTGCGCTCTCGTCATTATCCTTGACGGCCTTGGCGTAGATGGTGGTAGTTTCGGAGATAGCAATAGCGCTTGTGTAGTCCTGCCAAGTCCGGTTGTCGAAGCTATACTTGATGCTTGCGCCGTCAGTAGCACAGGTGAGTGTGACATTTTGTGCTTCGGTAAATGTGCCACCTTCAGGAGTGAAGACTGGCTTCTCTACGGCGACGGTGGGAGCTTTGTAACTTACGAGGTAGTTGTTCTTGTCAAATTCAGGAGTGCTATTGTAACGCTTTACTTTACCGCAAACAAGCACTTCTGCACCAACAACGATGTCGTCCTTTGAAGAGAAATCAGCACTGTTCAAGCCCTTGCCGGAATAAACTTCCATTTGAGTTGACGTTGTGCCGTCTTCTGATATCCAATAGGTGATAGACTTATAGTTTGAGTTGTAGGAATCAATCTGTGAGATGATACCCTTAACATAAACGTCCTCTGGTGATGAACTCGTGCCAAGGGTTGAGATGTAATCAATAGCCTCAGATACAGTGTAAGGCTTTTCAGCAGAACCATCATTGGCATTGGGGTCAACGACGGTGAGAGTGTATGAAGCACTGCCTTCGTTGTAGCTGTCATTGCCTCTGAACATGGCGGAGATGGTAGTCTGGCCTGTACCTGCAATGGTTACTACTCCAGTGCTTGGTTCAACAGAAGCTACATCAGTGTTGCTGCTCATGAATACAACGTCCAAGGAATGAGGATTGCTCAGCTGAGGAGCGTTGAACGTTTCGCCGATATTAACGGTGTAGTCGTTTGTATCACCAGCGAAGGAGAGCTCGGGATTTTGCTTGGAGGGGTTGCCATTTTTTTGGTATGTTACTACCACGCTCTTCACGTAAAGTGCTTTTGTCGCTTTTGACGGCTTAGTAACAGTGACTATGATTTCGCCTGAAGCGGAACCTACGAACGTGTAATCCGTTGCATTAGAGCTCAGAGTTTGTGCGTTACCACCAAATGAACTGCCACCTACGGTAACGTCGACAGTTGCAGAAACGTTACTGGCGGTGGAAGCATTGACCACAATCTTCGAAATAGTACCTTCGATAGCAGAGGTGGAGAGCTTGATGTACTGCACAGCACTACTTCCAGTTCCATAGTGGATACCTTTGGTGCTATCAAAGTTTGATTCAAGTCCATCGGAGGTAACTTCCCAAGCAGTACCGTCATCAGCGGTACCGGAACCTTCGCATTTAGCAGAGAAAGTAAGCGTGCTCTCATCTGCCCGCGCTCCACTAAAGACACTGGCCAGTAAGGCCGTGACCAATAGCAGACGCAAGCTCAAAAGTTTTTGTAAAGCTTGTTTCATAAGATAATATTTTAGGATTAATTGTTAATCTCTTCTATTTGCGGGGCAAAGTTACTGAGAAATAGGAAAAAGGAAAAGGAAAAGATGAAAAAATTGAACTCGAAAGTACTATTTGTTACGACTTTTTTTCTTTAAATGTATAGATTTGGGTATAAAAAAGTCCTACAGCGTGAGCTGCAGGACTAAAGTTTATGGTTAGGAACCAGAATGTATGTTATTTGTCGCTTATGAGGCAGCGGCCAGTCATGTCCTTCGGCTGGGCGAGGCCCATGATGTGGAGGATGGAGGGCGCAACGTCAGCAAGGATGCCGTCTTCGACGCGAGCTTGCTTGTTCTCCGTGACATAGATAAAGGGCACGGGATTAAGCGAATGGGCTGTGTTCGGTGTGCCGTCTGGGTTGATGGCGTTGTCGGCATTGCCGTGGTCGGCAATGATGATGACTTCGTAGTCGCCCATGGCTTTGGCAGCTTCGACAACCTCGTTGACACACTGGTCAACAGCGACAACGGCCTTTTCTATTGCTTCGTAGACACCTGTGTGACCTACCATGTCGCCATTAGCGAAGTTGACAACGATGAAGTCATATTTGTCTTCCTTGATAGCTGCAACGAGCTTGTCCTTGACTTCAAACGCACTCATCTCGGGCTTGAGGTCGTAGGTGGCAACCTTGGGCGAGGCTACGAGGATGCGGTCTTCACCTTCGTAGGGGGCTTCACGGCCGCCATTGAAGAAGAACGTAACGTGGGCATATTTCTCGGTCTCGGCAGTGTGAAGCTGGCGAAGTCCTTGGCGGCTGATGTACTCGCCGAGAGTGTCGTCGACATTCTCCTTGGGGAAGAGGATGTGTACGCCTTTGAACGAGGCATCGTAGGGTGTCATGCAGAAATATTGCAGGCCGGGGATAGTGTGCATACCCTGCTCGGGCATATCCTGCTGGGTGAGGACGATGGTGAGCTCCTTAGCACGGTCGTTGCGATAGTTGAAGAAAATGATGACATCGCCTTCCTTGATGGTTCCGTCGATGTTGGCGTTGTTGATAGGCTTGACGAACTCGTCGGTGACACCATCGGCATAGCTGAGTTGCATAGCTTCCACCATGTCTTTGGCTTGGTAACCCTCGCCGCTGATAAGAAGGTCGTAGGCAATCTTCACACGTTCCCAACGCTTGTCGCGATCCATGGCATAGAAGCGGCCTATGATGCTGGCGATATGGGCTCCGGTCTCATTGCATTTCTCTTGCAATTGCTCAATGAAACCTACACCTGAATGTGGGTCGGTATCGCGACCGTCCATGAAGCAGTGGACGTAAGTCTCGCGAACATTATATTGTTGAGATATCTCACAGAGCTTGAAGAGATGTTCGAGCGACGAGTGAACGCCGCCATTGGAGGTGAGACCCATAAAGTGAACGGCCTTGCCTTCACGAACGGCATATTCGAAAGCGTTTTTAATCTCGGGGTTTTCGAGAATGCTGTTGTCGCGGCATGCGCGGTTGATCTTCACAAGATCTTGGTAAACAATGCGTCCGCCGCCGATATTCAGGTGGCCAACCTCTGAGTTTCCCATCTGTCCGT
>DGSC01000017.1:95060-126503 GCA_002391275.1 Prevotellaceae bacterium UBA4372 | reverse complement strand
GTCCGTCTGGCAAACCTACGTTCTCGCCCGAGGCAAGAAGCTGGCTGTGGGGATAGTTTTGGTTCAGGTAGTCCATGTAAGGCGTGGGTGTCTGATAGATGACATCGCCTTTCCCTTTGTTGCCGATGCCCCATCCGTCAAGGATCATCAGCAGTGCTTTTTTTGACATAAATATGTTTCGGCTATTGCCTTTGTTTAATGTTAAAAGATTGATGTTTTATACTTTGCGGGTGCAAAGGTACAATTAAAAATGAAAAGTGAAGAATGAAAAAAGAAGAATTAATGTGAAAAGCGTAAAAATAATAGGATTCTCCGAGTTATTGTTGAAAGATTCACAAAGAGTGCCTTGCTTAGGTCGTACGAAATCGTTTTCGAAGCAAAAGGCATCTTTATCTTTCATCTTTTCTTATCACTTGCCGACTGTCGCTTGATGCGGACGATGGACATGGTGATGTCCGGTGAGGAGAACTATCGTGTGTCTGATTCCTATCTTTTAAGGAGCAGTGCCTTGAAGTCCTCAAATCGTGAGCTGATAGGTAAACTTTGCTTTTGTCCTTTCATGAAAGCTTGAAGCCGTTCGGGGATTGGTATGTCCGCGCCAAGGATGTTGTCGACAGTTTGCTTGAACTTAGCGGGATGTGCTGTTTCAAGAAAAACGCCGATTTCATCGTCTTGTAATTGGTCACGCAAGGCTTGATAGGCGCATGCTCCGTGCGGGTCGAGGATGTAGCCTGTACGTGCGTAGCAGTCACGCATGGTGTCGGCTATCTGTTCGTCGGTGTAAGTGGCTCCTGTGAGTAAGCCGCCTGCTTTCATCATAGGATGAAGTTCAGTGTATGATGTTTCTTCGTTGGCATTGTTCCTTCGGCGTACAAGTTCCATGATGCGTGCAAAGTTTGACGGGTCACCCACATCCATGGCATTTGCAATTGTCTGAATCGATGGAATCGGGGAATATTGTCCCGTTTCGAGGTATTTGTACACGACGTCGTTGGCATTGTTGGCAGCGATGAAATGCTTTACAGGAAGTCCCATTTCATAGCCGAAAAGACCGGCACAGAGATTCCCGAAGTTGCCCGATGGCACGCAGAATACGAGGTTGGAGACTGCTGACTGAGGCTGTGCACTTGATTGCGTGTTCTCCTTTTGCTTTTTAAGGAGCTGGGCGTATGCCCAAAAATAGTAAAAGGCTTGAGGCAGGAAGCGGGCTACGTTGATGCTGTTGGCCGAAGTGAGCCGCATGTGTTTGTTGAGCTCTGCGTCCATGAATGCTGTTTTCACCAGGCGTTGGCAATCATCGAAAGTGCCGTCCACTTCCAAGGCCGTAATGTTCTGGCCGAGAGTCGTAAACTGACATTCCTGAATGGGCGAGACTTTGCCTTTTGGATAGAGTACGTAAACATGGATGCCCTCTACGCCAAGGAAACCATTAGCCACGGCTGACCCGGTGTCTCCTGAAGTTGCCACGAGGACATTGACCAGTTCGCTTTCTGACGATTTGCTATTCTCTGTTCCCTTGTCGAGATGGATGAAGTATTGCAGGAGTCGTGCCATGAAGCGTGCACCCACGTCTTTAAAAGCAAGGGTGGGACCGTGAAAGAGTTCGAGCGAATAGATGTTTTTTTCGACTTGCACGAGGGGCGTGTCGAATGCAAGCGTGTCGTAAACGATTTTCTTCAGAGCATCTTCGGGCACTTCGTCACCGAAGAAGGCTTCTGCGACACGATAGGAAGATTCCTGAAACGAGAGATTGGATAATTCTTCCCAATAAGCCTGTGGCATCTGCCTGATGATTTCTGGCATATAGAGTCCCCGGTCTTCTGCAAGGCCTTGGATTACAGCTTTGCGTAGTGTGGCGCGCGCTGCTTTATGGTTGGTGCTATAGTACATTGAGTAATGAATAATGATTGTGTTTGAATTGTATAAATGGTGTTTCTCTATGAAAGATCTGAAGCAAAATAATTAGCTATTGAGAAAAGCTTTAATAAATTCGTCTCCATGGAGATGGCCGTAAGCTCCCAGCTGACAGGCGTCTTCGTCGAACGTCTGTACGCTGTCAGCATCGATACCTGAATGGTAGATGGCAAAAGGTATTGGCTCTGCTGTGTGTGTGCGTAGTTCGCAGGGCGTTGGATGGTCGGGAAGAAGAGCTATCTTTAGGTCAGCGTTTCTCATTTCCTTCAATATTGGTGAGATAAGACGATGGTCGAGATCCTCTATTGTTCGGAGCTTTAATGCGATTGAGCCGTCGTGACCGGCTTCATCGCTTGCCTCTACATGCAGATAGACAAAGTCGTAGCCATTGTTCAGCGCTTCTATGGCGGCGGCAGCCTTACCTTCGTAGTTGGTGTCGTAAAGGCCCGTGGCGCCCTCCACGTTTATAACATCAAGTCCTGCATAACGGCCGATTCCGCGAATGAGGTCAACGGCTGTAATCACTGCTCCTCGGTGCACTTGAGGAAACTGCTCGGCAAGTGTTTTCATCTTGGGCCTATAGCCTCCTCCCCACGGCCATATGCTTGAAGCCATATCCTTTCCTTCGCGCGCGCGTAGAATATTTAATGTGTGCTTAGGCAAAAGGGCTTGCGATTTTATTACGAGGTCGCGTAGGAGTGCAGCGGTGTCTTCGGCCTCTTTGATTTCCGCTTTAATCTGATAATCTCGCCAAGGTTTCAGGGGAATATCATGAGGAGGGGTGCAATGAATATGCTTGTTGCCACCCTTAATGACTAATAGGTGGCGGTATTGAACGCCCGTATAGAAGCGAATGCGTTCATTGGCTATGTGTTCGTTGAGATATTTGATGAGTATGTCGCCTTCTTCAGTATCCAGGCGTCCGCAGGAATGATTTTTCAATAAATCGCCTTCGATGCAGACAAGGTTACAGCGCAGAGCGAGGTCGTCGGGAGCAAGTTCTACGCCTATTGCAGCTGCTTCAAGTGGTCCTCTGCCTTCATAGACTATGTTTTGGTCGTAGCCCAGAATGCTGCTGTTGGCCACTTCGCTGCCAGGATGAAAGCCGTCAGGAACTGTCGTCAGCATGCCTGTTTTCCCGTTGGCTGCTATCCAGTCCATGGCTGGTGTATCGGCATATTGCAGCAATGTCTTGTCGCCGAGCTCTGGCGAGTGCCAGTCGGCCATGCCATCGCCGAGGATGATGAGGTGTTTCATGTTGAGATGTTTGGGGTTGCGACAAAGTCGCAACATACGGGACTGAGGGTCGAGTTGGGTGAATGTTGTGGTTGTTTGGTGGGCGTTGAAAGAATTGGAGGGATTGGTGTTGTGGTTGTTTGGTGGGCGTTGAAAGAGTTGAGGGGATGGGTGATGTGGTTGTTAGGGGGGCGTTGAAAGAATTGAGGGGATTGGTGTTGTGGTTATTTGGTGGGCGTTGAAAGAGTTGAGGGGATTGGTGTTGTGGTTATTTGGTGGGCGTTGAAAGAGTTGAGGGGATGGGTGATGTGGTTGTTAGGGGGATATTGAGGGAGTAGAGAGGGGATTTTTGATTGGTGGATGGGGTGGATGGCTGTTGTTATGTGGCTGCTTATATATTGGCAATGCTCATGATGTCTGCGAAGACACCTGCTGCGGTTACGCTTGCTCCAGCTCCATACCCTTGGATGAGCATCGGATATTCTCTATAACGCTCCGTGGTGAGCATGACAATATTGTTGGAACCTTCAAGACCGTAGAAAGGATGTCCTTCTGGTATTTCGGAGAGGGCTACGCTCGCATGCTCATTTTCATACTTAGCTACGAAACGCAGTCGCTTACCTTCGCTTTCAAGTCGTGCACGTCGTTGCTCAAATTGGGCATCAAGTTCTGGAAGTTTCTGCCAGAACTGTTCGATGCTTCCCTCGAAGAGTTCTTTCGGAATAAACAGTTGCGTTTCTACATCCTCCTGTTCGATGCGGTAGCCTGCTTCGCGGGCCAGGATTACAAGCTTCCTTATGACGTCGGTACCACTGAGGTCGATGCGTGGGTCGGGCTCTGAATATCCTTCATCCTTTGCTAAGCATACCGTCTTGCTAAAAGGCGTTTCGGCACTGATTTTGTTGAATATGAAGTTCAGTGTTCCACTCAAAACAGCCTCAATACGCAGTATCTTGTCGCCCGAATGGATAAGGTCGTTGATGGTGCGGATGATAGGCAATCCGGCTCCGACATTGGTCTCGAAGAGAAATTTGACGCCTCTGCGCTGAGCAATGGCTTTAAGTTCGTGATAGTTCTCGTAGTTGCTGCTGGCTGCTATCTTGTTTGCTGCAACGATGTTGACGTTATGTTCGAGGAAGTCGCGATAGAGAGCGGCCACCTCCGGCGAAGCCGTGCAGTCGACAAACACGGAGTTGAAGATGTTCATGCCTATTACTTCGTCGTGCAGTCGTTGGATGTCGCTGTCAGGGGCATTGGCTAATAAATCGCAATAATTCTTTAATTCAATTCCTTCGCGTGAGAAGATCGCTTTGCGACTGCTTGCCAGTCCGACAATGTTGAGCTTCAGTCCTTGTTCGCGCATCAGCTTCTCCTGCTGCGATGCTATTTGTTCGATGAGCGAGCGTCCTACGGTTCCGACGCCGCAGAGGAACAGGTTGAGCACCTGATACTCGGAGAGGAAGAAAGCATCGTGGATGACGTTCAGTGTTTTGCGCAGATATTTCGAAGCAACTACGAAAGAGATATTCGTCTCAGACGCACCTTGTGCACATGCTATCACGCTTATGCCGGAACGTCCAAGCGTGCCGAATAGCTTGCCGGCTATACCTGGCGTGTGTTTCATGTTCTCGCCCACCACGGCAACCGTCGCGAGTCCGCCTTCTGCTTGCATGGGGAACATGGCGCCTGTTTGTATCTCCTTGGCAAATTCTTCGTTGAGGACGCGGCAGGCTGCTGCGGCATCTTCGTCGCGAACGCCTATGCTGGTGCTGTTTTCTGAAGAAGCCTGTGATACCATGAACACCGATATGCCATTGTCTGCAAGTGCCGAGAATATGCGTCTGTTGACGCCGATGACGCCTACCATAGACAGGCCGGCCACCGTTATGAGCGTAGTACCTTTGATGCTTGATATGCCCTTGATGAGTCGGTTGTCGTCAGACGGCTCTTTTTTTATGATGGTGCCTGTAGCCTGTGGGTTAAATGTATTCTTGACAAGAATCGGTATGTTTTTTATGCAAACGGGGTAAATCGTAGGCGGGTAGATAACCTTGGCCCCGAAGTTGCACAGCTCCATGGCTTCTATGTATGAGAGCTCCGGAATGACGTATGCCGACGAGATGACGCGTGGGTCGGCCGTCATGAATCCGTCGACGTCGGTCCATATCTCAAGCTGGGTGGCGTCGAGGGCGGCGGCAATAATGCTTGCCGTGTAGTCCGACCCACCTCGTCCGAGGTTTGTCACTTCCCCGCTGTCTGCGTCGGTAGAGATGAAACCTGGTACGAGCGAGATGTCAGGCTTTGTTTGCCAAGTCTGTCTCACGAGTTTGTAAGTGAGTTCCGTGGCCAGGAGCGAGCGGCCTCCTTTCACTTCGGTCTTTATGAACTCGCGGCTGTCGTACCATTGTGCGTTGTTGACCAAGGTGGCTACGATCTGGCTGCTCAGTCGTTCGCCGTAGCTTACGATGGCAGCCTGTGTCTTAGGCGAAAGGTCGCGGATGAGGTAGACGCCCTGATAGATGGAGCGCAGCTCCTCGAGCAGGTTGTCGATCTTACGTGTGAGTGTGTCGTGTTGCGGGCCTGCAGCTATTACAGCGTCTATCATTGTGTGATGGCGCTGGGCAATTTCAGCATAGGCTGTCAGGTAGGCCACGTCGCCTGCCACAGCTTGCTGGGCCGTGCGGATGAGCTGGTCGGTGACTCCTCCGAGAGCCGATACGACCACGATGACGGGCTCGTTCTGGTTCTCTACGATGTTCTTAACGTTAAGAATGCTTTCTACGGAGCCTACGCTGGAGCCTCCAAACTTTAAGACTTTCATATATTCTTGTTCAGTTTTCTTTCTTCAGGTGAATCAGCTCCTCTTCAAGTAGCTGATGTAATATGCGCCCTGTAACGCTGTCGGGAATGTCGTTGAAATGATATTCCAGCAGCGATGCAGGTTTTTTTTGTGCTGTGAAGTCAAGTATGCGTTTACGCACGATATTGTCGTCCAGAGTGGGCAGGATGGGTCTGCCCTTGCAATTGTCGCATAATCCACAATCCTTCACCTTTTCCTCGCCGAAGTATCTGAGCAAGTAGCGGCTGTGGCACTCGTGTGTGCTTATGTATCCGATCATGGTCTGCACGCGGTTGGTGAGTTCGCGCTTACGGTCGGTGTACACCGATGGCGGCAGCACGATGTCGTCTCGCTCGATACGGCTTTGCCGGAACGTGAGGTATGGTATGAATTTGCGTGGTACGAACCTTATGACATGCCTGCGGCTGAGGTCGATGAGCCCTTCGCTGACTGTCGTCTCGTCGGTGCCGAGAGCATGTGCGATATTGTTCTCGTCGATATATACAAAGTCGCTGAAGATGCCGGTGCATGTTCGTAGCAAGTGGTTCAGCAGCCGCTCGTCGGAGGGCGGCAGATGGAAACTGTAGAGTTCTTCGCGATTGCAGATGAACATGACCCTGCTTTGGTTGTCTTCAGCGTCGGCCCATTCGATATATCCGGCTCTTGACAGCAGCGTAAGGGCATTGTAGGCCCTTACGGGGAAATGCCTGAAAGCCTTACAGAAGGCATCGAGGTCGAACTCGCGGGTTACGCCATTGCCGTCGCCCATAGCCATCTGTAGGAAGCAACAAGCGTCTTCGTAGACTTGACGGACGTAGTCCTCGGGAGGGAACGTGTCGTCGATGCGGCGCCTCAGTGTAGTTGCCGAGCGGTCGTTGTAGAGCAGTACGGCATGCGCTGTCTGTCCGTCGCGTCCTGCTCGTCCGGCCTCCTGAAAGTAAGCTTCGGGCGAGTCGGGGACATCCGAGTGTACGACAAGCCTCACGTCGGGCTTGTCTATGCCCATGCCGAATGCGTTTGTAGCAACCATCACGCGGATGTCTCCTTTTTGCCATGCTGTTGAGCGCTCGTTCTTTTCCTGGTTGGTGAGTCCGGCATGGTAGTAGGTGGCACTGATGCCTTGGCCGCACAGGTAGCTGCTGATTTCGTGAGTGCCCTGTCGGCTTCGGGTGTACACGATGGCCGTGCCGTCTATGCGCTGCAACAGCTCGTGGATGGTCAGCTCTTTGTCTGTGTCGATATGTTGTACGGAGTAGATGAGATTCTTGCGTTCGAAGCTCATGCTTCGGACATTCTCTTTCTTGAAGAGCAACTGCCGCTGTATGTCCTTGACAACTTCGGGTGTGGCTGTTGCGGTGAGTGCCAGCACGGGCGCTTCGGGCAGCATGCGCCGTATGGCTGCTATCTCGGTGTAGGCCGGACGGAAGTCGTAGCCCCATTGTGAAATGCAGTGAGCCTCGTCCACCGTGATGAAGCTGATGTGCATTTTGCGGAGCTTGGCCTGGAAGAGCTCCGAACCGATTCTTTCGGGCGAGATATAGAGGAATTTGTAGTTGCCGAAGATGCAGTTCTCAAGGGCAATGATGACTTCGTCGTGCGTCATCCCCGAGTACACGGCCGTTGCCTTAATGCCTTTCCGTCGCAGGTGTTCAACCTGATCTTTCATCAAGGCTATGAGAGGGCTTATGACGAGGCACAGTCCATCCTTTGCCAGGGCCGGCACCTGAAACGTAATGCTCTTGCCTCCGCCGGTAGGCATGAGGCCTAAGGTGTCATTGCCAGCACCTATGCTCTCGATGATTTCCAGCTGAATGCCCCGGAATTCATCGAACCCGAAATATTGTTTAAGGATGGAATGATAGGAGGGCACAGTCAACTTTCCTCGCTTGGTCTGATATCTTCAATTTGCAGCTGTACTTCGCCGCGTTTATGTGTGTTCTCTTCTATCGAGTAGCAAATGTCGAAGGCGCGTTTGCTCTTGATGAACCTTGCTTGCGAGCTCTGCCCGAAAGCGATGCCGCTGACGACGTTCGAGCTTTTGTTGTCGACCAGTTCCAGCTTGATGTGTTCTTGGTGGTGGCCTACTACTTTACTTGTGCCGTAGTCGTAGACATGTTCGGTGGCAAACAGCGGCTTGGGGTTGTCGGGCCCGAACGGTGCAAATTTGCGCAGGTCCACGAAGAAACGGTGGCTGATGTCCTTGAAGTCGAGCAGCCCGTCGATGTTCAGTTCGGGTTGTATCTGTGAGTCGAGGATATGTTCGTTGACGTAAGCTTCGAAGCGTCGCTTGAACTCGGGCACGTTCTCCACCTTCATCGAGAGGCCGGCGGCATAGGTGTGGCCGCCGAAGTTCTCCAGCAGGTCGCGGCATGAGTCTATCGCCTTGTAGACATCGAAGCCGCCTACAGAGCGTGCCGAGCCAGTTGCCATGTTGTCCGTACGGGTGAGCACCACAGCCGGCCGCGTGTAGACTTCGGTCAGTCGGGAAGCCACAATGCCGATGATGCCTTTGTGCCATTCTTCGTTGTAGATGACGATGGCCCGTTGTTCATGGCTGTGGTCCAGCTTTTCGACAATGTCGTTGGCCTCCTGCGTCATTTCCTTGTCCAAGTCTTTGCGTTGGTCGTTGTAGGCATTGATCTGCAGCGCCATGTGATGAGCCTTTACAGGGTCGCGCTCAACGAGGAGGGCTACCGCCTCGCTGCCATTCTGCATGCGTCCTGAAGCGTTGATGCGAGGGCCTATCTTGAAGATGATGTCGTTCATCGTTATCTCCCTGTCGAACAGACCGCATATCTCGATGATCGCCTTCAGGCCAACGCTGGCCTTTGAGTTGATCTGCTTTAATCCATGGTAGGCCAGCACGCGGTTTTCGCCCAGAATAGGCACGATGTCCGATGCGATACTTACGGCGCAGAGGTCGAGTAGGGGAGTCAGCTGGCTGAACGGGATTCCGTTGTCAATGGCAAAAGCCTGCATCAGCTTGAATCCTACGCCGCATCCCGAGAGATGCTCATAGGGATAGGTGGCATCGGTGCGCTTGGCGTTGAGGATAGCCACGGCCGGCGGCAGCACGTCGTCGGGAACGTGGTGGTCGCAGATGATGAAGTCGATGCCAAGGCTCTTGGCATAGGCTATTTCCTCGACAGCCTTGATGCCGCAGTCGAGCACGATGATGAGCCCCACGCCCGTGTTGTGGGCATAGTCCACGCCCTTGTGGCTTACGCCATAACCCTCTTCATAGCGGTCGGGGATGTAGAAATCAATGTTTGTTGTGAACCGTTGCAGAAAGCGGTAGACCAACGCTACCGCCGTGCATCCGTCCACGTCGTAGTCTCCATATACCAAGATGCGTTCCTTGCGGCCTAAGGCAGCATTCAGGCGGTTCACGGCGATGCGCATGTCCCTGAAGAGGAAGGGGTCGAGCAATTCGCTGAGCTGCGGCCTGAAGAACCTGCGTGCCTCGTTCGCCGTGGCGATGCCTCGGTCGAGCAGCAGCTTACCCAAGGCGGGATGTATGCCCACCTCGGCTGCTAACTCCCGTGCCGCTTCCTGACGCTCTGGTGTAGGAGGTTCGTAATTCCATTTGTAGTTCATTTATATGTTGTTTTATCTTATTTCAACGATAGTCGCGCGTGTGTGACGCGCATGTGTGCCTATAATAAGCGGTCAAAAGTAGGAATTTTCTGTAACATATTTGTAATATGGTGTGTTAAAATCCTATAAACACCTACTTTTTTATGCTGAATCATTATGCTAAATGAAGAAGCTTGGTGGCGAAGGTGAGGGCGCGGCTATAGCTGACACCAGCCCTTTGCTTGGCTTTCGCTAAGGGGCCGATTTTATGCACCTAAGAGAATTGGCCGATGCACCTAAGAGAATTGGCCGATGCGCCTAAGAGAATTGGCCGATGCGCCTAAGAGAATTGGTCGATGCACCTAAGAGAAATTTTTCAGACGCGCAGCGACGACTGCCAAGTCACTTGGGAAAATGTGTCTGGCGAATCCTCTGCCCGGACGCTTTTTTTCAATAGAAGAAGGCCGTCTGAGCGCTCTTCTTTGAGTATTCGGCTACACTTTTCCACACTTTTCGTCGGTTTTATATTTAATAAAGTACTGATAACTATATTTTTACGTGTATTATTTTCCTATTTGTTTTTCCACACCTTTCTTTTGGTTGAATAACAAAAAGCCCCTATCTTTGCACTGACGAAATAGAAAAAAACGCCTGTTAATCGATTTTTAACTTGCCGATATGCCGAAAAACCTACGAAAAGCCTTTCTCTTCATTGCGATGATTTTGGCCGTTATAGCCTGCAATGTCCGTCGCGAGTCATCGGCAGATGCCTTGTTGCTTTCTGCTGAACGCCTCCATGCGGCGTCGCCCGACAGCGTGAAGGCCTACGAAGATCTCTTGCGCAAGGCTCTTCGGCAGGCCGAAACTACAGACGATCGACAAACCTTTGTCAAGGCTGCGCTGAAATTGTCGGCGCAGTTGCAGTGGACCAACGAGGCCGAGGCTATGTTTCTGGCAGAGCATGCCTTAGAAGCTGCATCGGAGAGTAGCGATGTCGACGAGGCGCTTAAGCCTCAGATATACTTGGCTATTGGGGCCTTGAACGAGCAAAAGGGCGACACCTCCAAGGCGCGAAAGTTATATCAACAATGTATGAAGCAACCCGCCTATAGAAATACGGCCCTGTGCAGGCTGGCCAACCTCAGTCTGAATGCAGGCGACGGGGCTTCAGCATTGCGGCTTGCCCATCAAATGACGCTTGAAGCTGCCGATTCGGCCGACATAGAACCGCTGTTTGTGCTTGCCAATTGCTACCTGCAGTGCGATTCTTTGGAGCAGGCGCGCCGTATATACGAGCGATTAGCCCTTCATGCCAACAGCAAAACCCGTTATGCCGCAGCGCGACATCTTGCAGAGATAGCTATTCAGCAGCGGCGTATAGACGATCTCTCAGCCTGTCTCGATTCGGCTTTCGGTTGTGCTGAAACCGTGTTTTTCGAGGCGTTGCAGCAAAAAGACACCTACTTTCGTGCAACCCTTGAGCAGGAACGTCGTAACGAGCGGTCGGCTTATAGACAACGCCTTGCCGTATGGGTACTTGCCGGCGTGGTGCTGGTGGTGCTCTTGGCTGTAGCCTTGCTCGTCGTCGTAGCCAGGCATCGCCGCATCATCAGCCAGCAGCGCCTGGCAACAGCCGAGAGCATGCGCCTTATGGCTGAAGAACGCTTGCGGCACGAGGCCGCCGAGCGGGAGCGTGAGGCACGCGAGGCCGAAGAACGGATCACGCAGCAGCAACAGAAGGTGAACCTGCTTCAGCGTTTCATCCTCGACAAGAACGAGGTGCTGCAACGCTTACGCGAGGGAGGTGACCACAAGAAACAACTCAGCGCTCGCGAATGGCATGAAGTGGAACAGATGCTTGACAGCATCACAGATGGTTTCGTGGCTCGACTGCGAAAGCTCCATCCCGAATTTCGCGAGGAAGATGTGCAACTCTGCATGCTCACTCGTATGAACCTTTCGAATCAAGTAATTGCCAGCATATATATCATCACCGTCTCGGCTGTGAAGCACCGTAAGCTCAAGCTGAAGAAAGACGGTTTCGGCGTTCTCGACCCTGAACGACCGCTCGATGATGTCGTGGCTAAAATCTGAATGCACATGAAGCTGTTGACCATCATGCTTTTGCAACTTGTTACGATGTTTCAGCCTAAGCCCATTGCGGACTTAGGTTGCGGTGAGGTTGTTGCTGTTGAAATCGGCCAGAATGCTACTCATGTGCGGTTGCGTAACGTTGTTTCGGTGGCCGGGCAGACTTCAGTGCCCGCTACGGCCTACTTGTCTGATGAGAGCGACCGGCATCATGCGTTGATAAAATGGGTAAGAGAGGGGCAGGATTTGCTTCTGGATTTCGAACCACTGCCACCGACGACCCGCGTCTTCGACCTCGTCCTGGACCATCGCCGACGTTGGCTGGGTGTCCATAGCAGCGTACGTTTGATGAGCTTTCCAGATGTGCGCCCCAAATACGACGAAGAAGCAAAAATTGCCGATTCCATCGATTCTCTTCTTTGTAACTTCAGCTTTTCAGAGCTTTCGAAAAGCGATACGATTGTTGCTCAATTAAGGACAAAACTACCGCTCCTTAGAAACTATGTAGCATGGAAATGGAAACTGTCGCCGCATGAGGTGTTTGTGCTGGCACGCTATCATCAGAAGCTTGAGACCGCTGCAACAGATGAAATGGTGTCGACACCTGTGCTAAACGCATCGGCAACGAAAGAGGCGGGACGGTCGTTTACAAGTCTGCCGTCGCCGCCCAAAGTGCGGCGAGGCCTCTTGAGCCGTATGTTTGGAAAGCCTAAACGGGAAGCCTTGCCGCCGTCGACGGCCGTGAAGCCGCGCAAAATAAAACCCCTTTCGCGTTTTGAGCAAAAAATGTTGCAGGAAGAACGTGTGCGAGGGAGATAAGCCTTTTGGCAAAAAGAAAAATCAGATATAAAAAAAACGGACTACAATAAAAGACATTGCTATGAATACCACTAAAATTCTTCATTTGCCAATATGCTGCCGGCTGATTACCAGTCTGCTGCTTCTCTCATGTAGCCTTGTTGCGGGTTATGCCCAGACGAGCTACACCGTGCACGTCGAAGATGCAGAAACGGGTGAACCGTTGCCTTTGGTGGGGGTGTACGTCAGTGAGGATAATGCCACTCTGACCAACTTCGATGGCGATTTCACCATAAAAGCACAGCCTACGGATATAGTGCGCATGACGTGTATCGGTCGGGCATCGATGATCTTTCGGGCGGGTGATATGCCTGAGGTGGTTCGCATGAAGATGCTCACCTCTACACTTTCAGAAGTCACCGTCAAAGCCGTTGAGAACTTGTTGCTGCAGGTGGCGAAGAAGATGGAGAAGACATTTAATAGAAAGAAAAAGAGAGAAGCCCAATATTTCTACCGCCAGACATCGGTGTTATCTCAGAACCAGGATATTGTAGAAGCTTTCGTGCGTGCACGTTCGGCCGTGAACTTGCGCGATTTGCAATTCCTTGCAGGCCGTCACGGCTTGTTGAGCCAGGCCGCATGGAATCGTTCGTCCATTGAAGACATGAACCTGCATCATCTCCTTGAACTGGGACCCATGACAAAAGATGCAACCTTCTGGCACCAGTTGATTACCCCTCTGCGTCTCGAAGCTATGGATGTGGTGCAACCTGCTGTGCCTCATGGCAAAGCGCCATTGACGTCGAAAACAAATCAGGCAAGGCGATTTTACAAAGGAATAGAGTATCTGCAGCATTTCTACGATATCAGTGTCGACGAAATGGACGGCGAAGATCAGCATCTCTACCGCTTCAACCTGCGTAGACGTGCGGATGTTGAGGTGGCACAGCCTATAATGACAGGCGTGCTCTATGTGGATCGTGCTACGCTAAGCCCCTTGGCTTTCGATGGACAGGTGGAAAATCTGGAGCTGCGTTTCAGCGAAGGAGAGTTGCGCAGCGCAACGGTAGTGCCGGTGACCTTTGAGGTTCATCTCGACTACGGCTACGAACGCCGGTTTGCGGAGGTGGCCAATCTTTCCTTCTTAGCCCGCTGGGGCGAATTTCAGACCCGCACGCTACTGTTTAATGTGGAGGGACAGAACCGATTAAAGCTGTCTGGAAAGTTCAAGGACAAGGGCCGCGTGTCGGAATCGCGTCGCGATAATATGCTTGCAAGCATAGCTGAAGCAGGTTATGACAGTACCTATTGGGCCAATAACGAAGTGGTGAAGCGTACTGCGGAGGAGCAAGCCATAGCGCAAGGAGCCGTGGATAAAGCGAAGGCACGCATCGACAGCGTGGCTGCCTATCAGGCTTCTCTGCCGCCTTTGGCGCGACTGGCCGACCGCCTCGCCCGTTTCGGGCAGGCAATACCCCAGGAAAAAGTGTATGTCCACATGGACAATACCAGTTATTTCCTCGGTGATACGATATGGTTTGCTGCATATTCACGGCGTACTAACGAAGACCGTCCGAGCCGCATCAGCCGTGTCCTGTACTGCGAGCTGTGGAATCACGACGGCTATCTCGTAGAGCGCAAGTTGGTAGAGATGAAAGATGGTCGTGGGCATGGCTTCTTCGCCCTGCCTGATACCCTCTATTCAGGCTACTTTGAACTGAGGGCTTACACCCGCTGGCAGTTGAATTGGGGACAAACAGAGCACTACCATTCGTGGTATACCGAGTATAGCTTTTACAACAAAGCCATGGCCAAGGACTTCTTCCGCGACTATGAAAAGCTCTATTCACGGGTGTTCCCGGTCTACGATAAGCCGAAAGTAGACGGCGATTTTTATCGCGACATGACATTCCGGCCTTTGCGGCGTTATTTCAAGAACGACCCTAAAGAGCCAGAACTCCGCCTCTCACTCTTCCCCGAAGGCGGGAATCTTGTGGCTGGTCTCCCATGTAGGGTGGCATTTGAAGCTGCCACTTCTGAAGGAGAAGTACGCGAAGGGACACTGACGCTAAGGATGAATAAAGAGATTGTGAAAATACAAAATGACAAGGGCGAGGAAGTAGACTTCGTAACTACAGAGAATCGTGGCCGGGGAACATTCGTGTTTACGCCTGTGGAAGGCAAGAGCTATGAAGCTGTGTTCACGCCTTACGGGCAATCGGAGAAAGCCAAACGCCCAGTGACCGTCAGTCAGGATATCAAAGCCGTGAAGGCTGAAGGCGTGGCGCTGCAAGTCCGTTGCGACAGCACGACTGACGAATGGCATTTTGTTATTGCAACCTCTGGCTTGGCCGCCAAGACACCGCTCGGCCTCACGGTAATGAACGAAGGGAAGTTGGTGCTGTTTGAAGATCTGAGCAGTCTGGCCATAGATTCCTTGCATCAAGAAGGCGAACCTGACGGCACATTGGCTACAAGCCGGAAGGTGAATATCTCCCTGCGGAGAGAGCTGGAGAAAACGGCAGGTGTCTATCAGGTGACGGTGTTCGATAGCATAGGACATATCTTTGCCGACCGCCTGTTCTTTGTCGCAAAGCCCGAGCTGGCAGAACCTTCCATTCAGCTCGTAGGCACTAAAGAGCAGTATGCTCCTTTCGAACGCATAGACTTCGATGTGACATCGGCTCACCTGATACCCGAACAAACCGTTTCGCTGACGGTGCGCGACGCGGTTCATGCCGACAATACATTTGACAGCGGCAATATCATGACTGAGATGCTTCTGGCCTCAGAGATAAAGGGCTTTGTGCCCCAGCCCGATTATTTCTTTGAAAGCGACGACGAGGAACATCGCCGGGCACTTGACCTTTTGATGCTCACTCAAGGGTGGCGACGTTTCAATTGGCAGGAAATGGCTGTCAAAGGGGCATGGGACATTACACATCCGGCCGAGCATACGCAGATTGTCACGGGAACGGTGAACCGCTATTGGAGTCTCATGGAAGAGCGAGACAATATCTTCAATGACGTACAGACCGACCATGAACGCTTCATGACCGAATGGACGCCGTCGCTTTCAGCCCAGCAGATGAGTCCGCTCTTCACTGCCGACGGCCGACCAGAGGCCTTGCATCCTTCCGATTTTCATCAGGGCTTGCCTGTGGGGTACAGCAGGCGCAATATGGCATGGAACCTGAACTCTGTCTACGAGCAGCGGAGCAAGATAGGAGCTATCAGCGACACGTGGCACGGTATTTACTCGATGCAGGGCAATAGTTGGGAGGCCACAGATTACAATGTGCTCGCCTTCAGGACAAATAATTACTATCAACAGCAGCAACGCAGAATGAGAAATTTAGCTGCCCGCCGTTATATAGAAAAAGGAACGGTGAAGAAAGAGGTCCGTGTGCATGCCGAGTTTGTGAATCTTGCCGACGAGAATGATTTCATCGTAGGAGAAACTCAAACTAAGAACGGCACTTTTAGAATCGACTTGCCTCGTTTTGAAGGACAATGCGTGTTCTTCCTTGGTGCGAGTGATACCACCAAATGGCATCGTAAATGGGAGGGACTGCACAGACGTAAACCACACACATGGGTGCAAATGGACAATCAGACGGAATACGACCTGATTGCGGGACGATTGGGTGAGTTCCCTGAATATTACGTCCGACTCAATTTCCCTTATCCCCGATGGATTAAGCCTTACACCTACTATCAGGTTCACAATGCACAGCTGCGAGATACCACTTATTTGTCGCCGCGCTTGCTCACCGACGGTACCCATTTAATGAATCAACTCACGGTACGTATGCGGCATGGCGGTCTGCGGCATGTGGACCTTTCGAAACCCGCTTATGTCATGGATGCCTATCAAGCACAAAATGAGGCCTGGGATGCAGGTTTCTACTACGGTTACCAAAATACAGTTTACGATATAGCTTCCGTGAAAATCTCAGATATGGGTATGAGCCGGCGTTACAACCGACGAATATATTTGGACGGAAGGCCAGCGAGCTTCTGGTATGGGCCTTTGGATAGATTGAGATTCAATATGCTCACCTACCTGGACAAGATATACATCTATACCGATTATTCTCCGCGTCGTGAGGGGGATGAAAGGTATGAGCAGAGCAATCAGCCAGAGGTGATTGTAGACTACCGCCGGTTCAAGGATAAGGGACAGCGTGTAGTTTACCGCGACCGTCGCTATATTCTCGACGGATTTGCCTTCCAGGAGGACTTCTATCATCCCGACTACAAGCGCAATCCTCCTGTCGACGGCCAGAAGGACTACCGGCGAACACTCTATTGGAACCCGGAACTTAAGCTTGATGTCAGCGGACGGGCGCATGTGACACTCTACAACAACTCGCAGAATACAACAATAGCCGTCAATGCCCAAGGGCAGACGGCTACGGGAGAACTGCTGTATAGCAGATGATAGATGGCGTTATGTGATGAGGCTTTCTATTTGCTGGCGACACAGATCCATTAACCATTTAGGAGTGGATGTGGCGCCACAGATGCCGATAGAAGAGGACGAAGTGACGGCGGTGAGCTGCGACGGTTTGATGTCTTGTGGGGAGTCAATCATAAAAGAATTGGGGTTGACGCGCAAACATTCATTGAAGAGAACTCGCCCATTGGAACTCTTCTGACCGCATACGAAGAATATGATGTCGTGGCGCGAGGCAAACTCTTGAATATGAGGCATGCGATTGGCAACCTGACGACAAATGGTATCGTGATAAGTGAAGGTTGCTGACGGATAGATATGCTCCTGAATGTATGCCACAATCTCACGGAAACCTTCAACTGATTTCGTCGTCTGGGAATAGAGTGCAATGTCGCGGCTGAAATCAAGTTGCTGGGCTTCCTCGAGCGTCTCGATGACGATGGCATTTCCTTCAGTCTGACCAACCAGACCGAGCACCTCTGCATGTCCGCGTTTGCCGTAAATCACTATCTGCCGGCTATGGGCCTCGTCGGAGAGATATTCACGGCGAATCCGTTCTTGAAGATGAAGTACAACCGGGCACGTGGCATCGATGAGATGAATGCCGTTGGCTTGAGCTTGCTGATAGGTGGTTGGAGGCTCTCCGTGAGCACGCAGAAGCACATTCGCATCATGGAGATGGTTGAATTGCACATGGTCGATCGTGCAGAGCCCTAAATCCTGAAGACGCTCCACCTCGCGACTGTTGTGGACGATGTCGCCCAGACAATAAAGGTGTTGGCCTTGTCGCAACTCTTCCTCGGCTTTGCCTATAGCCCGGGTTACTCCGAAGCAGAAGCCAGAACCACTGTCTATCTCTATGAACATGAAATCGTAAATGCAAACTGACGCATACGAGCACTGTCAATCCAGAGCATAACATTGCAACGTCTTGCCCAATGCCGTTAATGTGCTAACCTATTATTTTGTTAATTCGTGAAAACGGTCGAGAAGCCACTCGTTCTGCTCCTCAATAGTCATGTGGCTGTTGTCGAGCACCAATGCATCGTCTGCCTTGCGCAAAGGAGCCACGGAGCGGGTGGAGTCAATGCGGTCGCGTTCGCGCAAGTTGGCAAGGACCTCGTCGAAGTTGGCTTCCTGACCTTTGGCTTTTAACTCGTCAAAGCGACGCTGGGCACGAATCTCATCGGAGGCCGTGACAAAGATTTTCATCTCAGCATCGGGGAATACGGCCGTTCCTATGTCGCGTCCATCCATGACAATGCCGCCTTCTTTGCCCATGGCTTGCTGCTGAGCTGTCATTGCAGCCCTGACAAATGGCAAGGCGGCGACAGGACTTACGTGTGAAGAGACTTCCATAGTGCGAATCTCTTGCTCGACACACTGGCCGTTTAGGTAGGTGTCGGGCCGACCGCTCTCTGCATTTAGCTTAAATGTAACTTGAATCTCGGACATGCGGTTCTGGAAAGATGCTTCGTCGATCGTGCCGTCTGGGGCTATCAGACCTTCGCGCATGGCAAAAAGCGTGCAGCAACGATACATGGCCCCGCTATCGATATAGATGTAACCGATTTTGCGGGCTAAATCCTTGGCCATGGTGCTTTTGCCGCAAGAACTATGACCGTCAATGGCTATGGTTATTCGTTTAGACTCTTTATTCATTTATTTAATGTGTTATCGGTATTTCGTTTATATCATTAAAACCGTTAAATGGCATATTGAAGGTTGGCCATGAAGGCTGGCATCGACACATGGTACTTGGCATAGCTTATACCGAACTTTAGCCTTTTGAGATTGACTCCCGCGCCAAACGAGAGGCCTGCGCCGTGGCTGCTGCCGGCAGCTTTGAGTTCGTTGGCTCGTCGGAAGTTGTAACCTGCAGCGATGTACAACTGCTCGATTGGTAGGATGTCAACGCCCACAACAAAGTGGTTCATCAAGATGCGTCCGCCTTTCTCTTTTTCGCGCGTAGGGTTGTAGTAGTAGCGGCTGCTCCAACGGGTAAGATCGACCATCGAGATCGAGAAACGTATTGGGGCGTTGGCTAATTGTTTGCTAATGCCTGCACGCAGGTCAAACGGTACGTGCTCGCGCTTGTCGCCAAAGGATTTCACTTGGCCGCCGAGATTGGCCGCAACGATGGAAAAGGAAAAGTCGCCGGATGTGTTGAGGTAGTTGAGTCCAAGGTCTACAGCCAAAGCTACAGAAGTGTAATGACCATAGTTTGAATAGATGAACTTGCCAGTGGCACCTCCCGACCAATGGCTGGTCAGGTTGTAGGCATAGCCGCCAACGAAAGCCATGTCAAGAGCAGAATAGCTGCCCGTTTCTACGCCTTCGGCTGTCAATTCCTTCATAGATCCATAACTGAGTAGCTGAGCGCCCACGCCCCAGGTGCCACGCTCGCCAGAAGCCATGGCATAAGATGCATTTGCAGACTTGCAGCCCTGCATGTAGGAAAGGAACCCGAGGTTGATGCTGCGGCTATCGACGTTAGACATTAAAGCCGGATTCTGTAGGAGCAATGAAACATCGTCGTCGGGTAGGGCAACCTGAACACCCCCGAGTGCCATGGAATGAGATGATGTAGGCAATCGGAGGAAATTGTATATCGTCGTGCTTGCGTCTTGGGCACAAAGTGCCGAAGCCCATGACACGAAAAGGACAAGGATATAGGAACGATGCAAAGTTTTCATTATAGATGATTTGCCACAAAGGTAGATATAATTTCATTATTACAACGTACGAAATACAGGTTTTAGGGCGTAAAAAGCATTTTTTTTGAAAAAAAAGAGCTTCTATTTAAAAAAAATACCCCAAAGAAATTCGTGTATCGAAAATTTGTGCTACTTTTGTGGCGTGAGTGTGCAAAAACTCATGCTACATTATTTATCAGAAAATATAATTAAATAAATACTATCATGGCAGAAACAAAATCTATGACCGAAGAGTTGCGCAACCAACGCGGAACCAGCCTTCTTCTTGGCTATGTTCTGGTGCTTGCGCTGATGTTCGTGGCTTTTGAGTACACGACTCGTGAAATCAAGTATGAAGAGCTCGAACCTATCTACGAAAGCAATTTTGAGGAGGACATGATTCCTATCACAACCCAAAAGGAACAGATGGCCCCCCCGCCAGCAGCCGCTCCTAAGGTCGCTGAAATCCTTAACATCGTAGACGATGAGACGGAATTGGCCGAAGAGGAAGTGCAGACTTCTGAGGAGGTAAATCAGGCTATCTCTACAGTTACTGGTGATGGCGCTCCCACGGCTGTCGTTGCAGCTCCTGTAGGTCCGGTCCGTGAAGAAAGTGATGATGACCGTATCTTTGAAGTCGTAGAGGAAAATGCAATGTTCCCTGGTGGCGATCAAGAGTGCTATAAGTGGTTGAATGACCATATCAAGTATCCCGCTATTGCACAGGAACAAGGCATCCAAGGACGTGTGTTCGTTCAGTTCGTCGTAAATAAGGACGGATCTATTGTAGATGTCAAAGTCCTTCGTTCTCCAGATCCTTCGCTCTCTAAGGAAGCTGAACGTGTTGTTAAGCTTATGCCTAAGTGGAAACCCGCTCGTCAAGGTAACAAGAACGTGCGTTCACGTTTCAACCTGCCTGTGATGTTTAGGTTGCAATAAGCAATGAGTGATTACAAGGTTTCATTGTACTTCGTATATACCTTAATAATATAATATATAGAGAGGCTGTGCCGAATAAAGCGCAGCCTCTTTTTAATAAAATCAGTGTAGATATGAAAACATATCATGAGTTACTCGATATGTTCAACAAGGCTTTGGCTGAGATGCCGCTTGACCGCAATCCGCAAAGCCTGTATGCTCCCGTGAGATATGAATTGTCGCTTGGGGGAAAACGCTTGCGACCTGTGCTGATGTTGCTGGCCTACAATCTCTATAAAGATGATCCCGAGAAGATATTGCCTGCGGCATTAGGTCTGGAAACCTATCATAATTATACGTTATTGCACGATGATGTCATGGATAATGCCGACATTCGGCGAGGAAAACCGACAGTGCATAAAGTGTGGAATGAAAATGTGGCCATATTGTCGGGCGATGCTATGCTCGTTCTTGCATATCGGTTGATGAGCGAGGTGGACGATGCCCATTTGAGAAATGTGCTGGAGCTTTTCACGGAAACGGCATTAGAGATAGGCGAGGGGCAACAATATGATCTCGAATTTGAAAAGAGAATGGACGTCGACGAGGCGGAATATATTGAAATGATTCGACTCAAGACTTCCGTGCTTCTGGCGTGTGCGCTCAAGCTTGGGGCTATACTTGCAGACGCCTCGGTCGAGGATGCCAATCGACTCTATTCTTTTGGCGAGCAGATGGGATTGGCTTTCCAGCTTCAAGATGACCTCCTGGATGTCTATGGTGATGCTGAAACTTTTGGGAAGAACATCGGCGGCGACATTCTTGAAGGCAAAAAGACATTCATGCTCATAAAAGCCTTAAGCCTGGCTAATCAAGAGCAAAGGGCAGAGCTCGAACAGTGGCTTGCCACTCCTAATGAAAAGTGTAACCCAAATGACAAAATACATGCCGTTACGGCCCTGTACGACCAGATAGGCATTCGGCAATTGGCGGAGGATAAGATAAAGTACTATTTCGACCAGGCTTTGGATAGTTTAGATGCCATTGCCGTTTCCTCAGAGAGAAAAGAACAATTGAGGGCTTTTGCTCTTTCTTTAGCTGGCCGACAATATTAGGAACTGTATATTTTTCTTACCATAATCGTGCTAATAGACACTCATAGCCATATATACCTTGAAGAATTTGCCGAAGATGTCAGCGCCGTGATAACTCGCGCACAAGAGGCGGGAATCGGTAAGATTTTTCTTCCCAATATTAATGCTCTAAGTGTAGAGCCTATGATGTCGTTGGTAAAAAGTCACGAGGGCTACCTCTATCCTATGATAGGATTACACCCCGAGGATGTCGGTGACGATTGGTACACGGTGCTGCAACGTATGGAACCACTGGTGGCTATGCCTGGCAATCCATTTATAGCTATCGGTGAAATCGGGCTTGACTATTATTGGTCGAAAGATAAATACGAGGAACAGCAGCGTGCATTTTCTTTACAAGTAGAATGGGCGTGCAAATACGACTTGCCGTTAATGATACATACCCGAAGTGCGCATCGCGAAATAGTTGATTTATTGCGCCCGCAGGTCGAGAAACAAAAAGCTAAGGGGCGAAAACTGCAAGGCGTATTTCATTGTTTCGGCGGCTCGGCCGAGGAGGCTCGGGAACTGCTCACCTTTGATGGATTCATGTTGGGCATAGGTGGCGTGGCCACTTTTAAGAAGAGTAATCTTCCTGAAGTCCTTCACGACGTGGTGCCACTTGAACGTATTGTTCTTGAAACAGATGCTCCCTACTTGGCGCCTGTGCCCCATAGGGGAAAACGAAATGAAAGTGCCTTTCTTGCTGACACCGCAGCACGGATTGCTCAAATCTATGGCGTGAGTGTGGAGAAAGTTGGTGATATAACAAGCCAAAACGCTCTCCTTACTTTCCCAAAAGCACGTTAACACATACTTTAAGGCCCGAAAAAGGAGAAAAAAACACTTTGAAGCAAAGATTTTTTAAGAAAAAAGTGGAAGTAAACAAAAAAAAGGATATTTTTGTACCGAATTAGCACTTAAAGAGAAAATCAAAATAACAAATTCATTCATCATTTAAACAAAAAAACAAAATGAAAAAGTATTTTGCAATTGTTGCAATGGTGGCTTGCACTTTTGGCATGACACCTTCCGTGATGGCTCAGGACGAAGTGGCTGAAGAAGCTGCTGCTACCGAACAGGTCGACTCCGCTGTTGTAGACTCAGCTGCCGTTGATACAGCTGCTGTTGAGGCTCCCGCAGTAGAAGAAGAGGCTGCTCCTGTTGAAGAGGAAGAAGGCCTGCACAAGACCCTCAAGACAAAGTTTATTGAAGGTGACGCTGGCTTCATGAGCCTTGTTGCTATTGCTCTCGTACTCGGTCTGGCTTTCTGCATCGAGCGCGTTATTTATCTTACTTTGGCTCAGGTCAATACTCGTAAGTTCCTTGAGACCCTTCGCGGCAAGGTTGAAGCCAACAAGCTTAACGAAGCTATTGAATACTGCGCTGGTACACGTGGCCCCGTTGCTCAGGTTTCAAAGAAGGCTATGCAGTGTCTTGCTTCTGACGACCAGAACGACATCGCTACCATCGAGCGTAACATCAACACTGAGGCTGAAGTCCAGGGCGCTTACCTTGAGGAGAACTGCTCTTGGATTACCCTGTTCATCGCAATGGCTCCGTCACTCGGATTCCTTGGCACTGTGATTGGTATGGTGCAGGCATTTGATGATATCGAACGTGCAGGTGACATCAGCCCGACCGTCGTTGCCGGAGGTATGAAGGTTGCTCTTATCACAACTATTTTCGGTATTATTGTAGCTCTCGTTCTTCAGGTATTCTACAACTACATTCTTTCTCGCATTGAGGCTCTTAACTCAAATATGGAAGAGACCGCTATGAGCCTTCTTGAGATGTGCGTGAAGTCACCTAAGTGCAAGAAGTAAGTTAATTTGACGATTTCACCCTTTCACTGCCTAAGGCATTATGAGTGAAAACGAATCGTAAATCGTAAATCGTAAATCGTAAAATCGTAAAATTAAATTATGAAACTCGAAAAGCTTTCAAATATCGCGTTGTATACCACGATCGGCGTCGGTGTTGTTTGCTTCCTCCTGTTCTTCTTGGTGGATTACAACAACATGGACTTCGATGGCGTACACGTTTCTCCGAAGCTGACGGATCTTATCTTGATCCTCATGTATGCACTCTTCGTTATTACAGCATGTCTGACTCTTTGGAGTCTCGTGCGTGGTGCTACCGTAAATTCTGGCAACAACGGTCCGAGTCCTACAGGTATTCCCGCCGGTAAGGTTGCGCTTTGCACTTGGGGTACAGTCATTGTGGCCCTCATCGTTGGTGTGGTGCTTGGCCTTGGTGAAGAACCCTTTACAACAGTCTCTGGCAAAACTACTGCAGCAAGCATGGTAACTGTCGTTGACATGTGGCTCGTAGCTATCTATATCTTAGCTATTGTGGCTATCATTGCTGTTGTCGTGAGCATGAGTGGATGGCTCACCAAGAGTGCAACGCCGAAGGAATAACTAAGTTTAATGTTTAAAGTTTGAAGTCGATGTCTGCAAAAATGGGGATGTTTTCATCTGCTTTATCACAAGCATCCGACTTTAAACTTTAAACAAAACACATTAAACTTTAAAAAATAAACCTAAAATCAATTATGGCAAGAAAGAAGAAAAAAGTGCCTGGATTGAACTCGAGTTCAACTGCGGACATCTCTTTCATCCTGCTCATCTTCTTCCTGGTGACCACTTCTATGGACACCGACATGGGTCTGGCTCGTCGACTTCCTCAACCGCCCGAACCTAATCAGGAAGATGCTCAGATTGATGTAAAGGAACGCAATGTGCTCAATGTACGTCTGAATGCAGCAGGTTATTTGATGGTCAATCACGACTTCATCGATATAGGCCAACTGCGTGAGCGTGCCAAGGAGTTCATCCAGAACAAAAATAACAATCCGAAGCTCCCCGAGCTGCATGCTAAGGTTATTGATCTGCTTGGAACTTGCTATGTTACGGATAAGCATGTGATCTCTGTCCAGACAGACCGTGGTACTCCTTATAACATCTATTTCCAGGTTCAGAACGAGCTCGTTGCCGCTTACAACGAGTTGCGTGATGACCTTGCAATTGCGAAGTTCGGTCATCCTTATGCTCGTTGCAACGAAGATGAGCAGGTAGCTATCCGTACCTATTATCCTCAGAAGATTTCTGAAGCCGAACCTAAAAACTATGGAGGAAACTAATCATGGCAAGAAATAAGGAACAAAGAGAGATGCCTGAGATGAACACTTCATCTCTGCCTGACTTGATCTTTACGATTCTGTTCTTCTTCATGATCGTTACCACCATGCGTGAGGTAACGCTGAAGGTTAAGTTCACCGTTCCCGCAGGTACCGAGCTTGAGAAACTGGAGAAGAAATCGTGCGTTTCGTTCATCTATGTCGGTCCTCCGACAGACCAGTTGAGAGCTCAAATGGGTTCTGGAACGCGTATTCAGTTGAACGACCGCTATGCTGAACCTCGCGAGGTCATGGATTTCGTTGCTCAAGAGCGTACCACAATGCCAGACCCTGCATCGCAGGTGATGTCAATGAAGATTGATCAGCACACACAGATGGGTATCATCACAGATATTAAGGAAGTGTTGCGTAAGTCTTGGGCACTCAAGATCAATTATTCTGCTACACGCCGCAATTAAGACTGTGTGTTTAGTACTTAAATAATATAGCGGCGGCCCCCGGGTTTGGAGGCCGCCGCTGATTTGAAAAATCAACAATCATCTACTGTCAAAGTTTTTTATTCAACAATGAGTTCTCAACGTTTAGACCCTTTAGATCAACAGATTCTTTCGCTTATTGCTGCAGATGCTCGTCGACCATTTCTCGAAGTTGCGCGCTTATGTGGAGTTAGTGGTGCTGCTATTCATCAACGTATTCATCGTTTGTATAAATTAGGCGTGCTCAAAGGGTCTCAATTTGTACTTAACCCGCATAAGATCGGATATGATACCTGTGCATTTGTCGGTATCTATCTTAAGGAGCCATCAGATTTCGACCGGGTTATGGCTGAGCTTCGCGAGATTCCTGAAGTCGTTGAGTGTCATGTTACTACTGGCGGCTATGACATTTTTGTCAAATTATATGCTCGTAATAATGCTCATCTCATGGAGATTATTCAAGATAAGTTGCGTCCTTTGGGTCTGCAACGTACCGAATCAATCATCAGTTTCCACGAGGCATTTAATCGTCAGATGCCTATTCCGGCTTCAGGTGACGAGGTAGCCGAGTAAATTTCAATAGTAAAAGATAACGGCCGTATATGATTTTCCATCAATTTGGACAATCATATACGGCCGTTTTTTTTTGTTTTTAAAGTTGTTTTCTTAGTTAGGTGAGAAAAATCTCTTAGGCGTGATGCCAGATTCTCTTAGGCGTATCAGGCAATTCTCTTAGGTGTGTTGCCAGATTCTCTTAGGCGCATCAGGCAATTCTTTTAGGTATGTTGTCAGATTCTCTTAGGCGTATCTGGCAATTCTCTTAGGTGTGTTGTCAGATTCTCTTAGGCGCATCAGGCAATTCTTTTAGGTGTGATGCCAGATTCTCTTAGGCGTATCTGGCAATTCTCTTAGGTGTGTTGCCAAATTCTCTTAGACGTGTGAAAAATACGCTTAGGCTTGTGGCAAAATTCTTTTAGGTGCATCGGCCAATTCTCTTAGGTGCGCGGGCGTTTTCTCTTAGGTGTATTGCTGCTTTCGGCCGGTCGCATTTTTCCTTGTTCTTGAGTTTTGGCTTTGTAAGGTATCAGAGCAGTTTGTATTGTTTAGGTGAATAGCCTGTCATTTTCTTGAAGAATCGCCCAAACATGCTTTGCGAAGGGAAGTTTAGTTGGTCGCTTACTTGCTTTACGCTCAAAGTGCTGTTGCGTAGCAGGGCTTTAGCTTCAAGCGAAACATATTCGTCGATCCACTGCATTCCATGTTTACCGCTGACCTCTTTGATGATTGTTGACAGATATTTGGGTGTGAGGCACATGCGGTCGGCGTAGAAGCTGATGCTGCGTTCTTGAGTGTAGTATTTCTCAAGCAGCTTGAGGAAGTCGTGGAATATCTCTTCCTTTCGGTTGAGAGGCTTGTTCAGTTCGGGCAGATTCTTGGCTTCTTCATTTAATGAGAGGTTCTTCAGAACTGCAATCTCGCATAGGCGCTGAATGACATCTTTCTTATAGGTGTAATCGTTGCGGTTCAGCTCCTGGCGCAGCAGTATGTAGCCTTGTGTGTAGGTGTCGAGGGCCAGCTCGGTGAAATCGTGTACCCTGTAGTTGTAGTATCGTTGTGTCAAGTCTACTTTCAGGCCCATGTTGTTTCTCATGAGTTCTGAAAAATCCTTGTCGATGAGCATTCCGCAGAAGCGGATATCATCGCTTGCGTCTTTCCCTTCAAAGATGCATCCAGGCATCATTGTCAGTGTCTGACCGGCTTTCAATTCAACGTCGTGAAGGTTCACTTTCACCTTGATGGTTCCTTGTAATAATGTTATGAGGAACAGCGATTCGCATTTGACGGGGAAGACTCCTGCTTGGGCTGAATAGGGGAACTTGGAATTAAGGTTGTCGAAAATTACCAGAAGGTCTTGCAGGCGTCCTGTACCGAAGTTTTCGGGTAACGTGGAGAGTTCGAGCGAAAGGGGGCGTTGAGTATTCTGCAGAGTGTCCATTTTGTCTTTCTTTAAAGCGCTATTTACTGTTTTTGTGTCGCAAAGATATTCAAATCCGTTAAATTGACCAATTCTGGGCAGGCGTTTATAACTTTTTTTAGCTTACATTTATTGTTCTAAACGGTTCACGTTCTCCAATCCTTGCTTGGGCCAGTTGACGAGATAGATTCTTTCAGTGGCTCGCGTCAGTGCGGTGTAGAGCCATCGGTAGTAGTCTGTTCCGAGCATCTCTTCGGTAACATAGCCTTGGTCTACAAAGACCCTGCTCCACTGTCCGCCTTGCGCTTTGTGGCAGGTGACAGCGTATGCGTATTTGATTTGCAGGGCATTGAAGTGCGGGTCTGCTTTTATGGCTTTCATGCGGTCCTGCTTTGTCGTCAGTTCCGGATAGTCGTCCCATACTCGCTGGAAGAGCTTCTCCTGCTGGTCATGTGTGAGTGCTGGTGCTTCGCTTGTGAGCGTGTCGAGCAATATGGTGGCATCAATTTCAGTGTCGTTGAAGTCGGGGAAAGACAATGTTGCGTCGGCAAAGCGGAATCCATGTACTTCGCGTTCGTTTCTTAAGCGGCGAATCACTGCCATATCGCCGTTTGCGATGAATTCCATGGTGCCTCCATTCTCTTCCTCCTCCTTTCTTTCGTCGTGCAAAGCCTGTTGTCCTTGCAGCTGTTCGCGCTCATAAGTCTTGGCAAGTTGTTCGGCATCAGGTTTCACCCAGTAGTAGTTGTTCTTTACGATGATTACCCTGTCGCCTCCGCTTAGTTCCTCTTCGTAGCCTAAGATGCGCCCCCTGATTCCCAGATTGAAAGCTTTTGCACGCATGTTCGACCGCGTCACTACTATGGTGTCGTCGGCTCCACATTCGTAGTAAGCCTGTTCCAGTTCTTCAATGAGGTCGGCGCCTGAGATGTAGACGACGTCTGCCGCCAGTCGTAGGCGTGGGAATTCATAGACGTTATCCTCAGCCAGGGCTCGTCGCAGCATTGTAGCATTCCATAGAATCCCCGATTCTGTTATTTGTCTTACTACTTGTGTCAGAGTCATTGCGTAGACGTTAAGTCCATAACCGGCAATGATGTCCGTGGCGAGTGCCGGGCTTTCCTGCTCGCCTACAGGCGGCAGCTGGGCCGTATCGCCTATGAGCATCAGACGGCATCCTTCACCAGAATAGACAAATTGAATGAGGTCGTCAAGCAGTCTCCCTGAGCCGAACGTTGCTCCCAGGCCGCCGTCGTTAGAGATCATTGAGGCTTCGTCCACGATGAAAAGGGTGTGTTTCATCAAGTTAGTGCCTTGAAGGAAACCATCCATGTTGCCTGTGAATGCCTTTTGCCGGTATATTCGTTTGTGTATGGTATAAGCTGTATGCCCCGTATGCAGGGCGAACACTTTTGCCGCCCTGCCAGTCGACGCCATCAGTACGGTGCGTTGCTTCAGTTGGTTGAGTGCCCGTACGAGAGAACCCACGAGTGAGGTCTTTCCCGTTCCGGCATAACCTTTCAAGATGAAAATGCTGTCGCTCTCGCGTGAAAGAGCGAAGTCAGCCATCATTCCAGCCGCTTTTTCCTGCTCTGTTGTGGGCTTAAACCCGAAATTATCGAGGATTAGGCCCCTCATTTCATCATTTATTGCCATCGGAAGTGAAAAAAATCATCGAAGATGAGGTCTATTCAAATTATTTGTTTTACTTTTGCGATGCAAATATAAACAAAAAGCTTCATATACGTATTATGAAAAAAGTATTTAATGCGCTCTTAGCGCTTTGTGTTGTCGGCCTGCTTTTCATCTGCTGGCGTAGTATTCAAGACGACATCGACTTCAGCAAAGAAGTCACTATGAGAGAAAATGCTGTTAAGGCTCGTCTCTTGCAGATCAAGGCTGCAGAAGAAGAGTATAAGCTTCAGAGCCCCGATGCAGCCTATTGCGACAGCCTCTGGAAGCTTGTCGACTTTGTGCGCAACGGCCGCATTCCAAAGATTGTCAAGGAAGGAGTTCTCTCAGACGAGCAGATGGAAAAAGGTCTTACCGAAGCCCGGGCTGCTGCCATCGTCAACAGTGGCGACGCTGCCGCTATCGCAGCCAATGGACTTCAGGGCTTCCGTCGTGATACCACGTGGGTGAACCTTGCCGACTCGCTGTTTGGCGAAGGATTCAATCCTGATTCACTGCGTTATATCCCCTACGCTGAAGGCGATACTTTCCAGCTGCAGACCTTCCTCTCTATCACTCGTTCTGGTACTCAGCAGTACGTCATGGAATGCTGCGCTCCCGACACCAGCTTCCTCAAAAACATGGGCCGCAATGGTGATCGCCTCATCGTAAACCGCCGTCAGCTTGCCGATGATATGGGCAACTATCCCGGTCTGAAAATCGGTGACCTTAATTCGTGGAACAACAATGCCGGTAACTGGGAATAAATCCTTCTCGCCGCTTAGTCTATCCATCCGCATGCGTGCGGATGGATTTTCTTTTTTTGTGTGCGATGTCCAGTCCAACACCCTGATTCGTGGCGCACATTTCGAAGCGTCAGAGGGAATGTCGCTTGCCGATAAGCTGAGGCAAGAGTTAGGCAATCCCGAGTACTTCAATCGTCAGATCGATCAGGTCTATGTGCTCGTGTGCACTCCTTCGACGCATGTGCCGCTCGATGTTTTCAGCCGGGACGAAGCGCGCGATTTGCTCGCCTTTACATTCCCAGAGACCAACCTGATGACCTCACGCGTGGCATACACGATATTGCCCGAATTGGAATCAGTGGAACTGTTTGCCCTTGACCGCGAAGTGGAGGATGCCGTTTTGCAGTACTATCCTACGGCTCGCATCTTTGCCTCTCGCTCGATGTTGCTCGAACGTCTGCTTCGTTTTGATGGCGACAGAGATGTCGACGAAAACAGCTTCTATTGTTGCCTCACCGACGAAGGTGTTGAGTTGGCTCAATTTGCCGATGGCCGACTTCGATATGCCAATTCGTTTGATACGCATGAGCCGGCAAACATACAATATTACGCGCTCAATGCTTGGCAAATGCTTGGCTTAGATGCAGAACACGATCATCTGGTCATTATCGCGGAGTCGACGCGCCAACATCTTTCAGCTCTGCAACAAGGATTTTCACTCTATGTGCGCCATGTTGAGCATTTCGAGCCTTCAGAACTCTTTCCTAATGTCGCCCTGGCACGCGAGCGCCAGATGCCCTTGGATCTGAAAGCGCTATTGCTCAACCGATTATAATAGATAAACTCAGTGCATTAATGCGAATAGTAGCTGGTAAATACAAAGGACGCCATTTCGAGGTGCCGCGTTCGTTTAAGGCACGGCCTACTACAGACTTTGCCAAGGAGAATCTCTTCAACGTCTTACGTGCATATTTCGATTTCGAAGAAGAGGCACCACGCGCTCTCGACCTTTTTGCGGGCACAGGCAGTATTACGCTTGAGCTGCTTTCCCGCGGCTGTTCACATGTCACCTCCGTAGAACTCGATTCCCAGCATTGCTCTTTCATCCGTCAATTCCTGAAAACGTTGCACGCCGAAAACCAGGTGACATTGCTGAAAGCTGACGTCTTACGATTTCTTGCCAAGTCCACCGAGACTTACGACTTCGTGTTTGCCGACCCGCCCTATGCATTATCTGAGTTGGAACAACTGCCTGATATGATTTTCCCCCGGATCGACGACGTCCCGAATGCACAAAATACCTTGTGCGCAACCCCCAAGCTTAAACCAGGAGGCCTTTTTGTTCTCGAACATGGCAAGGCGCAGGATTTCAGTTCACATCCTCATTTTGTTGAACATCGTTCATACGGGAGTGTTAACTTCAGCTTTTTCCAGTGAAATACTAATTCACGCCCATTTGATTAAAAACAATATTAATTATTGTATAATCAATTGAGCGTGATTTTTTTTTTGTACCTTTGCGGCCGAATTCAGACAAGGAAATTTAATATTATACAATAGAATAATGCTCACAGCAAAAGAAATCCGCGAGAGCTTCAAGCAGTTCTTCGCTCAGAAGGGTCACACCATCGTGCCCTCAGCCCCCATGGTCGTCAAGGACGACCCCACACTTATGTTCACCAATGCTGGTATGAACCAGTGGAAAGACATCATCCTCGGCACCAAGGATCCCGAGCCGCGCCGCCGCGCCGACTCGCAGAAGTGCCTGCGCGT
>DGSC01000017.1:94735-94964 GCA_002391275.1 Prevotellaceae bacterium UBA4372 | reverse complement strand
CACGACACCTACCACCACACCATGTTCGAGATGCTTGGCAACTGGTCCTTCGGCGACTACTTCAAGGAGGGTGCCATCGATATGGCTTGGGAATACCTGGTCGATGTCCTCGGCCTCGACCCCAAGGATCTCTACGTCACTGTCTTCGAAGGCTCGCCCGAAGAGAATATTCCCCGCGACGACGAGGCCGCATCCTACTGGGCCAAGCACGTTCCCGCCGACCACATCA
>DGSC01000017.1:93202-94639 GCA_002391275.1 Prevotellaceae bacterium UBA4372 | reverse complement strand
GCGATACGGGTCCCTGCGGTCCCTGTTCAGAGATACACCTCGACAGCCGTACGCCCGAAGAGAAAGCTGCCGTCCCCGGACGCGAGCTCGTCAACAAGGACGACCCACAAGTCATAGAAATCTGGAACCTCGTCTTCATGCAGTTTGAGCGCAAGGCCGATGGCTCGCTCGTCAAGCTCGGCATGAACGTCATCGACACCGGCATGGGCTTCGAGCGCCTCGTGCGTGCCTTGCAGGGCAAACACTCCAACTACGACACCGACGTCTTCCAGCCCGTCATCCGCGCCATCGAGCAACTCTCGGGCAAGAAGTATGGCGAGACCGAGGAGGTTGATGTCGCCATGCGCGTCATCGCCGACCATATCCGTGCCGTAGCCTTCTCCATTGCCGACGGTCAGCTGCCTTCCAATGCCAAGGCAGGCTACGTTATCCGCCGCATCCTGCGCCGTGCCGTTCGCTATGCCTACACCTTCCTCGGTCAGAAACACGCCTTCATGCACCTGCTGCTGCCGACATTCATTGCCGAGATGGGCGAGGCTTATCCCGAACTCGTTGCACAACGCGAGCTCATCGACAAGGTGATGAAGGAGGAGGAAGAGAGCTTCCTACGCACCCTTGAGACTGGCATCAAGCTTCTCGACCGTGTCATGGACGAGACGAAGGCCGCCGGCAGAACAGAAATAGATGGTGTGCAGGCCTTCACCCTCTTCGACACCTACGGTTTCCCCCTCGACCTCACCGAGCTCATCTGCCGCGAAAACGGCCTCACCGTCGACGAGGCTGGCTTCAACGTAGAGATGCAAAAGCAGAAGGAACGTGCACGCGGTGCTGCCAAGGTTGAAACCGACGACTGGCAGACCGTGACCGGCGATTCTGTTGCAGAGTCGCAATTCGTTGGTTGGGATTTCACCGAGTACGAGTGCCACATCCTTCGCTACCGCAAGGTCGTGCAGAAGAAGCAGACCTACTATCAGATAGTTCTCGATCGCACTCCCTTCTATGCTGAGATGGGTGGACAGGTCGGCGATCAGGGCGTGCTCGTCAGTGAGTACGAGACCATCGACATCATCGACACCAAGAGCGAAAACGGCCTCACCGTGCATATTGCCAAGAAACTTCCAGAGCATCCCGAAGCCGAGTTCATGGCTTGCGTAGATACCGACAAGCGTCGTGCCAGCGAAGCCAACCATAGTGCCACGCACCTCCTCGACCAGGCCCTGCGCGAAGTCCTTGGCACACATGTCGAGCAGAAAGGATCGCTCGTTACACCCGAAGGCCTACGCTTCGACTTTAGCCACTTCCAGAAAGTGACTGCCGAAGAGCTGCGCCAGGTGGAGCGCATCGTCAATCAGCGCATCCGTGAGAACATCCCCTTGCAGGACCACCGCGACGTACCCATCGAGAAGGCTAAGGAACTCGGTGCCATCGCCCTCTTCG
>DGSC01000017.1:0-93147 GCA_002391275.1 Prevotellaceae bacterium UBA4372 | reverse complement strand
CCATCGCCCTCTTCGGTGAGAAATACGGCGACCGCGTACGTGTCGTGCAGTTCGGCCAGAGCGTGGAGTTCTGCGGTGGCTGCCACGTCAAGGCCACTGGGCAAATCAGCATGTTCAAGATTGTCTCCGAGAGCAGCGTCGCTGCTGGCATACGCCGCATAGAAGCCATCACGGGTGCTAAGGTCGAAGAGGCTATGTACCAGCTTCAGGACACCATGGAGGCCCTGCGTCAGATGCTCAACGGAGCCCCCGACCTCAAAGGTGCCATCGAGCGCCTCGTCAGCGAGAACGCAGGCATGAAGAAACAGGCCGAGGAATTTCTCCATGAGAAAGCTCAGGCCTACAAGCAGGAACTACTGCGTCAGGCCGTTGAGCGCGACGGTGTCAACATCATCTGTGGTAAGACCATCTTGCCCGCTGATGCCGTCAAGGACATCGCCTTCCAGTTGCGTGCAGAGGTGGAGAACGCCCTCGTTTGCATCGGCAGCGTCAACGACGGAAAGCCCATGCTCACCTGTGCCGCCTCCGACAGCTTGGTTCAAGAGCACGGAGTAAATGTCGGCAAGGTCATTCGCGAGGCAGCCAAACTGATGCAAGGCGGTGGTGGCGGTCAGCCCCATTTCGCTACGGCAGGCGGTAAGAACGCCGACGGCCTTAGCGCTGCCGTCGACAAGTTCGTAGAGCTTGCTTTGGCTTAGACAGAGAATATTAGTCGATAAGATGTTAATAATATGGCACTAAACACCAACAAAGACCTCAAGACATATTACTCAATTGCTGAGGTCAGCGAGATGTTTTCTCTTCCAGCGTCGCTGCTGAGATACTGGGAAAAGGAATTTCCGACGATCAGGCCAAAGAAAGGTGGTAATGGTGTTCGTATGTACACCAAGGACGACATCGAAGAAATCCGATTGGTGAACGACCTCGTGAAAGGCCGCAACATGAAGTTGGCTGCCGCCCGTGAGCTCATTCAGCGCAATCACGATGGAGCCCGCAACACCAATGATTTGCTCAATCGTCTCCAGGGCGTTCGTCAGCAACTCATCGACATCAAACAGGAACTCGATTCTATCGTCTGATGCAATTGATTGCGCTGGCCATCTCGGTTCTCACAGGGTTGCATCCTGTCGGGCGTGCTTCGCAAATGGAGGCGCGCGACTCGTTGTCAGTCGACACATTGCGTGAGGTCACTGTCCGTGCCGGGCGTGTGTTGAATGTCGATTCTATGCAGCTGCATGGAGGCAACGACGTGCTGAAACAGCCGCTGCCGCCACCCACGGCGGGCGATGTGATCGAGAAACTGCTTCCAGGTTTTAATGATAAAGCCACTCATCCCTTTGCCATCAGGCAACGTAAGCGTGAGCGCAGGCACAAACGGGCCATGCGCGCCTTGGACAACTACGATAAGGTGAAGTCTTTCGACGACCTGTTGCGAGAGAGTTACAAGCGACAAATGTTAGAGGATTCGTTGATGAGTATCAAGCCATAGATTACTCGTGTTGACATAAAAAAAACGCATTACCAAGACAAGTAAGCCTTGGTAATGCGTTTTCGGTTTATTATTATTGAAGCAATTGTCTGCCTTGCAGGCTACATCATCACGCGGTCGCCTCGTAGTTTGCCCAGTTGTCCTTGCACTTGCTTCAGTTCTTGGTATCGGTTTAATAGTTCTGCCGACTTCTCTTTCGAGCTGATGATGGTCGGCTCGCACATCTGGCGCATCAGCGTTTGTAGCTCATCGTCGACAATCGCCAGCTTATAGTCGGTCATTACGTGGGGCAGGAGCTCCATCAGCCTTTCTTCTTCAGGCTTTACAGGAATTCCTTTCTCATGGATTTTGCTTAGTGTTTCCGGGTCGTGCCCCAGTTCGTTTGCCTTTTCTGCTATGGCCAGATCGGGATGGTTCTCGAAATATCTGTCGCATCTGAAACCCTCTTCGCCAATGTGCTCCAGTGCTTCGTTGAGTATTTGCCTGTTCTGTGTATTGCGCAGCGTCAGGCCGTCTTGTGTCAGCAGGTAGTCAATAAACTCAGCCACGGTAAGCGGCTGTGATTCTCCTGCGTCGTCCTCGACGTCGCACATCACCTTCTCGCCATATCTCACTACCATCTGCAGAAGTAGGTCCTCTGTCTGTAGTATTGCCCGTTCGCTGTCACGCCGCACATTGCGCAAGGGCGTATTGTTCGTCTCCGTTGTGGGGCTCTTGACATCGTCGGAGCTTTCAGGAATGATGCCGGCTAAGAAAGCTTCTTCCTCTGGCGTCAGTGTCTGAGCTTCAGGGCTAACTCCCATTGCCTGAGTGGCGTTTTGCTGGGTGCCCTCCGGCTGCGTGTTCACCTTCTGCTCTTCACGTTCACGTGTTTTCTGCCGCTCATCCTTCAGTCGCTTCATCACCTTAGCCACGGCATTGGTGATGATACGTTCTTCTATCGAAAGCATCTGAGAAGTCTCTTTGATATAGAACGTGCGTGTGATTTCGTCGGGTATCACGGCTATGCTGTCAACGATGTTATTCACTAAACGAGACAGCTTGATGGGATCGCCCTGTGCCTCAGCCAGCAGAAGGTCGGTCTTGAATCGTATGAAGTCGACTTGGTGCTCCTGTAAGTACCGTTGATATTCTTCAGCAGTATGCTTGCGGGCGAAGCTGTCTGGGTCGTCGCCGTCGGGCAGAAGAAGTAGCTTCACGGTCATGCCCTCGGCCAGTAGCATGTCTATACCACGTTGCGACGCTTTGATGCCGGCAGCATCGCCGTCGTAGATTACCACGATGTTCTCGGTGAAGCGGTGTATTGCCCTTATCTGTTCGTGGGTGAGGGCTGTGCCGCTGGACGCTACGACATTTTCGACACCCATCTGGTGCATAGCCATAACGTCAGTGTAGCCTTCAACGAGGTAGCACAGCTCGTTCTTTACGATAGCTTGTTTTGCCAGATAGAGGCCGTAGAGCTCACGTTTCTTCGAGTAGATGATGCTCTCTGGAGAGTTCTGGTATTTGATGCTGACTCCTTTTGTACGTGAGTCCAGCACGCGGCCGCCAAAACCTACAACCTTACCTGAAATGGTGTGAATAGGGAAGATGACTCGGTTACGAAAACGGTCGTAGGTCTTGCCCGCTTCGTTGCGTATGCATAGACCAGTTTTCAAGATGTAATCTTCGTTGAAGCCTTCGGCCAGAGCCGCTTGCCATTGAGCATCGTACTTGTCGGGGCAGAAGCCTAACTGGAATTTCTTGATGATGTCGTCGCGGAAGCCACGTTGGCGAAAGTAAGCCAGGCCTACGGCTCGGCCGTCCACCGTGTCGTTCATCTGCTTCTGGAACCACTCGTTGGCCCATTCGTTGACAATGAATAGGCTCTCGCGCTCGCTCTGCTCTGCCTTTTCCTCGTCGGTTTGCTCACGTTCCTTAATCTCGATGTGGTATTTCTTTGCCAGATAACGTAGAGCCTCAGGGTAAGTCAGTTGCTCGTGCTCCATGATGAAATGAACTGGCGTACCTCCTTTGCCACACGCAAAACATTTGCAGATATTTTTCGAAGGCGATACCATGAACGAGGGCGTACGGTCGTCGTGGAACGGACACAATCCCTTCAAGTTTGCACCAGCGCGCTTGAGGGTTACAAAGTCCGAGACGACGTCCACTATGTTCGCCGCATCCAGAATCCTATCGACAGTCTGACGGTCTATCATACGAGTTGCTTTCGTCTGCAAAAGTAGCATTTATTCCGCAATCCTGTATCTTTTCTTGTGGAAAAGTTTTGCCTAACTCCAAGTCTGGTCTAACTTTTGCAATGATAAAAACATTCGCCCAGTGTTCTCCTCATCCATTCTTTTTGTTTGCCGTAGCTGTCCCTGCGGCTATTGATACGCTTTTAATAACCTTGGTACTCTTATTCATAATTATTTTCATTTCCTTCGAAAATTATCCTCTTTCTGATCTCTACACGCCAATCTTTTTATATCTTTGCAAACGAAAGGATGAAATATAGCTCCAACCAGAGCGCTGAGAGCCTCAGCGGAGGCTACCTTTCTGATTCTTTACAGAAACAAATACAGCATTAATGTTGTTGGTATATATCTGGGAACCTAGGAAATTCACATGATATTCATACTACCTAAAAGACAAGTTAATGCCTATGCGATAGCGTAGGCACAGACTTATCAGGTAGTATAGGCTTTCCTAGGGCCTCCAGATATGGATAAGTAGCGTGACCTGCGCTATTTCCATGTCTGGAGGCCCGGCGTTGGAGGAGCCTATAGACTTGCCGATAACGTGTGTGCTGGCTAAAACGTTATCGCAACTATGGCTGCTATCAAGACGGCCAAGACCTACGTGGAGATAGGTCTTGGATTAGAGGCATTCCGCGGGGAGTTCTCTATAGAGGAGATTCCTTTCTTGCTCATGCAGGCCATCGGTGCCTCGCCCACGATTGTACAAAGGTACAGGGAGGGCAAGGGCACGGTGGCGTCGTTCGACGGACTGCTCATCAAGAACATCCTGGCCTATAGGCTGGTGCGGACAGTGGAGATGAACACCCAATTGGAGACGATGAAGCGCGACAAGTGGGTCGTCAAGAACCATCCTGCCATCCTCGCCGTGAGCGACGGGCGGGTCATCAAGGCTTTCGACCCCGCCGTGGAGGAGAGCTACGAGAACCATCTGGATAACCTCTACACCGACTATGAGTTCTTCTCGCCTCTATGGGGCGTGCGCAAGATCCGTAATATTGAGGAGAATGACGCCGACGTGAAGGCCGCCTACAAGATGGCGCAGATTCACGATGAGATACGCCGTCACAACCATATCGGTATCACCGCCGACACGCACGACCTGAACGTGTTCATGTCGCGCCTGCTGTTCTGCTTCTTTGCCGAGGATACCGGCATCTTCGAGAAGGACCTCTTCACGAATGCCATCCATGACACCACACGAGCCGACGGCACCGACCTACAGGAGTTCTTCGATGGCGCCTTCCGAACCATGGACATGCCTGTGCGCATCGGCGTGAACAGCCGCTGGGCGCAGTTCCCCTACGTGAACGGTGGCCTCTTTTCCAAGGTGATTCAGATTCCCGCCATGAATGCCCGCATCCGCAAACTCATCTTGGAGTGCGGTGCGCTGAACTGGGCGAAGATAAACCCCGACATCTTCGGCTCGATGATTCAGGCGGTGGTCTCGCCCGAACTGCGCAGCGGGTTGGGGATGCACTACACCAGCGTATCGAACATCAAGAAGGTCATCAACCCGTTGTTCATGGATGCGTTGTATGACGAATACCGCGCGATTGAGCGCAAGCAGCAAGAGCAAAACAACCTCTTCGACCAGAGTGCCGATGGGCGCAAACATTATTTCGATGCTTGTCGTCCCCTGGTCCGTTCCTGCAATCGCTTGCTGGTCCGCATGAGCCGTATGAAGTTCTTCGACCCAGCCTGCGGCAGTGGCAACTTTCTCATCATCGCCTACAAGGAGTTGCGTCAGTTGGAGATGCGCATCCTCAAGTTGCGGCAGTTGATGGAACCCGACCGCGACCTGCAGTTCATCGACGGCAGCATCATTAGCATCGCCCAGTTCTACGGTCTTGAGATTAACGACTTCGCCTGCGAGACCGCCGTTCTCTCCCTCTGGCTGGCCGAGCATCAGATGAACAGCCTCTTCACTCGCGACTTCGGCGTGAATATCAAGGCCCTTCCACTGAAGCAGAACCACAACTTCCACTGCGGCAATGCCTGCCGAGTGGATTGGAACACGGTGTGTCCGCACAAGGAGGACGAGGAGGTGTATGTGATGGGAAATCCGCCGTACTTGGGCGCTCGCCTGCAAGATGAGAGTCAAAAGCGTGAGGTTGAACAGGTGTTCAATCACGAGAGTGGCTGCAACAACCTTGATTACATCGCTTGCTGGTTCCTGCTTGCGTCACAATATATAAAAGGTACGCGGGCGAAGTATGCCTTCGTAAGTACTAACTCTATTTGCCAAGGTCTGCAAGTGAGCCTCCTTTGGCCGCATATCTTCAAGAACCAACAAGAAATCTTCTTCGCTCATCATTCTTTCAGGTGGACAAATAATGCTAAGTACAATGCTGGAGTGACGTGCATCATTGTGGGAATACGTAATGAAGATAAAGGTGGAAAATATCTTTTTGAAGAGGGGAAAGCTATAGCCGTTGCTAATATCAACCCCTATCTTACAGAAGGAAGCAATATGATTGTGTGTTCCCATACTCAAACACTATGCAATGTTCCCGAAATTGTCTTTGGTAGTATGGCAAATGACGAGGGTGCCCTATGCCTGGATAAATATGAGAAAGATAAGGTCATAGAAGATTACCCTGAAGCAATGCACTTCATCAAGCCGTTGATGGGTTCTCTTGAACTCATTCGGAGGGTGGAGCGTTATTGCCTATGGATTACCGATGCAGAAAAGAACGTAGCATACGGGATTCCTCCTATTAGAGATCGCATAAAGAGGTGTGAGCTGTCAAGGCTGAATAGCAGACGGGCAGCAACAAGAAGGTTGGCTACTACACCTTATAAATTTGGAGAAGTTCGGCATGAAGATGCAAAGCTGATAATCATTCCACGTGTTTCATCAGAGCAAAGGGAATACATTCCGATGAAGTATATTGAAGAGGAGACTGTTGTTTCCGATTCTGCCTTCGCCATCTACGATGCTCCCGAATGGCTCTTCGGCATCCTCACCTCAGCCATGCATATGGCTTGGGTGCGTGCCATTGGCGGTCGACTGGAGACACGGTATCGCTATTCGGCAGGCCTCTGCTATAATCCCTTCCCTTTCCCACAGCTCACTTCCGAGCAGAAGGCGGCTCTTGAGGATGCGGCATGGGAGGTGTTGGGCGCTCGCGAAGCCCACCACGGCAAGACCTTGGCCGAACTCTATGACCCCGATACGATGCCTGCTGACCTGCGCGAGGCGCATCATCAACTGGACTTGCTGGTGGACAGCTGCTATCGGCAGCAACCCTTCCGCGACGAAAATGAGCGACTGGAACTGCTGTTGAAGCTGTACGATAAGATGAGAGAGAGGTGAACGAAAGGTTATTCGAAGTAATGAAACTGCATAGAAAATACATCAATCTAAAAAAATGATGAAGAGGCTCTCGGATGAGCCGTTTTCCTGCGCTATGGTACAGAACGAGAACTATCAGAACGACCAAATGACCATCACGTATGAACAGACGGGAAGGTCAACCAACACGGATGCACAGGGGATGCGCGAGATGCAAGCCCGTGTGTATGAACAAAGGAACGAGCAGTACTTACTGGTGAAGGCTCCGCCGGCCTCGGGAAAGTCAAGGGCCATGATGTTTGTGGCCTTGGACAAGCTGGCCCATCAGGGTATCAGGAAGGTGATTGTAGCCGTGCCGGAGAAGAGCATTGGACGCAGTTTCCTGCCTACACCATTGAAACGAAACGGATTCTTTGTCGACTGGAGCGTGCCCGTCTATTTCAACCTCTGCGATGTGGAGAACGAGAAAGACAAGGTGAAGCGCTTTAAGGAATTTGTGGAGCCATTCACGAAGGCTCAGACTTTGGTTTGCACGCACGCCACCTTGCGCTTTGCCCTGAAAGAACTGAGGGACGAGCAACTGAATGACCTTTTCTTCGGCATCGATGAGTTCCACCATACCTCGGCTGATGCCGACAACGGTTTGGGAGAATTGGTGCGACGCCTGATGAACCGCACAAACGCCCATATCTTGGCTATGACAGGTTCTTACTTCAGGGGAGATGGCACTCCTGTGCTGCGTCAGGAGGATCAGATACGCTTCACACCCGTGCAGTTCACCTACTACGACCAACTGAACGGTTATCGCTATCTGAAGAGCCTCGGGCTCGGTTATCATTTCTACCGCGGACATTACCTATCGGCACTGCACAAGGTGCTGGACACACGGCAGAAGACACTGATTCACATCCCCGTGACCAACTCGAAGGCTGCAGGAGCCTACGACAAGTTTGAACAGGTGAAACAGATTATCGACCTCATAGGCAGCCGAGTGGACGAGGACTACAATACCAGTATCATTACCGTGAGGACGAAGGATGGGCGGCTACTGAAAGTGGCCGACCTGGTGGAGCCCGACGTAGAACACCGGCGACGAGTGCAAGGCTATTTGCAACGGATGAAACGGCGCGAAGATGTGGACATCATCATCGCCATGGGCATGGCTAAGGAGGGCTTCGACTGGGAGTGGTGCGAACATTGCCTGACCATCGGTGTGAGAGGTTCACTAACTGAAATCGTACAGATTATCGGCCGTTGTACCCGCGACAGCGAAGGGAAGGAACATGCACAGTTCACTAATCTCATTGCGGCACCCGATGAGACACAAGATGATGTGGTGGTGGCCGTGAATGATATGCTGAAAGCAATCACGGCTTCGCTGCTCATGGAGCAGGTGATGGCTCCCAAGTGGAACTTCAAGACCACACGTGATGACGAGGATAGCAACGGCGACCCACGTCGACGAATTGTGGTGGAAGGACTGAAGCCTTTGGGGACAGAACGCGCTCGACAAATTGTAGAAGAAGACTTGGACGAACTGAAGGCGGGAATCCTGCAACACCCGCTAATCCATGAAGCCATCGAAGGGGTGGCACCGGAGATTATCAATAAGGTGTATATCCCGAAGATTGTGGAGGAGCTGCATCCTGAACTGGAAGAAGAGGAGGTGGAAGCTGTCAGCCAGCGTGTGGTGCTGGACTTTGTGCTGAAAGGAAAGAACATCGTGGAAGACGTGGAGAACAGTGAGGGCGGTCGGTTGGTGAAGATTGCGAATACCTTTATCAACATAGACGATTTAAACATCAACCTCATAGAAGCCGTGAATCCTTTCCAGCGTGCCTACGAGATTATGTCCAATGAGATTGATGCCCCGGTGCTGCGTGCCATTCAGGATGCCATAGAGGACAAGAAAATCAATATGGACATTGATGAGGCCAAGCGCATTTATCTCAATGTGTTCCAGGAGTGGCGCAAGGAGCACAGCGAGCTGCCTTCACTGAAAGACCCAGACCTGACCGTGCGACGTATGGCAGAAGCAATCCGCATACTGAAGAACTATAAGATACGGTATGAATTGGGGTTAGATATGCCGGAAAGTAAACGTAAAAAGAAATAGACGATATGGAATGGCCAAAGGATTTATTGCAGATATTTGCTGACCCACTGTTTGCCAACGTCCATCCACGCGCTCCACGGCCTACGGAGGATGATGTGGTCAGGGTAGGCTTTCAGGAGTTGTGCCAATGGAGCAGCGTGCATGGTGGAGCAGCACCTAAGATGAACAAGCGTAACCGCCCAGAATGGCTGTTGGCAAGGCGGCTGCAGGGTATCATTGATGATGACCGCAGAAGAGAAATGCTGAGAGCAAATGATGAGTATGGACTTTTAGATACGGTGTATGATGATTGACAAGGAACTGGACGATATTCTCAGCGATCCCATTTTTGAGATAAGTGAGGCAGAGCAAAGACTTTTTGACTTGCCCGAAGCCATAAGACAAGGTCGGAGCAAGAGAAGTCAAGCTGACGAAGTGGCTCAAAGGAAGACATGTGCCAACTTTGCCAACTATGCCCATCTGTTCGCACAAGTGCGTAAGGATTTGCGTGAGGGCAGGCGTTCGCTTGTACGTTACAAGGAAGACAATGTGCAGGAGAACACATTCTTTATCGCAGACGGGCAGATGGGATATATCGAAGAGCTGGACGTGGCTCAACGACAAATAAAGGATCGTGTGCGAAAGGACGGACGCTCGCGTGTCATCTATGAAGACGGTACGGAGTCGAATATCCTTTTCCGAACCATCGGTAAAAACATTACCCGAAACGGCTATGTCATCACTGAGCCGAACGACGGACACGAGCTGGATGCTTTGTCAGGAAAGGATGTCACGGACGAGGATGAGGCACAGGGATGGATTTATGTGCTTCGCTCTCTATCGACAGACGAGCGGATAGCATCGGTTGAAAATCTCTACAAGATTGGCTTCACGAGGACGCCTATTGAACAGCGCATCCGAAATGCGTGTAACGAAAGCACCTATCTGATGGCCGACGTAGAGGTGCTCGGCACATACCGCGTCTATAACGTCAATGTGCAGAAGTTGGAAGCCTTGATTCACACGTTCTTTCACACAGCTCAGTATCAGGTGGAGATAGGCGGTAAAAAGCCAGAAGAATGGTTTGTGGTACCACTCCCTATCATTCGTGAGGCTATAGCGAAGTTCATAGATGGTAGCATCGTAAACTATACCTATAACCGTGAGCAGCAAGCGTTGGAACGGAATGTCTTCGATTCCGTCAATCGCCTCAGAACTCTGCCTTTTGATACTGCAGGCTTAGACGTGCTCTCTTTGACAATCAAGCAAGTCTACTTCAACGAGATTTTCAGGGGTGAAAAGGATGTGGAATACCGGCAAATCAAGAACACAACGGTGGGCAAACTTACACTTGTGGATAAGGAGACGGGTAAGAGGTATGTTCGCCAACCCAACCTGCTTCGGCTCTCTGCTGGCTATGCTAAGGACCGTGATGTCATGTTAGTGGAAGTCCGTCAAACGGTGTTTATCCAGCCTAATCAAGTTGAATACCATTTAGGTCGGGTGGTAGAATATGATGTAAGGAAACCAGATCAAACCTTTTGATCAGCCTGAGGAAATAAGAAAGGCGCAGGCATGCAGAAGTACGTCATTCGTAACATGGAACACTACCATCCGACTGACGTTTAATGGCGGATACCTCTTCTTCTGTCCTTAGTTTTTCAAGAGAGCGAAGTAAGTATCGAGGAGCTGACGGGCGGCGACGAAGGATGTTTTCTGCCCGGCGAGTACGCTCTCCTCAGCTCGTGGTAGAAGCGACGCTATAGTCTCGTTCTGGAAGAAGCCGTTTCGTAGTTGCTCGTTGATGCTCTCGTACATCCAGTACTTGGCCTGCTCTGCACGACGATGCTCGAAGTAGCCGTTGGCTTTGACAAAATCTACGTAGTCATAGATCATATCCCATATTTCCTTGATGCCGTAGCCGTAGAAACCAGAGTAACAGAGTACTTTGGGTAACCAACCGCTCTCGGGCATGGGGAAGAGGTGAAGGGCGTTCTGGAACTGACGGGCAGCGAGATGACAGGCGTCGACGTTGTCGCCGTCGCATTTGTTAATGGCGATGCCGTCGGCCATCTCCATTATGCCACGTTTGATGCCCTGAAGCTCGTCGCCGGTGCCTGCGAGCTGGATGACAAGAAAGAAGTCGACCATGGAGTGGCAGGCCGTCTCGCTCTGTCCTACGCCTACTGTCTCGACAAAGATTTTGTCGAAGCCGGCAGCTTCGCAGAGGATGATAGTCTCGCGCGTCTTGCGAGCCACACCGCCAAGCGAACCTGCTGAGGGGCTGGGTCGTATGAACGAGTCTGGATGTACGGAGAGTTTCTCCATGCGTGTCTTGTCGCCGAGAATAGAGCCTTTGGTCTTCTCTGATGAAGGATCGATGGCGAGCACGGCAAGTCGTCCTCCCGTACGCTCAAGCACATGGATGCCAAACTCGTCGATACTGGTGCTTTTTCCCGCTCCTGGAACGCCACTGATTCCGATGCGCACGCTCTTGCCGCTGTAGGGCAGACAACGTTCGATCACTTGTTGGGCAATAGCTTGATGTTCGGGGTTTGTACTTTCGACAAGGGTGACGGCCTGCCCGAGGATGGTTACGTTACCATCGAGGATGCCGTTGACGTAATCATCGACGGTGAGGCGGCGACGAGCAAAACGCCCACGTTGGAGATATGGGTTGACAATGGAAGGCTGTTCTACGCCATCGTTGACTACAAGTCCTTTGTATTCGCTGCTGTTTTCTGGGTGCTCCATGGGAAGTGGGTTATGGCGCTTGCTGCGCGGTTAGGTGAGGGTGGAGGGTTGTCATACATGACAACATACAGAACGGGTCTCTTGTGAATGTTGCGTTGTAAGGGGATGTGACGATTTACGCCACTGAAGAGTTGAGAGATATAGAGGTATTAAAATTGAAATATCATGAATGAGAGGTTGAGTATTGGTATATGAAAAACTAATTCTTAACCTTGCAGGTAAGTATAGTCTTCGGGTGGCGTGGGTCATTAGTAATTAGAAGTACACGCGGTTCAGTCTTCCTTTGCTGTAAGGCGCGCGTGTCAATTGTCATAGTGAGCTTAGTGGTGCCGTCAGGCTTTATTTTTCTGCTTCCGACACTCACAGTGACAGCACGGCCGTAAACTTGAACGCTGTGAACGGTCAACATCGTTTTTCCGGCATTGCCGATAGTGATTGATTTCTTGACCTTGCGAGATTTTTTCTGTAACGATTCAGTGAAATCGAGAGTGTCTGTTTCAGTAACTAAAATTGGAGCTTTGGCCATTTCCTCGGCAGTAAGCTTGGGCAACGTAGGTAAGAGAATCGCAGAGACATCAATCTCGTTGTCAGGGCCTACTTTGTCGCCCATGAAACGTGCCATGTAAATGCTGGTTTGGGAGAGACCGTAGCCCAACAGGCGTTCGCTGTTAAGCCTCAATGCGATACGTCCGACTCTGCCTGCAGCCAGCTGTTCTGGATGGTAAGTGGCGGAAAGATAGGAGGGTAGGTGCATGAGTTGCGGACGGAAGGTCTTCCTTGAATTGTTTAGGACCATGATATGCGCTTCGGGGTGGTCGCCTAAATTGACATCGTCAAATTCTATTGTGGAAGTCGAGAGCTTGATATTCCCAAAATCAACAGGGAAGGAACCAGAATAGTCGGATGCGTCAGCCACTACACGTCCTTGGAATGTCAGGTATATTGGTTCAGACGAAACATCGGTGTAAACTTCTATTTCTTTCTGGAATGTACCTAACATACGCGCATCATAGGTCGCAGAAAGCTGGGCCGCTTCACCAGCTGGAATGGGAGTGTTGGGCCATGAGACTTCAGTACATCCGCAAGATGAAATTACGGAGGTGATAGTAATGGGTTGAGCCGTTTTGTTGATCAGTCTGTATGCAATCGTCCGAGGCTGTTGATATAAGATTTCGCCAACATTGGCTACTTCCGGTTCAGCCACGAGTTGCTGTTGACCAAAAGTCTGAAAAGAAGTCAACAGCGTTAAGAGCAACAATTCTATTTTATTATACAATCTCATTTCTTCGCTTTTTTCACTTTGACCGGTGCCACACCTTCGTGGGTGGGTTCTATGGGTTTAATGGTGCCGTCGGCATTGAAGAACATCTTGTCGATGCACACTTGACGGTGGAATCCTGGGCCTGAAGCCTTATCAATATATTGTGCATTAATCCTATGATATACGATATACCATTCATCGCGCTCAGGTATTTGTAAAATGCTATTATGAGCAGGCCCGAAGATTCCTTTTTCAGGTCGTTGAATTAGGATGACTGGATCTTTGGCGACCTCTATGGGACCAAGTGGTGAACGGGACGTTCCGTATGCTACGTGGTAGTTGGGTGAGCCTGTGTCGTCAACGCTCCATAAGAAATAATAGAGACCATTACGGAAGAATACATAGGGCGCTTCGCGATAAGCATAATCGCGCAATGAGCCCCCATTAGGGGTAAGTACGGTGAGGGTGTTTTCGACGATTGCCGTCATGTTGGGCTTGAGCTCAGCGCCCGCCATGTAACCATTGCCCCAATAGAGGTAGTCTTTTCCTGATACAGGATCGTGGAACACGTCGACATCTATCTGTTGGCCACCATTGACTCCCTCGGGACGTTGGTTGATGATGGGGAAACCAAGGTCTGTGAAAGGTCCTGTAGGATTGTTCGCCATGGCTACGCCAATGGCTTTGCGATTGGTCTTTGGATCATGACCGCTATAGTAGAAATAGTATTTCCAGCTTTCTCCCTGGCGCTTCTCGATGATGCAAGGTGCCCAGGCATTGCCTGTGGCCCAGGGTACCTGATTAGTGGCTAAATCCAGAATGATTCCTTCGTGCTGCCAACTGACAAGGTCGGGGCTCGAGAAAGCTGTGAAATAATAGCCGCCCCATCCAGGAGCCCCATCAGTAGTAGAATAAATATAGAAACGGCCAGTTTGTTGGCTGAAAAGAATTTCCGGATCAGCATGGAACTCGGGCAGGATAGGGTTGCCGCTCATGCGCTTAGAGCTCTTGGCAGAAAGGGTTAGAGCAACTAATACGGATAAAAAGAGAGCTGCTATTCTATTCATAACTCGTTTAGGGTTTAATTATCAGTTAATATAGCTATTGTTGAGGCAGGTTTAATTTTCCCGATAATAATCAAGCATCTCAAAGAGATCATCTTTACTTGCTGTCTGGTTTATGAGGACCTTGCCAGGCTCGCTCAATAATGTAAGGTTGATGTTTCCAGCAATGTTTTTCTTATCGTGAGTCATCAGTTCATATACCTGATCGTATTGTTTGCAGTCAAGAGGGAAACGACCATAGGTCTCAGCAACGAAATGCTCAATCTGATGGAGCCTCTGAGCAGGGAAACCGCAGCGTGTGGCACTGAGATATAGCTCACACACTAAGCCCCATGCTACGGCATAACCATGAAGCACAGGTCTGCCCGTACTGAGGGCCAAGCTCTCAAAAGCATGTCCGACGGTGTGCCCAAGATTTAGGGCCTTGCGAAGACCACGTTCATGTGGATCTTCAGTAACGATACGCTCTTTCACGGCAATGCTCTTGGCAACAAGGGTGGATAGTAGGCTATAGTCGACATTATATATGTCGAACCCCAGCAACTCGGCAGTGTCGTCGTCCGAACTTATAAGTCCATGTTTCAGCATCTCGGCATATCCGCTACGAATGTTTTGCGCATCAAGTGTCTGAAGAAAGGCCGTGGAGATGATTACACTATTGGCATCATGGAAAACGCCTATTTCATTTTTGAGGCCTCGGAAATTAACGCCTGTCTTACCGCCGACGCTGGCATCTACCATGGCCAAAAGAGTGGTGGGGATGTTGATGAAAGCGATACCTCGTTTGAATGTTGAGGCTGCAAAACCACCTAAGTCTGTTACCATGCCTCCGCCCAGGTTTATCAACAGCGAATGGCGGGTAGCTCCATTCTCTCCCAGTGATTGCCAGACCTGTTCCAATGTACCAATAGTCTTTGCCGCATCTGTGCTTTTGATGCTGATTACGTGAGCACTTCCTCGCGGCAGTGCCTTGCCATCGGCATCTTTGCCCATGATAGAGTTAAAGCCGCTAATAAGTGGCAAGCATAGACGTTCCGTAGTATCGTCGACAAGGACGAAGAGTCTGTCGGGCGATACTTGGTTTATGGCATTTGTAAGCTCTTGCTGTAAGTTCTCACTTATAATTATGTCCTGCATAGGCTACCAATTCATTTTCCACACAATCATAGACCATAAAATATACCAAAGTATTACAGCGGCGATAACGCTCAGTCCTAAAGTATGGTAAAAGAGGAACAATATGATCAGAGAGCCTGCCAGGAAAATATATTTTGCCCGATTCTCATTCCAGTCCAAAGTCTTGAACTTTAAGGCAAAAAGTGGAATCTCGGCGATGAGCATGAAAGAGAACATGAGGACGAAGAGGAAAAGGAATATGGCGTTAAACCGAGGCGATGCCAAAAAGGAAAGCTGCCCTACAATGAGTGATGCCCAAAACAAGGCATTTGCAGGTGTCGGCAACCCAATGAAACTGGTAGATTGCCGTGGGTCTATGTTGAATTTTGCCAAGCGCAAGGCTGAGAATGCAGCCAAGATGAAAGCTGTATATGGTAAATAATCCTTCAGTGGTAGTATCCACTCAGGGTATGCTACATATCCATAGAGCTGGAATATCATTGCAGACGGAGCAACGCCAAACGTGACAACATCGGCTAAAGAATCAAGCTCCTTGCCAATGGGAGAACTGATATGTAAAGCGCGGGCGGCAAGTCCGTCGCAAAAGTCGAATATCGCGCCACATACAATCATCGTGAGCGCCCATGAAAAATGGCCATGAAAGGCTGCACCCGTAGCCATGCAACCACATATAAGGTTGCAACAAGTGAGCAAATTAGGGAAATTGAGTAACACTGTTTTTTAACGTTTTTATAGGTTGGCGAGAAAATGAGTCCGGAGCTTGAATGCTTTGCCACAGTTAAAAACGAGGACTCGTTCAATCGTCATTCTTTGAAGTGCAATTTGCGAACTTTGCAATGACGGTCTCGTTGCCTGTGGCCTTTTGCCCCACACTCACTTTCACTTCAGCATCAAGAGGTAGATAGATGTCGACACGCGAACCAAACTTGATGAATCCGAGGTGCTCGTCAATGCAGCACTCTTCATCAGGCTTGACATACGTAACGATACGGCGTGCTACAGCGCCAGCGATCTGACGCACAAGCAACTCAGTGCCGGAGAGCGTTTCAATAACAACGGTCGACCGTTCATTGTCCGTACTGGCTTTAGGAAGCCAAGCCGCCTGAAAACGTCCGTTCTGGTGTTCAACCTTGCGCACGATGCCGTCGGCAGGAACCCAATTGGCATGAACATTGAACAAGCTCATGAAGATACTTACCATAATACGCCGATCATGGAAATATTCATTTTCATCGACCTCCTCTACCACTACCACCTTGCCGTCGCACGGTGCTATAACGATGTCTTCCGTCTCACCAGTATACAAACGAATGGGACAACGGAAGAAGTTGATGATGATAAGATAGAGAGCTATGGAAACTGCAGAAAAAGCAATGAACCAAGGGCTCGCAAAGCCCATAGCATATCCTAATAGCAGACATAATAAAGACAACGTGACGCCTCCCCATATGAGAGTCGCTGTTCCTTCACGATGTAAGCGTATATTCTTGCGTAATTTTTTTAGTCGTCGAACCATAACATTTGCCCGACTATTGTCGGTTTTCTTTGACAAAAGTAGTCATATTTTATAAAGCCGCAAAAAAAACAGTGTCTTTTTTGGCAGTTTGGCAAAAGAAACGTACTTTTATGCCCGTTTTATGAGCTTTATGCAAAATTTCGTACATTTACACGTCCATACTCAATATTCCTTGCTCGACGGCCAGGCCAGCATCCCTAAATTAGTTGATAAGGCCATTGCCGACGGTATGCCTGGGATGGCTATTACCGACCATGGAAACATGATGGGTATTAAGGAATTCTTTAATTATACCAACAAGTGCAACAAGAAGCTGAAGGAGGAAGGTAAGGCACCGTTCAAACCTATCTTTGGCTGCGAGATGTATGTTGCCAACCGCACGCTTTATGACAAGGATAAAGAAAAGGGTGACAATACGCGTTTCCATCTCATTGTACTTGCAAAGAATGCTGTCGGTTACCATAACCTTATCAAGCTTGTGTCTACTTCTTGGGTCGATGGTATGTACACCCGTCCTCGCACCGACCACAACGAACTGAAGAAACATGCCGAAGGACTTATCGTATGTTCTGCATGTATTGCTGGCGAGGTGCCTCGTTTCATCCTTGAAGGCAACATCCAGGAGGCCGAGGAACGCATCAAATGGTATAAGAGTGTCTTCGGCGACGATTATTATCTTGAGATACAACGCCACGAGGTACGTGATCCCAAGCAACGGGCAAATCGCGAAACCTATCCTTTGCAACAACGGGCTAATGCCGTGATTCTTGAATTGGCCAAGAAGTATGGCGTAAAGGTCGTATGTACGAACGACGTCCATTTCGTGGATGAGGAGAACGCTGAGGCACACGACCGTCTCATCTGCCTAAGTACGGGTAGAGATCTCGATGATCCAAAGCGTATGCTGTATACCAAGCAGGAGTGGTTCAAGACAACCGCAGAGATGAACGACATCTTTGCCGATGTTCCGGAAGCTATGGCCAACACGTTGGAGGTGCTTGACAAAGTTGAAGTGTACAGTATTGACCATGGACCTATCATGCCCAACTTTGCCATCCCCAAGTCGTTTGGTACAGAGGAAGAGTACAGGCAACGTTTCACAGGCGAACAACTATTTCAAGAATTCTCGCGCGACGAGAATGGCAACGAAGTATGTACGCCCGAGGAAGCTGAGAAGAAAATCAAGAATCTGGGCGGTGTAGACAAACTGTATCGTCTAAAGCTGGAAGCTGACTACTTAGGTTATCTGGCCATTGAAGGTGCTAAGCGTATTTACGGCGAGCCTTTAAGCGAAGAAGTGAAGGAACGCATAAAATTCGAACTGCACGTGATGAAAACGATGGGCTTCCCCGGCTACTTCCTTATCGTGCAGGACTATATCAATGCCGCCCGCTACGAGTTGAATGTCAGCGTGGGGCCAGGACGTGGCTCTGCTGCTGGCAGCGTCGTGGCCTATTGCTTGGGAATCACAAAGGTGGACCCTATCAAATATGATCTTCTGTTTGAGCGTTTCCTGAACCCCGACCGAATCTCTTTGCCTGATATAGACGTCGATTTCGATGATGACGGCCGAGGTAAGGTGCTCTCGTGGGTAACCCAAAAATATGGTGAGGACAATGTGGCGCATATCATCACTTATGGCACGATGGCAACGAAGCTCGCCATCAAGGATGTGGCACGTGTACAAAAATTGCCACTGGATATCAGCAACGCACTCTGCAAAGCCATACCAGACCGCCTTCCTGACGATGCAAATGGTAAGGCACGCAAGATCAACTTGAAAAATGTTCTTGAATGTGTGCCGGAATTGCAGCAGGCGGCCGTTTCGCCCAACGAGACCCTGCGTGACACCATACGCTATGCAAAGATGCTTGAGGGGAATGTCCGTAATACGGGAGTCCACGCCTGTGGCGTCATTATTTGCCGTGATGCTATATCAGACTGGGTGCCCATCTCAACGGCGGAAGACAAGGATACCGGCGAGAAACTTATCTGCACGCAGTACGAAGGCTCGGTTATCGAAGATACTGGGCTTATTAAGATGGACTTCCTTGGCCTTAAAACCTTAAGTATCATCAATGAGGCCATTCAAAACATACACGATAGCTTGGGGATAGATGTCGATATAGACAAGATTGATATTGATGACCCGGCAACCTATCAGCTCTATTGCGACGGCAACACAACCGGCACATTCCAGTTTGAATCTGCGGGCATGCAGAAGTATCTGCGCGAGTTGCAGCCATCGACTTTCGAGGACCTCATTGCCATGAACGCGCTTTACCGTCCCGGGCCAATGAAGTATATCCCTGATTTCATCGACCGTAAGCAAGGACGCAAGCCCGTAGAGTATGACATTCCCTGCATGGAAAAATACCTCAAGGATACGTACGGTATCACTGTCTACCAGGAGCAGGTCATGCTTCTCTCACGCCAGCTTGCCAACTTCACGCGCGGTGAGAGTGATACCTTGCGAAAGGCGATGGGTAAGAAACTGAAGGATAAGCTTGACCACATGAAGCCCAAGTTTATCTCGCAAGGGCAAGCCAATGGCCACGACGCAAAGGTCTTGGAAAAGATATGGAGCGACTGGGAGGATTTTGCCTCCTACGCATTCAATAAGAGTCATGCCACGTGCTATTCTTGGGTCGCTTATCAGACGGCTTGGCTAAAAGCAAACTTCCCGGCAGAATACATGGCTGCGGTGATGAGCCGAAGCATTGATAACATTTCCGAGATTACAAAACTCATGAGCGAATGCAAGTCGCTTGGGGTGAAGGCCCTGGGACCGGATATCAATCAGAGTAGGCATAAGTTCAGTGTCGACGATCAGGGAAACATCCGTTTCGGTCTGGGTGCCATAAAAGGCCTGGGCGATAGTGCGGTTGATGCCATAATAGCCGAGCGCGATGCCCATGGTCCGTTCGCCAATATCTTCGACTTCGTGCAACGTGTGAGTATGCCAGCCGTGAAACGTAGTGGGGTGGAAAGTTTAGTGCTGAGCGGGGCTTTCGACACTTTTAAGTCGTTGTGCCGTGAACAATATTTTGCGCAGAATGTCAAGGGCGAAGTTTTCATTGACACTTTAGTGCGCTATGGACAGCAATACCAGGAAGCCAAACAATCGGCCGAGAACTCGTTGTTTGCCGATTTCAACGATGTGGAAGTGAGCACGCCACCAGTGCCAACGAACTATGAGGAATGGAGCCGGCTCGAACGTCTCAACCGCGAGCGAGACCTCGTAGGTATATATCTGTCGGCCCACCCTCTCGACGATTACTCAATCATCCTGCAAGATGTATGTACGACTCATGTCACAGAACTCGAAGACAAAGAGCGATGGGTGAACCAAGACATCACGTTCGGGGGCATCGTTACGGCTGTGCGTCAAGGGGTAGGCAAGAGCGGACAGCCCTATGGCATCGTGACCATTGAAGACTACTCAGGCTCGGGCGAGCTCCCACTATGGGGGCAGGAATGGAGCACTTGGGCCAATTACATGTCTGTAGGCAATGCCGTGTTCATCAGCGCAAGGGTGCAACCTGGAAGGTACAACCCCAACCGCATAGAAATATCGATAGGAAAGATACAGTATCTGGTCGACGTGAAGGACGAGCTTATTAAAACGCTTACCATATCCCTGCCCTTGGGTTCTATAAGCGAGGATTTCGTTATGACATTGAACGAGCTGACCGACAAAAGCCCTGGCAATACGGAACTGTATTTCCAGATACTTGATCCTGAGGGGCAGATGCCGCTGAAACTTAGGAGCAGGACGAAAAAGATCACCGTCCAGCGGAGCCTCATAGAGTTCATACAGGAGAATGATGCTCTGTCTTATCGCATAAATTCCGAATAAAAATAAGCTTTGGCACATCTTTTGCCCGAACATTGAAAAGCCTACATACAGGCTACTCTATATTTCTATTTAATGTGTGACATATTATTAACCCTTTTATAAAACCTGTCATTATGGCACTTCAAATTACAGATTCAAATTTCAGTGAACTGCTTGCCCAAGGCAAGCCAATGTTAGTGGACTTCTGGGCTACTTGGTGTGGACCCTGCAAGAAAGTGGGCCCTTACATCGAGCAATTGGCCGAGGAATATGCCGACAAAGCTATCATCGGAAAGGTTGATGTTGACGAGAACCAAGACCTTCCCATGCAGTTTGGCGTTCGTAATATCCCCACTATACTCTTTATTAAGGATGGCCAAGTTGTCGACAAACAGATAGGAGCTGTCGCTAAGAACATACTTGAGGACAAACTCAAGGCTATCCTCTGATGATTATACGGCTGGCCGCGTGGCACGATGCAGCCAGCCGAAAAGCCCGATGCGGCTGGCCGTGATGGCTCATCCGGCCAGCCGTATTTTTTTAACGTCCCTCACCCTTTAACCAAAGTGTTTATTATGGAAGACGATTTTCTTGCACAAGCCGAGGACGACCTCCGCACAGTTGAATTTATCCGCGCATATTTACCTCAGGAGGTGAAAGAGCGCTTCACCGACGACGACCTCTTCTATCTCATAGACCTCCTCGCAGAGTATTATGTTGAGAGTGGCCTCGTTGACCAAGAGCCTGATGAAGAAGGCTACGTCGATATCGACACCGAAGCCATAGCCAAAGCTATTTCCGAACGAGCCGCAAAGGACAAGTACGGAAAGTTCTCGCCCGAAGACCTCCTGTGGGTTGTCCAAGGCGAGTTGGAATATGGTGAGCAAGAAGGCTGAAAAACAGCAAGAGACAACAGACAAAACGAAAAAAGGAAGGCCTGCGAGAGCGGGTCTTCCTTTTTTCGTTTTAATACCTTAGGCGAACTTGCAATCCGAGTTCCAAAGGACGCGTGTACTGTGCAAAGCCCCTTTGCATAGTCTCGAAATAGAACGTCTGCGAACGTGTAGACAAGATGTTATGGGCATAGAGCGCGAGCTCTGTGCCCTTTTTTGTTGCGCTTAGTCGTGCATTCAGCGTTCCCGAGAAGTTTTGCCAGGCTGTGTTGGCCTCGGTCCAGTAGATACGTCCGGCACCTCGGTAGTTGGCATGGAGGCTCACCTTGTCGAGCCATGCACTGGCGGGTAACGTCCACTGTTGAGTGGCACCTACTGAGAGGGTGTGGCTCGGTACGAAGGGAACGAATGTGTCGCGGTCGTCATCGCAGAATGTCGCATGAGTGTAGCCGTAGGCAGCATCCATCGAGAAATCGTCGGTGATGAGGGCACGCAGACTGACCTCGGCACCTGCACTGCGGCTGTGCCCCGAGTTGACGGTCACGCGTCCGAATCCGCCTGCTGACATCTTGGAGACCTGTTGATTGCGCGTTTGCACGAGGTATGCCGACACATCTGCCTGCAAACGGGCTTCCAAGAAGTTGAAATGTCCGCCCACTTCGTAGTTCCACGAGCTTTCGGGCTTATACCACGTGGCTGCCTTTACGTCAAGAGGTTTCTCTTCCGACATCGAGGTCAGAATCTGTTCCACTGTCGCCTTAGCTTGGGCCGGCATGGAAGGTTGCTCGCGAACAATCGGGAGTGTGACATCTGTGACATTCTTCAATATTTTCGTTTGCATACGATTCTGGAGCAGATCGTTGAACATTTGTATATTGAAGCCGCCTGAACGATAGCCGCGCGAGACGCTGGCGTAAATCGAAGAGCGTTGCAGGGCCGATGATTCGGGCAGGCAATATTGCAACGTCACCTTGGGCAGGAGCTGCAGGTAGTCGTTGTTGAGGTCGCCGCGTAGCTCATCGTTGACATCGAAATGCGTCTCAGGCACCAGAGTCATGCCTTCGCGCACGCTGCCATCGGGGAAAGTGAGTCTGCCGCCGAGAGCGTATGTCTGATGGAATCCATACCAGGTATGGAAGTCCAAGTCCATGTTCTCGTAGTCTGCGCGTAAGCCTGCAGTGAGGTTCAACCCAGCAACTCCGAACAGATTGTTAAGGGTGCTTTGGTGGAAAAGAGCCACGTTTGCAGCAGGCGTGTCATAGGTGCCGGGGAAGGCAAGTCTTGAGCCGCGGATCTGATTGTTGAAGGCGAAGTTCATCACGTAGCCGCTGCCTGGAACCGTAGGCATATACTTGTTGGCCATCCCATTGATAAGGCCGTTGAGCCACCCCAGACCGCTTTCGTGGAAATCTACAGGGCCGTCGGTGCTCGCCCATTGCTGCAGCGCAGCAAAGCCAAATAGCCACGAGTAATTTAATTCGTCTGTATGTCTACCTGTCGTATGCCTGTCTTTCAGGATGATTTCTTCAGAAAACGTATTGCTGTTCTGCTTCTGCATCAGAGTATAAAGGTTCACGTCGGTGAAGTCCTGATCAAGGTTCATTTGGTCGTGCAGATGCTGGAAACCGGTCACGCTGGAGAGCTGAACATGTTCCCAAAGTTTCTCCACGGCCAGACCCACGTTCGTCAGGTTTCGCCTATAGCCACTTCTGTTGTTGTAGGCAATATGTCCTACTCGCGTTTGTGGGTCGGGCGTTGTGGGAGACCCTACCACGCCTTCATACTCATAGGGATAGCCGCCCTGTTTCAGCCACTCGTGGCTAAGCGAGAGGTCAAAGTTCAGGTCCTGTTTGGGTTTGTATACGAAACGCATGCGGACTCCGAAATCCTTACTGTCGTCAATATGTTCATTGTTGCGGGCCTCGTTGCGGAAGTAGCCTCCGTCGAGATCTCCGAAAAGATGTCCGCTGAATGCAAAGCGCTCGTTGATACGATGATAATGCGTCAGGTTAAGCCTGTATCTCCCTACACCTCCGCCATCTTGCCGTCCCTCGGGGGCTGCACCTGCGACGTGGCTTGCATCGAACGTGATATCCGTACCCTGATATTGCATGGGGTTCTTGGTGAACACACGGATGACGCCACCCATGGAGTTGCGTCCATACAACGTCGACTGCGGACCTCGCAATACGTCTACGCGGTCAACGTTGGCAAAGTTGAAGTCGTAGCTTGCTGCCGACACCTGTGGTACGCCGTCGATATAGAACGCCACGGCTGGAGTGCCTATGCGCGAGCCTACGCCACGGACATAGATGCCCGTAGTAAGATTCGAGCCATAATCGGGAATAAACAGATTGGGCACTACCGCCGAGAAATCTTTTACACCGATGATTCCGCGCTCAAGCATGACATCCTGCGCCAATGAATTGACAGATATGGGCTGGCGTCTGAGCCTCTGTTTCTCCTTAGGGGTGGACACGACAACGATTTCCTCAATATCAGTCGAGCGTATGGAATCGGTCAAATCTGGCACAAACAGCGACAACAACGCAACAAAGAGTATTTGCATGGTTATATCATTCTGTAAAAAACGCCGCAAAGGTACGACAAAAGCTATAGTTAAGGAAAGGAAAATAAGCTATTTTGTACTTAAAAAAACTTAATACAATCTTTTTAAGGTATAATTAGTAAAGGTAAAAAATTACCTTTGCCGCCGTTAAAAACATCAAGCCATTATTTACAAACACATCTATGAAAACAAAAATTGCATTTTTAACTTTAGCATTAATTTGCTCAGTAGGTTTTGTCATGAGTTGTGACGACGATGATAATCCTCTGCCAGTACCCGAGAAATCGACTCTCATCAAGGCTTACACGGGGACGACTTCAGGCAGCAGTGCCCACTTCCAGAATCTGAAGATGCCGAACGTGGTCGACACTATTTACGTAGCAGCATCACTCATAAATAGTTCCAACTTCCACATCCTTTATTGCAGTTCCTATTGGGGTGAAGCCAATTTCTCAAATGTTCCAGCCGAAAAGATCAATGGCCTCAACGCGTGGGGATTCGAAACAGACATCGAGGGTGTTATCAAGATGCCCTACCGTAACCCCGGCGCTAAGGAAGTAACCTATAAGAAATATCCGGCTACACTGAAACTCGGGCGCATCAGCAGCTCAGCTTCTAAGGGCACCGCATGGGATCGCGCTGAGTTTACCATAGAGGCTAATCTTGGTGAACGCGCCGGCATATACACGCTTACGTTCGACACCGCAGCGGAATAAAATTAGAAACGTTCGCGGTACTTCCCCTCGTCCTTATCCTCAAGCATTGAGAGATACGACTGATAACGGCTCTCGGCAATCTCGTGATTGTCGAGAGCTTTTTGTACGGCACAGCCTGGTTCGTGGGTGTGCGTGCAGTTGCCGAAGCGGCAATCTCGGCCTATGGCAAAGATTTCACGGAAGTAATGCGACACTTCTTCACGCTCGAAATCAAAGGTGCCAAAGCCTCGGATGCCCGGTGTGTCTATGATAGCTCCGCCGCCTTCGAGGTCGTACATCTCTGAGAATGTGGTCGTGTGCTGTCCTTGGTCATGCGCAGCACTCAGTTCTGCTGTCTTGGCACGCGCTTCTGGTACGAGGCGATTGAGCAACGTGGACTTTCCCACGCCGCTGTTTCCGCTGAAGAGTGTAACCTTGCCGCGTAGCTCTCTGCATAAAGCATCCATCCCCTCACCAGTGGCGGCCGATACCGCATGGCAAGAGTAGCCTAACTGGCGATAAAGAAACATTAAAGCTTCAAGATAGCGTAGGTCGGCCTCGGAATAGAGGTCGACCTTATTTATTATAAGTACCACGGGCACTCGATAGGCTTCTGCCGAAGCGATAAATCGGTCGATGAATGTCGTCGATGTCTCGGGATGGGCTAATGTGACGACAAGCCCGGCCAAGTCTACATTGGCGGCAATGATGTGGCTTTGCTTCGAAAGGTTGGACGCCTTGCGAATAATATAATTGCGGCGGTCAAGAATCTCGGTAATGAGCGCCGTGTTTTGCCCTATCTGTCCTCCGTCTGCTGTCTCTGTAGCTTTTATCTCTACGCGGTCGCCTACGGCTACAGGGTTGGTTGAGCGGATGCCTCGAAGCCGAAAATTACCTTTGACCTTACATGCAAAAAGCTGGCCGTCGTCGGTTCTGACGTCGTACCAGCTTCCTGTATTTCTGACGATAAGTCCTTTCATCAATACGAACTTACACCGTCATGATTTCCTTTTCCTTGGCGGACAAGAGAGCGTCAATCTGCTTAATGAACTTATCGTGCTTCTTCTGCAGTTCTTCTTCGCCATCCTTCTGCTGGTCCTCGCTCAAGCCGTCCTTCACGGCTTTCTTCAGCTGTTCGATGCCGTCGCGGCGTGCATTACGCACGCTGACTTTGGCCTGTTCGCCTTCTTTGCCGCATTGCTTGTTGAGTTGCTTACGGCGTTCCTCGGTGAGGGGCGGAATGCCGATACGGATAATCTCGCCGTTGTTCTCAGGCATGATGCCCAGATCAGAGTTGATGATTGCTTTCTCGATGACCTTGAACATCGATTTGTCCCAAGGTTTGATAGCTATCGTACGCGCATCGGGTGTTGTCACGGCCGCACAATTGTTGATAGGCACCATCGCACCATAGTTGTCGACGCGAATGCCGTCGAGCAGTTTTATGTTAGCTTTGCCGGCGCGAATGCGTGCCAAAGCATCTTCGAGATACATCACAGCTTCTTCCATGCGCTCCTCGGCGCCAGAGAGTATTTCCTTGTAATCTGCCATAGTTATAGATAGGTATGTGGTTATTTGGCAGCAAAGATAAGCCTTTTAGCCGACTTGCAATGCCTTTTTATAGAAAAAAACACTTAATTAATGCAAAAACTTTTGGCTTAAACAATGCCACTTCAAACTTCTTTATATATTTGCAAGCGAAAAAATTACGTCTATGTCTGAAGTTGACTATCAAATACGTCATTGGCTTGAGCAATTATCGCCCATCTCGCTTGACGAGATGAGTGGCATCAAACTGATGAACCGCACCGACACAAAATTCGTAACCAATAAGCATAAGCTTGCCGAAGTCTTGGAGCTGGTGCAGGGTAAATACTTCGCCCAACAGATTCAGGGTGAGCGTGTAGCCAATTACCGCACTACATATTGGGATACGCCCGAGCATAGATTCTTTGTTGAGCATCATAATGGCCAGCAGCCTCGCCAAAAGATTCGTGTGCGCACCTATGTCGACAGCGACACGACATTCCTTGAAGTGAAGACCAAGAACAATCATGGGCGCACCAAGAAAAAGCGTATAACGGTGCCTTCGCAAGAGAAGGCCGATGTCGTTGCCGCCGGGGGTACGTCTTTTATTCAAGGGCTGACAGGCGAGACCTTCGACGGTATAATCCCTACTGTACAGAACCAATTCCAGCGCATCACGCTTGTCAACTATGGTAAGACTGAACGTCTGACCATAGACTTCAACGTGAAGTTTCACAACTATGAGACCGCCCAGGATGCCCAGACGGGCGACTTGGTGATCATCGAGCTTAAGCGCGACGGCAATGTATATTCCCCTATCCTCGACATGCTCCGCCAGGTGCGCATCAAACCTCATGGTTTTTCCAAGTACTGCATAGGCTCGGCCATGACCAACGGCAAGCTCAAGAACAATATTTTTAAATTCAAGATGATCACCATCAGTAAGCTTACCGGTCATCCCTTCCGCGTGCCTTCCATATCGTAAATTGTAAATATTAAAAAAATAGTAAAACCCTATGATGGACTTCACCCAAATCAACTATGAGCTTGGTCAGCAATTCGGCCTTACGCTCCTCGACCCGCAACAATTCATTTCCCTGTCGCTGCGATTTATCGTCAATCTCATCGTCGTGACGATCATAGCCCGCTGTTTCTATTTCCCACGTAGCCATCGCCGTGACTATACATTCATCTTCATTCTCATGGCCATGAGTATCTTCCTGCTCGTGAGCCTCATGGAGGGCGAGGGCATGAATATAGGAGCTGCCATGGGCTTGTTCGCCATCTTCGGCATCATGCGTTTCCGCACCGAGGCCGTGCCTATTCGCGAGATGACCTACCTCTTCATGCTCATTGCCCTGAGTGTTGTCAATGCCGTAGCCCATGGCGACTACCATCCTAAGGCCGACTACTGGGATGGCGTAGGCATTGTGACTATCCTCTTTGTTAATATCGTCTTCGTTCTCATGGCTTGGATATTCGAGAGCTCAAAGGTAATGAGTCAGGAAGCGTCCAAGATTATACGCTACGATAATGTAGAGCTCATCAAGCCCGAGAAGCGCGAAGAACTCAAAGCCGACCTTGAGAAACGCACGGGGCTGAAGATTACACGCATCGAAGTGGGCATGATCGACTACCTTAAGGACTCGCCCCTCATCCGCATCTACTACGACGATCCCGACGACGTAGCCAACAGCATAGCACGCTTCGGCCGTCTGCCAAAGGAAATGTAATGTTGGTTTAAAGATTAAGATTTAAGCATTAAAGTTTCAAGGACTATTATCAGGCAAACGCAAATGAGACGTTCATTACTCATTCTTATGCTGGCCCTGCCCCTCGCAGCCAGTGCCCAGGACACGGAAAGCTCTGGAGCCGTGTGGACAGAAGTGGGCGTGACCAAGGTGCTGCCCTACAACTTCAGCATCGAAGGCGGCATAGGTTTCCGTACCCACGACTGGTTCGAGGATGCCAACCGCTTCGACGCCAGCATCGGCCTCGGCTATAAACTTGGCAAGTACCTCAAGTTCGGGCTCTCCTACACCTTCATTGAGAAGCGCTATTTGAGCGATATAGAGTACAAGTATGACAACGAGTTAGACTTCTCTTCCTATCAAGGTTCATACGTCGTCGACGCCACTGACGCCAACACCACCTATCGTTATAAAGGCTACAACGTAGATGCTGCGCACTGGGCACCTCGCCATCGAGTCTCGTTCGAGGTGACAGCCGACAAACGTTTCTGGAAGACCCTCCGCATCTCGTTGCGCGAACGCTACCAATTCACCCACCAATCTGCGCGCGACGTTGACCGCACACGCTATCGCGACCCGTCCTACGATGTCGATGGCAGCATCACGGAGTACGATGAGGTTGAAGATGTTGTCAAGACCAAAGCAGCTTGGAACCGTCATCTGCTACGCTCGCGCCTGAAGTTTGCCATCGACAAGAAAGGTCTCAACTGGGAGCCTTTCTTCTCCGTCGAGCTCCACAACGACATGGGCGAAGGCTGGAATCTCGACAAGGTACGCACCATCACCGGAGTAGAATATGCTGTCAGCAAGCAACACAAGATCTCGGCAGGCTATGTCTTCAACCACGAGAACGATGTCGACGGCGACCAGAACATACACGCCGTAAGCCTCGGCTATAAATTCAAGTTCTGATATTCGAACTCACGTATTCATGACAATACATTACTCAGGAAACATGAAAAAGCTCATCTTAGCAGTTGTACTTGCGGCCGGTGCCTCGCTCACGGCCATGGCCGACTCCTACAACTATCTCAACATTATCGGTGCCACGACACAGAGTGTGGCGCGCACGACTATCAAGAAGATTACTTTCGACGGCACCAATGCCATAGTGACCACTACGGCTGGCACCACCGTGACAACTCCTCTTGCAACGCTCACGCAACTCTCGTTCTCCGACACCGCCCTCGGCGTAGGCTCCGTCGAAGAGCAGCGCCCGATATCCTTCCAGAACGGATGCATTGTTGCTTCAGGGCGCGGCACACTGCAGCTCTACAACGCCGGTGGACAGCTCATGCGGCAGCTCACCGTAGGCGGCGAGCGCGGCGAACTCAACCTATCCGACCTGCCTCATGGCATCTATATTGTACGATTTGGACATCAATCCCTTAAATTCATCTACTAAGCCATGAAGAAAATACTACTCTCTGCATTACTTCTTGGCGCTGCCACCGTAGGCGCCAACGCCCAATGGCTCCGTGTATGGAGTGGCGGCGAGAGCACACGCTATGCCATCAGCGAAGCTGTCGCACTACCGTACGCCACCTCCGGTTCGACAATCACCATAGGTCCCGACAAATACTCGACAGCTGCCATCGACAGCATCACTATCGTCAACCCCGTCACCATCACCTGGAACGGCTCTACGGCATCCGTGGACATACCCGAGACGGCCGAGGGCGTCACAGCTACCGTCAATGGTGGCGACGTCGTCATCAACAATGCTTGCACCACCATCGAGCACGAATTTGTCTTGCAGGGCAGCACGACTGCCGGCTCGTTCACTTATAACGGCGACTACAAGACTAAGTTCCACCTCAACGGTCTCAGCCTTACTTCCACCACAGGTGCGGCCATCGACATTCAATGTGGCAAGCGCATCGACTTCATCCTTGAGGACGGCACAGCGAACAGCCTGGCCGACTATGCTGCAGGCGCACAGAAAGCCTGCCTCAACTGCCAGGGGCACATGGAGATTGCCGGCAGCGGTTCACTCACCGTGGCAGGCAACGCACGCCATGCCATCCGTTCCAACGAATACTTGTTCCTGAAGAAGAGTTGCGGAACCATCAGCGTCACCAAGGCTGCCAGTGATGGCATTCACGTGGGTGAGTACTTCCAGATGAACGGTGGTCAAATAGTCGTCAGCGGTGTAGCGGCCGACGGTTTGCAGGTAGAGACCGACGCGACCTCCACCGAAGAGTTGAATGGGCAGTTCATTTTGAACGGAGGCACTATTAACGTCACTCTCGACGCAGAGGATGCCAAGGCCATACGTCTCGACGCTGACGCCACAGATGCTACCATCACGCCCCACATGCAGTTGCTCGATGGCACCGTAACCGTCAGCCTCAGCTCCACGGCCAACGGCTCCAAGGGCTTGGCCTCCGACGGCAACCTGACCATAGGCTCAGCCTCCACCAAGCCGACCGTTGACATCACCGTAGCCGGTGCTACTTTCACCGACTCTGCCGGCGAGGAGAACCGCGCCACAGGTATCAAGGCCGACCTTACCCTCACCATAGCCGGAGGAGCTACAACCGTCAAGGCTACAGGCCAGAAGAGTCGCGGCGTTCGTGCAACCACCCTCACCGCTACCGGCGGCACGCTCACCGTCACCAACACGGGCTCGAAGAGTCAGGGCATTAAGCTCGACAATACCTTCCAAAGCGGACAGGGCGGAACGGTAAGCGGTACGTTCAAGTATTGATTCACGTCCTTCAGGCTTGGCCTCAGGCCAAAACACAGAAGCCCCCAAAACTGGTTCCTTCTACCAGCTTGGGGGCTTCTTTGTGTGGCTCGGTTTCTTGTCGTGGCAGAGTCCATAGATTACGGCATAGAATCTCACTTGCTTCTCAGCTTTTTCCAGCGTGGCTAATAAGGCTACCTAAGTAGCCTGAAATATTCTCTTAGGCGCGTTGGCCAATTCTCTTAGGTGCATCGACCGATTCTCTTAGGTGCATCGGTCAATTCTCTTAGGCGCATAAAAAAATACGGCCAGCCGCATAAACTTTGCAGCTGGCCGTATTTTTTTGTGCTCTTGACAAAGGCATCAGTGCCTGTCAGGGTGAGAGGGCAGATCAGTGCACCTCTTCATAGTCTGTCGTCTTGTTGTATGAGTCGGCAGGCTGATTCGTGGTTTCGGTGTGCTCAGTTGCTTCTTCGAATACAGGTTGAGGCTCTTCGGGCTTGAGGAAGAAGAAGCTTACGACCAGCATGAACTCAATCACGACTTCGGCAAAGAATACACCCACAAAGCAAGCGCAGAGGCCCAGGATAGCGATGCCGATCATTGTCAAGCCCATGAGGAAAAGGTTCCAGAAGTTACCCTTGGTCATCTCCCACGAGCGGCTGAAAGCCTCGCCGAAGGAAGCGCCTTGGGTGGCTGCGAGCAGAGGAGCGTACCACAGACGTACGCCAAGCCAGATGCCCGGCAGGATGCAGAGCAGGCATCCCATGGCCACGATGATGGCATAGACCAGCTCGACGCAGAAATAGATAGCCATCTGGTTGAGGTCTACCTTGAAAGCTTGGCCAAAAGCGGCGTATGGACGTCCCGTCTGATAGGCGCGCACGTACATATTTATTACAACGTATCCGAGATAGATGGTTGCCAAGAAGCCGATGATGATCAAGGGATAGTTGATGTTTAGCGCCTCGCTGAGCAGTTCGCTCTGAGCTGCAGGGTCAGATACAGAGAAGATTTCAGCATAAGTGGCAGGGTCGAGGCTAACGCCCATGCCGCTGATCATTGACTGTACGAAGGCAAACAATACGAAAATGGGCCAGTGTTTTACGGCGAGATCCCATGCGCGGGAGACTACTGCGCCAATCGAGAGTTGTTTCATAGTTGTGAAAGTTTTTAGTTGAAGTTATGGAGTTTATTGTTTTGACGTAATCAGGTGGATAAAAGTTGCAGCGCTGAGCTAATTTGTTTGCAAGGTCGGCACGATGTTGCGCACGATGCCCCATGCAAAAGCGGCGACAAGCATCACCAAGGCTGCCCGGGAGCTCACCTCGCGTTTCCATAGCCACCAGAGCGCCACGAGCGGACCTCCGATGAAGAGGCCGGGATTCAGCCAGAACGCTTCGGTCAGGCTTCCATGGACAAGCGCCACAAACATTCGTTGTGCGCCGCAGAACGGACAATTGAATCCAGTGAGCCAATGGAAGGGACAAATGAGCATGGATGAAGGTGATGTGTTATTGCTATTGTTTTGCAAAACTATACTTTATGTTCGTAACAGCCAAACTGTAACCCAAGAAAAACGCTAAAAATCGTCTGAAGAGCGTGTCTCAGCCACGATTATGCCCGCCAAGGCGAGCAACGACACCAGATTAGGTATGGCCATCAGGCCGTTGAGCAGGTCGGCCATGTTCCATACAACCGTCAGTTGCACTACGGCTCCCGCGAAGATTGCCGCGACGTACAGCACGCGATAGACCAAGAGAAAACGCTTGCCGCTCAGATATTCCACGGCGCGCTCGCCGTAGTAGCACCAGCCAAGGATTGTGGAGAAGGCAAAAGCTATGATGCCGAATGTGAGTAACGGTGCACCCACGTAGGGTATTTTCTCAAAGGCCATCTTGGTCAACGCCCCGCCGTTGGAGTAATCGATGTCGGGGTAGGCGAGTATGCTTGAGACGAGCACGAGGCCCGTGAGCGCACAGATCACTACGGTGTCCCAGAACGTTGCCGTCGATGAGACAAGGGCTTGCCGAACAGGATCTTTCGTCTGAGCAGCAGCTGCCACAATGGGTGCCGAGCCCATGCCGCTCTCATTGGAGAACAGCCCTCGGGCGATGCCATAGCGAGCCGTCATCATGATGGTGGTTCCTACGAAGCCACCGCCCGCAGCTTCAGGCGAGACGGCACTGCGACAGATGAGGCAGAGCGCCTGCCACACATAGTCCCCGTTGATAAAGAGTATATACAAACAGCCCAGCACATAGCATATTGCCATCAGCGGCACGAATGCCGTGCAGAAACGGGCTATACCCTTGACACCGAATATGATGACGAGCCCTGTGAGCAAGGCAAGAAACCCACCTGTGACGGCCGTGGGAATGCCATAGGTCTCGCTACAGAGCAGCGAGATGGCGTTACTCTGAACGGTATTTCCTATCCCAAAGGCAGCCAAGGCAGTGAGGACACTGAACAGCACAGCCATACTCTTCCAGCCCAAGCCACGTTCGAGCGCATACATAGGACCGCCCAGCATCGTGCCGTCGCTGGTTTTTACTCTATACTTTACGGCTAAGAGGGCCTCGGAATACTTCGTGGCAATGCCTAATACGCCTGTAAGCCAGCACCACAACACAGCCCCCGGACCACCCAAGGCTACCGCAGTGGCTACGCCCACGATATTGCCGGTGCCGATTGTTGCTGCCAAGGACGTTGCCAAAGCCCCGAACTGACTCACGTCACCCTCGCCGTCAGGGTCGCGTGTGACGGACAGGCGAATGGCATGGAGAATCCGGCGCTGAGGGAAGCGTAGGCGAATGGTAAGATAAAGATGAGTGCCCAGGAGCAGCACAATCATAGGCCACCCCCACAGCTGCGAGGCGGCTTCAGCGATGAGGGCGTTAAAGGAATCGAGTGTCATGTCTTAGAGTGTTTGTGTCGTGTCGTACATGCAGGCCTCTTATGCGTCGGCAAAGATACGGCCGTCCTTCAGCGTCACCTGAAGCATCGTGTACTCGCTGTGGAAATCATTCCTCAGACGATCAAGGTAACGACGACTTTCCCATTGGCACATCGGCAGGTCGTGGAGCAGACAGTTGCCGCACGTGTCGGGGGTCGTGGCCGGCACTTCCGTCTGCGTGAGTATCCACTCAAGGCACTGGATGGTCAGCTCACGCATATCCTGAACGGTGTAGCTGCCTGTCATTATTATATACATTCCTGTCATGCAGCCCATAGGACCTACATATACTACGTCTTCCTTGGCGGAGGAGTTACGAAACCAAGTTGCCATCAGATGCTCCAGACTATGCATGGCTGACGGAGCCACTGCCGGCTCTTTGTTTGGCTCGGTGATGCGCAGGTCGAAGGTGGTGAAGCCCTTGTCCTGCCGCGAGACATAGATTCCAGGTTTCAGCTTTGTGTGGTCAATTGTAAAACTTTGAATGACTTCCATATATGATTATTTAGCTTGACTTTCAGGCAAGCAGCACTTGCGAAAGTAGAAAGGATAAGATTAACTATTCTTCAAACTGCAACACCGAGAATTGTGTTGGCAATGAGCCCAAAAAGCGGCGAGTGACATCGAAGCTGTGGCTGGCCATCTCGTCCCAGAAGTTGAAGTACTGTTCCAGATGTTTGTCGCCACCGGGTGTGTCGCTGAGGATGCGGAAGCTTACGAACGGCACCTGCATGAGGAAGCAGGTCTGTGCGATGGCCGCAGACTCCATGTCGCAGGCCAAGGCATCGGGGAAAACAAGCTTGATTTGTGCAAGCTGTTCAGCCGAGCTGATGAATTGGTCGCCACTGACAATCAGACCGGCGTGCAGGGCTGTGCCCTCGGCATGCACGGCCAGCGCAGCCTCTACGAGTTGCTCTTCGGCACGGAATTTCTGCGGCAGGCCTTGAATCTGTCCAGGCTCGCAGCCTGGGATGGTCACGTCGTGGTAACAGGCTGCTGAGCTGACCACGACATCCATCACATTCATTCCTTCAGCAATGCCGCCGGCACAGCCTGTGGAGACAATGCAGTCGGGGGCATACCGCCGGATGAGAGCCGTAGTGCCTACGGCTGCATTCACTTTTCCTATGCCACATTGCATCAACACAAGTTGGTTGTTGCCCAAACGACCGCAGTCGAAGGCTAAAGAGCCGTCAACCTCGTGGCGAGCATCAGAGAGCAGAGCCGTCAGTTGCTCATGCTCCTTGCTCATTGCAGAAATAACTCCTATTGTCATATTATTCTAAAGTTTAAACATTCTCATTCATTTCTTCGTTACCCCAAAGCTTCGCCCATGGCTGACAGCTTTTGGTCATACAGGCCGCGCTTATTTTACATCGGCTTTCATAGGGCTTTGCCCAAGGCTCTCAGCTCTTGGCCTTTCAGACTATGCTTATATTGCATCGGCTTTCTTAGGGCTTTGCCCAAGGCTCTCAGCTCTTGGCCTTTCAGACTATGCTTATATTGCATCGGCTTTCTTTGGTCTAATTGTTTATTTTTCTTTTGCCGTAAACTTTTTGCAATGAAACGCCCCAAAGGGGCAACAGCAGTTAGCCCTGGGCAACGCCCTGGGTATATAGATTGTAATGGATTGTCGCCCTGTAAGGGCAAAAGCAGTCCTTAATTTCAATTGGAAAAAACATATTTTTCATCATATTCTATGTGATATAACTTCAGAAATATAATGTATTCATCATGAAATGATACTTTCTTGTAGCATTTGGCCTTTCAGGCCGCGCTTATATTGCATTCGTTTCCAGGGGTAAATAGCCCATTGGACTTGCGAATGTCAGTAACTAATGCCTAACTCTTGTGCGTCATGATATCCAGCACGAAGCGGTCGGTCTCGTCCATACCCTTTGAACCAATGGACGTGAGGTTGTGGATACTGCGGTCCACATCGTCCTCGATGATGCCTTCGGCCGAGGTGACATACTTATGTTGTATGGCCAGCATAGCGCTCATGACAGCGGTGCTCACGCCGGTAGTCAGCTTGAGGGCACATGATGGCTTTGCACCGTCGCAAATCATACCTGTCAGGTTGGCTATCATATTCTTCACGGAATGGCTGATTTGCTCATAAGTCCCGCCCATGAGGTAAGTGATGCCTACGCTGCTTCCTGTGCTGGCCACTACGCAGCCGCAAAGCGCCGAGAGGCAGCCGAGCGACTGCTTGATGTAGATTGCTGTGAGGTGCGAGAGCGTCAGGGCGCGTATAAGCTCGTGCTCGGTATTGTGGTTCTCGCGGGCAAACACTACGACGGGCATCGTGGCACAGATACCTTGATTGCCGCTGCCCGAGTTGCTCATTACGGGTATCATGGCGCCTGCCATTCTGGCATCGCATGCACACGAGGTCACCGACAACACCTTTGCAAATATGCTATCGCCCATGATGCCGCGGCCCAAGGGCGAGCACATCGTCTTGCCCAACTGGTGGCCATAGTTCTCGCGCAAGCCTTCCTCGGCCGCAGCCTCATTAAGGCGCTTGGCCTCTAAGATAAATTCGAGATCGGCTATGGGCATGCTGGTCGCAAAGTCATAAACCTTGCGCAACGTGAGGCATTTAAGTTCATCGCAGGGGCTACATTCTCTCGCTGACGAAGCCGTTTCTGTAGCTTCCACGAAATGGGTGTGGCTGCCTTTAATCGTTGCTTCGGCTTCAATGCCGCCGGCTTCTACCACTCCATGAATAAAGAGCTTGTCGTTGTCCTTGTCTTCAAGCTTGATTTCTATGCGGTTCTCGGTGATGTATTGCTTGGCCGCATCGAGCACATCGGGGGTGCAGTCGCGCAGGACCTCCAAGCCTAAGCAGGACTTTCCGCCTATGGCGCCCATAGCCACGGCTATAGGCAGACCTATCATTCCTCCGGTGCCTGGGATGCCGACGCCCATGGCGTTCTTCAATATGTTGGCGCTGAGCTTAAGATGTATCTTTTCGGGAACTACACGTTGGTCATCCTTGCTGATCTTGGCATTCAGCAATTCCGTGGCCCGAGCCACACACAAAGCCACTGCCATCGGTTCCGTACAGCCTATAGCCGGTACCACTTGCTCGTGAAGAAGCTCAAGTAAAGCTTCGTTTTCCTTTGCTGATAGCATAATAAGATGTCATTTAATGGTGCAAATATAGAGAAAAGAGGCGAATAGGAGACTTGAAATGGAAACTTTTTAGGCACATGAACAAAAAAATGCTTCACAGAGTGAAAAGTTTGGCGCGCCAGGCATTCCTTTCGTATTTTTTTAATACCTTTGCCAACACGCGTGAGTCTTCACTCCTCGTTTTTTTACCTTGTTCTCACCTATTTTCTATTCGCATGCTACAAATCCGATGCAAAAACAATGGCGTCACCAAAAGCTTCCTCGAAGGGTCGTCATTGCTGGATGTCTACCATGAGTTCGCTGAAGAGCTTCACATCCCTTATCCTGTGGTTTCTGCTAAAGTTAACAATGCCTCTCAAGGGCTCAAGTTCCGGCTTTACCAGAATCGCGATGTCGAGTTCTTCGACGCCCGTGCCGGGTCGGGCCATAGGGTGTATGTCCGCTCGCTATGCTTTGTCCTCTACAAAGCCGTTACCGATGTCTTCCCGGGCAGCAAGTTGTTCATCGAACATCCCATATCCAATGGCTACTATTGCAACTTCAAGAAACGTAGTTCAGAGCCATTTGTAAAGGAAGATATCGACAAGATACGCGAGCGTATGGCTGAGATTATCAAGCTGGATATGCCGTTCCGTCGCTTCGAAGCTACCAACGAAGAGGCCCTCAGAGTGTTCTCGGAACGTGGATTTGCAGATAAGGTGAAGCTACTTGAGACAAGCGGACAGATCTACACCGACTACTATATGCTTGGCGACACCGTAGACTATTACTACGGACCTCTTGTGCCATCGGCCGGTTACCTTAATGTCTGGGGCGTGGAGTTCTACCATGGTGGAATACTTCTCCGGGTTCCTGACCACAACAACCCATCCCAGCTGGCACCGATGATGGAGCAACCTAAGACCTTCGACATGTTTGCCGAAAAGGTTCGATGGGACATTATCATGCGTCTTTCCAATGTCGGAGATGTCAACAAGGCTGTTCTGCGCGGACATGCTTCAGAACTTATTCAGGTGAGCGAAGCGCTGCAAGAGAAGAAGATTGTACAGATAGCCGAGGAAATAGACAAGCGATTCCGGCAGAAGGAGAACCCCATACGCATCGTGCTCATAACCGGTCCCTCAAGTTCTGGAAAGACAACCTTCTGCAAACGCCTGTCTATTCAGCTACTTGCTTGCGGACTCCGGCCGCTGAGCTTTTCTACTGACGACTATTTCGTCAACCGTGTAGACACACCATTGCTGCCAGATGGCAGCTACGACTTTGACAATGTCAAGGCTGTCGATTGCGAACTGCTCGACGAACACCTTTCCCGACTGCTTGCAGGAGAGCGCGTAGAGATTCCCGAATACAACTTCGTGACAGGTAAACGCGAATACAATGGCAAACGTCTCAAGCTCCAAAACGACAGCGTGCTTATCATCGAAGGTATTCACGCCTTGAATCCCATACTCACAGAGCGGATCAACGAGTCTATGAAGTTCAAGATTTTCGTCTCGGCACTCACCAGCATTTCTCTCGATGATCATAACTGGATACCTACTCAGGACAACCGACTTCTGCGACGGATAATACGAGATTACAACAAAGGCGCTTTCACGGCACAACAGACAATCGCTCAGTGGAAGAATGTATGCGACGCTGAGGAGCGATGGATTCTGCCGTTCCAGGAAACGGCCGATGTCATGTTCAACTCTGCACTCAATATCGAATTCGCAGTTCTCCGCACACATGCCGAAATCATCCTTGCCTCGGTGCCTAAAAACTGTCCCGAATACAGCGAAGCACACCGGCTGCTCAAGTTCATTCACTATTTCATACCTGTCAGCGACAAAGAGATTCCGCCAACATCTATCATGCGCGAATTTGTAGGCGGCTCCAGCTTCAAGTATTAATAGAACGAGAAAACAAGAAAATAAAAAATCATAAAAAAACTATGCGACTAACTAATTTCTTCCGGCTTATCAGCCCCATGCGCAACGCCACATTGGCTCTGGCGTCAACAGCGTTGCTGCTTCTCTCTTCGACGGGCGCAAACGCTGAGCCACTCACACGCGAGCAGGCTCGACAGCGCGCCGCCCAATTCCTCTCAACTCGTAAGGGTAGCCGGCAGCTCAAGGCGGTTGATGCCGACCATCGCCTGTCCCCACGGCGTCATGTGCGTAAGCTCAAAGGCTTGGCCTCCGACACCCTCGACCTCTACTACGTTTTCGATCGTGGCAGTGAGCAAGGCTTCGTCATCGTCTCTGGCGACGATCAGACAACTCCCGTCTTAGGCTACACCGAGCAAGGACATTTCGACTATAGCCAGTTGCCGCCTAACATGCGCGAATGGCTCACCGGCTACGAGAATCAACTCGATGCCATACGCCGCTCTTCAGCCCCTATTGTCAAGGCTAACATTCCTACTCACGATCCTGTGGCTCAACTCTGCACCAGCAAATGGAACCAAGGTGATCCCTACAACCAGTCCTGCCCCATGTACTTTACCCTCGGGCGTTCCGTCACTGGTTGCGTGGCTACAGCCATGGCACAGATCCTTTATTACCATCGATCTAAAATGGTAACCGAGACACAAGCGCAGATTCCTGCCTATCAAGCATGGGCCGAGAAACCATACAACAACCAATACCTTCAGGTCGAGGCCGTGCCTGCCAACTCGCCTATCGACTGGGAAAACATGCTCGACACCTATGGCGGTTCTGCCACAGCCAAACAGAAAAAAGCAGTGGCCGACCTCATGTGGTACTGTGGCGCGTCCGTAGAAATGGGCTACACAAACTCCTCTTCCGGAGCAAACTCTTATAAAGTGGCTGAGGCTCTCCCAAAATATTTCGGATTCGGCTCATCCGTGCAATACCACTACAAAGACAATGAAGGTATTGATGAGGTACGTTGGGATGCCATGATCTATAACGAACTGGCCAATGCCCGTCCGGTCTATCTCAGCGGAGCTAACTCTGGCGGTGGCCATGCCTTTGTTTGCGACGGCTACGATGGCAACCAATGCTACCACATCAACTGGGGATGGGGTGGAATGTCCGACGGCTACTTCCTTCTCTCAAGCCTCACTCCTGGTTCTCAGGGCATAGGTGGGTCTGGCGACGGATATAGCCAGTATCGCGAATGTGTCATCGGCATCGAGCCCATCAACTTCGGCACTCGAGCCATTCCCTTCGACAACGCTGTCGTCAAGCGACTCTGCACCACTGCATTCGATAGTAATGCCGACGGCGTCCTCACTTATGGCGAGGCTGCAACCGTAAGCGACTTGGGCAACACCTTCAAAGGCTCCAACATCACCTCTTTCAACGAACTCTACAATTTCACCAGCCTCACGGCCATTCCCGACGAGGCCTTCAGCGGGTGCTCACGCCTGACTTCAATAAAGCTGCCTAAGGCCATGAAGAGCATCGGCGACCGTGCCTTTGCCGATTGCCGACAGCTCAAGGAAATCAACCTGCACGACGACATCACTTCCATTGGCGAAGGTGCCTTCAGCGGCTGCCGCGTGCTGCCTAATATCACGCTGCCTTCAGGCCTCCAGTCTATTGAAGATAACTCTTTCGAAAACTGTCTGGCCTTCACAGCCGTTTCCTTGCCTTTGAGCATCCAGCATATTGGTAGCCGTGCCTTTGCCGGTTGCACAAAACTCAAGACGTTCACCGTCAAAAGCATCAACCCTGAAAGCATAACACTCGGCACAGACGTCTGGGCCGACATAGACCTTTCCGAGGCTACGCTCAATGCCCTGCAGGGGAGCAGAGAGTTCTTCGCCACAGCTCCGCAATGGTGCAATTTTGGAAACCTCTACCAGCAACGTACACTCAACCAAGGACAATTCGTAGAGATTGACGTCAACACCAACTATTATGTATATAATGTCGGAACAGGCCGCTACCTGACCAAGGGCGAAGCATGGGGCACTCAGGCCATTGTTGAGGATACAGACGAGCCCATGCGCTTCCAGCTCCGGCGTACTAACTCTATGCCTGAAGGTGTTTACTACCTCTATTCTCCCGACACAGACAATAGCAATCACATCCTCTTCCGTACCTCTTCCGACAACAAGATCGGAAATGGCATCAAAGCCTGTTTCGTAGATGGACCAACATCGCATGTCTCAGACAAAACAGCCTATTGGAATTTCACCGCTGTCGAAGGCGCAGCAAACGTCTATACCATACAGATTCCTTCTGGCGTAAGCGGCTACAAAGCTGAACAATATCTCGGCGTTCAACCCTCGCATGCCAGCAATGCGGCTGTGCCCACCTATGGTATCTACAGCGACATCCTTATTAGCGACTATACCGCCAATTGCCATTGGATGTTCACACCTTACGATGAGGCTCAGGCTGCAACATTCCAAAAGGCACTACAGCTTGAGAACCTGCTTGCCATTGCTAAAAAGAAAAAGCTCGACACCACCAAGGAAGATGCTATCTACAATGACTTCAGCAGTTCCGACGAAGATATCGCTCAGGCTTGTGCCCGTTTGCGCAAGAAACTTAACTTCATACCTTTCGTCGACGACGTCATGCGTCGTGTATGCCTCAACTCTATCGATGCCGACAGTGATGGAGAGATTAGTTTCAAGGAGGCTTCCAACGTGGAAACACTCAACAATATCTTCACCGATAATACTACGGTTACGAATGTCTCCGACCTCAAGTACTTCACCAAACTGCAGTACCTTGCAGGTAATGAATTTAAAGGTTGCACGGCTCTCACTAAGGCCGTCCTTCCAGAGAGTCTTACAGGCGTATATTACCGTTCATTCCTCAATTGTAAAGCCCTCACGAGTGTAGAATTGCCTTTGAACATCAACAACATTGGCGATGATGCCTTTAACGGATGCACCAATCTCAAAGAGGTGCGTGTAAACGCTCCCAACCCCTCCTCAATCGGCCTCGGGGACAACGTCTTCAAGAACGTACCTGTCAGCAGCGCTATCCTCTATGTGCCCTACGGCAGCAAAGAGCTTTATGCCAAGGCAGACGTATGGAAAACCTTCGGCGAGATTCGTGAAATGCGTGCTCTGCGCTGGCCCGATTTTACCGAGCCTGAGGTAGGAAAGGAATACTATGTCTACAACCTCGCCCAGCGGGCATATATCAACAAGGGCGAGGCCTACGGCACTCAGGCCGTTGTGGCTAACAATGGATTCGTGTACAAGCTCGGACGCAGCTCCTCCATGCCAGAGAATACTTACTATCTTCAGTCTGCCGACGCCGGATCGGATGGGCATAACTACCTCTTCCGCACAAGCACCGACAGCAAAGTGGGCGTCGGAGTGAAGGCTTGCTTCGTCGACGGACAGCTCTCCGCAGCAGCCTACTGGACGCTCAATGCCGTAGGTAACAACATCTACACCCTGCAAGTTCCTTCTAACCAGACAGACTATGTTGCAGGCGAATATCTCGGTACCGACTATGGTCACACAACCGATGCCTCCTATGGCACTTATGGTCTTTATTGGGATATCTCCTATAACGAGAGCGCACCAGCTAATGCACAATGGGCATTTATCAGCGTCGACGAGGTGAATGCTGAACGTGAATTCTTCGAACGCACCGAGGTTCTTAAAGAGTTGCTCGCAAGAGCCAACCAGCAAAGCATCGCAGTAGATGCCGAACAGGCAGTCTATGACAACTTCGAGAGTAGCGAACAACAGATAGAGGATGCCATTACATCCGTCCGCTCCAAGCTGCACTACGTCACTTTTATTGACGAACGCATGCAACTGCTCACCATCAATCGTTGGGATCTCAACGACGACGAGGACCTCAGCACCGACGAACTGGCCAACGTGACGGACATTTCTGATGTCTTTAAAGGCACAACGCTCATCAAGAGCCTTGAGGATCTGAAGTTCTTCACAGCCATTTCCGAGATTCCTGCAGAGGCATTCCGCGGTAATTCAAATGTCGTCTCTGCCATTGTTCCGGCCAATGTCAATGCCATAGGTGAAAAAGCCTTCTATGGCACCTCAAAGCTCAAGTATATTGCCCTGCTCAATGCCTCACGCGTAGTCGACGGCGCTTCGTCTGGAATATCCGTGCGCAACTTGACAGTGTTTGTTCCTGCCAGCTTGGTGGATGCTTACAAGGCCGATGCCTTCTGGGGTGGTGCCGAGGTGCAGCCCTATACAGGCATTCCCACTATCACGGCTGAGCCTGTTTCTCGCCAATATGGACGCGTCAATCCCAAGTTCACTTATGTGGTCACGGGCGCTCCCATCAGTGGCGAGCCCCTGCTGACTACTGAGGCTACGGCTGAAACAGGCGTCGGCGACTACGACATCACCGTAGCCAACGGCACCGTAAAGAGCTTCGGACTGCAGTGCGTCAAAGGCACACTCACCATCGAACGCGCTCCGCTCACCGTGACAGCACAATCCTACACCCGAAACAAAGGTGAGGAGAATCCTGAGTTCGAAGTCAGATACTCCTCGCTGCGCAACCGAGAGAAGATTGCCGATGTGCTGCTTAAGGAACCGGTCATCACCTGCGACGCTACGGCTGACAGCCCTGGAGGTACGTACGAAATACGCGTTTCTGGTGCCGAGGCAGCCAATTATGAGTTCACTTATGTCAACGGAACCCTAACCGTGCTCGATCCCGTAGGTATCAATGCCGCTCGAACCGACAAGGCGAAGGCCGACATCTACGATTTGGCCGGACGTAAAGTGACAAACGCTTCCAATGGCATCTACGTGCGTGATGGCAAGAAAGTGGTTGTAAACAACAAGTAAAACCACTCGCCCCGACACGTAAATAGCTTTTATCCCTCATTAAAAAAACACGGATTCCATAGCCTTGAAGGATAAGGCAGTGCTGAGATGCAGCTGCTCGAAAATCCTTAGAGACTATGGAATCCGTGTTTTTTTATTTGCTCCATTCATCGGTAATGGCTATCGTGGTTCAAGGCTTATCCCGCCTTTTTGTTAGTTTTTCCCCTGCTTTTTTGTTCGTTCCCCCTGCCTTTTTTGTTAGTTTTCCCCCTGCCTTTTTTGTTCGTTCCCCCTGCCTTTTTGTTTGTTTTCCCCCTGCTTTTTGTTAGTTTCCCCTGCCTTGTTGTTTGTTTCCCCTTGCAGTCCTGTTCCTTTTCCCCTTGCCTTATAGTTTTTTTCCTTGCCTTGTTGTTTGTTTCCCCTTGCAGTCCTGTTTGTTGCGACTTTGTCGCAACTCTCAGCCGAGTGTTTGCAAAAGAAGCCTAGCCTAATGAAAGCAAAAATAAATTTACATAAAGACCGCGATGCGCCCAGCTGCGTAGATCATTCCATGACCTTGGAACAATCATTCCATGACCATCGAATGATTGTTCCAAGGTCATGGAATAATCAAATCTCTTAGGCGCGTGGCCTGCTTTCCTTATAAGCGTGCGGCAATAAAGATGAATGAAAAGGGCTTGTCAGATATAGTTTCGGCCCCAGCTTGTCGCCTAATTGACCTTAGACGGCAAGCTGGGACCGGCAATCCTATAAGCTATGTTGCAAAGACTTGAAAGGGTCACACTTGAGTATAGCGGACCGCAATATAAAAAATAACTGGTGTTATTAATGTTAAGCCTCGCGCTTGAGCTTCTCCACGTAATCGTCGATGCGGTGAAGCTCTTTCGGTATGTCAATTTGTTGCGGGCAGTGCGACGTGCATTGCCTACATCCGATGCAGTGGCTGGCCTGTCGCAGACGTGGCACACTGCGGTCGTACCCCACCAGGAAAGCGCGTCGTTGCGTCCTGTAGGTTGGTGAGCCATTGCTCTGAGGCGTGTTTCCTTCGCGCAGGCACTTATTGTAGTGTGCAAAAATCGAAGGGATATCAATGCCGTAGGGGCAGGGCATACAATACTGGCAGACGGTGCATGGAATCTCTTGTTGCCCGAAGATTTCTTCGGCAATATGCATCAGGAACTCATGTTCCTCAGGCGTAATGGGTTTCAGTGGCGAGTATGTATTGACGTTCTCCACGAGGTGTTCCATGAAAGTCATACCCGAGAGCACCGTGAGCACCCCTTCGGGTGTGCCGGCAAAGCGGAAGGCCCATGATGCGATGCTGGCTTCGGGGTCGCGTTGTTTCAGCTCTGCGGCCACGGCATCGCTGACCTTTGCCAGTCGGCCGCCGAGCAGAGGCTCCATGATCACGGCAGGTATTCCACGTTTCTCCAGTTCTCCATAAAGGATTACGGCATCCACGTTGCTGCCATTGATTTCGTTGGCATAGAACCAGTCGAGGTAGTTGAGCTCAATCTGGCAGAAATCCCAATGGAAACGTCCTTCGTCGTGGAGCTGCAAGAGCAACTGGAAAGCGCGATAGTCGCCGTGCCATGAGAAGCCGAGGTTGCGGATGCGTCTGGCTTCTTTCTGCTCCACGAGCCAATCGGTAAGGCCATTGTCGATGAATCGCTGGCGGCAGGCATCCAGACCGCTTATCTCGTTGCCTTCGTCGTCGCGGCTTCCGCCTCCTGTGCTATGGAGAAGCAGGTAGTCGACGTAGTCGGTTTGCAATTCTTTAAGCGAGTTCTCGAACATTTCCTTTGACTTTTCCAGTGGCCACAGGCTGCGGTCGAAGTTGGAAAGCTTGGTGGCGATGAAATATTTATCGCGTGGGTGGCGTTTGAGGGCAATGCCTGTGCAACGCTCCGAGAGGCCACGGCAGTAGACAGGGGCAGTGTCGAAGTAGTTGAGGCCGTGTTCGAGGGCGTAGTCGACCTGCCGGTTAATCATCTCCTGGTCGAAGAGACCTGTCTGAGGGTCTTCCTTTGATCCTTCGGGGAGCATGGGCAAGCGCATCATGCCGTAACCGAGCAGCGACACCCGGTCGCCGGTGTTGGGATTGGTGCGCATGGTCATGCCTGCCGTTTCATCTGCGTGTTCTTTCGGTTCCGTCTTTTTGCAGGAGGCCAGGAACGTCGTGGCTGGAGTGATGGCAGCAGTGCCGCCAGCCAGGTATTTTAAGAAGTTGCGACGGGAGATATCTTTATTCATAAGAGGATGTTTTTGGGTTGCCGTACAACGGCAACAAACGGGACGGTGGGGGGAACTTTGGTTGTGCTTCCTATGTTCTTTGGTTGTGGGTCCTTTGATGTGGGGCTGCCGTACAACGGCAACATACGGGACGGTGGGGATTTCTTGGGTTGCGAGGTTGTAGGGTGATGAACGTTATATCGTGTTGTGTACCTCGTGACCCTCAACGTAGATGGCCGAGAATGGCCTTGCAGGACAGAGATTCTCACAAGCTCCACAGCCGATGCACTTGCTTTCGTTTACGGCCGGGATGTAGGCTCCGGTCTCGTCGCCGGGATGGAGCGGCACCATCTGTATGGCTCCCGTAGGACAGTGGCGCGCACAGTTGCCACATTCGACGCCATCAGTAAGAACCACGCAGTTTTTCTTTATCCAAACGGCATGACCTATCTGTGTGCTGGACTTCTCCTCCTTGGCAATGGGACGTATAGCCCCCGTGGGGCATACCTCCGAGCAACGGTTGCACTCGGGACGGCAGTAGCCGCGTTCGTACGACATCGTGGGTTGCATCATCGTAAGGAGCCCCGTGCTGGGACGGAGCACGCTGTTGGGGCATTGGGCTACGCAGAGCTGACAGCCTGTGCAGTGCTGTGAGAAATGACGTGCCGACAGGGCACCTGGAGGAGTAATGGGTGTAGTGCGTTTAGGGGCTACCTTGTCCTCGATCTCTGCCAGTCCGCCGTCTGTTTTCAGCACCTTCTTCTCTTGTGCCAATACGGCCGAGGCTGTGGCGATGCCTGCACCGATAAGGAAAGCGCGACGCGAAGTTCCCTCTTCATTCAAGATAGGGCGTTTCCCATCAGGTTCCTGGCTGACGGAGGCCTTCCTGTGGAGTTGTGGGTGGTCGTACTTGAGCGCATCGAACTTACAGCTTGCGATGCAATTGCCACAGACTACGCAGCGTGAATAGTCGACGGTATGGTTCTTGTAGTCGATACATGATGCTTTGCATGCCTTGGCACAGGCGCTGCAGTTGCGGCACTTCTCGGTGTCGAAGTTAATCTTCAGGAAAGAGAAACGGGAGAGGAAGCTCAAAGCCGTTCCCACGGGACAGATAGTGTTGCAATAGGTTCGTCCTCCTATCCATGCCAGTACGGTCAGAGTCAACAACGTGCCAGCGGCAATGAGCAGGGTAGGTAGGCTGCGCACCCAGATGTCGACATGGTAGAAGGCGTAGCTCTCATGCTTGGCGGCTATGTCCGCAAGAATATTGTTGCCCCAATCGTAGATAGGAGCGAAGAGGTTGGCTGCGATACGCCCGTAACTGCTGTAGGGCGCAAGCAAGGCTACGAATGAACCAACGCCAGCCACAAGCGCAATGATAAATAGCACAAAGACAGGGTAGCGCAGCCAACGTAGCTCAGGTGAATAGCTGTAGCGTCCGAGCTTTTTGTTTTTGTTGGGGCGCAGATGGGCCAGCAGATCTTGAAGAATGCCCAGCGGACAGACTACAGAACAGTAGATGCGTCCGAAGATAAGCGTGAGCGCAACCAGCGCCACCACGATGAGCACATGCAGGGAAAGCAACGCTGGCAAGAACTGAATCTTGGCAAGCCAGCCCACATAGTGGTGAGCAGTACCGGTGAAATCAACGAAAAGCCATGTGATGAGAAGCAGACATGCGGTGGCAAGTACAATTCTTGTTTTGCGTAACATCGTAGGTCGTAATTAAAAATTATTCTGTGGTAAGTTTTACAATCCATATACTGGCTTCGTAAAGCAGCCAGATGGGCAGCGAGACGATGAGCAAGGTCATGACATCAGAGGTGGGCGTGATGATGGCTGCAACGATAAGTATTGCCACTATGGCATGACGCCTGTACTCGCTCATCCATTGGGCCTTGAGCAATCCAAAACGGGCAAGCAGCCATGCCACGACGGGAATCTCGAACACGATGCCGAAGACGATGGACATCATCAATAACGTGTCGACATAGCTGGACAGCGTTAGCAGGGTCTCGACGTCCGCACTGACGCTGTAGGTGGCCAGGAAACGAAGCGTGAGGGGAAAAATGAGCAGGTAATTGAGCAAAACGCCCAGGATAAACATGGTGTAGGCCGAGGAGATGAGGCGTAATGACATACGCTGTTCCTCCTCGTAGAGCGCGGGTTGGACAAACCTGAACAGGACATAAATGATATAAGGCGAAGCCACAAGCACACCGGCAACGAGGGCCACTTTCATGTGAATCATGAACTGTTCGGTGAGTTGCGTATTGATCAGTTTCACCGCAAACGGCTCAGTGTGCAGGAGTCGGTAGGTAGGGAAGTCCGACGAGCGGGGCCACAACACGATATCGAACAGCTCATCCTTGAAAAAGAACGCTGCGATGCCCATGATTACGGCGGCCAAAAGAACACGGATGATACTGGACCTCAGCACATCCAAGTGTTCCCAAAAACTCATCTGCTCGGCTGCTGAGCTCATTCCGCTTCCTTTTTGTCGGACGTCTCTGTGTCCGTTGCGCCGTTCATGCCATCCTTAAAGCTCTTGACACCGCGCCCAAGACCTTTCATCAGTTCGGGGATCTTCTTGCCGCCAAACAGCAGCAACACTACAAGGGCTATGAGTAATAATTCGGGAGTTCCAAAATTCATAACGAATAGACTTTAATAAAATATATGAACTATTTATGGCGCAAAAATAAAAAGAAATCACCATTTTTGTAGATTTTTTAGACAAAATATTATCTGCGACTTGAATAATTACATATATTTGCACGTGAAAATTGTTAATTTAAACTTAATAAATTCAACTGTTATGATCAAAAAACTTCTCTTACCCCTCTGTCTCGTACTGCTTTCTACGGCTGCTTATGCTCAGAAATACGACGAACCCGAAGGCGGAGACTGGGCTCTTGGTATCAACATTCCTACTACTTGGGGTGATAATGTACACCTCGGCGTACAACCTAAAGTACAGTTCTATGCTACTTCCCGTTTCCGCATGGAAGCTTCCTTTGGCTACTATTTCAAAGCAAAAGAGCGCATCGACTGGGACGTCAACTTCAACTTCCACTACCTCATTCCCATGAAGGACACCGGACTCTGGATATATCCTATCCTCGGTGTTCAGGCTTTACACCGCCACTATACCTATTCGAAAGAATTCAAAGACCAAAGTCCTGTGGACTATAGCGACAAAATGCGCGTGGGACTTAACATGGGCGCTGGCATACAGTATGATGTCGAAGAGAATCTCTACGTCAATGCAGAGATGAAGTACACCTACACCAACGACTTTGACCGGGTTAACCTGCTCGTGGGCGTAGGCTATCGGTTCTAAGAGGGCTAAAGGAAACAAAAAAGCCGCAGGCTACGTTAATGGATGTAGCCTGCGGCTTTTTGTTTTTTATTCGCTATTTCTTTACAACTCTCAGGAATAACTTGTCATTCCTTACTTCTTCACACTTGATTTCTCATTTCCTCACCTTGACGACACAGGGCTTTTCGAGCTGTTCCTGCCATTGGCGCAGCCACGCAAACCATTGGGCCGATGACTTGAAACCATCGCGCTCCATCAGTGCGCAAATAGCGAGGTGGTAACGAATATGGCCGTCGCGAGGCTTGAGAATGGTGAGGTAATTGTATTTGTCTTCACGCTTCGAGTCGAGGAACTCGCGACCGACAAACACTCCCAGCCCTACGCCTTCTACAAGATCTTCAGCGGCCTTGTCAGGGATGTTCTTTCCCCATGAACCCACGAGCCCGGAATTAGGCGACATGAAGCCCTCATTGTTCATCTCAATCTTCTGGACACCCGTGCAGAAACGTTCGGCCTCGACCCCTTTTCCAACGAGGTCTACAGCCACTTCTACATCGCGATGACCGGCATAGATGGTGTAGCGTTGCCGCATTTGGATGGTCTTTCCGTTGTAATCCCAATTCCTGTCCCACACTTCTACGATGGCACGTACAGGACCAGAGCTGACAACGCGCTGGCCACGGGCCTCAACTTTGTCCACATACGTCGGCTCGCCTGAGAGATAGCCACGGAACGAACCAGCGCCAACACTTGGCCCGGCAAACAGGATATCGCAGCCTCGTCCCTCTGCCATGTCATCGCGAGTGCTGTAGAAGTTGGTCTTATCGAGCACCAGCTGAGGGTAGGGTTTGCCATAGATGTCGATGCTCTGCCGATGATCCATATACACACGGAAGCCCACGAGTTCGCTCTCCCATTGAGCCCCATGGCCGTAGATGGCATCGTACGTGGCAAGAGGCTCGTTGCGACCTTGGTATTCAATACTATTAATGTAGGGATAGCGATATTTTCTGTCCCATACCTTCATGAAAGCGGCCGTACGAGGGGGGTATGACCTCTTCGGTGCAACAGTCGAGCATATTACGCGAAAGGTGCAAGAGGTTTTGGCCGGGATGTCGGCCACGAAAGCCAACTCATCGGGTGCAAGGTCGCCGTTGAGGTCGTCGAGCTGGCAAGGTAATGCCTGGCTATTGTCGGAACGTTTCTTGTTGGAATGTGTTTGGAAGACCTCAGCCGACAGTACTGCGGCTGATTTCTTGCCAAGTGCCTTCTTCAGGTCGACAACAACGGGCACATCATGTCGCTCTTCGTTGGATGGATTGCTGACTTTGACCGTCAACGTCTGGCCATTAGCCGCCATTGAGCTGCCCAAAAGAATTGAGGCTACAAAATAGAATAGCTTACTTTGGTATCTCATATTTCGTTTTTCTCTGTTCGTTGTTCATTATTCACTTTTCACTTCCTTATTTTTCCTGCGGAATCACTTCCATCAGATAAATGGCATCGAGGCTCCAGAGGGCGCAGTCGTTTGTGGAAGTTTCAACGCTCTCGGTGAGCGGTTGCGGCACCTCTGGCGGCAACAGCTTGTGCGGATCAAAGCGGTAGTGCTGTTCCGGTCCGCTGTAGTGCCACATGTCCTTCCATGTCTCGGCAGCTAAGTTGCTGTCTCCTGTCAAGGCCGCAGCATAACCTTTCAAGCGGCTAATGCGGAAACGGTTTTTCGTAACCTTATGATAGCGAGCATTGTGGTCGAGATAGCAGGCGGCAAACTTTTTGTTGGGCACCAGCTCCATCATCTCGTTCAGCAGCTCGAATCCTCCCATTATGAGTTTCAGATGATTGGTGCTGACTATTGAAGTGTCGCCTTCATAGCTGAGAATACCCGTGGCAGGGTCGTAGCCAAGCACCCCAGGACCTGTGAACATGCCGTGAGGCAGCGAGGCAATGCTTTTCATTCCAGCTTCGATTTTCTTTCGATAGACAGGGTTGAGCGTTCGTTCGTATTCGGTCATCCAATTGCCTGCGTAGGCCACCCAGTCGGGTCCGATACGCAGACGGGCAGGAGCCGTGCATGGATATTTCTCCCTGGGCAAAGCCAGGCGCATAGGATCTATCGTATAAAGCATCTGGTCGGCATCCTTGGTGGCTGTCATGAGGTCGCCCGTTCTCTCGTCAGTGGTCAGGTAGTAGTAGAAACGGTTCCAGGCAGCTTGGGAGATTCGGGCTTCCTTGGCGCCGCATCCCCAATGGCTGACATTGTGGCGCGAACCAAGTCCTGCATAAGGACCGATATGATAGACATCCACTTCCATGCAGTGGCGAGTCATGGCCTCGGCCATACGCCAGACGTCGGGCCTTGCGGTGCGAAGGAAAGAATACCAAAGCCATGAAATGCTTCCGAGCTCGGTGTTGTCCCAGGCAAATCCGCCGACATCGTATTTCCACTCATGACGTGCGGGGTCGTACTGGTGCATGAAGTCGCCATAGTTCCAGAAGCCATACCAATGACGCTCGTCCACGGCCTTCACATAGAAATCGAGGTAGTCCTTGAGCTGCCGTTCGACAGCAGCCCGATGCTCGTTGCTGCTGTCGGGAAGGCTCCAGATACCGAATGCCCGACGCGAGTGAAGATACTCGGGAGTGCAGACGAGGGGTGCATCTTCGGCCTGCTGCAGGGCACGTTGCGCCACGGCTTTCTTGCCAGGGTAGGCACGTTCGGGAATTAAGGTCAATGTGCTTGTGCGTGCAATGCCAAGGGGCGTGGACATGCCCTCTTGAACGTCTTCGTAGGAAGCGTTGAGGTCGTGGGCCACGTTGTCATAGTGGCGCAGGTCCATGGCTCCTCCCTCCGGGCTCCAGAGGTAAGCGGTAAGATAGGCTACGTCGTGGGTGGCGCTGTCTACTTGCAACGAAGCGGGATAACTTTCCCAAAAGTCCTTGACGCTGACGCCAAGGCCACCGCTGACATCACCAGCGAAAACATAACCGGCCGCCCTGCTGCCCGAATGATTTCCTATCCATTGGTTGTTCGAGTGAGCACGCTTGCGGATGCTATAGCCTTGGTCGTTGGGTTGGGAGAGCCGGAAGGTGTTCCATTTTGCCCAATGATGCAAGAGGTCACGCCCTTTCTCATCAAAGGCAGAAGGTTCGGGAATGCGCTGGCCAGCCACTTGAGCATACTCGAAGGAAGGGAATCCTGCGGGCAAACTGCCAGACACCATCGTGCCGCCACCCTTGCCATCGGCAAGCACACGACGGCCACTCAATGGCTGCACACTTTCGGCCCAGACACCTCCGTCCTGCGTGGCGAAAGCGACGTGCCGGTTGTAGGCCTGCTCGCGCATGGGCACTTCGATGCGGACGCCCAGCGAGCGGATGAAATCGTGGTGTTGGTCGCCGTCATATATAAAGGTGTGCACCATGCGTACTTGCTCGGAACCGGCATAGAAATATAGGCGGACGGTGAATGGCAGCCACTTGGACTTTGTGGAAGATGCCCCAAGGTCGGCTGACGTGGGGACGATTTCCGACTTCAGTTTATCTGTATCAATCATGTAGCAACCTTCGATCTTCACCACGGCACGCACATCGCCGGCACGCTCCACCTCTACCTTCTCCACCTGAGAGACGAAGTTGGAGAAATGGATTTCATGGGCATCCTCCGAGTAAGGTTCACTCTGCCGGGTGCAAATGAGGCGGGCAGCTCCAGCCACTCGCCTGCCGTCTAAGACGAGACTGTCCAGGATGGCATTCCCGTGTTTGGAAACGTAAGCATTGAGGTTGCCTGCTGCGACGTGGATTTGTTCGTCAGATTCTTGGATGGTCATCTGGGCACTGTTCCCCGAGGCTAATGCATCGGATGCGGCTCCTTTCTTCTGCTTCTTGTCGGCCTTCTTGCCGGTTAGCGCGAAGTTCACATTCTCGGTGCCGCCAGGCACTATGGCCGCGAAACCACCCCATTTGACAGATCCGTCGGGCCAGTAGGCCGTAGGCCAGAAGTCGGCCGGGATGACATCGCCCTTGTCTGTGGTCAGGGTGAAGCTATCTTTGACCTTCATTTCACCTCGGTTGAAAGGAATGCCGAAACTCACAGGCTTGGCTTCGGCAGGGACATGTCCGACCCAATGGAGACGTGCAGGCACTACGGCTCCAGCCGTTGCTGATGCACAAAGAAGCATAAGAGCGATTAAGTGTTTCATATCAGATAATCGAAGTTTATGCGACAAAGGTAGAACAAAAATTTATAAAAGGGCGCATGTAAACCAGATATTTTCGTAAATTTGCAGCCATGAACTAATCAACCAATATCGGAAACTTATGAAACGTTTTTGTGTAGCATCGCTCGCACTGCTGAGCTTTGTTCTTGTGAATGCACAGTCGAAAGTATACTTCATTGAAGAGATATCTGCGGAATCTTTAGTGAAGATATATAAATCGTTAGGGCGTGAGGCCAAAGGGCGTGTGGCTGTGAAGATCAGCACTGGCGAGGGAGGTAATCCACATTATCTTCGTCCACCTTTTCTCCGCAACCTTGTTGAAGAAGTGAACGGCACCATCGTAGAATGTTGTACAGCCTATGGAGGCACCCGGCAGGACCCAAAGAAACATTGGGCTACCATTCACGAGCATGGCTTCGACAGCCTGTTTGCCGTGGATATTATGGATGAGTATGGGCAGATGCGCATTCCGGTGAAAGATCGCAAGCATATCAAGTACGACATCGTCGGCGACCATCTGGGAAACTACGATTTCATGATAAATCTGGCCCATTTCAAGGGGCATACGATGGGCGGCTACGGGGGCGTGCTGAAGAATGCCAGCATAGGCGTAGCATCCACGGCCGGGAAATGGTACATACACTCAGCCGGCGAAAGCTCCGACCATTGGATAACCGCCAAGCAGGACGCTTTTCTCGAGTCGATGGCCGCCGCGGCTCAGGCCGTGCATGAGTATTTCGGTCATGGGCAGAATATAATATATATTAATGTGATGAACAACATGAGTGTCGACTGCGACTGCGATGGTCATCCGGCCAAACCTATGCTGAAGGATATGGGCATCTTGGCCTCTACCGATCCTGTGGCGCTCGATCAGGCATGTCTGGACAAGGTGTTCAACCACGACGGCAAGCCGGGCGATGACAACCGTCCGCTCATCGAACGCATCAGCTCGCGGCATGGTACCCACACCGTCGACTACGCCGAGAAGATAGGCTTAGGCAGCAAGAAGTATAAACTGATAACCATTAAATAAAACATCCTAATGTACACAAAGAAAACCACTCAATCGCTCGCATTGGCTGTAGGTCTTGCGAGCGCGGCTCTCCTTGGAGCATGCACTCAAGGCTCACAGAAGACCGAGGAGGTGAACGACTCGAACACCCCACTGCACTTGCTGAAACCCGACTACAAGATACCTTATGGCGAACTCTCGGCCGACAGCGTGAAGGCAGCTCTCGACCGTGTCTATGCCTACATCGAGAGTGAGCGCCATGACGAATATGTCGACAGTACGGGTGAGGCCATCACCTTAGAGGCCGGCCAGCCGTTGCCCGAAGGCGTCAAGCTGGGCAGAGGCGCATTCCGCATAGGCTCCTATGAATGGGGCATCACGTATCAGGCACTGCTGGCTGCAGCAAATGCCACCGGCGATGCTCGCTACGCGGAGTATGTAGACCAAAGCATGCGCTTGCTGCGCCAAGCTTACCCGCTGTTCAAACAACGTGATGGCGGCAAAGCCGATGTGGAAGATGCACAGATGGAGCAGGTGATACACCCACGTGCTCTCGACGACTGCGGCACCATGTGCACGGCCGTCATGAAATACAGCACCAAGGTGCCCGAAGCCCGGAAGGATGCAGGCGGCTTGGTGTCGGCAGACACAATCATCAACAACTATTTCAACTTCGTGGAAAACGGCCAGTATCGTTTGGCCGACGGCCTGTTTGCCCGTCATCGTCCCCAACACAATACGGTGTGGCTCGACGACATGTATATGGGTATTCCCACTATCGCTTATGCGGGCATATATATGAACGATTCCAAGTACTTCGACGAAGCTGCCACGATGTACAAGAACTTTGTACGCCGCATGTGGGTGCCCGAGAAGCGAATCTACAGGCATGGCTACGTAGAAGGGTTGGCCCAACAGCCCACTTACCACTGGGCCCGTGCCAACGGGTGGGCGCTGCTGACGACGGTGGAACTGCTTGATATGCTTCCAGAGAACCATCCCGACCGCGAGTTCATCCTGAACCAACTGCGCGAGCATATAGCTGGATTGTGTGCCTTGCAATCGAGCGAAGGCTTCTGGCACCAGCTTCTCGATCGCAACGACTCCTACCTGGAGACCTCGGCAACAGCCATCTACTGCTATGCCATTGCCCATGCCATCCGCAAAGGCTGGATAGAAGGCATCACTTACGGTGGCGTGGCGCAGCTGGCCTGGCATGCTATTGCCACAAAGATCAACAGCGCGGGCAAGGTTGAAGGCACGTGCGTAGGCACAGGTATGGCCTTCGATCCGGCGTTCTACTACTATCGTCCCGTTTCTTCGGCGGCAGCTCATGGCTACGGGCCAGTCATCTGGGCTGCAGCTGAAATGATCAGCTTGCTCGGTGAATGGCATCCGCGCACTAATGACAGCGGTCTGCACTACTACGAGCAAGAGCAAACCAACCCTGCACCTTTGTTCTATCTGACCGAGGACGGCGAGGGTGAAGCCGTAAAGTAAAAGGTACAAAAAAAATTCTCTTAGGCGCATCGGTCGATGCACCTAAGAGAATTGGGCAATTCGGTTAACCGCATCGGCTGATGCGGTTAACCGAATTTTTTTATGCTAAAGATAAAGTTGAAAAAACATGCCGGGCTTGAACCACCGCAAGAGAATAGTTTTGGGAGTTTCTGCCAGCTACACGGCTCTATGCGAAAGAACGTCTGTATCTATTTTTCCGCCAGAAATGGAAAAACCGCTGGGCTTGCCTGAGAGAAGAAACGAGTCTCAGAAGCCTTACTTCCGGATGTAGCGTGAGCGTCCGGCATCGATACGGAGGAAAATGAACAGGAGCAGCGTGAAGCCCCAGAGCGAACTGCCGCCATAGCTGAAGAAGGGCAGCGGGATGCCGATTACGGGCATCAGGCCCAGAACCATGCCCACGTTGATGAGGACGTGGAAGAAGATGATGGAAAAGACACAGTAGCCGTAGACGCGCCCGAAAGCGTAGGGCTGTCGCTCGGCAACGTGGATGAGGCGCCACAAAAGGAGGAGAAAGAGGATGAGTACGACGGTGGAGCCGATGAAGCCTTGCTCCTCGCCTACGGTGCAGAAGATGAAGTCGGTCTCCTGCTCGGGTACATACTTGAGCTTTGTCTGTGTGCCATTGAGGAAACCTTTGCCTTCAAGACCGCCGGAGCCGATGGCTATCTTTGCCTGAATGACGTTGTAGCCTACACCATTAGGGTCGTCCTGAAGCCCGAGCAAGACTTGAATGCGCTTCTGCTGGTGAGGTGCCAGCTTGTCGAACAGGAGGTTGGCCGAGAAGAAGGTGGTCATTGATGCTAAGGCAAACAGCGCGATATAGGCATAACGGTAAATGTGTGTGGTGAACGCGACTACGAAAAGGCGGATGGCCAGCAACGTGGTTATGGCTATGAGGAATGGTGAGAGGCTGAAAGGATGGAAATTGCGTAGGTAGTCGGCACCAGGCAGCGATGCAACTGCAGCTTGGAAAGCGCTGAGCTGTTCGTCAGGTTCATGACTGCCGAGCAAAGGAAAAAGGAAATAGCCGACAGCAAGGATTCCCAACATTATCGGGAGGCTGACGCCAAGTGTTGAGATGAGTGCGCTGCGATAAGGCCTGCGCGTGTTGCGAGGGTCCACGCCACTGTCGCCGACAAGGGCAGAAGGGCGGCAGTAGATCATAATAAGTGAAGCTACGAAGACCACAATCATCAGCATGACGAGAACTTCGCCAAGGCTGGTAGATGAAGAGAGAATGAGGCTCTGGTCGAAGCGCAAACCAATGACCACATAGGCGGCCGCTGAAATGCCTGCAAAGAGAATGAAACCGGGCATGCCTTCGCGGTAGAGCATGAGGAAAAGGCTGAAGTAAACCAAGGCCGACCCCGTCTCCTTCTGCATGACGATGAGCACCATGGGCAACATCATTATAGCGATGCTGACGGCCATATTCTTCCACGAACCTTGGAGCTTGAAGCCGTATGTACTCATGAATTTGGCTAAGGCCAAGGCCGTGGCGAATTTGGCAAATTCAGCACTCTGAAAGCTGAAGGGGCCTATCTTGATCCAAGAGAGTGAGCCTTTGATGTCGTGGGCGAGGAAAGGCGTGATGAAAAGAAGAACGATAAGGGCTCCGTAGATGAGGTAGGCAAAAGTGTCAAAGATGCGGTCGTCGAGCAGTAAAATGATGGTGCCAAGCACTACTGACGACCCTATCCATACAAGTTGCATGCCTGTTCGCGTGCCGAAAGAAGCCAGTGAAAGCAGGTCGCGGGGCTGGCCGTACTCGTAGCATGCACCGCAGATGCTCATCCACCCGAAAGCCAACAGGGCTCCGTAGATGAGTATTGTTATCCAGTCGATACTGGCAAATATGCTTTTTGGCTTATCTTGCACTGGTGCCATAGCTGATTGTTCGATTGGCAAGCGTTTCGGCCTTAGCTTCGCTGGCCGGCGACAAGTGCCCGTTAATATATTGTTCCATGATGAGAGCGCCGAAAGGAACGCCGTAGGTGGCGCCCCAGCCTCCGTTCTCGACGTAGACGGCTACGGCTATCTTGGGATTGTCGCGTGGAGCGAAGCCCATGAAGACAGAGTGGTCGTGCCCTCGGTTTTGAGCTGTACCCGTCTTGCCACATGTCTCAAACCAAGGATTGTTTGCTGCATGACAGGTACCTGACTCGACAGCGCGTCTCATACCGGCAACGACAGTTTCGTAGTGCGTAGGCGACACTTTGGTGAAGCGCCTCTTCGTGTACAGCGTGTCGAGAGATTCGTCTTGCACTTCTTTCACGACGTGCGGGGTAATGAACCATCCCCGATTGGCTATGGTTGCTCCGAGGTTTGCGATTTGAAGAGGCGTTAATGTGACTTCGCCCTGACCGATGGATATAGAGATCACCGTGAGCCCGTTCCAAGAGCCTTTGTAGGCCTTGTCATAATAGTCGGCATTAGGAATAAAGCCTCGTTTCTCGCCGGGAAGGTCCACTCCGAGCTTATATCCAAATCCCATAGAGACCATATAGTCCTTCCAGCACGTCATGGCTTCTTGGACATTGTGGTATTTCTCCCTGTTGCTAAACATGTGGTATAGTCCCCAGCAGAAGTAACCGTTGCATGATGTGCCGATAGCAGGAATGAGAGGGAGGGGCGAGCCATGACCGTGGCAACCTACTCTGAGGCCTTTGTAATGAAAACCATGCGAGCAAGAATATGCCGTCTGGGGGGTGATGATACCCTCTTCGAGGAAGGTGAGAGCTTGTGATGTCTTGAATGTTGAGCCTGGAGGGTAGGTGCCCATGATCGCTCTGTTAAGCAACGGCTTCATGGGGTCTAACGATAGTTCACGGTGCTTCTTTCCACGTTGGCGACCCACCATGGTACGTGGGTCGTAGGTGGGCGAGGTGACCATGCAGAGGATTTCGCCTGTGGAGGGCTCTATGGCTACGATGCTGCCAAGTTTACCGTGCATGAGGCGTTCTCCTAATTTCTGCAATTCGAGATCGATGCTGAGAGTGAGGTTCTTGCCAGGAATGGGCTTCTGGTCGAAATGCCCGTCCTGATAGCGTCCTTTTATGCGGCCGTGAACGTCGCGGATAAGGATTTCGGAGCCTTTGATGCCTCTGAGTTGGCGCTCATAACTTCGCTCAATGCCTTGTTTTCCGATGTAGTCTCCAGGGCGGTAGTAGGCGTCTTCTTCGATGTCGGTAGGGTTCACTTCGCCTACATCACCGAGGACGTGAGCTGCGTAAGGAAAGGAGTACTGTCGTATGCTACGCTTCTGAATATAAAAGCCTCGGAAATGAAAGAGCTTCTCTTGGAAACTGCTAAACTCTTCCATCGAAAGCTGGTTCATGAACACTTGCTGGGTATAGGGTGAATAGCCCTTGGTGTTCTTTATCTCTTTCATGCGTTTGACGTACCATTCGGGTGTGATGCCGAGGCTTTTGCATAGCGCAAGCGTGTCTACACCGTCCTGCTCCTGCATGACGACCATGATGTCATAGGCCGGTTGGTTGTAGACGAGCAACTTGCCGTTCCTGTCTGTGATGGCACCTCGAGCCGGAAATTGAATCCGGCGCATCAGGGCGTTCGAGTCGGCACGCGCACGGTAGTCGTCGGACAGTAGCTGCAGCGAGAAAAGTCGTAGAACATAAACTACGACTATAATGAGTGCTGCAAAGCCAAGCACATATTTGCGATATGTGAGACTGGGTTCTACCATAATTGACTACAGAGAGAGGATTAACTTTCCTTCGCATGATGCTTTCCTCCGCGAACTCTCTCAATAGCTAAACAAAGTATTAATGTGAGAATCCAACTGGATGTGAAAGCAATGGTAAAATCGTATAGGTGGAAAAACGAAGAAGACAGAAGCAAGAAATAGGTTGCAGAGAAAATGAATGTGAGAATACCTGAATAACGCACGTAACCCCAAAAACTGAGTTCGTGGAATGAGGCTTGCATATTGTCGACAGCATCCTTGGGTGCCATGTACTTAAGCAAGAGTGGCTGCACGAAAGCGGCTAAGGTCATAGATGCTGCACCTATACCCATAGTCAACGAAACAAAATCGCAGAGCAGGCCACACACGAATCCCCAAAGCATGATGCTCCATCGTGCTGTGCCCAATGGAAATATCAGGAGGAGGTAGACGTAGGGTAGGGGGGTGGCATAGCCAAAAAGATGAACATAGTTGAACACCATCATCTGTGCCGCCACAAGGGCGACTAACCATAGCGTACGTTGTAAGAATGTTATTAACACTGGGTAGGTGAATTAACGATTGATGTTGGTGTTGCAAACTATGTTATAAAGCTATCAGGGAGTCAGACTGTTGTTCCAGCTCCTGCACTTCCGGTTGAAATTGTTGTGCCACGACACATACGTCCTGAAGGGTGGCGAAGTCCGTAGCCAGATGGACACGTAATTTGTAGCTAAGACCGTCGTCGCTGTTGCCTATAGCATCGACCTTTCCTACGAAAATACCTGGTGGAAATACAGAACTGAATCCGCTTGTTTCCACGATGTCGCCAATATTGAAGCGTGCATGGCGAGGAATGTCGTCGAGTTGAGCAAACAGAGGATTGCCTCCGTCCCATGTGAGATGTCCAAAATACTCAGAACCTCGTAAACGGCAACTGATATGCGAGTGGCTGTTGAGCAACGGTAAGATAACGGAGAAGTGCTTAGAGGTTCGGTACACAATGCCTACGAGCCCAGTTCCACAAACTACGCCCATTTCCTCATGTATGCCGTCGGCTTCTCCTGCATCTATCGTTATGAGATTGTCGCGACGCTTGATGCTGTTGGTCACAATTTTAGCTGGAATCAGTTCCAACCCGTTGATGCGTTCGGCCTGTATGCGTTCGGTACCTGTTGAGTCGTGAGTAAGGATGGCTATCTGGCGTGTGGCTTGTTCGAGATTGTACTCGAGGATAATGTTCCGACGTGTCAGTTGCTCATTGGCACGCCCCAGAGTTAAGTATCTCAAGGCCTCGGCTTCAGCGGCTTGAACCTTAGACACCATTTCGGTGAGAGCCGTAATCCAAAGGCTATGCTGATAACGGTTGAACTGGAAGAGCAGCATAAGGCTTACTCCTTCCAGTACAACAAAAATCAGCCAATGGTAATACTTGGCAATGAAATCAAGTAGGGCACGCATAAGAACAAGTTAACGCATTGAAAGGTTAACCAGTTTACATCAGGAATGAGAAATTGTCGATGTTCTTAAGTGCAACGCCAGTACCTTTAGCTACGCTGTGCAACGGGTCTTCGGCTATATGGAACGGGATGTTGAGCTTGTCTGTAAGACGTTTGTCTAAACCTCTCAGCAGTGCGCCGCCACCAGTAAGGTAAATGCCATTGCGCACGATGTCGGCATAGAGCTCTGGCGGTGTCTCCTCAAGAGCGTTGAGCACAGCTGTTTCAATCTTGGCAATAGTCTTTTCAAGGCAGTGTGCAATCTCCTGATAGCATACGGGTACGGCCATAGGCAGAGCTGTGATTCGGTTCGGCCCATGTACGATATAGTCCTCAGGTGCATTTTCGCCAAGATCGGTAAGTGCAGCACCGACATTAATCTTAATACGTTCCGCCATGCGTTCGCTCACGCGGACATTATGTTGGCGACTCATGTACTCCTGAATGTCTGATGTGAGGTCGTCGCCTGCAGTGCGAAGACTCTTGTCTGCTACTATGCCGCCAAGCGAGATGACGGCGATTTCAGTGGAACCACCACCTATGTCAACGATCATATTGCCCTCAGGAGCTACCACATCAAGACCAATACCTATGGCTGCAGCCATGGGTTCATAGATCAGATATACTTCACGACCGCCAGCATGTTCCGCAGAGTCACGCACGGCACGCAATTCTACTTCGGTTGATCCTGAAGGCACACCGATAACCATGCGCAAAGAAGGAGTGAAGAGACGTCGGCCCGTAGGCACCATCTTGATGAGGCCTCGCATCATTTGCTCACAAGCATTGAAGTCGGCAATTACGCCATCGCGCAAAGGTCGGATGGTTTTGATTCCTGCGTGAACCTTTTCGTACATGAGCTTTGCCTTTTCGCCCACGGCTATCATTTTCTCAGTGTGGCGATCGAGCGCCACTACCGAAGGCTCATCAACGACAATCTTACCGTCTGATATGATGATGGTGTTGGCCGTACCAAGGTCCATCGCTATTTCTTTTGTGAAGGAGAAGAGTCCCATATATCCAATGATAAAAGAAAGTGATAAATAAAGAATGAGAAGTGAATGGTGTTTTTATTTAGTCAGGAACCACGTGTGGATGGCGGTATCGTAATGACTGCTCACGCCGAAAGCCTCAGTCGCAAAGTGACGACGTTGTTCGAGAGTGGTTTGTGCTCCTTGCTTATTGAGTATGTCAAGGAGGCTTTGGTACTGCTGCTTCGACGGTATGATGACCACATCGTTGAAGTTCTTGGCGCCTGCACGAATGAGTGAAATGCCACCGATATCAATCTTCTCTATAATGTCTGCATCAGAAGCACCGCTGGCTACCGTCTGTTCGAAGGGATAAAGGTCTACGATGACGAGGTCTATTTCAGGAATCTCATATTGAGTCATCTGTTGGCAATCTGCCGTGAGCTCGCGCCGGCCAAGAATGCCGCCAAAGATCTTCGGATGTAAGGTCTTCACGCGACCGCCAAGGATGCTGGGATAGGATGTAATATCCTCTACCTTCTGACAATCGTAGCCGAGACTTTCAATGAACGATTGTGTGCCTCCCGTGGAGAGAAAATGAACGCCTTCGGCATTTAATTTGGCCAAGAGTTCTTCGAGGCCGTCCTTGTGAAAGACGGATATCAGAGCTGTCATAATCTTTTTCTGTTCCATAATGCTGTAATTATTACTTGAGCCTTGCTAATGTCTCTTTAATCCTGCGCATAGCCTCCACTATGTTCTCGTCGCTTGTGGCGTAGCTCATCCTGAAACATTCAGGTGACCCAAACGCATCGCCGCCAACTGTTGCTACATGTCCTACTTCGAGAAGGTACATTGCCAAATCGGTGCTGTTGTTGATGACGCGAGAGCCATCGCTTTTGCCGAAATAGCTGCTGCATTTAGGGAAAAGGTAGAAAGCGCCTTGAGGCATATTAACTTCCAGCCCAGGTATGTCTTTTGCTAATCTTACGATAAGATCACGCCGACGTTCAAACGCCTGACGCATATCTTCAACACATTGCTGCGAACCCGTGTAAGCTGCTTCGGCTGCTTTCTGGCTTACCGAGCATGGGCCGCTCGTATATTGACCCTGCAACTTGTTGCATCCTTTAACAACCCATTCGGGTGCTGCAATGAAGCCAATGCGCCATCCCGTCATTGCGTATGCCTTCGATACACCGTTAATGATGACAACGCGGTCGCGAATCTCGGTGAACTGGGCTATGCTCTCGTGCTTACCGACATAGTTGATGTGCTCGTAAATCTCGTCGGCCAGCACAATCACCCGTTCGTGGCGGGCGATGACGTCGGCCAGTCCGCGCAACTCTTCTTTTGTGTATACGCTTCCTGTTGGGTTTGACGGCGAACACAGGATGACTGCTCTTGTCTTGGGAGTAATAGCAGCCTCCAGCTGTGCAGGCGTAATCTTGAAGTCCTGCTCGATAGGGGCGTCAATGTACACAGGTGTACCTTCGGCAAGCAGCACCATTTGCGGGTAGCTTACCCAATAGGGAGCGGGGATGATGACTTCATCACCAGCGTTGACGAGTGCCATGATGGCGTTGCATACACTTTGTTTTGCTCCGTTGGAACACAGAATCTGTGAAGAATCATAATTGAGACCGTTCTCAGTACGTAGCTTCTCCACTATGGCTTGGCGTAAAGCCGGGTAACCTGGAACGGGAGAGTAGCGCGAATAGTTCTCTTCAACAGCTCGTATGGCCGCAGCCTTGATATGGTCGGGCGTGTTGAAATCAGGCTCTCCAACGCTCATGTTTATTACGTCTATGCCCTGAGACTTAAGTTCACTGCTGCGTTGGCTCATTGCCAATGTGGCTGAGGGGGCTAATCGATTAAGACGGTCTGATAAATTATTCATAATGATATTCGTTGTCAATTCGTCGGCAAAGGTAAATATAATTTACGATTTACGATTTATGATTTTCAATTTATTTTCACAGAATGAATGAATAGCATCTATTTTCCAGTCGTCTCTTTCACTTGTTTAGGTGAAGGGTGTGTCCCATGCGTTCTTGCTTTGTCTTGAGGTAGCGCTCGTTGTAGCGATTAGGCTGTACTTCGATGGGTACATTTTCGACAATCTCCAGCCCATAGGCTTCCAGACCTACGCGTTTCACGGGGTTGTTTGTGAGTAATCGTATTTTATGTACACCTAACTGCCGAAGTATCTGGGCTCCTACACCATATTCACGTTCGTCTGGCCTGAATCCAAGATGAACGTTCGCCTCTACGGTGTCTTCGCCTTGTTCTTGCAGCTTATAGGCTTTCATTTTATTGAATAGGCCAATTCCACGTCCTTCCTGGTTCATGTAAAGGAGAACGCCTTTTCCTTCCTGTTCGATCATCTGCATTGCTCGGTGAAGCTGTTCGCCACAGTCGCATCGTTGACTGCCGAAAATATCACCGGTAGCACAGCTTGAATGAACTCTTACGAGTATAGGTTCGTCGGCATCCCAGTGCCCTTTTATTAAAGCGACATGCTCCAGGCCGTTGGACAACTGTCGGAAGGTGATGTCGCGAAAATGGCCATAGGCCGTGGGTAAATCCACTTCAGGAGCAGCCTCTACCATTTGCTCACGTTCGAGTCGGTAGGCAATCAGGTCGCGAATGGTGATAATCTTGATACCATGTTTCTTTGCGACTTCTTGAAGTTGAGGCATCCGGGCCATAGTGCCATCTGGATTGAGGATTTCGATTAAGGCTGCTGCAGGCTGTAATCCCGACAGGCGGGCTAAGTCTACAGCCGCCTCTGTATGTCCGGCTCGACGCAGGACGCCACGGTCTTGGGCATAAAGTGGGTTGATGTGACCAGGGCGGCCAAAGTCTGACGCCTTGGCTTCAGGATCAGCTAAGTGGCGGATTGTTGCGGCACGATCTGCAGCACTGACGCCCGTTGTGCATCCTTCCAGTTTATCTACTGTAACAGTGAACGGAGTGCCTAATACCGAAGTGTTGTCAAGCACTTGATGGGGCAATTCCAGAGCATCGGCACGTCCGATGGTTATAGGCGCACAGAGGACTCCACGCCCTTCACGAAGCATGAAGTTGACTTTTTCAGGAGTAATCAATTCAGCCGCCGTGATGAAGTCGCCCTCATTCTCGCGATCTTCATCGTCTACGACTATTACGAATTTGCCTTCCTTGAAATCCTCAAGGGCGTCGGGTATGGTCGAAAGATGTGTCATATATGTAATCGTTTTAATAGGCGTTTTATAAATTGCTGGTAAGCTTCTATATTGAACACAGCAGAGTCTTGGTTCGACTTCCATGTCAGCCACACGGCAATAGGCGCCAAAACCATCGAGCTTAGCCAAGCTCCGAACGTTGAGTCCCAAGTACCGTTTTTCGCTAACTTTTCTCCGCTGGCATTGATGATATAGTAGAAAATAAATATTATCACGGAGATGACTACAGGCACGCCGAGACCGCCCTTGCGGATGATGGCGCCAAGCGGAGCTCCAATGAAAAAGAATATGATGCAGGCCAAGGATAATGTAAACTTCCTATGTCGTTCTACATAGTGTAGTCGGAGGCTTCTGTTGTTGTAAGCGCTGATGTCGCGCATCATGGCTGTTTGCGATTCTCCGCTTTCTACGCGATCCAAGGCCATGCGTGCAGTGCGTGCTTCCTGATTGGCGGTCAGACGAGCATACACGCTGTCCAACACTATTGAGTCCTGAGCTGCCTGTGCGATAATTTGTGCCGAGTCGCTACGTCCGGTAAGTCTGATGGAGGACAAGAAGCCATAGCTGTACTGTGCGTATTGTTCGCGCCCTGTAGAGTCTAATAAATGAATCAGCGAGTCTATGCCCAAAGTCAGTTGCTTGAGGTTCTTGGTTTGTGCATTGCTGTTGAAGAGGTTGGCATCCATCTCGTTCAACGACTCGTCGAAAGGAATCAAGTCTACTTCGGTCTTAAAGGTCTCGCGCATGTATGGCACGGTGGCATGGTCCATAGCGCTGCCTGTGTTCTGCATATTGCGAAAACGTTGGCCGTCGTAGAGTGTGAGTTGAAGGTATTTCTGGTCTGCTGTACTTTGTAGGCGCCCGGAGTCGGCAAGCACTACCTGTGTGTCGTCGAAATTGCTTCCCTGATTGTAAATCATTATTCCATATAGCATGCCACGCTCCACATCCTTTTTCTCGACAAACAGATTATACCCGGGGATGTCGTTGTAGAAAACACCTTCTGGAATCTCCAGCTCGGGCGATTTCTGACGGATAGAATAGGACAGGGCTGCCAGGCGCTTGCTCGATTCGGGAACTATTACATTCTGGAAATAAAACGAACCGCACATCACGCACAAAACAAATATAAATACAGGTTGCAAGATGCGGACCAAAGGAATACCTGCCGCTTTCATCGCCAACAACTCCAAGCGCTCGCCTAAGTTGCCGAATGTAATCAGCGAGGCCAGAAGTACAGCCAATGGAAGCGAACCTGGTACAAGGGTCATTGCCGCATAAAAGAAAAAGCGGCCCAAGACATCCAAGGCTAAGCCTTTGCCTATCAGCTGGTCCACCCATTTCCACAAAAATTGCATCATGAAAATGAACAGGCAGATGAAAAAAGTGCCCGCAAAAAGCAAACTGAATTGCTTTAGGATGAATATGTCTATGCGTTTGAATAACCTCATTGTCTATTGCGCTGCTCTTCTCTTCTTTACAGGTCTTCGCGCACGTGTGCGTACCTTATTTAATAGGTTTATACAGAAAAGCGGCGCAAAGGTACATAAAAACGATGAACGATGAACGATGTATGTTCAACTTTTTTTCTTTGCCTTCATCATTTCCTTTCTTTTACTATATTTTTTAAGGAAAAATCATTTCTCGTAACATTTTATTGCAAGAAAAAGGAACTCGCTTCAAAGTTTGTCTTATCTTTGCCAGAAGAAATCAAAAAAAAGACTAACAGATATGAAGCATTTTTTTTCATTGGCGGTGGCTTTGTGCTTAGCACTCACACCTGCTCTGGCCCAACGTAATGAGGTGCTCCTTCGCGACGGCTGGCGTTTCTGCCGTGGCGAGCAATCGGGAGCCGAACAGCCTTCGTATGACGACAGCCGTTGGCAGCGCGTCGCCATCCCACACGACTGGGCCATCACTGGTCCCTTCGGCAGCGAGAACGACCTGCAAAATGTAGCCGTGACGCAGAACGGTGAGAAGGCCGCTACCCTCAAGACTGGTCGCACAGGCGGCCTGCCATACATCGGTGTCGGTTGGTATCGCACCCAGTTCACGCTACCCGCTCCCTCTGCCTCCCTTGTTCGCACAACCCTCATCTTCGACGGTGCCATGAGCGAAGCACGCGTCTACGTCAACGGTCACGAGACCATCTTCTGGCCTTACGGCTACAACTCTTTTTATGTTGACGTCACTGATTATGTGAACCGCGACGGTCGTCCCAACACCCTTGCCGTTCGCTTGGAGAATCGTCCCGAGAGTAGCCGCTGGTATTGCGGCGCAGGTCTTTTCCGCAACGTGCATCTTCTCAACACTTCCGACATCCACGTCGATGTCTGGGGCACGCAGGTGACGACGAAACTGTTGCAGGACGCTGCCTCTGTCACCTTGAAGACCACCTTTGCCAACGCCGAGGGCAAGACGCTGCGTCTGCACACCGTCATCCTCGGCCCCGACGGCAGTCCCGTCTCCGAGAAGGAGAACACGCAGACCGTAGCCCACGGTTTGCCGTTGCAGCAGAATCTCATCGTGAAAGCCCCCCGGTTGTGGTCGCCCGAGACTCCGATATTATATAAAGCGGTCACCCGCGCCTACGAGGGCGACACACTCCTCGACACCTATGCCACCGTATTCGGTATTCGCACGATTGAAGTAGTGCCCGATCGCGGTTTCTTCCTCAATGGCCAGAGACGCAAGTTCCAGGGCGTGTGCAACCACCACGACCTTGGTCCCCTCGGCGCAGCCATCAACCGTGCTGCATTGCGTCGCCAGCTTACATTGCTGAAGGATATGGGCTGCGATGCCATCCGCACCAGCCACAATATGCCAGCGCCTGAACTCGTGGAGCTTTGCGATTCCATGGGTTTCATGATGATGGTAGAGCCTTTCGACGAATGGGATCGCGCCAAGTGCAAGAACGGCTATCATCGTTATTTCAAGGAATGGGCAGAGAAAGATATGGTCAACATGCTCCGTCACTACCGCAACCATGCTTCCGTCGTCATGTGGAGCATTGGTAACGAAGTGCCCACGCAATGCTCGCGCGAAGGCTACAAAGTGGCCCGCTTCCTGCAAGACATCTGCCACCGCGAGGATCCTACGCGACCCGTCACTTGTGGCATGGATCAGGTGGACTGTGTGCTTGGCAACGGTTTCGCAGCACAATTGGACATTCCTGGCTTCAACTATCGTGCTCATCGCTACGAGGAGGCCTACCGTCGTCTGCCTCAAAACGTAGTGCTGGGCTCTGAAACCAGTTCCACCGTCAGTAGCCGTGGCGTCTACAAACTGCCCATCGGGTTGAAAGCCAACGCTACCTACGACGACCATCAGTGCAGCGGCTACGACCTGGAGTACTGTTGGTGGAGCAATACGCCCGACCACGACTTTGCCAATGCCGACGACCATGAGTGGGAAATCGGTCAATTCGTGTGGACAGGCTTCGACTATCTTGGCGAGCCATCGCCTTACGACACCAATGCCTGGCCGTCGCACTCCAGCGTCTTTGGTATCATCGACCTGGCTTCCATCCCCAAGGATCGCTACTATCTCTACCGCAGCCTGTGGAACCGTCGTGAGCACACGCTGCACGTGTTGCCTCACTGGACATGGCCCGGCCGCGAGGGTCAAATCGTCCCGGTCTTCGTCTATACCGACGCCCCCGAGGCTGAGCTCTTCGTCAACGGCAAGAGTCAAGGCGTGCAACACAAATATACCCGCGACGAAGCTCTTGCTGCCAAAGCTGCCGGCGACAGCCTTTGGCTGCAACGCCGCTATCGACTGATGTGGACCGATGTCCGCTATGAACCCGGTGAGATTAAAGTGGTCGCCCACTATCCCTCTTCTGCCTCGTCTTCCACCTCTGCCTCGTCTTCGAGAGCTACCGGCAGTTCTACTGCCAACGAGGTAGTGGTTCGCACTGCCGGCGCCCCGCATCACATCGAGCTCGTTCCCGACCGTTCGCGCCTGAACGTCGATGGCGACGACCTTTCATACGTTACCGTGCGCGTAGTTGATAAGGACGGCAACCTGATACCCGACGCTGCAGACCTCATCCACTTCAAGGTCAAAGGTGCAGGCCGCTTCCGTGCAGCAGCCAACGGCGATGCCGCCAACCTCGACCTCTTCCACCTGCCGCAGCATCATGCTTTCGCCGGACAGCTCACTGCCATTGTGCAGGCATCGAAGACACCAGGTGTCATCACCCTTGAAGCTACTGCAAAAGGACTAAAAAAAGGACGCATCACCCTAACGTCCGAATAACTCTCATTCACGTTCCTTTTCCCAGTTTTAAATCTTCTTAGGCGAAAAGGCCTGAGGACCTAAGACAATTTGCCTTTTCACTTGGCCGCATCGCCTCATGCGGCCAAGTGTGTTAAATGAAGGGGTAAAGCATATAGACAAAAAAAGTGGGGGATGTGCCGTAACTCTCGGCACATCCCCCACTTTTTTTATTCAACGATTCTTAGCGATTCCAAACTACATCATTTCTTCCTCAAAGTCATTTTTCACCACTTTGTCGAAACAAAAGTGAAGAGTTCTGCCGTCGATGACTGTTTCCTCCTAAGAAAAAGTTTACTCAACAGCGAAGAGACTATTAAGAAAAATAATGGTCGCATTCATGTTTTCATGAATGAGTGAACCCACTTATTTGGCTATGATACTGATGGCGAACCCACCGCCAGGAGCTTCAGTAAGACGAAGTGTGTCGCCTGCCTTGACGGTTTTGCGGGTGATGGTGTAGGCTTTGGGGTTCGTCTCGTAATGAGCACCTTTGGCATCGGCATAGATAGTGGCTTCGTACTTGCGCCCTTTGTCCAGGAAATCCAGTTTGAGGGTTGTCTTATGGCCGTTCTCGTCGCATTTTCCGCCGACGAACCAGTTGTCGGTGCCTTTGGCTTTACGTGCCACGGTAATGTAGTCGGCAGGCTCAGCCTCAAGGTAGCGGCTGTCGTCCCAGTCGCAGGCTACGTCGCGAATGAATTGGAAGGCGGGCGCGAGGTCAGGGCGTTCGTAGTGCTCGGGTAGGTCGGCGGCCATCTGCAGCGGAGAGTACATGGTCAGGTAGAGGGCGAGCTGACCAGCTACTGTTGTTCTCACCCATGAAGTGTTCTGGCTCCATGTGCTGAGCTGTGTTTCGAGAATGCCGGGCGTGTAGTCCATGGGGCCGCCTTGCAGACGTGTAAACGGTAGGATGCAGGTGTGGTCGGGGCGGTTGCCGCCAAAGGCTTCGTACTCGGTACCTCGGGCACTTTCGTTGCCGACGAGGTTAGGATAGGTGCGGCATAGTCCGGTAGGGCGTGTCGCCTCGTGGGCGTTGACCATCACATGATGACGGGCGGCCTGCTGGATGCAGAACAAATAGTGGTTGTTCATCGACTGTGAGTAGTGGTGGTCGCCACGTGGAATGATATCCCCTACGTAGCCACTCTTGACAGCATCGTAGCCGTAGCGGTTCATGAGCGAATAGGCATTCTCCAGATGGCGCTCGTAGTTTTGTGTTGAGGAACTTGTCTCATGGTGCATCATCAAGCGAACACCCTTCGAATGAGCATAGTCGTTGAGCGCTTTGATGTCGAAGTCGGGGTAAGGCGTCTGGAAATCGAATACATCGCGTTTCCACATGTTCGCCCAGTCTTCCCAGCCGATGTTCCAACCCTCGACGAGTACTTCCTGCAGGCCATTCTTGGCCGCGAAGTCGATATATCGGCGCACTTTCTCGTTGTTGGCAGCGTGACGGCCATGAGGCGTTGCGCGTTGGAAGTTGAACGTCGACTTGCCAGGTAGCGAGGAGGCAGTGCCAAGAGGAAAATCGGTGGCCGAGAGCTTTACGCTGGGCTGGTCGTCTGTGTAGTGCCAAGCGCTCTTGCCTACAATCATCTCCCACCATACACCGCAATATTTTGTGGGATGAATCCAACTGACATCGTCCAGCGCACATGGTTCGTTGAGGTTAAGAATGAGATTGCTGGAAAGCATATCGCGGGCGTCATCCGATACGATGATGGTGCGCCAAGGCGTCTGACATGGAGTTTGCATTGCGCCTTTCAGGCCTGTGGCATCCGGCGTCAGATGGCTTACGAAGGTGTATGGCTGAGGTAATATGGCGCGTGCCGGAGCTGGATTCGGAGTGTAAGCATTGCTGTTGCCTTCAAGCTTCGTAGTCAGCGCCTTCGTCTGTTCGTCAACGAGCTCGAGGTGCATTGTGGCATAGTCTATGCAGGCTGCTTCGTGGATATTGATGTAGAGGCCGTCGTCGGTTTTCATCTGTAAGGAGGTCTGTACGCCAGTGGGCGAGAAGACGGCCACGGATGAGTTGCCCCAATTAACGGCGTCGTGGAAGCGTCCACGAATCTCGGAGAGGCGCGACTGCTGGGTCATCTGTTCTTGCGTGTCATAGTCGCCCGGCAACCACCAAGCCATGTGGTCGCCTGTCATGGCGAACTCGGTGCGCTCGTCCTGAATGAGGAAGTACACGAGATCGGGTTGTTGAGGAAACTCGTAGCGGAAACCGAGGCCGTCGTCATAGAGACGGAAACGGAGAATCAGGACTCTGCCTGAGTGGTCGCCTCCTGTGGCGCTGTTTTGTCTCAACGTAACAGCGAGCTCGTTGTAGTGGTTCCTGATGTCTCGCGTTTCGCCCCAAACGGGTTGCCACGTCTCATCGAACGTGCTGGTCTCAGTCTTTTCTATCATGAAACCATCGAGCAAATCCGTCTCGTTTAGGCCTCTCGAAGCGTGCTTGTCGCGGGCTAACTCCAGACCGAGGTGCGAAGGCTTGACAACGGGCTTTCCCTTGTAGGTCAGTTCATATTGCGGACGGGTTCCATCCAGAGAAAACGTGAGGGTGAGCATGCCGGAGGGACTCGCAAGAGTCTTTTCTCCTGCCTTTCCCGGCTGAAAGAGAGTGGTCGCTTTTGCGGAAAGGGGCAATAATGATAATAAAGCAAGTAGCGATAAAACGATTCTTTTCATATTGTCTTTGATTATAGATTTCACCTCTTGACTGCTAACGGCCACATTCCTAAGCTCGAACCGAGGCGTGAGGTTTCCAGTGAGGGAAGGGTAGGGGCTCTATCCTCTGTTTCCCAACGTCACCATCTCTCTGATGCCCTCGGTGAACTGCTTGTCGTGCTTGAGGTCTTCAATGTTCAAGTGCATACGATAGCGCCAGTAGTGATGGGGATTGGCGGGTATATTAACGCGCTCGGCGTTGGCATCCTTGTTTCTCAGGTGCTCGTCAATGGCAAGCCAGTCTTGAAGCGCAATCACACAGAGCATCGACGGGCAGTCCAAATGACGCTGTATGATCTCTTGTGCAAGCCATCCGGGCAGAGGGTGAGGGGCTGGGCCCTCGCGGTGTAGAATGTTGTTGAAATAGTCTTGGGTGCGTTCGTAGTCCTCATCCCACCACATACGTAAAGTCGGAGTGTCATGACTGGAGATTGTGGCAACTGAGCGGCGCGGGTTATTCTCAACGTGCCCGAAACGAACCCACGGTTCCTTGGGCATCGATTCCAGTTCGAGGCTGAGGATGCCCAGCTCGTCCATCACCCATTTTACACATGCCGGCACCATGCCAAGGTCCTCGGCACAGCAGAGCATACGTGTAGCCTTTACCAACTTGGGCAACTTCTGCATTGCTTCTTCATACCAGAACTGATTGTTGCGATGATAGAAGAAGTCCTCGTAAAGGGCATCGAAGGCTTGCTGCTGGTCGTTGCTCAGACGTGAGTAGCATGATGTCTTTTTGCCGGAAATGCGGGGATGGAAAAGCTCGGGATTCCTATGGTCGCGAAGGAAAAGGTAATCTGTGTTGTTGTAAGCTTCCACCTCTGCACCTTGTGGTTTAATAATCGGACCCACGGTAGCTTTCAGCGTCTCTTCGCTGATGCCATACCCGTAAATTTCCTCCCGTCGGAATGCAAGCGCAGGGGAGAACTGACCAAGCAACCCGCTCTTTACAGGCATCGGAATTTCCCAGATGCGGAAGAAACCAAGAACGTGGTCTATCCTGTAGGCATCAAAGTAGCGAGCCATATTCCGGAACCTGCGCTCCCACCATTGGCAACCATCGCGTAGCATCTCATCCCAATTGTAGGTGGGGAATCCCCAGTTCTGTCCGTCTTCGGAAAAGTCATCGGGCGGAGCACCGGCTTGTCCGTTAAGGTTGAAATAGCGTGGCTCTTGCCAAACATCGCAGCCATGGCGTGCAACACCAATTGGAATGTCACCTTTAAGAATTACTCCACGTGAACGGGCGTAGGCATGTACGCCTCTGAGCTGTTGCGCAAGCACAAACTGGACAAAGTAATAGAAGGCAACATCCTTGAAAGCCTTGTTCCTGGGATTGCTCAGAACCTTGCGGTCGGCCTCTGCCCACTGCTTATGATTAGGCCATGCCGAGAAATCGCCCGTGCCATAAGTGTCTCGCAGGTGGCAATATTGAGCGTATGGTACAAGCCATTGCTCATTGTTCGCAAAGAATGTTTTGAAATCAGCCGTCGACAAAATGCGCTTTCCTTCTTCATCGAAAATCAGACGCAAGTACTCCAGCTTGGCTGCATTCACACGCTCATAGTCTATCTGGGTAAGTGCATTCAGCTCTTGGCGCAATTTGTCAAAATGCCGACGATCTTTCTCGCTCTTCAGTGCAGGCAGCGCCCCCAGCTCAACGTATTGAGGGTGTAAGGCAAACACACTGATGCATGAGTAAGGATAAGAGTCTGCCCATGTATGGCTGCTTGTGGTATCGTTAATAGGAAGAATCTGCAACACTCGCTGTCCCGTAGTTGCTATCCAGTCTACCATCTGGCGCAAGTCGCCGAAATCACCCACACCAAAGCTTCTACGTGTGCGCAAAGAGAATACAGGAACCAGCGTTCCGGCCACACGGAAATCCTCGGGAGCGTCCATCCATGAGTCGCGTTGCACGGCACGTACATCGGGGCTTGCAACCTCTTTAGGGTCAAAACTATGAGGACAGAAAACCCACTCCGAACGCTTCTCGCGGCCCTGCCATGTCACCGTGTAGAAGTAATCTATGGCTACATCTACATTTAGCTCACAAGCCCATATGACACCGTCGACAGTCCTCAAAGCGTGATGTTCCTGACTGCCATCCTCCTTGAGTATGTTCAAAAACAAATCCTCGCCATAGATTGTGCGATATTCAATTTCAAACCTAATGTTCATGACTATTTATGATTTAAAGATTTATGATTTAACGATGGAACTGAATTATTCTCTTTTCACTTTCCACTACTTTTTTCATGGATGAAAGTCACGCAGAGGGCACCTAATCCAAGCAATACACCTGAGACAATCATCATCGACGACTGATGATGACCTATCATCGAAAGGATAGACCCGCCGCATAATGCAGCAACAATCTGGGGAAGACAAATCGTACCGTTGAACAAGCCCAAGTAAGCTCCCATGTGACCATAACCTTGGAGCGCGTTAGTCACGAAGGTGAAAGGCATAGCCAGCATGGCGGCCCAGCCACATCCGATGCAGAGGAAGGGAATAATCTGCAGATATTTGTCGGGACAGAAGGGTATGAGCGCGAAGCCGATGCCACCGATAAGCAGGCTTACGGCGTAGGCAACTTTTGTGTTCTTGAACTTTGGCAGGACGAGGGCCCAACAGACGCTGCCCATGGCTTGTATGGCATAGAGCACGCCTGTCCAGTTGCCGGCCACCTGATAGGCCTCGGACGCAGGGTCGGTTGTACCCCAGACAGTTTCGCTGACGGCATCGACGACGTAAGTCCACATATAGAGGAAAGCAGCCCAGCAGAAGAATTGTACGAGCCCCACCTTCCAGAATGTCGAAGGCGCGTTTTTCAGGAGCACGAACCAGTTGGCCGACTCCTCTTTCGTCTCTTCGACGGGGTTATACATTCTATACTCTTGTGGATTCCACTCCTTTACTTTCAGCATCGTGTAGATGACGCAGATGATGAGGATGGCCGCACCACAATAGAATGACCAAATCACGGAGTCGGGAACGACGCCTTCGGGTGCTACGTTCTTCAATCCTATCCATGTGAATACAAAGGGGAAGATGAAACCTACGACGCTTCCGGCGTTGCAGAGGAACGATTGAATCGAGTAAGCCTTAGCCTTTTGTTCCTCATTGACCATGTCGCCCACGAGCATTTTGAACGGTTGCATGGCCATGTTCAGGCTCGTGTCGAGAAGCATGAGCATGATCAGCCCGAACAACATGACTGCCGAGAGACTTAGACCCAGCGACCCGGAGTTGGGCAACAGACACATCACAGCAACAGCCACGGCCGCTCCGATGAAGAGGTACGGTATGCGTCGTCCGAAGCGTGTCCAGGTGTTGTCAGAGAGCGAACCCACGATGGGTTGTACGATGATGCCCATGAGCGGCGGCAGAATCCAAAAGTAGCTTAGGTCGTGCGGATCAGCGCCCAACGTGCGGAAGATGCGCGATATGTTGGCGCTTTGCAAGGCGTAGGCTATCTGTACGCCAAAGAAACCGAAGCTGAGGTTAAACAGTTTCCAATAGGATAAGTTAGGTTTTTGCATAATATTTGGTTTTAATCAATAATCATTAATAGGTTTTTCAACGTTTTTATTTCTTATCTCTTTTTAGTTTCAATTTTTCACCCGTGTCGTCCCTCGCACCACCAACCGAGTCTTCACAACCCTGCGCTCAACCTTTCCGCGAGGTATACAACCTTCGACTTCATCAAGCAAAACATCCACAGCTTCCTCGCCAACGCGACCTCCACGTTGCTCGACAGTCGTAAGCATAGGATCGCAGGATACAGCTCGCTCTCCATTTGTGAAACCACATATACTCAATTCGTCAGGGACACAAATACCCATGCGTTTAGCTGTATATAATACACCGATAGCCGTGTCGTCATTTACGGCAAACACACCGTCTGGACGATCGCTCCGGCTCAATAGCTCAGGGGTGATGCGCTCTGCTACAGAACGATTGTCACATTCATATTGCAACGATGGGTCCAGTTCGATGCCAGCCCCACGCAGAGCATCCCGGTAGCCGTTAAACCTGTTCTTCGAGATTTCCAAGTGCATGTCAGAACCGTAAAAAGCAATTCGACGGCAACCGGTCTCAATCAGATAAGATACAGCCGTGAAAGCACCTTGATAGTCATCCACAACCACGCGACTCGTATTCAAACCCGTACATATACGATCGTAGAACACCAATGGCATGCCACACTCCATCAACCGCTCAAAATGATCGTAGCGCAGGGTGTCTTTCGCCTGTGATACAATCACACCGCAGACTTTATGCCCCATGAACGACTCGCATATCTTAACCTCACGGTCGTATTGCTCATCACTTTGGGCTACCATGATACTATAGCCTCTCGCTGAGGCTGCCTCCTCGATGCCGGAAAGTATCGATGAGAAATAGTAGTGTGTAATCTGAGGAACGATCACGCCTATCACTTTCTGGGCAGACACCTTGCTCCTACGCAATGACTCCGCTACATTATTAGGAACAAAATTATGTTCGTGCGCGTAAGCCTGTATGCGTTCTCGCTGGATACTGCTGATGCGAGGGCTATCCTGCAAAGCGCGAGACACCGTAGCAACCGACACTCCCAGCGCATTTGCTATGTCCTTCATCGTGATTTCCGCCTTTTCACTCATTCCAGAATGCTTTTTGGTGCAAATATATATAAAACCACTAAAGCAGTTATTATTTGTAACCAAATAATTTTTATGATGCATCGTGCAAACGTTTGCGCAACTCTTTTTGTTGATTTATGTCAATGCTCTTTTCTCTTTTAAAGTCTCTCACCTACATTTGCAGCATCAAATTGTAATAATGTGCCCTTGCGCCTTCACGAGCATGGCTAATCGACAAAAATATAATACATAAGACTTCGAGAATAACCTATAAAGTCCCGTTTGTTGCGACTCAGTCGCAACCCCCAATATTGAAAAACTATTTAACTAACTAAATTTAAACAAGCATGATGAAGCAGGTAAACATTAGGATTCCTTTGCGTATCCTGGCCCTCCTTTGTGGGCTTTTCATCTCCCTTGGTTCCTTCGCCCAGATTCAGGTCAAAGGACATGTTAAGGATGATACCGGCGAACCCGTCATGGGCGCTACCGTCCGTGTTATCGGACAAGAAGGCGGCACCACATCCGACTTCGACGGTAATTTTGCTATCACGGCGCCGCAAGGTAGCCAGCTCTCCATTTCGTTCATGGGCTTCCAGACCGTAACCATCGCAGCCCGTCCCGTCGTCAACGTGACCTTGCATGAAGACGCTAAGGTCCTCGAGGATGTAGTCGTCATCGGTTACGGTACGGTCAAGAAGAATGACCTGACGGGTTCTGTTATTGCAATTAAGCCCGACGAGATGAACCATGGGTTGCAGACAAGCGCTCAGGACATGATTCAGGGCAAGATTGCTGGTGTAAGCGTAATCCCTGGTGATGGTACACCTGGTGGTGGCGCTACTATCCGCATACGCGGTGGCTCGTCGCTTAATGCCTCTAAAGATCCTCTGATTGTGATTGACGGCTTAGCACTCGATGCCTATGGCGGTAATGAAGGCTCAGCCAACGCACTCTCCATGGTGAATCCCGCCGACATTGAGAGTTTCACCGTGCTGAAAGACGCTTCGGCAACTGCCATCTACGGTAGCCGCGCCTCTAATGGCGTGATTATTATCACCACGAAAAAAGGTCGTGCTAACTCTGCTCCGAAGGTTTCGTATAGCGGCAATGTCAGCTTCAGCAAGAACGTGAAGAAGCTTGACGTTCTGAGCGCAAGTGAATATATGAAGTTCACGCAACGCATTTCAGGCTTCGAAGGTGACGATTCGGGGTGGCAAGCTACGGAAGAATACGCCAATCTTGGCTACTACGATGCCTCTGGAAAGCATCTGTTCGCCAACACCGACTGGCAGAACGAAATCTACCGCACAGGTGTCAACACCGACCACAATGTCACGCTGACGGGTGGTTTCAAGAACATGCCTTACCGCGTGAGTGTTGGTTATACACATCAGGAAGGTACGCTCAAAACCTCTAACTACAATCGTTACACGGCCAGCGTGAACCTTGCACCGAGTTTCCTCGATGATCATCTCCGCGTCAACCTCAATGCCAAGGTGGCTTTTGAACGCAATTCATTTGCCAATACCGATGCTGTAGGTAAGGCTCTCTTTATGGATCCTACAAAGCCTGTCTATGACAACCGCCCCGAGGCCGCTGAGTATGGAGGATTCTGGCAGTGGCCAACGACAGCCGATTTCGGCGATGCAACTTGGACGCACAGCTACATTAACACTGCGGCCTCTAACCCCGTGGCCACTCTGCTGAACCAGAGTAATATCGGAAAAGGTCGTGATATTCTTGGCAATTTGGAAATCGACTATAAGATTCATGGCTTCGAGGATTTGCATCTCCACGTCAACGGCGGCATGAACCTTGGCCATGGCCACAGCGACAAGGAAGTGCTACCTTATGACTACTCCAACAATATCTACTATGGCAGCAAGGGCTGGAACGAGAAAGATCGCTCAAACCTCTCGCTCAGCGCTTACGCTCAGTATCTGAAGGATATCAAAGACATTCATCACATTGATGTCATGGCTGGTTATGAGTGGCAGCATTTCCATATCAAGACGGACTACTCCTATCCCCTCTACTATCCGTATACTCATCTGACACATCCAGGCGAACTTGTTAATCCCGACTACTTCGATACCAAGAACTCACTCTATAAGTCAGAGAACTACCTCGTCTCATTCTTCGGCCGCGTGAACTACGGTCTGCTCGACCGCTACCTTGTCACCTTCACCCTTCGTGACGATGGTTCATCTCGTTTCAGCAAAGGCAACCGCTGGGGACTCTTCCCCTCTGCAGCTTTTGCATGGAGAATCAACGAAGAGAACTTCCTCAAGAATGCTAAGAATGTATCCGATGCCAAGTTGCGTCTCGGCTGGGGTATCACTGGTCAGCAGGAAGGCATTGGCGACTACACCTATTTCTCTAACTTCACTGTCAGCGGCTCGGGCGCCTATTATCCCATAACGGGAACAGGCATCACCTATCGTCCCGAGGGTTATAACCCCGAACTGACGTGGGAAAAGACAACGACCTATAATGCAGGAATAGACCTCGGATTCTTCAAGAATCGCTTTACGGCTAGTTTCGATTACTACTATCGCAAGACTACAGACCTGCTGAATACTGTTAATCTTGCTGCGGGTTCCAACTTCTCAACTCGCATTATGAGCAACATCGGTTCGCTCCACAATCAGGGCGTTGAAACCCAACTTGTCTATCGCCCCATCCAGACGAAGGATTGGTATTGGGAAATCGGATACAACCTCACGTGGAACAAGAACAAAATTGATGAGCTCATTTCCACCGATGGCGCTCCTATAGGTCACGCCTATGCAGCCATTGGCTCGGGTGGTTCTGGAGCCGTAATGGCTTACGCCGAAGGTCATCCAGTCAGTGCGTTCTATGTCTTCCAGCAGGTTTACGGCGAGGACGGCCAGCCACGCTATGGTGAGTATGTCGACCGCAATGCCGATGGTGTCATCAATGAGCAGGACAAGTATTTCTACAAGAAGGGCGATGCTGATGTCATCATGGGACTCTCCTCCAAGGTGACCTACAAGAATTGGGATCTCGGCTTCTCACTGCGTGCAAGCCTGAACAACTATATGTACAATTCCATCGAAGCTGGCGATCGTGCCGATGTATCTAAGCCATACGTCTACTACGGCAACACCTGGCACAACGTCGTCAAATATCAGCTTGATAAGAATTGGCAGGCAATGAACAACGTCGCGTCACAGTCCGACTATTTTGTCCAGAATGCCTCTTTCCTCAAGTGTGATAATATCACGCTAGGCTATTCGTTCAATCACATTGGCAAGAGTAGCATCAATGGCCGCGTCTATGCAACGGCACAGAACGTATTCACAATCACCAAGTATAAGGGAATCGACCCCGAAGTCAGCGGAGGCTATGATGGAGCTATCTATCCGCGTCCATTCATTGGCATTCTTGGTGTGAATCTTAACTTCTAAAACGTCCCATCCTAAATAACTACAACAATGAAAATCAGTATAAAGAAATCTTTTCTGTCTGCAACCATCGTTGCGATGGCTGTTGGTGGGACTTTGACCTCATGCGTAGGCGACCTTGATGTCACACCCATCAACCCTCAGCAGACAATGGTGCTTGACGAGGATGCCCTCTTCAACAAGATTTATGCCAGCTTTGCCCTCACGGGTCAGGCGGGTGGCGCAGGCAACGGTGATATCCCACGTGAGATTTTCGAAAACGAGGGTATGTCGGGTTTCTATCGTATGGCTTGGTCGCTCAATGAGTTCACTTCCGATGAGGCAGGATGGCTTTGGTCTGACGCTGGTGTGCCTGAGTTGCTTCACAACGACTTCTCGGCGAGCAATACTTTTTCGTTTGCCATGTACTATCGTTTGTACTTCACGATTACATTGTGCAATTCATACATCGAGCAGGTCAGCGATGCGCGTAAGGTGGCTGAGGTTCGGCTCATCCGTGCGCTCAATTATATGTACGTGATGGACCTCTATGGTGCAGGCCCCATGTCGACGAAAGTTTCGGCAGAACTTGCTCCTTACTACACCCGTCCCGAACTGTTCGCCTTCTGCGAGTCTGAGTTGAAAGCTGTCTATAATGACTTGGCCGACGATGGCACCAACACTTATGGCCGTGTGGACAAGGCTGCTGCCAACCTGCTTCTGGCCCGCCTCTACCTCAATGCTCAGGTTTACACTGGTGCCGAGAAATGGGCCGAGGCTATGGAATATGCAGAGAAAGTAATCAATAGTTCCTACTACCACCTCAACATGAATGGTAAGAACGGTTACTCGGCTTACCAACTTCTCTTCCTTGCTGACAACAACGAGAATGGTGCACAGTACGAAGCTGTTCTTCCTACCCTGATGGACGGACTGCAGACCCAAAGCTATGACGCGATGAACTTCCTCGTGTTCGCAAGCTATGGCGAGAATGAAGATATGGCCGTTCCTTCTGGAACCAATCACAGCTGGACTAAGTGTGCTCGCGTGAAAGGTAAACTCGTCGAGAAATTCTTTGGCAGTACTGAAGCACCACAGACCGACGACCTCGCCGAAATGATAGCTAAGGCCAATGATGACCGCGCTCTCTTCTACAGCAAGGGCTATAAGCAGTATCTCACGGAAGAGAAGGCCGACGAAGGCTTTAGTTGCGTCAAGTTCCGTAATGTGCGTTCCGATGGCAAGGCTGCCAGTGCTATTAATTTCGTGGACACTGACCTGCCGTTGCTTCGTGTTGCTGAGGCTTACCTTACATACGCTGAGGCTTCTATCCGCAAGAACGGACAGAACCCGACGGCCACAGCCTATATCAACAAGCTGCGTGAACGCGCCAATGCAAAGCAGGAAGCCACCTATACACTCGACGATGTCCTCGATGAGTGGTCACGTGAATTCTGGTTCGAAGGACGTCGTCGTATGGACCTCGTACGCTTTGGACGATTTGGCGGACAATCCGAGTACCTCTGGGAATTCATGAATGGCGTTCCCACAGGTGGTTCCTTCTCTTCTAACTTCAATGTCTATGGTTTGCCTGCAACAGACCTCGACGTGAATACGAATCTCAAGCAGAATGCTGGTTATTAATCAGAAAAAACAGTAACAACTATGAAACTTAAATATATCATTGCACCTATGCTTGTTGGGCTCGGTCTGGTCGCTTTCTCGTCATGTTCTGACGACAACGGTTCCAATCCAACCCTCCATATGCCAGAGAGCTTCGTGCTTAACACTCCGTATGTGGCAGCTTCCGTGCTGGATCTTGAAAATACTAAAGATCCGCTCGTCATCACTTGGTCGCAACCAGACTATGGTGGCTTCCCCGCTGCTGTGACTTACTACGTCCAATATGCGCTCGATGAACAGTTTACATCAACTGTTGATGAGGAAGGCAATACCGTTCCCAACTACATTCAGGAGGACGAACCGCTCAGCGTGTGCCGCGATTCCATTGATGTCGCCGATATCAACCGTAACCTTATGACGTTGCTTGGGGCTTCATCTGCAGCTGACGTGCCTGCACTTGTGAATGTCTTTTTCCGCATTTCGGCTCAGACACCATCCACCGATGTTATCTACTCTAATGTCGTCAAGGTTCAGACATCTCCTTATTTCCAGACTCTCGTCGCTGCCGACCCGATCTTGTGGTATCTGACTGGATCTTGCATTGGCGACGGATCTTGGGGTAATGCAGTTCCTACGGGCTGTCTGCCCATGTACCTCAGCCAGAACAGCGACTATGATTATGCTACTGGAACTGGCGAGATTCTCTGGGCTGGCTATCTTACCTCCGCTGGCTTCAAATTCCGCGGCTCGCCCGATGATAACTGGGCTGTGCAAATCGGTCAGGGCGACAGCTTCGGCAAGTATAAGTTCAACGATGGCGGCTCTGCCAATATCAGCGTGCCGAGCGATGGCGTTTATCTTATCACGCTTGACACCAAGACCAACACGCCCGTCATCACAGAGTACTCTGGCTCGGCCAAAGTCTTTGATGGCATCGCAATCTCAGGATCGTTCAATGGCTGGGGTGACACGGCATTGGCTCCTGCCACAACTATCTGTGAGAACCATGACTGGTTCATCAATATCGATCTCGAGACAGGTGCCGAAGTGAAGTTCAAGCAGTCTGGCTCATGGGACTTCAACTGGGGTGGCAAGCTCTCTACCCTCTCCTACGGTTACTATGGCACAGGAGTCGGCAATGGCGATAACCTCTATATCTCCGAGGGCGGAAACTTCAACATCTACTTCAATGACATTACTGGTCTCTTCCGCTTCGTGAGAGTTAGCAATTAGTCATTAACATTTTACATTTCACATTTTACATTTATTAGAATATGTATAAGAAATTATTATATGGCTGTGCAATAGCAGCTCTGACAATCTCTTGCAACGAGGACTTCGACAACTGGTCGAGTCCTCAGAGCAACGAGCCCGAAGAAGCCGTGGAGGTCCTCCTGTCTTCTTCATTAGGAGCCGTGGAGGTAAATCTCGCCGAGGTGGCAAGTGACAGCATTCAAGTCGTAACGCCAGAGATTGCCGCCCCCGATGGCTATGTGTTTGACTCCCTCGTGGGCAAACTGGCCAAGATCACCACAGATGAAAGTGGCGAAGAAACCATCGAAGCCACCTATGATGTCGATATCGCAAGTAATGGTTTTGTTGCTGTCGCTGATCTTCAGGACGCTACAAATGCTTTCTATGGTATGCGCCCATCAGCACGTAGCATTGTGCTCTACGTCTATGCCAAGGTGTTCACTTCAGAAGCAAAGACAACGTGTCTGAAGTCCAACACGGTGACTTCAGCTCTCACGGTGACGCCTGTGGCTCCAGTCATCGAGCCCGCCTATTACCTTACTGGAAGCATTAATGGCTGGAACAACACCGACGTTACCTACAAACTTACTAACGACGGTTCCGATCCTTATGATAACCCGACCTTCACTTTGCGTATTCCTGCACCCGAAGACGAAAGTAATGTCGAGTTCAAGTTGACACCTGAGAGTGGTCTCGGCGGAGACTGGAGTGAGTGCCTGACGGCTGGTGAAGAGGATGGCACATTCGCCTACCATAATGTCGGCGGTAACCTCGTCATTACGGCGGTCGAAGGTGCACTCTTCTACGACCTTACCTTTAATATGTTAGACCTCACATGGTCCTATACCGCAGTCAACTTCAAACCATTTGTCTACTTCATCGGCGCTACAGATGGTTGGAGCGTAGCCGACCAGAAGTTGGCACATCAGGGCGACGGCCTCTACACGGGCTATGTCTATTGCGCCGATCCGAACGGTTGGGGCAACGAGTTCAAATTCCAACGTGAAGCAGGCTCTTGGGACAACGAGATTAACAGCGGCACCTTTACGGGTGGCATCAGTGGCGATTTTGCTGACGGCGGTGGCAACATCAAGGCTACGGCTGGTGAAGGCGTCTATTTCGTCAGCCTCGACTTGTCAGCATTCACACTCAACGCCGTGCGCATCACTAACATGAATCTGGTAGGTGACTTCAATGGATGGAATCCTGGTGACGATGCCCAACAGATGACATGGGATGCCGCTAACTTCTGCTATGTAATAACAGGTGCCGGCGTGACAGCCAAAGGCTGGAAATTCACGGCCAACAACGATTGGGGAATTAACCTTGGTGGCGAACTGAACAATCTTGTCGGCAATGGAGATAATATCTCGGCTGTTGGGGCGACCATCAAGTTGTATCCTACGCGTAAGACAAGCGACAATATCTACTGTACTATCGAGTAATTTTCACTGAAGTCTAAAGAGTTCCTCCTGAGACTCTTGAGACTTTTGGCCAAAGCCCTTAAGGGTTCTGCAATGAACTCTTAAGGGTTTACTTTTCTAAACATAAAGAGATACAACGTAATGAAAAAGCATTTTCTTCTCTCGCTGCTTGCACTCAGTTTAACGGCTTTCATGGCCGTAGGTTGCGGCGGCGACGACCCTGTGACGCCCACACCCGAGCCAACTCCTACGCCCACTCCGACACCCACGCCTGAGCCTACTCCTGAACCTATCGTAGGTTGGCCTGCAGAATATGGAGGCGTAATGCTTCAAGGCTTCTATTGGGACGGCTTCGGCGATGCCCAATGGACACGTCTCGAGGCTCAGGCCGATGAACTGGCACCGTATTTCTCGTTGGTATGGATACCACAGAGCGGTAATTGCGGTGGCACCTCTATGGGTTACGACGACCTCTGGTGGTTCAACAACTACAACAGCTCGTTCGGTAGCGAAGCTGAACTGCGCGACATGATCAAGACCTTTAAGCAGAAAGGCATCGGAACCATCGCCGACGTGGTCATCAATCATCGCCGCAACGTCAGCAACTGGGTCGACTTTCCAAGCGAAACATATAATGGTGTCACTTATGAAATGGTCTCCACCGACATCTGTGCCAACGACGATGCCGGCAAGACCGGCACCTGGGCCTCGCAGAACGGCTACAGCCTAAGCTCGGCAAACGACACAGGCGAAGGATGGGACGGCATGCGCGACCTCGACCACACCAGTGAGAACGTACAGACCATCGTCAAGGCCTACCTGGACTTCCTCCTCAACGACCTTGGCTACACGGGCTTCCGCTACGATATGGTGAAAGGTTACCATGGGCGCTACACGAAGCTCTACAACGAAAGCGCAAAGCCACAGTTCTCTGTTGGTGAGTGCTGGGACGGCACAACTACGATCAAGAACTGGATCAATGCCACCGAAAAGACAAGCGCGGCCTTCGACTTCCAATTCCGATATACCGTACGCAATGCGGTCAACTCGGGCAACTGGGCGCGTCTGGGGCAGCAGAACGACGGCAACTGGCCGCTCGTGTCCACCAACACCGAAGGGGGAGCCTACCGGCAATATGCCGTTACCTTCGTCGAAAACCACGACACCGAATACCGCTCCGCCGCAGCCCCTCAAGATCCTATACGCCGCGACACGCTCGCTGCCAATGCCTTCCTCTTGGCTTCGCCGGGCACACCATGCGTGTTCCTCAAACACTGGAAGGCCTACAAATATGACATCGCTCGCATGATTCAGGCGCGACAGCTATGCCGCATCCTCAACACAAGCCACCAGTCTGTCTTCCGTGCCGACTCCAAGTACTATGCTGCTGTGACCATCGGACAGAAAGGACGCTTGCTCGTATGGCTTGGCGACCAGTCGCAGGCCGCATCGTTAGTGAATGGTTACACCAAAATCCTTGCAGGACCCAACTATAGCTATTGGGTGGAGGATGCGCTCGTCGATGCGTGGAAGGCATTGCCTGAACCAGCCTTCAAGGAGGACAAGGTGGAGAAGCACGACATCACCATCCACCTGAAAGATCCAGGATGGCCGCGCGTCTACTTCTACGCCTGGGACGGCAACCTCTACATCGACGATGCTTGGCCGGGCGTGCTTGTGACGGCAAATAAAACCATCGGCGGAACGAAGTTCTTCTATCGAACCTTCAACGTCTCAGCGGAAGCGTCCTATTCCATGAACGTCATCTTCGACCAAGGATCCAGCGAAGCTCAAACCGTAGACATCACCGGCATCACCTCCGACCGCTACTACGAGATTGGCGAGATGAGCGCAGGCAAATACACCTTCCGCGATATCACTGCCGACTATGCCAAATAGTCCATCCCGTCATCTCGGCGATACCCTCGTTCTTATACGGCCAATCTAATTATCCGATGTGGCCAACCAAATTGCCCGATGCAGCCTAATGCATCGGGCAATTTGGTTGGCCGCATTTTTTTGTTTAGCCGCGTCACTTCCTTGTTCATGACTACTGCCGTTTGGCAATTTCCTTACGATGTTTCCTGCTGGCTGTCCGCTGAAAAATGGAATCATCATCAGATGCTTCCATCAGGCTGTCCATTGAAAAAAGGAATCATCATCAGATGTTGGAGCCGTGAAGCCAGGTCCTTTAGGCGTTTTGAACGGTTGAAGGTCGCGATTTATATGGGAGTGATGATTATTCCATGGCCTTGGAACAATCATTCCATGACCACCGAATGATTGTTCCAAGGCCATGGAATAATCAAATCGGCCGGGAGCGTGACCTGTTTTCCTCAAAAGCAGACGGCAAAAAACATGAATGAAGGGGGCTTGTCAGGTGTCGTCGACGGTCAAAGCTCGTCGCCCATCCGGCCGCCGGAGGCAAGCTGGGGGCAGACAATCCTAAATGCTGTGTTGCAAAAGACTTGGGATGGCGACACTTGTTTTCAGCGGACAGAATTAATCTCTAATGCCAGTCCTGTGCCATTACTTGCTTAAAAAAACGCTCATCCCTCATTCCTAATCCCTAATCTTTTCTTACCTTTGCACCCGCAAAAAGAAAGATTATGAGTCAACACGATCGGACAAAAGAACTTGGGACAAAGCCCATTGGCGCTCTGCTCATGCAGTATGCCGTGCCGGCCATCATAGCCATGACGGCCTCGTCGCTCTACAATATGGTCGACAGCATCTTCATCGGTCAGGGCGTCGGCGCAATGGCCATAGCCGGCCTCGCCATCACCTTCCCGCTGATGAACCTTTCGGCAGCCTTCGGTGCCATGGTAGGCGTAGGCACCGCCACGATGATCAGCGTGCGTCTTGGCCAGAAGAACCGCGAGGAGGCCCAGCAATTCTTCGGCAACTCGTTGACGCTGAACGTCATCATGGGCGTGCTCTTCATGGGCGTTGTACTGGCTACTCTCGACCCCGTCCTGCGCTTCTTCGGAGCTTCCGACCAGACGCTGCCTTATGCTCGTGAGTACATGGAGTGGATTCTCTATGGCAACGTCTTCACCCACCTCTATTTCGGCCTCAATGCCGTCCTGCGCTCTGCCGGTCATCCCCGCACGGCCATGTCGGCAACCATACTGACGGTGCTCCTCAACACCGCCCTTGACCCTCTCTTCATCTATGGCTTCCACCTCGGCATCAAAGGAGCGGCCATAGCCACAGTCATCTCGCAGTGTGTCTCGCTGGTCTGGCAGCTGTACATCTTCTCGCGGCCTACGGAGGTCGTGTTCATCCGTCGCGACACGTTGCCCCTGCGGCCGCACATCGTGGGCGGCATCCTTTCCATCGGCCTCTCGCCTTTCCTGATGAACGCCTGTTCGTGTCTTGTCGTGCTGCTGATTAACCGAGGAATGGTCCGCTACGGCGGTGACCTGGCCGTGGGAGCCTATGGCATCGACAACCGCGTGCTATTCCTCTTTGCCATGATTGTCATGGGTTTCAACCAAGGCATGCAACCCATAGCCGGCTACAACTACGGCGCGCAGCTCCACGACCGTGTGCGCGACGTGCTGTGGAAGACTATCGGCTACGCCACCACCGTCATGATAGTCGGCTTTGTCATCTGCGAGCTTTTTGCTGAGACCATCGTGAGCGCATTCACCACAGACCCCGAACTCATCCGTATTGCTGCGCATGGTATGCGCGTCGACGTAGCCCTCTTCCCCGTAATCGGCTTTCAGATGGTGACGGGCAACTTCTTCCAAAGCATCGGGCAGGCAGGCAAGAGCATCTATCTCTCGCTGACGCGTCAGCTCATCTTCCTCGTGCCGTGCCTATTGTTGTTGCCTCGCCTCATGCCGGTTATTGGCCTGCCAGAGCTCGACGGCATTTGGCTCTCGCTGCCGGTCAGTGATGGACTCGCTGCCTTAAATGCCGCCGTGCTCCTCTATTGGCAGATACGCGAATTTCAGGGGCGACCCGTCAATTTTTCCCCATTTCATCGATTCAGCCTGCTACGACTGCCTCTCCGTATCCACTACTTTGCCGTCAACCGTGTAGCACCCTACATCCCTCTCTTTTCGCTCTTCCAGACGAAGGAAAAGGAGGACTGAGGATGACTTTGTTCCAACAACGAATTTTTCGACTACAGCTTGGATAATAGAAGAAACTACGGGTTATACGGATTATACGGTTCCAATCCTATGGAGACCAATGGCCTTTGCCTGCGATGAAACCGTACAATCCGAACATCCTGTAGTTTAAAGATAGCAACTGCGATGTGTGATAAAAAACAACTACGGATTGTACGGATTATAGGGTTCCATTCCTGTGGTGCCAATAGTTTCAGCAAGGAATGAAACCGTACAATCCGTACAATCCGTAGTTGAAATAATAAAAACACGAGGATATTAATAAACAACTATCAATAGTTAAATAATATATTCAATCTGTGGTCAATCGTTATGAAGAGAATAGGAGTATTGAGCGACACCCATGGTTATTGGGACGATAAGTATCTGGAGTATTTCGAGGAGTGCGACGAAGTGTGGCATGCCGGCGACATAGGCAGTACCGAGGTAGCCGACCGTCTGGCCGCTTTCCGCCCCCTGCGTGCCGTTGTGGGCAACTGCGACGGTGGTGACCTGCGCCGTATGTTCCCGAAGATATTGCGATGGAACTGCGAGGGTGCCGACGTCCTGATGACACATATCGGCGGTTATCCAGGACGATACGACCGTAGCATCATACGACAACTCTATGAGCGACCGCCTAAACTCTTTATCTGCGGTCACAGCCATATACTCAAGGTGCAATACGACCAGCATCTCGGACTCTTACACATCAATCCCGGCGCCGCAGGACTTCAAGGTTGGCACCAAGTGAGAACCCTCGTCCGTTTTACGGCTGATAGAGGCGCATTCAGCGACCTTGAAGTGATAGAATTGGCTCGTTGACTTAGTTTTTATTGTAGTTTCTTTTACTTTTTTTTGACTTTTTCTTGCAAATTCGTAACGAATGGCTAATTTTGCACCTGTTTATAGGCTTAATTTATATTAAGGATATATACATTTTTAACTAACTATTTCTATTAACTAAATTCTATCTTTATGGGAAAGCTTAAACTCCTTTTGATCAGCTTGCTTAGCATGCTGACATGGAATGGTGCTTTTGCCGAGAACATTGAAACGGACCTGACAGCTCAGTTCCCCCTTGATTGGCAAGGATGGACAGGAGCTACAGGTTTCGTGGGCTGGGCAGCACCTACGGTTACGACCAATGATGGTAGGTCGACTGCTGCTTGTGAGCAGTACAACGAGGGCACGATTGCTCAGACGGGCGTCGTTTTCTCGCGTACACTCACTGGTCTGGCCAATGGCAACTACACCATTGAACTGTATGGCGCAGCTGCGTTCACTCCTGGTCGTAGTTGTACATCTACCTTGGTGGAAGGCGACGAGACGGCTGTGTACCTTTATGCTGAGACCCCTGCGGGGACCGTCAAGCAGTACATTCCTGCTCATGTGGCCGATAACTTCAATACCAGTGGCATAGCTACCGCTACGCTTGAAGGTGTTGAGATTACTGATGGTACTGTAACCATCGGTATGTACAAGGACAAAGGCCTGACAAACTGGCATGTCGTACAAATTAAGGGCGTTACTGCTATCGTTGACAAGGACGCACTTATCGCCAACCGTTATGCTCCGTTGGATGAGGCTCTGGCAAAAGGCGAAGCCGTAAAGGCTAATATTGTTGGACAAGACGATGCGATTTCAACCTACAATAAGGCTGTTGAGCCTTATGTTCAGGCTAACGCGAACCGTACGCTTGAATATGATGTGGCTGCTGCTGTAGCTGCTGTTAATGCCGCTGTCAAGGAACTCTCCAAGTATCAGACCGCCAACGGTTCAGACTTGAGCGCTTTCATCGTGAATGCTGAGGTCAATGGCGCCGACGGTTGGACTTGCGAACGTCCGAAGGCTGGTAATGGTCCTTTGCTTAATGGAACAGCTTTCGAATATTGGGCTGGAAATGCAGATCCTCGTTCCGAAGGCTCTTTCGACTATTATCAAGTTATCAATGGTTTAACCAATGGTATCTACACTGTCAGTGCTGAAATGTTCAACTCGCTGAATGGTGAGGAAGGTGCACAATTCGCTCCTACGGCTGGCCTTTATGCCCAAGGAGAGAACGAGGTGGTTGCCTTGGTGACTGTCGACAGCGATCAGTTTACTCGCTATACTACTGGTGAGGTGACTGTCACAGACGGTACACTGCGTATCGGCGTGAAGAATACGGAGATTCCTATGGCTGCTCGCTGGTTCGCCGCAGACAACTTCCAACTGACGTTGGTTAAGGCTATCTCTGATGACGAGATTAACTACTACAAAGCGCTTTCCGCTATCGAGGATGGCAAGAGCTATCGTGTGTTCGCAGAAGTGGATCAGAAGCGTCTCTATCTTAATACGCAAGGCTCACTCGTAGAAGATCCCCTGAAAGCTGCTACGTTCACCTTCAATGCTGTTAAGGCCGCCGGCACGCTGTATGAGACTGGTTGGAATCTCGGATGCAAGTTCACCAATCCGAGTCTGACTGGCGGCTCTACTGGCGATGTCAAGCAGACTGGTCACATTAATGTTGGTCAAGATCGTAACGACTGGGAGCGTCAGGTATTCTTCCTCAATGCAGAAGGCAAGTATGCCGTCCGCGCCACGAATGCCAACAGCGCTAACTGGGGTGCTAACACCTATTGGGATGTTGTAACCTATAACGAGTTGCCCTCTGCCGGTTACTCCTTGAATGCTTCTTACGTATGGCAGATTGAGGAGTTCGTCGACAACCGTCCCGCAGCTTTCGCTAAGGTTCAAACTTGGGCTTCTAAGCTGCAGGCTGTTGAAGGCCTTGCAAAAAATGCCTCTCAATGGATAAGTAACGCAAAGGAATCCAAAGAAGGCAGTTATGAGGGCTTGGTAGATGGTGACTTTGGCACATACTTCCACTCTTCATGGAGCGCAGCCGCAAGTGAGGACCATTATATCCAAGCTGAGTTGCCAGAGGCTGTTCAGTCGTTCTACTTCTACTTCGTGAAGCGTGATCCTGTTGCCAACAAGAACGTCAACAACCGTCCTACAGACATTGTTATTAGTGGTAGCAACGATGGTGAGAACTTTACTCAGATCACTCAGATTAATGAAGGTCTGCCTGTAGGCTCCTCACCAGTGGACTATGCTTCTGCACTAATTAATGCTAATGAGGCATATAAGTATCTCCGCTTCACTGTCTTGGCTACAAACAATAATGCAGCAGAAGGTAACGGCCATAAGTTCTTTACTTTCTCTGAGTTCTATATTCTGCCCTCTGACGAGCTGACGGATGAAGCCCTGCCTTATTTGAAGGCTGCAGACTACACCGACCTTGCTTTTGATGATGTGGATCCTATCAATACTATTGATGAGAAAATCGCAGCAGCTAAGGCTAAGGTTGATTTGGCTTCAGACTTAGAAACATTAAATGAACTTGCCGAAAAGCTTCAAGCTCAGATTGCTGCTACAGAGACATACAACGATCCTACTGAATGTGCAGCCAATATCAATGGCTCTGTTGAGGCCATTAAGAATGGCAACTACACCACAGAAGAAGAGATCGCTAATGCTAAGACTCAGCTTCTCATTGCAGCTCATGATTTCTTCGGCGCTATTGAGCCTAAGACGAACATAGATGTTACCGAATGGTACGTTGTCAATCCTTCGCCTCTGGCTAAAAAAGCCGTGACAGATGGTTGGGAGGGTACTCCATCCAACGATGCCACCGACGGTGTGGCTGAGTACTGGAACCAGGCTGCTGCTTCGTTCCATCAGACAATCAGCCTACCTGCAGGTGAATTTAAGCTCACTGCTGTGGCTCTCCAGCGCACCGATATGACCGGTTATGTCTATGCAGGCAATAATCAGACGACTATTGTTCAAGTAGCTTCCTCTGTGGCCAACAATCGCGGTCAAGCTGCCTCTTGGTTTGCTGGCGGCAATGGCCTTAATGAGGTTCCTTTCACCATGACTGAAGAAGGTAACATCGAAATCGGTTTGGTGGCTGATGAGGCTAATGACGACCACTGGACAGTATGGCAGAGCTTCAAGCTCGAGTTAATGCCTGCTCCAGAAGAAACTGCTACTGTATTGCCCAACATCGCCGCCCTGAATGAAAAGCTCTCTTCGTCCGATGACGTGTCAGGTGATTACAATCTTCAGCTGACGAATGCGAAGGTGCTTTATTCATGCAGTGTCACCGATGAAGACTATGGTGGCACGATGGAATATGTCATATTGGAAGATGAGTCCGGCCGCGTCCTTTCGAACATCACCGGCATCTCCGCCTTGCAGACGGGTATGACCGTGAACGGCCAGCTTCCTATCAGCATTGTATCTACCTATTGGTCAGAGGCCGTGGCCAATGACAATACGGCC
>DGSC01000016.1 GCA_002391275.1 Prevotellaceae bacterium UBA4372 | reverse complement strand
GTAATGCTTGTCATGCGACAGTGCCACCATGCTTGAAAGCTTGCTGAGCAACTGTCAGCGGGTGAGTTTTGCGCAGCACCATCATCTACTCGTCTGCCATATTCCTTATACCGAACTCACGTTAAAAAAAGGGGGACATCTATGAGCCAATCAAACAATAAGATGTATCTTTGCACACAAAGACAAGACGAAATAAGATGACATCTGAGGCGCTTCGAAGAATCATTCACGTTGACATGGACGCTTTCTTTGCCAGCGTTGAGCAACGTGATTTCCCTGAATTGCGAGGGAAGCCACTGGCTGTGGGCTACGACGGACCAAGAGGCGTCGTAGCAACGGCAAGCTATGAAGCACGTCGTTTCGGGATACATTCGGCTCAAGCTATGCAAACGGCAAAACGACTTTGTCCTCAATTGATAGTGGTTCCCGGACGGTACAAGGTTTACAAGGAGGTGTCGGCCCAGATGCATGAGATTTTTCATGAGTATACGGATATCGTTGAACCTATATCCCTGGACGAAGCGTTCCTTGATGTGACGAAGAACAAAGCGGATATTCTTCTGGCCTCGACGATTGCCAAAGAGATTAAGGCTAAGATCCGCGAGCGTTTGCATCTGACAGCTTCGGCCGGCGTCTCATACAACAAGTTTTTGGCTAAAATAGCTTCTGACTTCCGCAAGCCTGACGGCCTGACCGTTATTCATCCTGCGCGGGCAACAAAGTTTATTGATGCTCTGCGGATCGAGAAATTCTGGGGTGTGGGACCTCGCACGGCTGAGCAGATGCATCGTTTGGGCATCTTCACCGGTGCAGACTTAAAAACGAAATCGCTTTCTTACCTTACCGAACGTTTTGGAAAGATGGGTGGCATCTTATATGGTTTTGCACGGGGAATAGATGATCGTCCTGTCGTTACGGAATGGGAACGTAAAAGCGTCAGCTGCGAACATACCTTTGAGCATGACATTAATCTTGAAGACGAGCTCAAAGAGAAGCTGCGTCTGTGTGCAGAAGATCTCGCAGGAAGGATGCAACGCGTAGACTTTACGGGACAGACGCTAACATTAAAAGTGAAGTTTCACGATTTTACACAAATCACTCGCAGTGTAACACTTATGAGGGAGCAGGTGTTCAAGGCTGATGCTGGCTTTATCATGGAAACAGCTGAAAGACTAATCGAAGCTATCGACGTCGAGGGGCATCCCATTCGTCTTATAGGTTTAGGGATTAACAACCCGCCACAGGATATAGCGCATGGAGAATGGATTCAGCTGGAAATGGACTTCAAGCCTTGGGAAGAGGAGGTATGTGAATGACAAATGGAGAGTGAAGAGTGAAGAATGATTGGCCAAAAAGTGCTAAGTATATGCTTTTACTGATAGGTCTTGCCTGCAACTCTCATTCTTCACCCTTCATTCTTCATTATTTATAGGTCGTGATGCAGCAGGCGGTACTCGGCCATCTGTTCATATTTTGTGCCTGGTTGGCCATAGTTGGCATAGGGATAGATGCTGATGCCACCGCGAGGAGTGAACAGTCCGATGACTTCGATGTACTTTGGCTCCATCAACTTGATAAGATCCTTCATAATGGTATTTACACAATCCTCATGGAAGTCGCCATGGTTGCGGAAACTGAAAAGGTAGAGTTTCAACGATTTCGACTCTACCATGCGTTTGCCTGGAAGATAGTTGATACGTATTTCCGCAAAATCCGGCTGACCTGTGATAGGGCAAAGACTGGTAAATTCAGGACAGTTGAAGCGTACCCAATAGTCGTTTTCGGGATGCTTGTTGTCAAACGTTTCCAACACTTCGGGCGTATAGCCAAACTTATACTCGGTCTTCTTACCGAGTGACTGCAAATTGTCTTGTTCGCGATTCATATTATTAATAATTGTTGATTCGACTGCAAATGTACAAAGAAATGAAGAATGAAGAGTGAAGAATGGGGTATTTATTGATTGAAATATGGGAAATGAGAAGTTAAGGATGGACAAGGTTTGTAAAAACACATTAATAATATCCATTAATCTAGCCTTATTTCTTAAAGAATATTAAAACAAGAGCCGTTACTAATAAAATAGATTAAACACAAAGTCCCAAGCACTTACATACCCATGAATTTAATATTTTTGTAGAATTAATTGGTCTTTTATGAATAGACTATAATATTTCTAACCAACTAACTCACTAACTAATACTTTTCACTATGAAGCATTATTCCAAGAAAGTTTGCCTTCAGCTATTACGTCCCCTGCTGCTTTTGGCTTTTATCATGGTGGCAGTGCCATCTTTAGGACAAAAAAGCTATGAGGTAACCACGAACAACCTTAATGTTCGTGCATCAGCATCTACCCGTAGCAGCCTCATCGGTTCTTTAGGAAAGGGCGAGTCGGTTCAAGTCCAAAGCATCAGTGGAGGATGGGCCAAAATCAAGTATAAAGGACGTACAGGATACGTCAGCGCTCAATATCTCCGTGAGAAAGCCTCGTCCAACCGCTCTACCGTCCAAGAGCGCAAGCCTGCGAATGTAGCACCGCAGCGTTCGTCGTCGCATGTTGCCCAGCATAAGTCTACTCCGCGGAAGCAGCCTCAAGCACGTCATCGCAGTCGCAGTCGCAGGACAAACGATCCTCTCGGCTTGAAACCATTTGTGGAGCTGCAACCGGTAATCGTCTGCGCCAAAGGGGAAAAGCCTTTTTTTGAAATTAATGGCGGTGTTACTAAAGGAATCAACAACTATCTCTCTCTCGGTGCTGGCTTAGGCCTGAGCAGCAACTTCCATGCACCTCCCTTAGTTCCTTTGTTCGCCCGCATGCAATTGGAGAATAAAGCGGCAGAGTTCTCGCCCTTATTCCTCCTCGACGCTGGTTATGATTTTAATTTCAAATCGATTAAAAACAGTAACATACGCTTGAACCCGACCGTAGGCATTAAGACCAGCGGAGTTTATGCCGGCGTAGGTTATCTCGCAGCAATCTCTACAGCTAAAAACGGCGGCGTAGGGCATAATGTCAACATAAAAGTCGGTTATGAGTTTGGCAGCGACTTTCGTAGTACAGGTTTTGGTAGGGCTTTGTCTAACTTCTTCCGCCAAACGTATGTTGCTGCAGAAGTCGGTGGCGGGTTAGGTTTTAATAAAGAGAAAAGCCTCTTCCTTGCAGCCACATGGAACTATGCCGCCAATAATATCTGGCATATAGGTGTAGGACTTGGATACACGCGTTATTTTATACCTAACGACGATGAAAGCATACACACTAACATCAGATCTTTACCATACTTCATTCGCAATAAGTTCTATGTGGCTAATATTAGCAAAGGCATACGTATATTTTCAGGGCTTGATTTGGGACTGAATAAGATGTGGAGATACTATCGCCTGGAAGATGAAGGAGATATTATCGTTAATGGTCAAAGGATTGGACAAGAAGACATTGTAGAGAAAGATGACTGGACTCGCTTTTTTGTCCGCCCTCATGTCGGTGTTGAGTTTAAAGACCGCTTCAATGCTACGATTGGCTATCGCCACACTTCTATTATAAAATATATGGATGTAGATGATTCACCGTCAGCAAGTATTCCATCTATTGATTTCACGGTTGGTGTTAAGTTCTAATGATTTATTGCACAATATTTCCAAAGCTCTCAACCAGCTGTGCCTTAACCTCCGCTAAGACTCTGGACATTTCGCAGCCTTCTAACGGCTAAGGCACAACAAAGGAAGCCCCTGAAAACGGTCAGCTCACAAGCTGATTGTTTTCAGGGGCTTTTTTTGTTGTGCTATCATTCGCCGTTCCATTTATCGGAACAAAGGCCCATACTTCATTTTTTACCGAAGCGCTTTTCCTCTCTAACCGTGCGTCATTCTTCCAGGCGAGACGAGCCACCATCATTGGCCTTACGCCACTGTTGCGTACGCACGGCAAAATTCTGCCGCAGACATTCGCTGTAGAGCCAAGGCTCACAACCATGTATGTCGCCCACATTGATGAGGTCGGCGTAAGGATGATATTCCGAGCCACTGTAACCCTTAACCACCAACACATGATAGTCTGGCGAAAGGGTCACGGTGATGGTGTCATGCAACGTTGCAGGTGTATCGTCGGTGCACCAGTTTACGGGATTGATGCCAAAGCAGGTAGCAGCGATGACAGGCTTAACATACTTCACATCCTTGACGGTATTATAACAGATGGTCACGCCGGTGTCTTTCTCGCCCTGAGCCGGTCGTAACCGACTACAGGTTGCCGTGTCCTCCGGCGTCACTTTATAGCCCAGCACGTATGCGGCTGCCAGATGAGTATAGCTCTCGTCGCTCATGTGTTTAAGCAGCTCCACGACAGCCATACCACCCTGACTGAAACCAACGATGATGAACGGGCGAGACGAATCGCGCTGCTGAAGGAAATAGTCGAATGCCTTGCACACATCGGCCATGGCCAAACGTGTGCGGCGGAAGATGGTGTCCTCGTTCTGCGTAACGAAAGCATCAATCGTTGCATGACGGTAGTAAGGAGCATAGAAACGGTTGCCCGGTGCCATATATTCAGCCACGCGATTGATCTCTATCGCCATGCGTTCGCGGTGCGTGGGGCTATAGACATCGGCATAGTGGCAAACGGTGCTGTCCGGCGTCAACCAGTCCTTCTCCCACGTTGAGACCACGTAGAACACATCCGCTCCCGTTCCGTCGGCATCACAATCTTGCGTTATCCACAGTGTTGAGTCGGCATAGTCGGGGGCTTGTGGAACAAATTCCGTCGCCACCTGCTGAGTTGGCTCGGACCCATCACAAGCCTTACAATAGTGGAACGCCAAGATGCCGCAGATAAGGAGAATGGCGGCAAGCATCCATAATTTCGTCTGTTTCATTATATATAGTTAATGAGATTTCACACGTTCGTCATGTTCCATTCGTCATTCATCATTTGTCACTTCATTCTTCACGCTTCATTCTTCATTCATCTCCCTCCCCTCTCCCCTACTACTATTGGCCAGGTAGACACCCAGAAGGATGAGAACCATACCTGCCACGGCGATTGCTGTAATGGGTTCTGCAAGGAAAATTGAGCTTGCCACGACTGTTGCCACCGGATTGAGATAAATATAATTGGATGTGCTCAGAGCCCCTATACGCTTTACAGCCCAGCTCCACAAAGCAAAACATGTGAAGGAAGCCACAAGGCCGAGAAACAACAAGTTGCCCCAGACAGCAGACTGGCAGAAGCCCGTGAGCGGAAACTGCCACGGTCGCCACAAGAAGAAGGGGAGAACGGTCAGCAACCCGTAGGCGAAGACCTTACGGGTGATGAAGACTGAGCTGTATCGCCGCGCAACGCTACGAATCAAGATGCTATAAACGGCCCAGCACAACGCTGCGGAGAGTGCCAGCAAATCGCCAACGGGACTGAGATGGAGCACAAAATGACCATTGAAGATGATGGTGGCCACACCCGCCAAGGCGATGAACGAACCCGTGATAAGCCTACCTGTTGCACGGACGTCGCGAAACAGCAGCAAAGCCAGGAATACCGTAAACAGCGGAGCCGTACATACGATGAACGAGACGTTGTTGACCAGCGTCAGCCCGACGGCTTCGTTTTCCGTTACAAAATAGAGGCTACCGCCCGTGAGCCCCAGAAAAAGCATCCTTAGCTCATCGCGCCACGAATGACACCACAGCTGGCGGGGACTGATGAACCAAATGCAGACATAAGCAAGCAAAAAACGCACGACAAAGATCTCTTCGGGCGTCATGCCATGCTGCAACAACACTTTTGAATTGATGAACGTAACGCCCCAAATGAGCACGACCATAACTGCCACCACATGTGGCAATACTACTGACTGAAAGATATTCTTAATCATTGACGTTAATGCTATTCCCTAACTACACTGAGACGCCAGCCTTACGAAACAAGAAGCAAGCGTTCATGCAGGCTATTGTCTCGGCCTCATCAGCCTTTCCGGTGCGAAGGTCGGAATAGTGAGGAAGGCGAGCAGCAGATAGATATTGATTATCCCTTGTTGAAAATTTGTGCAAAAGTAAGGGCACAGGACTAAAAATCCAAATAAAATGATGCTTTTATAGGATTAACGCTGTATTTCAACCGAAGAATATTCTGCCACACAGCCACGTTAAAAGCAACGAAAAAACAGAGTCAGACGCATTAATTTATTCATTTAGGCACCGAACCATTGAAGTTTGCTTATATTTGCAGCCAGTATGATTAAGCGATTCGCTTAGCCGACAGATGTAGTTTTAAAGAACAAAGACGAATTGAATTTCAGCACAGAATGAAACGAAGCATAAGATTAGCCCATAGAAAGGATTTAGCTGACATCATGAGAGTTATGGATGCAGCAAAAGGTATAATGCGCAAGTCTGGCAACATGCTCCAATGGGTCAACGGCTACCCCTCGGAGGATGCCATCATGGCCGACATGGAGAGGGACGGAGGCTTCGTGGTTGAGGACGACGGACACATCGTAGGCTACTTCGCATTCCTGCCTTCTCCCGAACCTACCTATGGCAAGATTGACGGAGGCGAATGGCTTGACAACGCACGGCCTTATCATGTAGTTCATCGCATAGCCAGCTACCCGGACGCTCACGGCATCTTCAGCTCCATCATGGACTTCTGCTTCTCCGAGGATTCCAATATCCGCATCGACACCCACAAGGACAACCGCATCATGCAGCATCTGATTGTCAAGCATGGCTTCGTCTATTGCGGCATCATCTATCTCGACAATGGTGACGAGCGGTTAGCCTATCAGAAGTTGCGGCCTGACACGAACTTCCTTGCCACGGATTAGGAGTAATTGCCACTTTTTGTGACGATTACCGTCCGCCAAATAGAGCCAGAATCAGTAATTCGGCTGACGAAAATAACAATAGCTATCAGCTCCAGCACGTCAAAGCATTGGGCTATTGGCCGCATGGCCGCTTAACCTCCTTGTTCACGACTTCTTTTGTTTTACAAGTGCCTCCGCATACCTTCAGGCAACATCATCCGCAAAATCCGAGAGTTGGGAAGGCGTTTTAATAAGTTCCTCCGCATACTTTCAGACGACATCATCCACAGAATCCGAGAGTTGGAAAGGCGTTTAATAAGTTCCTCCGCATACTTTCAGGCGACATCATCGCAGAATCCGAGAGTTCGAAAGGCGTTTTAGCAAGTTCCTTCTGATACTTTCAGGCGGCTGTCCTCGAAAAAATGTGAATCATCCCCCGACGTTGAGGTCAAGAAGCCAAGTCCCTTAAGCGTTTAGCCTTGGTTAAAGACCGCGACACATACAGGTGTGACGATTATTCCATGACCTTGGAACAATCATTCAATGGTCATGGAATGATTGTTCCAAGGTCATGGAATAATCAAAGTTGCTGGGCGCGTGTCCTGTTTTACTTATAAGCGGACAGCAGTTGAATAAATTAACGGACGGTAATACTTACGGCTATTCTTAACTTTTTATTTCCTCGATGCCTTTCCGTTTCTTTTCTTTGGCATCATCAGCCGCATAGCCTATGGGAATGAGAACGGCAGGCTCTTCATTCTCAGGGATATTAAAAAGTTGACGACACAGTGGGACATCGAAATTGCATACCCAGCAGGTTGCCAGCCCCTGCTCTGTAGCTGCCAGACAGAGATGCTCAACGGCGATGGCTATGTCTATGTTGCCATGAGGCTTGCCGTCGGCCCTCACCCACTCTTCATCATGCAAGATGGAAGCTATGATGTACATGGGTGCCAACTGGAACCATTCGCGGTTGTAGCATTGCTGCAACTTGGCTTTATCCTCTTCCTCAGTGACGAAGTGGAACTTCCATGGTTGTTTGTTTACTGCAGAAGGAGCATAGCGGACACATTCCATGATGTAATCCAGCTTCTCCGATTCCACTGCAAGAGACTTATATGCCCTGCAGCTGTACCTGTTCTTTACGAGTTCTAAAAAATTCATTGCCATATCACTCCTTTCATTGTTATCGACACAAAGGTACAAAAAAAACTAACTGGAGCTTAGAAACACGAAGAGAATCTATCGGTTTACCGTTATTTTAGGTGTGCTACTGGAAAAGCACCGGGCTTCCTTCACCACATAACCACACAAACCGAATGAAACAGCCGACCATCAACAAACAGCTACAGGACAGACAGATTAGTTTTGATTGAGTTGGCGAAGGATATAATGGAAGATACTGTTTGTTCAGAAGATTATGGTCTGAGCCCTTGCCCCTTTAGTGACTCCTCATCGAGGCTCACTCCCCTCGCGTTCGTCTCTACTTCTTAACGCCTGAAGGATGAACAAGCGAAAGCAAAAGCCCACCGCTCCCCCACCTTTTTCCAACCCTTTTACGAAAAAAAACTCATCAAGAAGCACCCATTCGCAAATTATCATTATCTTTGTGCCCGAAGGGCACTCTCTCGGCCGTATGCCGACACAAAAGCCATAGCGATGGCTCCCTTTCATCATCTTATTGGAAAAAGAAAAGCATTTGCTATTATTTCGCGTTAAGCCAAAAATGCGTCGGAAACATTAATTGGAATAAAACGCCACTGAAATAATAGAGGAAGGGGTATCTGGAATGATACCCTAGACCTGTCGATAACAGCAATGCTCACGTTAAACGCGTGATGCATTCTTTGACAGGTCAGGGGTTCCAAGGCATTCCGACGCATTGCCCCGAAGCTTAACGCATAAGAAGCATCACGCTTTCTTTGTGCGTTAGCGATTGATAGTTGATGCCACGTTTATAAACTGACTATCAATCGATATGGCTAACAAAAACCTTAATGCCGCAAAGACGGCTAAGAAGGATGAGTTCTACACGCAGCTGGAGGACATCAATAATGAGTTACGGCACTATCGGGAGCACTTCCGAGGCAAGACGGTGCTGTGCAACTGCGACGACCCGCGAGTAAGCAACTTCTTCACGTACTTCGCCTACAACTTCGAGTTCTTAGGTTTGAAACGGCTCATTACTACGTGCTACAAAAATCAGAATATGGACCTGTTCAGCCAGAATGGATGTGAACAGGCAATTTACCTTATATACGATGGCGACAAGAACGGCAACAACATTCCCGATCCAGCGGAAATTGGTATTCATCCCCTAAAGGGGAATGGAGACTTCCGCAGTCCTGAATGCATAGAGTTGTTGAAACAGGCTGATATTGTGGTAACGAATCCTCCATTCTCGCTATTCAGGGAGTATGTGGCTCAGTTGATAGAGTACGATAAGAAGTTCTTAATTATAGGACATCAGAATGCAGTTAAATATAAAGAAATTTTTCCTTTAATGATGCAGAACAAGCTTTGGCTTGGTTACGGCTTTAAAGGTGGAGCCGGCCATTTCATTTCTGAATATGAGGACAGAGCAGCTGCGGGTGACCACAGAAAAGGAATGATTCGTGTGTCCGGCGTACATTGGTTCACCAATCTTGATATCAAAAAACGTCACGAAAAGCTTATTCTATACAAACATTATTCTGAGGAAGAATATCCTTATTATGCCAATTACAACGCAATAGAGGTAAGTAAAACTGAACTAATTCCCGATGGTTATTATGGACTAATGGGTGTTCCTATCACTTTTCTGGACAAGTATAATCCAGATCAGTTTGAGATTGTTGGCAACACCAGTGACACGGACTGGTGCAGAGCAGCTGGTGTTGGAACAATGGGACAGGCAACTATTGATCAACTACGTCGGCAAGGTAATATGGCGCATGTAACGGCAAATATGAATTCATTGTATATTATAAAGGACGGTAAAGTTAGTTTACCATATGGCCGTCTAATAATCCGCAGAAAGAAATAAAATGGAAATCAAACTGCAATCAATACGTATTCGCGACCTAGTAACAGGTTACGAGAACGATGCCGACAAAGGTGTGTGGGGTTATGGCGGACGACTGGACATCAGACCACCCTATCAGCGCGAGTTCCGCTACGACTTGAAACAGAAACAGGCAGTGGTCAACACTATTCTAAATGGCTTCCCGCTCAACATCATGTACTGGAGTGTTGTGGGCGTAGACCGTTACGAGATGATTGATGGCCAGCAGCGTACACTTAGCATTTGTGAATTCCGTTACCACGACTTCAACATCGTTGACCCTGAGCGCGGTGTGTTGTTCTACGCTTCGCTGACGAATGAAGAGAAGGAACGTTTCTTGGACTATGAGCTCTCTGTTTATTTCTGTACGGGTACGGATAAGGAGAAGCTAGACTGGTTCCGTGTTATCAATATTGCCGGCGAACGGCTGTTAGACCAAGAGCTACTGAATGCAATATACGTGGGGCCGTTCATCAGCGATGCTCGTCGCTATTTCTCCAAAAACGGCTGTCCTGCCTATAAAATGGCCAGCGACCTACTAAGCGGTAATGCGATTGAGCAGGCTTACCTGTCAACCGTTCTTCACTGGGCTGCTCGCAGAGATGGTATCAAGGAGGTGAGCGAATATATGTCGCTGCATCAGAACGATGCTAACGCCAACCAACTGTGGGCTTACTTCTCGGCGGTCGTGACTTGGGTGCGCTCCACCTTTATTATATATAGGAAGGAGATGAAGGGGCTTGATTGGGGGCTACTATACGACACCTACCACGAACAGATTTACGAGACTGCCGAGCTGGAACAGCGTATCCACGACCTTATGGAGGACGACGAAATAATGAAGAAACCGGGCATCTACAGCTATGTCCTCAGCGGCGACCTCCGAGACCTAAGTTTCCGAACCTTCGACAAGAAACAGAAGCGCGAAGCCTATGAACGACAGCGGGGTATCTGTCCCCTATGCGGTAAACACTACGAACTGGAAGAAATGGAAGGCGACCATATCACACCTTGGGCCGAAGGTGGAGTGACAACGGCCGATAACTGCCAGATGTTATGTAGAGATTGTAATAGAAGAAAAGGAGCAAAATAAAGGCGCTATAATGGATGCTCCGTCAAACAGTCATCTTCTACGAAGTCTTCTCGAAAGTGGTGAAAGAATTATAATAAGCCTTTGTTTGTCAATCTAAAACGCCTGTCTTCGGTGACAAAGAGTTCCCGATGATAAGGGGAGAATACGGGAATAGGAGGGAAAAAGTGATGGCGTGAAAAGAAAAGTGGCGAAAAGTTTGCAGGTATCGGAAATAATTCCCACCTTTGCAGCACATTAATATGATAAAGAATGGTAATATGCCTGAAGTATTTAGATTTCATGGATTCTCGTTCTTCTTTTACAGCAAAGAGCATGAGCCCCTACACGTACATGTAGAAGGTAATGGAGGTATGGCTAAATTCGTTTGGAATGGAACTGATTTCGAATTGTCTGAAAGACAAAAAATCAAGACTAATGACTATAAGAAGATAAAGAAGGTCATTGACGAGAATGCAGATCTGATAGTGATGCGTTGGAAAGAATATTTTGATTAAAAGAAGACGTTGTATGAAGATTAAGGATATTTGGTTTGATGCCGACTACATATACGGCAAAGACGAAACTGGGCGCGAGTACAAGCAGTCGTTGCTGTGGTATCCTAAGCTGCGACAGGCTGATGACGACGAGCGAGGCAAGTATACATTTGGCTTCGACGGCATTCATTGGCGCAATCTTGACGAGGACATCAGTTTTGAGAGTTTTGAGTATGAAGATGCTGAACCAACTATATTACAGCGTTTTTTTCTCACTCACCGCGAAATTAATGTAGCTGAATTTGCTCGCAGAATTGGTATGAACCCAACATTACTTCGAAACTACATTAATGGTTTCAAGAAACCGTCCGCGGAACGCACACAGCTGATTCTTTCTGAGATAAGGAAGATAGGCAAGGAGTTTATGGAGATTGGCGCTTATCCGACTGACAGTGAATCGGAACCTACGATGGTGGCAGAGGCATAAGGAGACAGCACGTCGGGCGGCGGCTATTCAAACGGTGGCGGCGGCAACGGTGGTTGTACTACCATTGTCGCCGTCATCATTGTATTCATCATCATCGTTGCCGCCTTTAGCGGTTGCTGAGGCATGAGCGGTATCGCAGGACTACTGTGACGCTACAGCTCGACAGGTGTGTAGGGGAGGTCGAAAGCATCGGCAACGGCTTTGTAGGTGATGCGGCCATCGACGATATTGAGGCCGAGACGGAGACCTTCGTCGTCGCGACAGGCTTGCTGCCAGCCCTTGTCGGCAAGGGCGAGGGCGTAGCGGAGGGTGGCGTTGGTGAGGGCAATGGTTGAGGTGTTGGGCACAGCGCCGGGGATATTGGCCACACAGTAGTGGAGTATGCCGTCGACGTCATAAACGGGTTCGCTGTGGGTGGTGGGACGTGAGGTCTCGAAACAGCCGCCCTGGTCGATGGCCACGTCGACGAGCACCGAGCCTCGTTGCATCAGCTGAAGCATGTCGCGTGTGATGAGGTGCGGAGCCTTGGCACCGGGAATCAGCACGGCACCAATGACGATGTCGGCCGTGGGCAGCTCCAAACGAATATTATGCTCAGTGGAATAGAGCGTGCGTACATTCACGGGCAGCTCTGCAGCCAGCTGTCGCAGACGAGGCAACGAGATATCGGCTATGGTGACGTCGGCACCGAGGCCGGCAGCCATACGCGCTGCGGCTTCACCCACGACACCACCGCCAAGCACGAGGACACGTGCTGGCTTCACACCCGGCACTCCGCTGACGAGCTTGCCTGAGCCATCTTTCGTCTTCTGAAGATAATAGGCTCCGTTGAGGGCTGCCATGCGCCCGGCCACCTCACTCATAGGCAGGAGCAGCGGCAGGGTGCCGTTGGAGAGCTGAACGGTCTCGTAAGCCAGGCAGACGGCACGGCTGGCCAGCATGGCATCGGTGAGCGGACGGTCGCAGGCGAAATGGAAATAGGTGAAGAGCAACTGACCGGGCCGCACCAAGGCATACTCCGGCTCAATAGGCTCTTTCACCTTCACGATCATTTCGGCACTGCCGTAGACCTCCCCTATGGACGGCAACACCTGGGCGCCGCTGCGAAGATAGTCTTCATCGGCAAAGCCACTACCCTCGCCTGCCGTGTGCTGCACAACCACTTGATGTCCGTGGCGCACCAGTTCGGCAACGCCTGAAGGCGTCATGCCGACGCGATTCTCATTGTTCTTGATATCCCATAGTCAATCATGTATTCCTAATGACTCCAGCGACTGTCCTTTTTCTTTGTGAATACAGATGACCTCCTTGGGATGTACGGTCTCGATGACCTGCTTGATGGTCTTTCGGTCGGCATGGCCAGAAGTGTGGATATCTACTACGTTGTGAAACGCTCCGCGAAACATAGCATACATCGGATTGATGCTCACTTGCTCTGGGTCTTTGTAGTACCCGTCCCATGAGGAATAGATGAGTAAAGTCTCAGCCTCCGACAACTCACGGCGAAGATAGTCCATGTCCGCTAACTTGCCAACGTTGGTGATCATCACGAAGCCTTGTTGTTTCATAGATTCCAAATGTTTAAATGCGTCATAGTAACGAGGCCTGAAATAGAACAGGTCGCCAAGTGTCTTCGCTTCACGACGAGTAAAGATTTTCATTGCTGCATTTAAAAGTCCTGAGCTGACATAGATAGGCCTGTTCACTTGCCTTGCTGCCATGTTGATGCTGGCCAGACGCTCAATGTCAGTGGCAGAGGTCAATACGAAGACATATTTAAAGGAACGCATCACGTGGGCCATCTTTTCAGATACCTCTTTTTCTGTGATACATTCCTCTTCACGCCCAAGCATTGTACCTTCCGTAATTAAGGTGTCGATATTCGTGGCTCTCCATCTCAGCAGTTGCAGCAACTTGCCACCCATCCAGCCGTGCTGACGATAGTCGCCCATATGCCAGACGCGCTTGCCGTCGGCCTCAATCAGAAACATATAGGAGTCATAGATGGAATGGCAGTTGAAGAAGGGCGTAATCTGTATATCGCCAACGCTGAATGGTTTGGGATCACGGCTTCGAGGCCACGTCTTAAAACGTTTTAGCTTTGCTCGTTTCCGAAGATTTGTAGCAGGGTCATTTCCTGCTGCCTCATCAGCTTTGCACAGCAACCTGTATTTTTCCAGCAAGACATCCTTGGCACCTTCTCCTATCATCTGAGGAACGCCCTTCGGCACATAATCAAAGAGTCCTATATGATCTTCATGTGCATGAGTATAGATGACGGCTTCATGTGCTTTGGGGTTGTTCTTGAACAGCCCTTCCACCATCTCCTTGTCCTGCGCTGGTGTGGTTTTCTCACCATTGCCTGGTAGATTCTGCCCCATATCCACAAAGATGCGGGACGTTGCTGTACTTATCTCAGTTATGCAGCCGCCTATCTGGTCAAGGCCGCGATGAATGGTAATGGTCATAGTGTCTATTGCTTAATGATTAATATTCAAAATGACACTTTGCCAGCACTCGACTGACCGTATGAGCTTTCAAGAAGGCATGCGGATTGCTGGTGAGGAGTTGCCAGAGCCACTCGGCCTTTTTCTCTGTGAGGTCTTCGAGGTGAGCAAAGAGTTCCTGCTTGTAAGCTTCGACTTGCTCTGTGTCTCCTCGTTGAATGTTCAGACGGATTTGGTTGGCCTTGATGCCGCTCACGTGAAAGAACTGACGGAGGATGTCAAGCATTTGCTCTTGATATACCAAGAATCCGCAGGTAGGAGACAGTATTTCATCGAGACGCCTGCCATGTCTTGTCCAAAGCCCGTCACTTTTGCGACGCATGTAAGCATCATACAAGTCCATCGTGTCAGGTCGAATAAGGGCCTCTCGCGTTATCTCATCATCGAGGTCCTCAGGCTCTGGCGCTTCACGTTTCCTGTTCAGATATGCCATCGGTGTGACATCCAGGGATAGTCGCACGACTTCCATGTCGTAGTCCTTTGCTTTAGCTGCAAGCAAATTCTGTGCCTTTTGCATGAACTCTTCGTAGCGTGATGCATTGATGTCGAACTGAAACTTGGGCAGCTCATCGTTTACGAAACGAGCCGAGTGAAGGCCAAAGCGCAGAGGATCAACCTCAGAGAGGCCCAAGCAGTAGCATACAATAGAGGAACACAGCGCGCCGCGCCCCCAATAGCTAATCTTTTCAGACTCGGCATAATGCCTGAATAACTTAAAGGCCATGATATAGTGGCCCTCGAAGCCAGCATCTATGATATGCTTCAGTTCCCATAGTATTCTCAGTTTTACTTTTCTGTCAGGCTTGTCGCCGTAGCGCATTTCCATGCCTTCGGCGACAAGTCTCTTCAAAATCTTCGTTGTGGTCTCTTTCATGACGTTACGGTTAATCCAATCATTTGTTTTCTTCAATCTCAGCTCCTACTCTCGAATCCTTTCTTGTCAGACGACGCATCTTGCTCTTGTAACTGCATATCAGACGGACACGCATCTTGAAGCGAATACGGTTGTTGATCTCGTAGATCCAGCCGTGGCTAGTGTCGAAGCATTCGGCGACGTTCCGCTCCATGTACTCGAATTGATCTCGGGTCAGTGTCTCGCCCATACAGAGATAGAACAGGACATAGTAATCCACGTGTCCCTGATGCTTGGGGCGCTCGTGCAGCCAGGTGGAAAACTGCTTGAGGAATTCATCGTCATCCTCATCTTCCTGCTTGAACTCCAGATACTCAAAGCTATCGCAGTTTGTGAGGTAATCCACCTCATCAGGACTAAAGAGACGCTTTTGCTGGGCGTTGAGCTTGCTGAGCATCTCACGGAATTCGGATTTCTTGGTTGTAAGTCTTGTTGTAATCATAAGATGTAAGTATTGAGATTGGTTATCTATTTGATTCTTTTTAGTTCGAAGCTGGTGCAAATAGGACTTGTAGAATGTTTTGTCGAATCCACCAAACGGCATAGCTGATAAACTTGAATCCCTCTTTCACGTTGTACTTACATGCAGCCTCTATGAGTCCGTCGTAGCCCGCCTCCATCAGCTCGTCGATGGTCATGCCTCGGTCGGTGTACCGCTTGGCGACTGCCGCCACGAAGCGCGCATTGCATCGTTTGAACTCCTCGATTGCAGCCTCATCACCCTCTCTTACCTTCTTCGCCATACGGATTTCTTCTTCATTGCAGAGCAACGGCGAGTTGACAGCGTCGCCCAAGATGTCTGTCACGGTTAGTGTTTTCTGATCTTTCATCATTACTGCTTTTATTCGTTAAGAGGAATAGCCCTCCATTATATATATACGAATAGATAGATACAAAAACGGCGTTTTTGCTGCTTGATGTGCAAAAACGCCGCAGAAAGGATATGTAATTTGTGGAAATTGGGTGTAAGAAGGCCCAATACAGGCTCCGCACTTTTACAGTCTGTCTTTAGTGCAGATCATTAATATAGACGTCTGAGTTTCAGCTTCACTAACTCTCATGCCCCATTGAATCATCATATTCTTTTCTTCAAATAATTTGAGGAAGCAAAAGAAAATGTCTATATCATCCATCACCAATGGATCATCATCCGGCATGGTTATGTTAAATAGTATTCCTGTGCAGTTTTGAACCATTTCCATCTTTTTCACCGTATCAAAGAATTCTTCCATAAAGGCGCCATTCTCTATGCCCTTATCTTTATAAGCTTCGTAAAGAATGCCTTCTTTTCCAACAAGTACACTCTTCACATCTTCCATGTCAATACCAAAAATTGATTTGCCTTTCTGAATGAGTTGATAAACCTCTTCGAGATGCGACTCGTTTACGTGTTTCTCTGTAATTCTCATGTGACATAGCCCTATCTACGTGTCGGACGAACTGCTAAGTGTTTATAAATCTATTCTTTTATTCTTACTGATTCTCCTTGAACCGCTGTACCAATTCATCTTCGTCAATGACAGAAGAGGTGTCTCCGGATTCTGTTTTTACATCTTCTAAGTCCTCTTCCTCGGATGACACTTCCTCCTCTTTCATTTCAACGTTTTCTTCAGTCTCTACGGTGGGCGTCTCCGTCTGTGCATCTGAGGAGTCTTCAGGCTCTTGCATGGTGCTACCATAAACCGCCAAGCCTATAAGAGCAGCAGCTAACAGGAACTGAAAGCATCCCTTTCTCTTTTGATAACTATCATACTCCTTATCGTCAAGTATCTTTTCCATGCGACCTTCGTTGTCGCGAATAACATGTAATGCCATAAGCTTATTCTTTAATAAAACATCATTGGGCACATCTTTACATAGCAGCCCCTATTATATATATACGAATGTAAAGACACAAAAACGGCGTTTTTGCTGTTTAATGTGCAAAAACGCCGCAGAAGGGAAGTGGAATTTTGGAACAATCTGAACTATTAAAAATCAGTCAGCTCTGATTGATAATTGTTTTGGTCAACCAATTTAAACTCAAAGTTATCTATTTGGGGCTTTTCCAAATTATGCATTTCTATTTGATATTGAAGTACGACCTTGAAAATGGACTCTAATATTTCACGGTTCGCATTGATAAAAGACTTAACCTCTTTATATCTATCCATAACTTTTTTCCGATAATGCTTATCTATTTTCTCTTCCACCTTATTAGGATTATAAAGCAGATATAAGAATTTAATTGTTACATTATGCGTCGAATGCTTAGCTATATCATAAGTAATACCAAGGTAATGGCATATCAATTGTTTCAAATCAAAGTATTTAATTGGTTTCTCGTTGATTTTAAATGTTATCTTTTTCGTTTCTTCCCCATTCTCAACGTTACCCCTTTCTGATGTGAAATCAAATTGTGAACTGTTGCCTTTAATCCATTCATATACGGGTTCATATACACTTTTTATATCTTGACGTTCATGTGATGGGGAATATATTTCGCGTCTTTTAGCCTCAACATAGATATACTTACTTCCTTTACGAAGGAAACCATCCAAATTGGCTACTCCACCAACGCGTGTATCCAATCTTTCTTCAAAAATAAAGCCATCAAAGTCCTTTGATAATTCATAAATAAGTCTGCTAGAAGAACCAAATGATGCCATCTTTGGAGGATATTTTCCCGCTTTAAGTTCTCCACCAGCACCCATTCCATATTGCCTTTTATGAGCTTGATCCATTTTTGCAAGATAATCATCCCATTCTTCATTGGACATATAATTATTGTATTGGTCATCTTTTCCATTTTTCATTTTGTATCCTCTGGCCATACTTCCATTAGAATCTCTGATAGCACAATCCAGTGCGGTTGCCAAATCCTTAGGCAACTCATTCTTAATCATAATAAAATCTATTTAATGTTGTTTGTAATAGTTCTTTTATCTCTTCCCTCAATGTCTCTGGTTCCAGCACTTCCACCTTATCTCCCATTGCCAGCAACTGACTCACCAACTCAGGCGTAACACATAATCTATACGTGAACTCTGCGAACTTGCCATGCTTGGAGCGCCCTTCGGATTGACTCCTGTGCAACGGTGTTGAGCGAAGGTACTCTACCTGCACTCCATAGGCGCGAATCTTCACTTTGGTCACAGGAAGATCTTCGTTCACGAAGATGCCTACCACGTCAGCGAAGTATTTCCTTGCATTGAAGTTTGAAGGCAGTTCAAAGAAGGTCTTTAGCACTTGCAAGCTTAGAATGCGGTCTAACGAGATGATGCGCAAGGCATCTTGTTCCTTCAGATAGCCCAACAGATACCAACGACGGTTATAGACCTTCAGGGCGTATGGTTGCATGTGAATCGTTTGTCGATGAGTGTCCTGCCCGTATTCATATCGTTGGTATTCTATCAGCAATTCCATATTACATTTCATTGCGTCAATGATAGAATCCAGGTATGCGGTGCCGATCGGTATCTCTTCAAGCAGGATCCTGTCCTTCATCGAGTTGAAGGTCACAAAGTCCTGCGGAATGCTATAATTACGCAACAACCACTTCTCCTGTTTCTTCTTCTCCAAGACCTCCGGATTCTTGACGTAATAGACATTACCCTTCGAACGGTCGCATTCGATGTCCACGCCAAACATCTCTTTGATGCCCTTCCGATGCTCGTGGAACGTACGGATGGGTAAAGGACCATCGAACGCCGGATTCATTTCCCACATCATACAGATCTCGTCAAATGTGAGAGGGTCGCTATCAAGCAACAAGTTTAACAGCCAAATATATCGATAATATGTCTTGCTAATCATATTATAGAAAGAGAGCCCGCCGGTCATTCCAGCGGGCACATATGTAAAAGGATTAATTCTTTGAGGCGAGGTCTTCAAGGATGCGCCAGACGTTCATCAGGCCGCGGGGAACGTGGAAGCAACCTTTCCACTTACCGCCCTTCAGAGGCAGCAGCACCTCGCCCTGACGGTTGAGATAGCCGTACCATTCGGGATATTCGGGGTCGCGGAAGTGGTTCCAGGTGTATTCGTGGACGCGCTCAAACCACTTGAGACAACGCTCGTCGCCGGTGAGCTGATAGCCCTTGATGAGCGAGATGAGCGTCTCGAGGTGTACCCACCACAGTTTCTGGTCGAACTCGAGCTCGTGGCGGGGCTTGCCGAGGCGGTCCATGAAATAGAAGATGCCGCCAAACTCCTTGTCCCAGCCGTATTCGACCTCTGCAAGGCAGATGTCCACAGCCTTCTGTATGAGTTCGGGACGCTGGAGGCGCTTGCCGAGGTCCATGACAAACCACATCGCCTCGATGGCATGACCGGGGTTGAGCTTGCGGCCGTCGAAGCAATCAACGAGATTGCCATCTTTACCTAAGGCTTCGACGATGAGGCCGAGCTCGGGGCGATAGAAGACGTCCATGACTTCGTGGAGGCAGGAGTCGATGTAGGAGCCCACCCCTGAAAAGCCCACCCCTAACCCCTCCCCAAGGGAGGGGGATTCATTTCCGCTGGAAGCTATGCCGACACCCTCTTGGTTCTCCCCTCCCTTGGGGAGGGGTTGGGGGTGGGCTTTCTGGGGGTGGGCCTCCAGCAGCGGCTCTATTTCCAAGACAACATTACAGAGAATCATGGGCAGGTCGAAGGTCTTGAGGGAGCGGGCGCCGGCAGCGGCCTTGTTCCAACGGCCTTTGGGATTATCGGTCTTGGAGAGGACGATGTCGAAGGTGCGCTTGGCGATGGATGCGTATTCGGAGGCAAGAGCCTCATAGGAGCCCACCCCTACCCCCTCCCCAAGGGAGGGGGACTCGTTTCCACCTGAAACAATTTTGTCGCCCTGTTGGTTCTCCCCTCCCTTGGGGAGGGGCTGGGGGTGGGCTGCAGCTTTTTGCAAGGCAATACTCAGCTGGCCGAAAGCGATGGTGGCGAAGGTGTAGGAGAAGATGTTGTAGGGCTCCACGAGGGGGTGGCCTTCGCGGTCGAGGGCGAAGTACCAGTTGAGGTTGCCATCGTGGCCGTACTTCTTCAGGAACTCAGCGCCTTGAATGGCGGCGTCGAGCCATTCCTGACGAGGCTCCACGGTGTTGTAGAGCTTGGAGAACATCCAAACCTCGCGGCCTTGCAGCCAGATGAACTTGTCGGTGTCGTAAACGCTGCCGTCGCGATCGAGGCAGGTGAAATAGCCGCCGAATTCCGTGTCCTGGGATTTATTGAGCCAGAAGGGAACGACGCGGTCGAGGAGTTCAGAGCGATACTGCTCCGCCAATTGTTTGAAATCAATCATATAAGCTATATTAACATTAAACTATTTAATTTTCACACGAATGACCATGAATAGAAACATGTAATGGTCATAAATAATATTATAGGTTATGGCTTTTCACCTAAAGCGTAATAATCACTATTGGGATTATCATAGACAGGATTCATATTACGGTCAAGCAAAATACATTCATTCGTTTCTTCTTTCAACCAATAACGTTCTCCCTGCAATAATGGCTGACCGAAGTTGATGAGCAGACCAATGGGTGTTCTAGTGAGACGCATGTAATTGAAGAGTTGAGCCCGATGAGCGGAAATGAGTTCTGATACAGACTTAAGCTCTATCAGTACATCACCGACCATTATATCTGGCTGATAGTATTTTTCCATTCGCTTCCCTTTGTAGTAACATGGAATTTGTTTTTCCATCTGATTATCTATACCACGCTCTAATAGTTCTAAGTGAAGAGCCTCTGTATAGAATGCTTCTGCTAAGCCCCAGTTCAATTCATCATGAACTGCCATGGCGGCACCAATAATCCGATAAACAACTTCCTGGTATTTACTAGGATTTGTCATGTACTAATGCACTTTTAATCTGAAGCTTATAATTTTCACACGAATGACCATGAATGGTTACATTTCATATCCATGAATTATTCATGACCATTATATGTTTCTATTCATGGACATTCGTGTAAGAAAAGTTCTCTATTTATTTAATGTCTTCCACGTGAGGCCCGGCTGCTCCTTGGTCTGAGGCATGAAGATACTCAGAATGAGGGCGACGAGGACGCTGACAAGCATCGAGACGAAGCCGAAGAGGAGGAAGTTGGCATTGGTGTAGAAATTCATGTAGAGCACCGTAGCCGTGCCGCAGAGGAAACCTATGATGGCAGCCGGGGAACCGATGCGCGGGAAGAAGATGCCCATGAGGAACAAGCCACCGATGGCACCGCTCAGCAGACCGAGGATGGTGTTGAAGTAGTCGAGCAGCGACTGGATGTCGACCGTGGCCATGAGCCAGGCGATGGCCATGCCAAGGAGACCGGCACAGATACCTGCGATTCGGGCGACACGGACTGTGGAGGCCTGGCTCACCCCCTCCTCAAGGGAGGGGGACTCATTCCCGCTGGAAGCTATGCCGGCACCCTCTTGGGACTCCCCTCCCTTGGGGAGGGGTTGGGGGTGGGCTTTTCCCCACAAATCCACCGTGAAAGCCGTGGAGATGGAGTTGATATTGCTGGCGATGGTGCTCATAGTGGCAGCAAAGACGGCAGCAATGAGGAGGCCGGCGAGACCGGCGGGCAACTGACTCATCATGAAGAAGGGGAAGATGGCATCGCCCTTGGCCATGGTGATGTCGAGCTCGGCAGGATGCGTCTTGAAGAAGGTGTAAAGGCCTGTGCCGATGGTGAAGAAAGCGATGGTCACCACGACGGACATCAGACCGTTGGTGAGGATGCCGCGCGCTGCGCTCTTCTCATCGGAGGTCGTCAGGTAGCGCTGGATGACGGTCTGGTCGCTGGTGTAGGAGATGAGGTTGTTGGCAAGGCCACCGAGGATGACCACCCACCACGTGGCGTTGACGAAGTCGAACGGATGATCGGGGTCGAAGAGGAAGAGGCGGAACTTGTCGTTGTCGGTGGCTATCTGCCAGAAGTCCGAAGCACCGTTGTCACCCGTATTCACGATAAGATATACGGCAGCAAGGATGGCACCGCCGACGAGGATGATGCCCTGGATGACATCGCCCCACACGACGGCTTCGACACCACCCATCGTGCAGTAGAGGATGGTGATGAGGGCCATCAGCGCTATACATATATATATATTAATACCCGTGACAGCGGTCATGGCCAGCGACGGCAGGAAGAGCACGAGGGCCGTTCGAGCCACCATGAAGACGATGAACAGGATGCTGGCCATCAGGCGCGTGGCGCTGTTGAAACGGCGTTCAAGGTACTCGTAGGCCGTGGTGACATTCAGGCGGCGGAAGAAAGGCAGGTAGTACTTGATGACGGGGAACGAGATCAAGAGGATGCAGATCTGCATCGGATAGTAGGTCCAGTCGGTGGCATAAGCTTTGGCAGGGATGCTCATGTAGGTGATGGCCGAAAGCATCGTGGCGAAGATGCTGATGCCGGCTGCCCACCAGGGGATGCGACCGCCGCCTTTGAAGAAGTCCTCGGTGGAGTTGGAGGCACGGCGCATGAAGTAGTAGCCGAGATAGACCATGCCAAGGAGGTAGAGGATAAGGACGGTCCAGTTGAGCCATCCGAAATGGGCCGTGTAACCGATGTCGACACGTGTGACGTCGGACGAGCGCACGCCGGGTTTCTCCTCGCCGCCGATGACGAGGGCAGAGAGGGCACCCGTCTCAGACGGAACGGCCAATACGGCAGCACCGGCACGGGCGATGAGGGGCGAATCAAAGACTTCGGCCCACGAGTCGGTGACGGTGTGATAGACGAGGATCGAGCGGCGGAACTGATACCAAGCCGGCTCTTGGGTCATATAAGCATGAGCTTCCTCACGCAGGGCTGCAAGGCGGTCGGCCGTGGTTGCCGTGTCGGCAATCAGCATATTACGCTCAAGAGCTGCTTCGAAGATATCTTTGTTGACACCACCAAAGCAGAGGATGTGGGCTGCGCCGGAGGGGATGGCCGAGGCGCCAACGAGGGCAAGCCCCTCTAAAGGCTCCAGACCCCCACCCCGCTCCCCCTCAAAGGGGGAGAGTGGAATGTTTTGCTCATTGCCATCAATGCTTGAAAGGTGACCACCCTCCCTCTTGAGGGGAAGCGGGGAAGGGGTCTTTTGGTTAGCCTGCATCAAAGATGTTGCAAACCACTCCTTCTTCCTTGGATCGTAGTAGACACCGTTGGCGACAGCCTTGCCGTAGCGAGGATCGTAGCCACCGAGGAGATAGAAGTTGGAGCCGATGGCACCTTTCTGCACAGCTGCAGCAGGTTGAACACGGACAGGACCGGGCATGTCGGGCAGCTCTTCCCAAGCAGCACCGAGGGGCCACTTCAAGCGGAAGGCCTTGCGATTGGGAATACCGTTGTGCTGACCTCCAGCCACGTAAATATAACCGTCGCCATAGGCCGCTGCGAAGTTGTCGAGGGCAACGGGCAGCAGGGGGATGTCCTGAGCCTGTAGTGCTCCGTCTTTCCCTAATGAGAGCAACGTGGCAAAGTCCTCACTTTTCTGTCCGTCGGCAGTACCGCCCAAACAGACAATACCTTCGGGAGTGGTGACGCTGGCGCCATAGGCAAGAGCACAAGGCAGAAAACCTACACGTTGCCAGTCCCCTGAGCGTGGATTATCTGTGGCCCCAAGGCATGATAGCGGGATGGCGTAAACATCAGTGTAGAAGACTTTCTGACCGCCATCAGCCGCTGGCGTGTCGGGAAAGTTGCAACCACCAGCCACAAGTACATATTCGCCAGTTGTGCCAGCGAATGCTCCGCTGACACCCTGTCCGCCGAAAGCAGAGAGTGCCGGAGCGGTTGTGAAAGAGACTGTATTAAAGCGGTGAGTGGACGGAGCCCCTTCCCCCTGACCTTCTATCTTAGGGCATGAGGCAGCATTTTGTGCGGAAAGGGAAGACTCTCCCCCCGCCCTCCCTGTTAGGGAGGGAGCAAATACCTGCGCAGTGAGTATGGTAAACAGTAAAAGGAATTTATTAATAGCTTCCATTGTCATTTATGAGTTTACTATTCTTGAAAAGAAACCACACCCTCCCTTACAGGGAGGGCGGGGGGAGAGTCTTCTACTTATTGCAATGATTAAAGAAGTCGATGGCTTCGAGTTCCTTGCGCAGCTGCACTTCCTCCTCGTCGGTGACGTTCTGGAACGGTGTGCGGTTGGGGCCGAGGTCGAGGCCGATAAGCTTCATGATGCGCTTGCCGCCGACGATGTTGCCGCGGAAGTGGCAGATGACGTCGATGACGTCCTGAGCGTAGTTCTGCAGGGCACGTGCCTTCTCGATGTCGCCGGCAGCCCATGCCTCCTGAATACCTACGAGGCAACGGCCATTATAGTTGGTCGTGCCACCGATGCCACCTTGAGCACCGCCCATAGCCAGACAGGGCAGGATGGTCTCGTCCTGGCCGTGGAGCATATCGAACTTGCCGTCCTTGTAGCGGCGGCAGCGGTTGTACTCATAAAGGCTCTCGAAGGTGTACTTGATGCCGGCAAAGTTGGGGATGCGACCATCGACGGCCTGCAGGAAGTCGTACATCGAGAGGAAGGCGCCGTTGAAGGCAGGGATATGGTAGAAGTAGAAGGGCAGGTCGGGAGCGCCACAGGCTATCTCCTCGCAGTACTTGACGAGCTCTTCGATACGACCGACCTTGGGGAAGGGAGGAGCCATGGCTCCGATGCCGAAGGCACCGATTGCCTGAACATGCTCGGCAAGGTTCTTTGAACTACGGACACAGGTGCTGCCCACATGTACGATGACCTTGAAGTCCTCGAAATCCTTGGTGGCAGCCATCCAAGCCTCGGCAATCTGCTTGCGCTCGTCCTCGGTGAGCATATAGCCCTCGCCACTGGAACCGTTGATGAAGACTCCCTTCAGGCCGTTGCGATGCAAAAGAGCAGCATATTCAGGGATGATGGACAGATTGATGTCGCCGTTGGCATACATCGGAGTGAACGGGGCGTCGATAAGACCTTTGATTTTTTCCATATTTCTTTGGTAATGATAATTGTTAGTTTTGCAAAAAGATTTATTTCGGGGCAAAGTTAGCAATTATATATCAAGGCGCAAATTTTTAAGAACAATATTTTTCACGAAAAAAAAGCCCTAAGAATCCAGACGGATGCTTAGGACTTTTTTTTGTATTGGACTACTATTTGGAACTAATTCTCAGCACGAAGCCTCCGCCCTGAGCCATCTCGACGGCAACCGGCTTGCGGCTGTCAAGCAGGAACTCTTTGACGGAATAGTCCTCGGCAAAGTTTCCGGCATTAGGTCCGTCGGCGTAGAGGACAGCTCGTTGCTCGCTGTTGCGGTCGAGCCCGAGGGCTTCAAAGAGGTCGGGAAGTTGCAGCTTGCGTGCCTGCCAGTTGGTCTGTCCGCCTATCCACCATGAGTTGCCGGCGTGACGGGCTACTACGATGTACTCGCCGAGCTTGCCGAGCAGCACGCGCGTCTCGTCGACGTCATTGGGTATTGAGGCGAGGAAGCGGGTGTAATCTGGCTCAGCTTCGTAGCGCGTAGCGGCGTCAGCCAGCATAGTGAGGGGCGAATCGTGAACCACATAAGTGGCCAACTGATGGCATCGCGTGCCCATCGACATCGGATGGGAATAGATATCTTTGAAATCCTTCAATTGCGCGTTGCGCATGGCGCCGGGCGTATAGTCGACAGGTCCAGCCATGCCGCGTATGAAGGGGAAGGTGACGTCGTACTGCGGCATGTCCTTCTTGTCGGCGTTCCATTTCACTTCCTCCATGCCAAACACGCTTTCGAAGTTGATGACGTTGGGGAACGTCCGGTTCAGACCTGTAGGTTTGTAGAAACCGTGATAGTCGAGCACGAGGTGGTGGCGGGCGCAGGCTTCAGCGATGCGATAGGCCATCTCCACTGCGGTCTGGTCGTCGCGGTCGAGGAAGTCGACCTTGAAGCCCTTGACGCCCATCCCTGCATATTTCCTGCACGCCTCTTCGAGATGCTCGTCAAGGACGTTGAACACCGTCCATAAGATAACATCCACGCCTTTTTCACGTCCGTAGTTGACCAGTTCCTGCACGTCGATGCCGGGGATGGCATTCATGATGTCGCCCTTCGCCGAGTCGTACCAGCCTTCATCGAGGATAACATACTGAAGCCCAAAGCGGTGTGCGAAGTCGATGTAATATTTGTACGTATCCTGATTGATGCCTGCCTTGAACGACACACCTCGCAATTCCCAGTCGTTCCACCAGTCCCATGCGCTCTTGCCGCCGTGAATCCATGAGGTGTCGCCAATGCGGTTGGGCGACGCAAGTGCGTAGACGAGGTTGTTGACGGGCATCTGACGGTCGTCGGTCGTGACGGCGAAGACGCGCCAGGGGAAGGTGCGTCGGCCGCTGGTCTTGGCGATGAAATCCTCCGTCTCAGCAACATGCGACATTCCACGATAGCGATAGTACTCCATGCGGCGGGGATAGTGGGCAAACTTGCCTTGGAGGCTGTTGCCTTCGGGTTGCAGGAACATACCAGGATAGGCTTCGAGGTCAGCCTCGGTGACGGTGACCTTGGCCTCTTTCAGGTCGAGGGTGATGGGCAGGAAGGCCCATTGGCGGGACAGTTGCGAGAGGGTGTCGACCGTGTAGATGTTCTGGAACGCCATGGCTTCCGGCTTATTGGCATTGGTAGTGTAGGCGAGATAAGTCGTGGGATCGCCTTCAGGGGTTATACCGAAGTTCTCGCCGCTTATCGTCAGCGGCCGCTTGGCAGTCTGAATGAAGCGATAGGCAAAGCCTTCGTCGTAGAGGCGGTATTCGATGTTGAAGCAGTCGTTGAGGCGATAGGTACGAACGTTGTAGGTGACGTCTATCTCGCGCTGACGATAGGCGAAGGCGTCGATGTGTTCGTGGCGCGTCTCGGTGCTGAGCAGGCGCAGGCGGTCGGTTCCGGTCTTGGCGTTGGTCGAGAGCGCCCCTCCGGCAAAGCAGAGCTGGCGTCCGTCGAGCTGCAGTCGCACGCCAGGTTGTGTTCCGTTGAGCGAGACCTCAGCCGTGAGGCGTCCGTTGGGCGAGGTGAAATGCTCGGAGGCCGTAACGGTCATCTCGTAGGGGAAGGTGTCGTTGATGGTACGCGGCAGATTGTCTGGCTGCTGTTCACCGCGTCGTCCGCGCCGAGGTCCACCTTGTGCGCCCTCTTCATGCCGCTTCGTCGGGGCACCCATGACAATGAAATAGAGTTCGCGCACGTCGCGGTCGCGTGGAGCTGTAAATGAAGCTCGTCCCTTAACCGCTTTCTGCATAGGCGAGTAGACACAAGTGCCATCCGTCATTTGCGCCACAAAGCCATAGCGCCAGCCATCGGTCGGGAGCGTCTGACGACCGGCGAAATCGACGTCGATGCGCTCGCCACGGACAGGAGTTGGCATTCGGCGGGCATCGAAACCGCCAGCCTCGGGGGCTCCGGACTCAGCAAGTTGCGGCCAGTTGCCTGCAAAGGGACGCGTGTTGGCATAGGCGTGATGGAAGTCGAGGAAGACGGTGTGGCGGTGGGCTTCGAAGAGCTCATCGTTGAACTGCCCTACGTTCAGTCCCGTCAGGCGCATGTAAGCGTCGGCAGGGTCTTCGGGGTTCTCAGCCGTCTCATAGATGCGCGCCATGATGTCGAGACCGCGTTGCTGGCTCCACCACTCAAGTACGTAGGGCGTATGGTAGACGTTTTCCCACGAGAAGAGCGCCTTATGCGGCTGACGCTGATAGGCTTGCCAATGGAAAAGCTCGTCCTTGATCCAATCGGGATTGACGTGCCAGAGCATCCATTGCGAGGTCATCTCGAAGAAGCCGCCGCCGAACCAGCGGGGGACGTCCTCGTGTTGGTCGTCCTGCGTATCGATAAACTGCGATTGGGCATCCGAGGCCTGGCGCTCAGTGTCAGGGAGGAGTCCCGCACGGGCACGGCGGTCGCAATGGACTTGCATCTGGAAGCTGTGCCCAAGCTCGTGGGCGACGCAGTTGAGGCGGCGGTCCTGAATGCGGTTTGGCGCTACCCAGAAGGCTCCGATCACCTCGTCGTAGTCGCCGCCGTAGGCAGTGCCGTCGAGCGAATAGTTGAGCATGACCATCATACGATAGCGGTCGGCATTGGAACCCGCATGAATGAATTTCAGCGAGTCGCGGAAGAAAGCATAGAACGACTCCAGCCGCTCGGCCAGATTGTCGAGGTCTACGCGCATAGGATGGCCATCGAGCTGGGGTGGATTGCTGAGGTCAGCACCGAAACCACGCTGCCAGAAGATGGCAAAGTTAGGGGTGAGCCTCATACGCGAATAGCTCCACTGGGCTGTGTCGCTCTCGAAATTGTTGCTGCGCAGTTCCCTTGGAATAAAGATTTGTTTGCCAGGAAATTCCGTTGCGCCTACCGCTACGGCCAACATGGCCACAAGGAGGCCAGAGAAAAGTCGTTTCATAGAAAAATCATTTTTTGCTGTTTTCTGCCGACAAAGTTAGCATATAAATATTATACCACAAGCTAAAAAGCTATTTTCATCGGCATAAATTTTCTATTGCGCCAAGGAAACGAAAAAATGTGGTTAGGTGCATCGGGCAATTCTCTTAGGTGCATCGGGCTATTCTCTTAAGTGCATCGGGCAATTCTCTTAGGCGCATCGGGCTATTCTCTTAGGCGCATTTTTTCACGCCCCTGAATCAGTAATTTTGCAGTAACAATTGATTCAAGTATAGAAAAGTAGTGGGTTCTTGGTCAAAAACATGGCATTTTTTGCTAATAAATTAAATTAATGTGTATTTTTGACTCGTGAATCGTAAAAAATGACTGAATGAAAATCTCCAAAGAAATTAAGATATCAGGCTCCACTATGTTCCCGTGGCGGCGTTTTCAGTGCTATGCTGTTTTCGTTGCAGCTGTGCTCTTCAGCGCCACGACGTCCTTTGCACAGGACGACAAGAGCAAGGAGCAGCGAGCAGTGCCCATGCAACAGGTGACACCACAGCGGCCACAGGGCCAGCTGCCTGCCGGCGAACTGATTGTGCAGGGAACGGTCAAGGACAGCCACGGCGAGACGCTCCCCATGGCCAGCGTGCGCGTCCGTGAGACAAAGGCTGGAGCCGTGGCCGATGCCGACGGCAACTTCGTCATCGGTGTGCCGCGCGGACAGGCGGTGACGCTGGACTTCTCCTACGCCGGCATGAAACCGACATCGAAGAAGTACGACGGCAAGCGCAACTACACGAAGGAAATCATCGTGCTGCAAGAGAGCGGCGACATGGAAGAAGTGGTTGTCACGGGTCTGTTCGACTATAAATCGTCGACCTTCACCGGCTCGGCCGTCAGCTACTCGCAGGAGGACCTGAAGCTCGTAGGCAACTCCAACGTGCTGAAGATCATCCAGTCGCTTGACCCGTCGTTCATTGTCGACATGAACAACATCAACGGCTCCAACCCCAACTATATGTCCGACATCACCATCCGCGGCAAGGCTTCGTTCGGCGGACTCCAGGGCGAATACAGCGGCAACCCCAACGCGCCGCTCTTCATCCTCGACGGTTTCGAGGCCACTCAGCAGCAGATCTTCGACCTCGACATGAACCGTATCAAGAGCGTCACCATCCTCAAGGACGGCGCAGCCAAGGCCATCTACGGCTCCAAGGCCAGCAACGGCGTCATCGTCGTAGAGACCATCCTGCCCGAGGCAGGCCGCCTGCGCATCACCTACACCGGCGATGTCAACATGGAACTGCCCGACCTTACGACCTACGACCTCTGCAACGCCGAGGAAAAACTGCGCGTAGAGCAGAACGCAGGGCGCTACACTTCCGCCTCACCCTACTATCAGGCTCTGCTCGACGAGCAATACAATGCCATCGCGGCCAACATTGCTCGCGGCGTCGACACCTACTGGCTGTCGCAACCCTTGCGGTCGGGCGTGGGCAACAAGCACACGGCTTACGTCGAAGGAGGCACCGAGGAGATGCGCTATGCCGCCAACCTGATGTACAACAATGTGGCCGGCGTGATGAAGGAGTCGGGGCGCAAGACGCTGCAAGGCAACATCAACCTGAGCTACCGCTACAAGCAATGGATGTTCCGCAACTCGCTCTCGGTCACTGGCAACAACGCCGACGACAGCCCCTACGGGAGCTTCTCCGATTACGTCACCGTGAATCCTTATTTTACCTCGACGGATGCCTTCGGCAACGTGCAGAAAGTCTTGGGCACCTACACTTCGCCTGGCGCCAACGGCAGCACCACGACCTACTACAACCCGCTTTACAACGCCACGCTCGGCACCAAGAACTTCTCGAAGTACACCGAGGTGGTCGAGAACTTCTACCTCGAATACCGCCCCATCGACGACCTGCGCTTCACGGCTCGCCTGGGCTATACCCACCAGAACAACAAACGCGAAGATTTCTATCCGGGCGACCACACACGTTTCAACGACTGGACAGGCGACCGCTACTTCCAGCGCGGCAGCTACGCCATCACCAACGGCGAGACCAACAGCCTCAGCGTGGACCTCACGGGCAACTACTCCCACACGTGGGACAAGCACCTATTGCTGGCCAACGCCGCCTACTCGATGCAGTCGACCAGCAGCAACAGCGAGGGCATGACGGCTTGGGGATTCCTCAACAACCACGTCGACTACATCACCTTCGCCAAGCAATATGCCGAGGGCGGCAAGCCCTCTGGCGCCGAGAGCCGCACACGTTCGCTCGGCATCACTGGCGCCGCCAACTACAGCTACGACGAGCGCTACCTCTTCGACGTGAGCCTTCGCTTCAACGGCTCGTCGGTGTTCGGCTCAGACAACCGCTGGGGTACGTTCTGGAGTGCGGGTGCGGGATGGAACCTTCACAAGGAACACTTCATGCGCGATGCCACGTGGCTGAACCTCTGCAAGTTCCGCGTCACCTACGGCCTCACCGGCAACCAGAACTTCTCGCCCTATCAGGCCAAAGCCACCTACAAGTTCTACGACAATATCATCTACGACAATATCTCGGGCGCCTACCTCATGGGAATGCCTAACCCGAACTTGAAATGGCAACAGACGGGCGACTTCACCGTGGGACTCGACCTCGGGCTGTGGAAACGCTTGAACCTGCGCTTCGACTACTACGACAGCCGCACGCGCGACGCCCTCATCGCCATGTCTATCCCTACGTCGACGGGCTTCACCTCCTACATGGAAAACCTCGGCAACGTGCAGAACCGAGGCATTGAGGCCACCGCCAACTGGCGCTTCTACCAAAGCGGACAGTCGTACATGAGCCTCACAGGTAGCATCGCGCACAACGTCAACAAGGTGACGAAAATCAGCGACGCCCTCTCGACCTTCAACCGCGAACAGGACGCCGAGAACACCACCTCGCCCATCATCCGCTACGAGGAAGGGCAGTCGATGAGCGTCATCTGGGCGGTGAAGTCGTTAGGCATTGATCCTGCCACAGGCCGCGAAATGTTCGTCAAGAAGGATGGCACGACGACCTACGACTACACCACCGACGACTACATCATCGGCGGCGACTCCAACCCCAAGGTGCACGGCACCTTAGGCTTCAACGGCGAGGTCAAGGGCATCGGTCTGAGCCTGTTGCTGAGCTATCAGATGGGCGGCGACTACTACAACCAGACGCTCGTGGACCGCGTCGAAAACGTCAACATCGCTGGCAACGTAGACCGCCGCGTGTTCTCCGACACGTGGAGCCAGCCGGGCGACGTGGCCCTCTACAAGCACATCTCGGCCACGCCCACCACGACGTATGCCTCCACGCGCTTCATCCAGCGCAACAACATGCTCGACCTGACCACGCTCTCGGCTTACTACGACTTCAAATACTGCAGCTGGCTGCAGCGCATCAAGCTCGAACGCCTGCGCGTGACAGCCTACATGAACGACGTCTTCCACCTCTCCACCATCCGCGCCGAGCGCGGTCTCAGCTACCCCTACGCCCGCACCTTCTCGCTGGCAGTGACGGCTACGTTCTGACAAGTGAAAAGCGAAAAAATGAAAAATGAAAGTTTCATTAGGATTTAAGAAGATTATGAATCATAAACAACACATTATAGTAAACTGGTGCAAGAGCCAAGTGAAGAGTATTTTTTATTTTTCACTTTTCACTCTATCACTTTTCACTCTCGCCAGCATGACCAGCTGCAACGACTGGCTCGACGTGCAGCCCCGGTCGCAGGTAGAGGACACCGAGCTCTTCGAGAGCGAAAGCGGCTTCAAGGAGGCGCTGGCAGGCGTCTACTCGTCGATGGTCAACAGCGGCACCTACGCCAAGGAGGCCACCTATGGCTTCATCGGCGTGCTCGGCCACGAATGGGACTTCTACTACGCCAGCCAGTACGACGACGCTGCCGCCTTCGACTACGACGCTGCTTATCCTACGAACTATATCCGTGCCATCTGGGCCAACAACTACAGCGGCATCGCCAACGCCAACAACCTGCTGGCTCACATCGATGAGAAGCCAAGCCTCTTTGCCGCCGACAACCACGATGTCATCAAAGGCGAAGCGCTGGCCTTGCGCGCCTTCCTCCACTTCGACCTCCTGCGCTGCTTCGGCGTCAGCTTTGCCGTGAACACCGACCAGCCTGCCATCCCCTACTCTACCGCGCTGAGCTACCGCGTATTCCCACAACTCACCGTGCGCGAAGTGGCCAACGCCGTGCTCTCCGACCTCCAAGCTGCCGAAGCACTCCTCGAGAAGGCCGACCCGATAGTAACGGGCCGCGAGATCTCCGAGAGCATAGACAACGGCTACTTGCTCAACCGACAGTTGCACCTCAACTACTACGCCGTGAAGGCTCTTGAGGCACGCCTCCACATGTGGAAAGGCGACTACGACCGTGCTCTCGAAGCTGCCGACGTCGTGCTCAACGCCGATAAGTTCCCCTGGGCCACCGTGGCCAACCTGCAGGCAGGCTACGACCGCTGTCTGGCCACAGAACACCTGTTCGCCCTCAACAATCTGACGCTGAAAGCCGACGTTGCCGACCGCTACTTCGACGATGGGTCGCAGTACAGCTTTGCCGTGACGCGCGACCGCCTGCTCGACTACTTCGACAACGCCACGCAGGACTATCGCTACACATTCCTCTTCAAGTCCGGCTCTTCCACCCATGCCAACAACCGCTACCTGATGAAGTACGACGAGCCGGCTGGCTCCAACACTTTCTACAACTATAAGATGCCGCTCATACGCATCGCCGAGATGGTGCTTATTCGTGCCGAAGTGCTCTATCGCCAAGGCAACACCGACGGCGCACGTGCAGCCCTCAACCAGCTGCGCACAGCTCGCAACCTGCCTGCCATGAGCGAACTGCCCGCCGACTTCGAGCTGGAGCTCATCCGCGAATACCGCCGCGAGTTCCTGGGCGAAGGACAGCTCTTCTTCCTCTACAAGCGTCTGAACCGACAGAACATCCTCTACTCCGACGTCGATGCCGTAGCCGAGAAGGTCTACACCTTCCCACTGCCCATCACCGAGACCGAGGCCGCACAAAGGGAGGCGAATAAGTGAGACCCACCCCCAACCCCTCCCTCTTAAGGGAGGAGCGTAATTACCAAACAAGAAGAGAAACATTATAGCAAACTGATTATTACCAATGAAGACATTGAACACATTGAATACATTAAGATGCCATACACAAAAGTATCTACTCCCCTCCCTCACAGGGAGGGGCTGGGGGGTGGGTCTGCTGTTGTTGATCTTAATTTCCTGCTCGAAAGAGGAAGTCTCGACCTACGACACCAGCCATACCAGCCTCAACATCTGGGTGGGTAACGCCGCCGGTGCCGTCTTCGAGACAACGACCTACAACTACTCCTACGCCTACGAAGAGGGCGCCGTCACCTTCTACGCACAGATTAGCGGCATGCCCGCCGACCACGACCGAACGTTCCACCTCCAGCCCTTCGGCGGCGACTCCGCCCTCATGGTCAACACCGTCCGCACCGAGGACTACGTCATCCCTGCCGGTCAGATAGGAGGCACCTATCAGGTCTACTTCAACAGCCAGAAGCTCTCGTCGGCCGACCTCTTCACCACTCGCGACGGGCGCATCAACTTCCGCGTAGTGCCCGACGAAGCCTTTGAACTCGGCACCGAGAACCACCAGCAGTTCACCGTAGTGCTGAAGAACTACCTGGCCAAGCCCGACAACTGGGACGCCGCCAACTTCCCGCGCATACCACTCTCGCGCTACTTCGGCACCTACAGCCGCGTGAAATACCAGTTCATGATTGAGCACCTCGGGCTCGTCGACTTTGAGATCAACTACAACACACAGACCGCCTACGACGAGGAGACAAACATCGTCTCGGCCGTCTATGCCGTTCACCTCCAACAGCTCATGCAGCGTGCCCTCAACGAGTACAACGCCTCGCACGACGAGCCGCTGACCGATGAATTTGGCAACCCGGTGACCTTCTAAGTGAAAGACTACCCCCCTGCCCCTCCCTGTTCTTGAAGGGTCAAGCGTCTCTCCGAGCCGAGCGAGGGAGGGGAGTAATTACCTAACAAGAAGATAAACAATATTTATTACAGTAAGCTGATTATTATAAATTAACATATTGAACACTTTGAATACAATGAATACATTAAGATACCATTTGCAAAAGTATCTACTCCCCTCCCTCAGAGGGAGGGGTAGGGGGGTGGGTCTCTTGCTCTGCGTATTGTGCCTTACTTCCTGCTACGACGACCAAGGCAACTATGACTACCACGAGCTCGACGCCGTAGCCATCGACACCACCGACGCCGGCATACAATCGGAGTACGCCATCATGCGCTTCGACACCCTCGTGCTGGAGCCGCGCGTGACGTTCCGAGGCGCAGAAGTGAAAGCCGACGAGGCACCGCTCGACTACACCTGGACCATCTTCAGCGCCACATCGGGCTCGGGAGCAAGCGCCGTCATCGACACCATCGGTTCCGAGCGCAAGCTCAACGCCGTCATCAGCCGAACGGGCGGCAACTACTTCGTACAGCTCACCGTGCAGAACCGCAACGACGGCATACGCCAGTTCTGGCGCGTGCCCGTAGCCGTGAGCGAGGTGTTCGACGGCGGATGGATGGTGTTCTACGAGCGCACCGACCAGCCGGGCTACTCCGACCTCGCCCTCATCTACAATCCCTGGACCAAGCTCAACGTCAACTACAACCGCTACTACACCAACCTCTACGAGACCACCAACGGCGAACCGCTACAAGGGCATCCCATCCGCTGCCTCGACATCGCCGTGTCGCTCGCCTCGGGCAACAACTACGTCGGTCTATGCACCGACTACACCCTCGTGGGCGTCAGCGAGAACGGCATCATGAAGGCTCTGGAGTTCAACGAGTTCTTCCACGAACCGCCAACCTCGATGCAGCCCACATGGTACGGCCAGCACGGCTCGGGCGTCATGAGCGGCCAGAGCTCTGAGGTGCTGCTCAATGCCAATCAGATCTACACCAACACCTACTCGTTCAGCGCCACCGAGGGCCGCGCCACCAAGTTCGGCGTGCCCAAGTTTGCCGACGGCATCGGCGAGCTGGCGCCCTGGAATGCAGAAGTTCCCAACACGCTCAACTACGGCATCGTCGTCTACGACAACACCCACCACCGCTTCCGCTATGCCGCCTACAACAGCGCACTGCTCGAGGAGTTTGCGCCGCAAGACCCCTCCATCGCCGCCTTCGACATCAACAACACCGGTATGGACTTCGTCATGGCAGACTGGGGCAAGGGCACCAGCCAAGGCGTAGGCCTCCGTCCCTTTGATTATATAATTATGGAACGCGCGGGCGCGCGCTATCTCGCCGTCACCAACTTCTCCTCGTCCTATCCTCAGGACACCAACATCGGCGTAGGCCTCTACCCGATGAGCGACCTCTGCCCCGACGTTGCCAATGCCACCACCATGTCGGCCAGCCACGTCGGCAGCTTCATCTACTATGGTGCCGGCAACAAGGTCTACACCTTCGCCTACGACAGCCGGCAACCAGCCACCGTGGCCTGGACGGCTCCCTCGGACGACGAAGAAGTCACCTGCGTGCGCATCATGAAATACTACCACGGAACCATCTACGGCTACGGCATGGTGCCCACGTCCGACCGCCTCGTACACATCGCCACCTACAACCGTTCTACCGGCCAAGGACGCGTCTACGAGTACCTCATCAACCCCGCCAGCGGCATCCTCGCCACCGACCGCCACTACGAATACCCCATCCCCGGCCGCGTGAAGGACATGGCGTGGAAATTCTCGCTGCAATAAACCTTCTTCCATACGATTTGTCAAAACAACAACCAACATAAAGCAAATGAAACGACTAACAACGACCCTCTTTGCCTTGATCATCGCTCTGGGAGCTATGGCACAAGGCATCGCCTTCGAGCCCGAAGGAACAACCCTCGAACAGGCATCGGCCAAAGCCAAAGCCGAGAACAAACTCATCTTCCTCGACTGCTACACACAGTGGTGCGGCCCCTGCAAGAAGATGACCAGGGACGTGTTCCCGCAAGAGAAAGTGGGCGCCTACATGAATCCCAAGTTCGTCAGCATCAAGATCGACATGGAAGGCACCTACGGCGCTCCGCTGGCCAAGAAACTCCAGATCCAGGCCTACCCCACCTTCGTCATCTTCAATGCCGACGCACAGGAAATCTCACGCTTCCTCGGCTATCACGCCGCTGACGACTTCATCAAGGTCGTAGAAGAGAAAAGCGCCGACAACGCCTCCACGGCTCTCGAACAACGCTGGAAGGCCGGCGACCGCGACCCGCAGTTCCTCATGGAATACCTACAGACGCTCACCGCCTCCTACAAGGGCGACGAGGCCAACGCCGTAGCCGAAGCCATCCTCGAAGGCAAAGAAGAGACCTTCGCTGCCGACAGCACCCTCCGCATGATCTTCTTCCGCAACATCAACAACCCCTTCGCCAAGTCGTTCGTCTACACCGCCCAGCACCCCGAAGCCCTCTCGGCTGCCGTAGGAGAGATGCCCGTGAAGATGAAGATACAGAACGTCCTCTCGGGCTTCCAACGCCAACTCATCAACGAAGCCGACGGCACCGCCACCCTCGACGAGGATGCCTTCGGGCGCTACCAGGCCCTGCTGGCCGTGCTCGGCGTGAAGAATGCCGACCACTACCGCCTCTCCACACTCATCACCCTCTCCGAGAAGCAGAAGAACTACGACGCCTACCTCAACTACATCCGCGAATATCTCTCCAACCCCAACCTTGATGCCGACGACATGCAGCTGGCCAACTGGACAAAGCCCTTCGCCGACCCCAATGCCGAGACTAAATACAAGGAGCAGATGAAGAGCATCCTGGCACAGCGCATCAGCGAGATCAAGTCAGGCAAGCGCAAGGCACAACGCAAGGTAGGCAACATGATGCTCTCACGCCCCACCGACGAGCTGCTTGAGATGATCATCAATGCCCTCGACGGCAAGATGCCCGGACAATAGTAACACATCCACGCACGAACAACAAAAAGCCACGCACCCGAAACATTCCGAGTGCGTGGCTTTCATCTTTCCGACATCAGACTCACGAAAAAAACATCCCCGCCACCAGCAATGATGCCGGCAACGGGGATGCGACGGAACGACCTACGCCGATTAAGGCTCTGCGCCCTCGGTGCCACCATCCTCGGGCTCAGCCGTCCAGTCGGCAGTCGTCTTGCCCTCCTTCTCAGCCTTGAGGGCAGCAGCCTGAGCCTTGCGGGTGGAAGTCAGCTCGAACTCGGCGTCGCGGCGCAGGTTCTCGAAAGCCACGCCATTGCGGAAATTCACCGTCAGCGACTTGATGTTCTGGGTCGTGAAATCCTCCTTCGTCAGCGCACCCCTCGAACTGATGGTAGGCTCAAAAGTGCCTATCTCGCCCAACTCCACCTTGTAGCCTTGGAGAATGAGCTCGCGCATACACACCCCCAGCTCGGTGAGCACACCCACGATCGTACCGCGTGAGAACACCGTATTGTGGTCCGCTATATGGCGTGCCAGTTCGTTGATGTTCACGTTGCCCGTAAGCTGGATGTTGGCATACGCCTTCTTTGCCTCATCCGATTTTAGAGGATTGGCCATCATGGCCGTACTGTACTGAATCTTTTTCATGATAGTAAGAGTCCCCTCACCGCACAGAGTCTGGACTCTTACATACTTACATGCAGAAAGCCTGCCCCCGGACGTGGGGACAGGCTTTCGTTTTTTCAGTCAGATTCGACGAATTCTTACTTCACCTTGGCAACGATGGCCTTGAAAGCCTCGAAGTGGTTCATGGCGAGGTCGG
>DGSC01000037.1 GCA_002391275.1 Prevotellaceae bacterium UBA4372 | reverse complement strand
TAAAATCTTTTAGCGGACAGCAATAGATATTTATAAACGCTAAATGATGCATACAAGTTCACTTTTTCGGTTAAAAAACTGAAAATGCTTGTATATGCGCCCAATAAGCAGTATTTTTGCAAAGTTTTTGGCGCTCTCCAAGTGAAGCCTGCATCATTTTCGTGAAAAAAAGCTATACATATTTATTTATTATTTGTACTTTGGCATTGATTGTCGTCTCATGCTCTACGTCTCGAAAGCATCTTGGCAATGTGTCAAAACAAGTGCCTAATGCATCTCTTGAAAACATTTTAGGCAATTCATCAGAGAGCATAAAAGCAACGGATATTCCTTCTATTCAGTCCATCGACTCCCTTGAAAACACGCGGTCTTCGAATTCCGACAAGCTTATTCCTGAATTAAATAACGACAGCACTTCATTAGGACAAAGTGCCCTCCCCGACTCTAATGCCACGTCCTTAGATACGACAGCAATTGCTGATAGTATCGCTGTGGATACGATGTCTGCCGACACCAGCAGGTATATGATTGTTCATGGTGATACCGTTTATTTGGGTCGTTCTGGCTATACAGGAACCGTCAAGCAGGAGATTGACTCTACCAAACAAAGTAAAAATGCACTTGAAGCTATAGTTGAATATTCAGCTAAAGATTCTGTAACATTCGACTATAAGAATGACCGCGTGAACTTCTACGGCGATGCTCATGTGAACTACACCAACTTGGAGCTATCCGCAAACTTAATCACGATGAGTGTAGACAGCAGTATTGTTCATGCAGTTGGAACTCGTGATTCCTTAGGCAATATGCTGACGCCTCCAATTTTTAAGCAGGGAGACGATCAATATGAGCCTGATGCTATAGCCTACAATTTCAAGACCCGTAAGGCATTTATTAACAATGTCTTCACCCAACAAGGTGAGGGATATATGATAAGTCAGGAAAGTAAACGAGATTCATCGGGAACGATGTATGTTGCCCATGCAAAATACACGACGTGTGATGCCAAGCACCCGCATTTCTACTTAGCCCTCACCAGAGCCAAAGTCCGTCCTGGAAAGGATGTCGTTTTCGGACCTGCTTACCTTGTTCTCGAAGATGTCCCATTACCCTTGGCTATTCCCTATGGTTTCTTCCCGTTCTCCAACTCTTACTCCAGCGGAATTATAATGCCAACCTATGGAGACGAGACGACACGTGGTTTTTACCTTCGAGACGGGGGATATTATTTTGCAATAAATGATCGCGTTGACCTAAAGCTCCTTGGCGAAATATATACTAAAGGATCTTGGGGAATATCTGGTCAAAGCACTTACAAAAAAAGATACCGTTTCAGCGGTGCCGTCAACTTTTCCTACCAAAGAACTGTTGAGGGTGAAAAGAACATGCCTGATTACTCTGTTTCAAAGAGTTTTAAGATTCAGTGGAGCCACAGGCAGGATTCCAAGGCAAACCCCGCGCAATCATTCTCGGCAAGCGTCAATTTCGCCACTTCCAGCTATGAGCGAAATAACCTGTCGTCTATGTATAACCCCCAAAGCTTAAGCCAAAGCACAAGAACGTCGTCTATCAGCTATTCGCGTTCTTTTGCTGACATTGGTCTTACGCTATCAGCCACGATGAACTTATCTCAGAATGTAAGGGATTCCAGCATTTCGATGACACTGCCATCACTAAACATTTCTCTTGCCCGATTCAATCCTTTCAAACGCAAGAAAATGGTCGGAGCTGAACGTTGGTACGAGAAGATTGCTATGAGTTACACGGGTACTATTTCTAACAGCATCGCCACAAAAGAGAACAAATTACTGCACTCCAGTTTCATCAAGGACTGGCGAAATGGCATGAGGCATCAAATACCAGTGAATGCAACATTCTCGATTCTTAATTATATTAATGTTACCCCTTCATTCAACTTCAATGACCGTATGTATACCTATAAGGTCAACAGGTCATGGAATGAGAAAAACCAACGAGAGAATATTGATACCGTATATGGTTTCAACAATGTCTTTGACTTTAACATGAGCCTGTCGGCATCTACAAAGCTTTATGGAACTTATACCCCACTAATAGGAAAAAAGATAGTTGCAATTCGCCATGTGCTAACGCCTACTGTCAGTATATCTTATGCGCCAGATTTCGGAGCCTCACACTGGGGTTATTATGGAACGTATGTCAAAACCGACAAGGATGGCAATGTCTCCACAGTCACCTATAACAGGTATCAAGGTGCCCTCTACGGTGCTCCAAGCAGTGGGAAAACAGGTAATATTAATTTTGATATTGGCAACAACGTCGAGATGAAATTGCGTGAAGACGGCGACTCTACCCGAAAAGTCAGTTTAATTGATGAATTGGGAGTGTCCATGTCATATAATATGGCGGCAAAGACCCGTCCATGGAGTGATTTGAACACACGAATACGACTCAAACTCACTAAAAGCTATACTTTCTCCCTTAATGCTCAATTCGCTACATACGCCTACGAAATGGATGAAAACGGACGTGTATATGTGGGAGATCGAACGGAGTATTCCTATGGACGTTTCGGCCGATTCCAAGGCATGTCACAGAACCTATCTTATACGATCAACAATCAGAAGATTAAACAGCTATTCGACAAGCTCACCGGACGCGCTTCATCCAACAAAAACAACGATAGCCAAATTGATGATTCAGAAGATGAAGAACGCGACATCAATGAATCTAATATGGACCCAGAGCTAACCCGAGGACAACGACCTACGCAAAGGAGTAACAATAATGCCGATGTAGACGAGGACGGCTATCTGGCTTTCCAGCTACCCTGGTCCATTTCATTTAGCTATGGAGTTTCGATGAGGGAGAATACCGCAGGAAAATTTAACACTAAACGTATGAGATACCCATATTCGTTAACTCATACTCTTAACTTCTCCGGTAACCTCCAGATAGCCACTGGCTGGAATATATCTTGGTCGTCTGGTTACGATTTCAACTACCATAAACTTTCCATGACAACGGCGTCACTCACAAGAGACCTCCATTGCTTCACGATGTCTGCAAGTATGGTAATTGCTCCGTATCGAACATATAATTTTACCTTCCAAGCCAATGCATCTACTCTCGCCGATGCACTGCGTTGGAAGAAACATAGCGGATATACAAATACGCTTCAATGGTATTAATCATATAAAACTTTCAATATTATGAGACGTTCATTCATTCTATTTGCACTAACTGTTTGCCTCTTTACTTCTTGTAATAAAGAAAACGAATATCATCAGACTTCTATTCCGGCTCCATATTCATTGATTTATGCTGATGCAACAGTTGACAGCATGGCATACATCACCACCGAACCTCATTCTTTGTCCGTCGAATCGAATTCTTCATGGTGTGAAGTTGATAAAACATTCATTCAATCTATTAATGAGCAGATAAGGGCTAATGAGGGTATTTACCAACTAATGGCCTTTTTCAACACCAAGCCTAACACTACGGGCAAAATGAGATCTGCTATTTTCCATGTCAAGGATATCAACGAAGGCAAATATAACGCCAGCGGGCTCATCGTACAAGCAGCAAATCTCCATATCATTAGGCCCGAAATTGCAATTAGTAACGACCTTAATGCAGATTCCGTTACTACCATGTATCTTTCGAACTTAGCTGGTACCGACAGCATCACCTTCACCACACAATATCCTTGGGAGCTGACTGCTAAGGAGAGTTCATTTATTCAGCTTTCAACATCAAATGGAAACGCAGGTACACACACCATACACTTTAGCTTCAGCGCAAATCCTGAAACTAAGGTTCGCCATACTGAAATCATCCTCTCTGCACGATATTCAGAAGCTGAACGTATAGTTTCCCGAATACCCATTATTCAGCAAAAGAATGAATCTACGGTTGTTCAATAATGAAAAACTTCTAACACTAAGCAATAATACTTCTGCCCTATGTCTTATCGTCACTTTTTCAGCATTAGAGGTCTGGTGATTATCATTGTATGGTTAGCAATCCAACCTACAGCTAACGCCAACGTACCAGATTCCGTATATCTCTTTTCCTATAATGCAGCTCCGACAGAAGGCCTTTCATTTGCCTTTTCTTCAAATGGAAGCACATGGAAGCCAGTGGCTAATGGAGCATCTTTCGTCAAGAGTGACTTCGCACAATGGGGTGCAAACAAAAAAATGTATACGCCAGAGCTCACTTATACAGATGGAATCTGGCACTTAGTCTTTGGAGTAGGCAAAGGAACGCTTCAGTATGCCCATACTACTTCTCGCGATTTGATACACTGGCATCCTCAAGATTACCCCATGGCCAATAGCCTCGAAGAATTACAACAAAAGTTCGATGGTATATTAAGTCGCTACACCAATGTAGTCATCAATAATAAGCAATACCAAGGAACTCTGAACCGAGTTCCCTACGAGCTAATCCAAAGTCTGGAATATTTTAAGGCTGCAGAAAACCGAGCAGCTGAACTAAACCGTGAAACACTGGCTGATGACAACCGACGTTTCGCTTCAATTGTAGATACTACTATTCATGCGACATTACATATTGATGCCAATCAAACCAAGCAGATTTCCGACAAGCTGATTGGAATCTTCTTCGAAGACATTAATTACAGTGCCGATGGAGGATTATATGCAGAGCTTGTTCAAAACAGGGATTTTGAATACAGCAGTGATGATCATCCACGCGAGGCTAACTGGAATGCTTCACACTCATGGACAATCTCAGGCGATGGAACAGCGATGTCAATAGACACAAATGCTCCTATACATCCCAACCAAAAGCATTATGCTGTGCTCAATGTTGCTTCGCCTGGGGCAGCCCTTGTCAATAGCGGATTTGACGGCATACCCGTTCGCAAAGGACATCGGTATAACATCAGCCTTTTTGCTCGCCAATTAAGTGGTAAAGCCTCACGCATAAAAATAGAGATTCGTAATGGCGACAAGGTTTTAGGTACTACATATCTCTCAGCGCCTAAAACAGAATGGAAACAGATATCTTCCACTATCACTGTCAAAGAGGATGCAGAGAAGGCAACACTTGCTCTTACACCTATGTCCGCAGGAACCCTTGCTGTTGACTTCATATCTCTTTTTCCGCAGCAAACATTTATGAACAGGAAAAATGGCATGAGAAACGATTTAGCTCATGCACTTGCTGATTTGCATCCGCGCTTCATGCGCTTCCCTGGCGGTTGCCTTGTACATGGTGACGGCATAGAGAATATGTACCACTGGAAAGAAACCATTGGCCCGCTTCACCATCGGAAACCGCTTAGAAATATCTGGGGCTATCATCAGACCAGAGGCTTAGGCTATTTTGAATATTTCCAATTTTGCGAAGATTTAGGATGTGAACCTCTGCCTGTCGTCGCTGCTGCTGTGCCATGTCAGAATAGTGCTATCGATGCGAAGCGAGGTGGCGGGCAGCAAAATGGAATACCCTTCGGTCCGGAGTTTGAGCAATATAAGCAGGATATATTAGACCTCATTGAATGGGCTAATGGTGATCCAAAGACCAGTAAATGGGCTCGGATGCGCGCTGACGCCGGTCACCCCAAGCCATTTAATCTCAAATATATTGGCATAGGCAATGAAGATCTTATATCTGACACCTTCGCCGTAAGATACCTCTCGCTGATACAAGCTGTCAAGGCTAAATACCCCGAGATAACGATATGTGGAACAGTCGGTCCTTTTTACAATGGTAGCGACTACGACCAAGGTTGGAGATTAGCCAAAGACCATAAGATTGACATGGTTGATGAGCACTATTATGTTTCTCCGGGATGGTATATTAATAATCAAGATTATTATGACTTCTACGACCGTTCTGCATCAAAAGTCTACTTAGGCGAATATGCCAGTCATGGTGCCGGGCGTAGGTCTACCATAGAAACGGCTCTTACCTGCGCCATGCATATCTGCTCTCTCGAACGCAACGGCGATATCGTTGCCATGAGTTCTTATGCTCCATTACTTGCCAAACACGGCCATACACAATGGAATCCTGATCTTATCTACTTTGACAACCAACATGTATATCCCACCGTCGACTACCATGTTCAGAAAATGTGTGGACAATCACAAGGCGACACCTATGTGCTTTCCTCACTGGTTCCCAAAGAGGACAGAAGCCTCGGCCTTAACCAAGAAAGTCTTTCCCGTAGATTAGTAGCAAGCACTGTCGTCGACAAGAAGACAGGTCAAACATACATTAAACTGATAAACCTCCTACCCTCTTCAGTTTGCATCAACCTTGAAGCTGGAGCACTACAAATCCCACAACAAGTAAAGGCCACTCAACTATATGGGCAATGGAATTCAACAACGGCTGAGAGCACTACTATCTCATCAGTTGATCTCTCCAAGGGTCAATTAACTGTTCCCCCATATTCATTTACCATCCTTAACTTCTGATGCCAACGTTTCTTATAAATATACGTAAGCATTATCACTCTTTCCTATACTGGACCAGACTCTCAAGATTATCTTCGCTCCTTTTAGCTGTCGTACTCTTTTCTGCAACGGTCACAGCACATGAGGCTTCTGATACAGCATCACATATAGGTTTCCAGATATCTGGCAGCCTTGCACGTTTGGTGCCACAGAGCGATTATGTCAGCGACCTGGTTCAAAGCCATTCATGCAATTACCAAGACATAAGATTCCTATGGCACACACGAGCAGGCGACAAGGACCTGTTCGCTCCCAGTTTCCACTACCCTACATTTCAATTAGGCATCTTGCATGCCGATTTCTCGGACATTAAGCTTAATAGGCCGCCCAGAGATTATTTTTCCCAACTCGGTCATTCCATAGCCTTATATGGAGGCATACAAATAGATTTCGCCACTTTCAGGAAATGGTCTCTCGGTTGCGACCTGCAGAATGGTGTTGGGTTCTTTACCACACATTATGATTTCAAAACTAACCGGGACAATGAAATCATAGGTTCTACCGCAGCTATCTATGTTGGTGCATCACTTTATACAAAATTTAGGGTTGCTCCACATTGGAGCCTTATGCTGTCTGGCGATTTTCGTCATCTCAGCAACGGCCATATCACTCGTCCTAACTTAGGAACCAATACGCTCGGAGCTTCATTAGCCTTGGCTTACAGCCTTCATGAACAAAGCTCTTCTCCGAACGATGTACGTGCTGAAGCCAACGATTCTGTCAAACACGAACAGAATCAAATGTCCTCTTGTCGTCCACAAGCCAAGCGTCGGTTCTATGTCGACCTTAGTGCTGGTGTTTCTCTGAAATCGATTTTAGAAGAGTTCATGAAGGATCCTTCAGCCAAGGTTCACACCTATGCTTCATTTTCCGCCATGATAGCACCAATGGTTCGCTATCATCAGTTGCATGCCAGCGGCCTGCAATTCGACTTTATAAATGCACAATATGTTAAACATATTAAGCACTACGACTATTTGAATCACCACGAAGGACAATACCGCTACTCTCCATTTGTCTTTGGCTTAGGTGTGCGTCACGAAATATTCTACCGTCATGTTTCGATGCATGCGAGTTTAGGAATATACCTCAGACATCGGACCGGTCACCTCACAGCCACACAGGAGAGTCCCCTCTATCAAATGATTGGACTACGTTATAGCCTGCCTTTCACGAACGACAAGGTTTTCATAGGTTATAATGTCAAAGCCCATAAACTCAGCAAGGCTGATTGTATGCAATTCATGATCGGCGCTCGCCTTTGACATTGTTTCAAGCGGTCGTCAAGCATCATGTTTTAGGCTCTGAAACAGCTTTGCTTTATTCAACGAGCTCAAGGAATTCGTCATTGTTTTTAATGATGTATGCAGCTATCATTGAGGTTACGTCTTCTTCCATCTCAATGAATCCATCGTCAAGGTCGTCGAATTCCGGATATTGCTCAAACAGAGCCATAAATTCCTCATCCGTCATATCACCTGTCAGTTCCGAACCATAGCGTTCATAGAGCTTGCGACCTTTGTAGATCAACTTGGAAAAGCGCAAAAGTATACCGTCGCCTTCTTCATTTTCTATGTCATTTCCCCACAGACGAACTGCCTTGGCAAAGGGGTTAAGAAAGATGAAAGGCCCGAGTCCATTGTGAATGAGTTGTACGAAGCCACCGTCAAGCACCTCTTCCCTAAAGAGATGATAGGCCAGAAGCGTCACCTGATTTGGATTTAATTGCGCCATCGTCGAAGCATCCAACTGGCCGCCGATGGTTTCAAGCGTTTTGTCAACGACGAAAGTGAACAAGTCATCCGGCCCTTGTTCCACCTTCTGTGAGTAGAGTTGCTTGTTTATGTTAGGTTTCATACACGTAGCTATCATTAATTACTAAAAGAAGTATTCAGAAGAACTTCGGTTTATTAGCCCTTGCTTCGTCAATCGCAGTAATCTCCGGCTGCGATTTCTGATACTGTTGTCTCAACTGCTGTTGAGAGGTCATCAAGTTCATAAAAGCCTCCTTGCGGGTATGTTCACTCAAGAATTGTGACGCTAAGACTACGTTTTGCGAAGCATCCTTGACATGAATCACAGGCCCCTTATAGTACGGAGCTATATGCAATGCTGTATGCAATTCCGACGTTGTGGCACCGCCAATCATGAGCGGGACATCAAGACCTTCCGCATCTAAGCATTTAGCGGTAGCGGTCATAGCTGACAAAGAAGGCGTGATTAAACCTGAAAGACCAATTATATCAGGATGCAGCTCTTTTGCTTTAGCCACTATGACCTCTGGTTCTACCATCACCCCCAAGTCAACCACCTGGAATCCATTGCATGCCATTACCGTGGCCACAATATTCTTACCTATGTCATGTACGTCGCCTTTTACCGTGGCAAGAAGTACGCAGGGTTGCTTGCTGGCCTGTTGGTCTTTGACGGCCGTTTGTTTCGCCCTTTCAGCTTCCATTGCTGGCTGTAAGAGCTGTACCGCTTGTTTCATCGTACGTGCGGCCTTGACCACTTGCGGAAGAAACATTTTGCCTTCTCCAAAGAGCTGACCTACCAAATTCATCCCTTTCATCAGCGGTCCTTCTATGATGGCAACGGGCGACTGGTAAGCTGCAAGCGCTTCTTTGATATCTTCTTCCAAATGATCAGATACTCCTCGCCTGAGTGCCAGCACCAATCGGTCTTCCACGGAAGCGACTGCCGATGTTTCTGCACCCGCCATTTGCTTGTCCGTCTCATGCACGTTAGCCAGACCATCACCTGCTGTCATCTGCGATGCTAATGCCAGTAATCGTTCGGCAGCATCGCTGCGTCGACACAAGATAGCATCCTCTATCACCTTCAGATGCTCGGCACTGACGTCAGCATAGCTCACGCGCGTAGCCGGATTGAGGATAGCCATATCCATTCCTACCAAGCGCGCATGATAGAGGAACACGGCATGCATCGATTGCCTCAGGATATCGTTGCCACGGAAAGCAAAACTGAGGTTCGACACGCCCCCGCTGACATGAGCATAGGGCAAGTGAAGGTGAATCCATTCCGTAGCTCGGATAAAGTCTAAGGCATAACGGTCATGCTCGGCCATGCCTGTAGCAATAGCCAGAATATTCGGGTCAAATATGATATCTTCAGGTGGGAAGTTCACTTCCTTCGTCAGAATCTCGTATGCTCGGCGGCATATCTCGATACGACGTTCATAGGTTGTGGCCTGCCCTTGTTCGTCGAATGCCATGACAATCACTGCTGCCCCAAGCATTCTTATCTCACGGGCTTGAGCAATAAACCGTTGTTCGCCTTCTTTGAGCGAAATACTGTTGACGATAGCTTTTCCCTGAATACATGTCAACGCCGTTCGAATGACTTGCCAATCCGAGGAATCAATCATGAAAGGCACACTACAGATGTCTGGTTCGGCCGCCAATAAATTCAGAAAGTGTCTCATTTCCGACTCCGTATCCAGTAATCCATCGTCGAGATTGATATCGAGAACCATCGCTCCATCCTGAACTTGCTGGCGGGCGATTTCGATAGCAACGTCGTATTGTTTCTCTTTTATCAGTCGCAGAAACTTACGAGAGCCAGCCACATTGCAGCGTTCGCCTACATTCACGAACGCCACATCAGGGGTCAGCGTCATAGCTTCCAGGCCTGACAGATGAAGGAGATGATCGGTTTTCTCTGCCCGTGGCGCATGTCGGGGTGTAGCTTCATTATTGCATGTCTTAACAAGTTGAGCCAACGCAGCAATATGTTTGTCGGTCGTTCCGCAGCATCCTCCGACGATATCGGCTATCCCCTCTTCTATCAGCGGACGCATGTGCTCTGCCATCTGCTCAGGCGTCTGCTCATATTCACCCATTTCATTGGGCAGACCGGCATTGGGATATACACTAATATAATAATGAACGCGCGCGCGTAAGGCTTTGACAAATGGCAACAGCATCTCAGCCCCGAACGAACAGTTGAGCCCAATGCTCAACAAAGGCGCATGGCTAACCGAAGTAACGAACGCCTCCAAGGTCTGGCCCGAAAGCAAACGCCCGGCCTTATCGCTGATGGTGGCACTCAACATCAGCTCCACTCTCCTACCCTCTTCGGCCATCGACTTCTCGGCGGCATAGAGCGCAGCTTTGGCATTAAGCGTGTCGAAGCATGTTTCTATGAGCAGGGCATCAACACCCGAGCGTATCAATGCCCGCATCTGCTCTACATAGGCCTCAACCATTTCGTCAAAAGTGATGGCACGAAAAGCGGGGTCGCTCATGTCTGGACTGATAGAGAGCGACTTGTTTGTCGGTCCTACGGAACCGGCTATGAACCGGGGCTTGTCAGCTCCACAATCGAGCTTGAAGGTGTCAATGGCTTCACGCGCCACCTTGACTGCAGCTTCGTTCATCTGCACGACGAGGTGTTCGCAACCATAGTCGGCTTGCGAGATTCGCTGTGCATTAAAGGTGTTGGTGGTGATGATGTCGGCCCCAGCTGCAAGATACCTTCGGTGAATCTCCGCAATGACATCTGGCCGGGTGAGCGACAACAGGTCGTTGTCGCCTTGATGCTGCATAAAGTCGGCATCGGTCAGGTCGAATGTCTGAATCATGGTGCCCATGGCACCGTCGAGCAGCAGTGGACCTTGTGTTTGTGTTAAGTATTGTCGAAGCATGTTTCAGAAGTTATGTTTGAAGTGGCGGTCTATATCTCGTCGGTCTTCTTTCTCCTTCAATGTCTCGCGTTTGTCGTATCCGTGTTTACCTTTTGCCAGATGGATATCCAGTTTCGCTCTTCCGTTTTCGTCGATGAACAAGAGCGTAGGCACAATAGTGACGCCCGGACTCTTGGTAGCATTCTGCAGTTTGTTGATTTCTTTTCTATTCAGCAAAAGCTTTCGGTCTCGCCGGGCAGCATGATTATTGTAGGTGCCATAGAAATACTGGGCAATGTTCATGTTCTTTACCCACACTTCTCCTCCAATAATGAGGCAATATGTGTCGACCAGGCTGGCCTTTCCCAGGCGTATGCTCTTTATTTCAGTGCCTGTGAGTACGATGCCCGCCGTGAATTTGTCCATCAAGAAGTAGTCAAACTCGGCCTTACGGTTTTTGATGTTTATCGTTTTCTGCTTCTCTTTTCCCATTGTCCTTCTGTTTGTTAACACTGAAGCCCAGCCCTCTATTCGGACTGGGCTTCTTTTTTTGTACTCAAGCCTCTGTTGAAATGTTCAGTAAGCTCAATTATGTTTGTAATCCACCATCTTAATGGCTGTCACGGCACATTCGGTTCCCTTGTTTCCAAGAATTCCTCCAGTGCGAGCCTCAGCCTGTTCCATGGTGTTGCAAGTCAAGAGGCCATATATGACGGGGACATCCCCGCGCAGATTCAGCTCAGCCAATCCTTGTGTCGTGCCTTGACAGATGTAGTCGAAGTGAGGTGTGTCGCCACGCACAACGCAACCGATGGCAATGACAGCATCTACATTCCCCTTCTCGACCATCCATTTAGCTCCGAAGATGAGTTCGAAACTTCCTGGCACATGCTTCACTACGATGTTTTCCTTAGCTGCACCGTGCAACTTCAATGTTTCGATGGCAGCATCGGCCATAGAATAGGTGAAGCGATCGTTCCAATCAGCAACGACGATGCCAAAGCGCATTCCGCTTGCCGATGGCACACTCTGTGCATCGTAGTCCGACAGATGGTGATAAGCAGTAGCCATGGCAGATTCTTACTTGCTGACGCGCTCGATGTACTTGTCAATCTCCTGTTGCTGAACAGCCATCGAAGTAACATAGTCGCGCTTCACTTGCTGGTACAGCTCCAGTGCCTTATCGGCCTTACCCTGAGACTCGTAGAGCTCGCCAGCCTGAATCAGATAGGTAGGCGACAGGCTTTCATTGTCGGCCAGCTTAGCGGCCTTGAGTAGTGTGGTGATAGCCTTGTCGATGTCGCCCAAGTTGGCATAGACATTACCCAAAGCACCGACGGCAGCAGGAGTGATGATGGCATCGTCCTTACCGCTGAAGGCCTCCAGATACTTCTTAGCCTCTTCCCACTTCTGAGTCTGGGCATAAGCAAGACCTGCATAGAGCTTAGCGAGGTTACCTGCTTTCGTGCTGCCAAATTCTTCAGCCACCTTGAGCAGACCCATGCAACCTTGTCCGTCGCCATTGAGGGCCTTGTCGTAGTTGTCGGCATTGAAGTAGGTCTCGCACTTTGCAAGAGCTTCATTTGCTTTCTTGTTGCGGGGATTGCTTACGAACTGGACATAGGCGATGAAAGCAGCGGCCAGCACCACGATGGCGCATACGCTGTAGAGAATGTGTTTCTTGTACTTCTCAAAGAAGGCTTCTGTCCTTGTCACAGCCTCGATATTCTCGGGAGCTGCATTCTTTTCTTGATTCTTTGCCATTTTTATTAATAGTGTTTAGTTATTGATTCCGTAGTGTATGTCGTTGACATAAGTAGATGCCCGCACAGACACATGTCTGCAAAAAGCGGTGCAAAATTAGCAAAAATCTTTTGTCTGCTCAACTTTTCACTCTTTTATTTCATATTTTTTGAGAATAATGGCTCACATGCCGCTTTCTTTTGGCCTTTCGGGTCGCATCTTTCGCTTTTTTGCACTACTTTTGTTACAAAATACGAGCGTGCGAGCCTTGCCTGCACCTCCGTTAATACTCATCCACATAGTGTTCTTACGCCAGTTCTCCATACTTAATTACAAGAATATCCAGCAGGCCGACCTCACCTTTTCGCCCAAGCTCAATTGTTTTATCGGGCAAAATGGCGAGGGAAAGACGAATCTGCTTGATGCGGTCCACTTCTTAGCGCTCTGCAAGAGTTCGACCACTTCCACCGACAGTCTCTGCATCACCCACGATCAGGAGCTTTGTGTGCTTCAGGGCTCGTTTGAACGTCTCACGGGCGAAAACGAGGACATCCATATTGGACTCCGACGCGGCAGCAAGAAAACGGTGCTTCGCAACAAGAAGGCCTACAAGCGTCTGTCTGAGCACCTTGGGCTGATTCCGTTGGTCATCGTGTCGCCCATAGATACCATGATCATAGCGGGAGGCAGTGAGGAACGACGCAGGTTCATGGACATCGTCATCTCGCAGACCAACCGACGCTACACCGATGCCTTGCTGGCCTACAACAAAGCGCTGGCGCAACGCAACGCCCTGCTCAAGCAGGAGGAAACGCAACCCGACGTGAGCTTGCTCGAACTGTGGGAAGAGGAGATGGCTCGCCACGGCAATGTGGTTTTCGAAGCCCGAACGGCTTTCGTCCAGGAGTTTGCGCCTGTGTTTCAAGAGGCTTACTCCACCATCAGCCAAGGCAAGGAAAAGGTGGAACTCACTTATGTCTCACATGCCCAGCGGGGACCGCTCTTAGACATCATTCAGCGAGACCGTGCCAAGGACATGGCCGTAGGCTATTCGCTGCATGGCATACACCGCGACGACCTTGAGATGTCGCTTGCAGGCTACCCTATCAAGCGCGAAGGTTCGCAAGGACAGAACAAGACGTTCCTCATCGCGTTGAAAATGGCGCAGTTCGAGTTCCTTCATCGCACACAACATGGCACAACGCCCTTGTTGCTGCTGGATGATATCTTCGACAAGCTCGACGCACAACGCGTAGAACAAATCGTGCGAATGGTAAGCGGCGATCGTTTCGGTCAAATATTCATAACCGATACCAACCGCCAACACCTCGACCAGATTCTGCAACGCTCGGGAGGCGACTACAAACTCTTCAACGTGAAACAAGGACAGATTAGCCTTGCCACGACATAAGTGCTACTGTGTTTTTTCACCTACCCCCATCCATGAGATAATTTACCCAAGCCATGAGAAGACAAAATGCTGAAATCCTGAGCGATGTGCTCAACCAGATGATGCGAGAAGAAGGATTGGAGACGCCCTACAACGAGTGGCGCCTCATTGAAGCATGGCCCGAAGTGATGGGCGAAGGCATTGCCCGCTACACACGCAGCACCGAGATTCGCAATGGAACGCTCTATGTCCGCCTTGCCTCATCGGTGCTTCGTCATGAACTCATGACTGGGCGTAAGGCTCTCGTCAACCGGCTGAACCAGCATATAGGAGCACACGTGATTGAGAATATTGTTTTCCTGTAAATAATGACAAGCCGGCAATCATTATTCCTTCTACCATTATTTCGACTCTGAAGCGCTGGATTGCAGAGCCATCATTCCCAGGTTTAGCTTTTATGAAAGTTTAGGGGGTAAGTCTATTCTCTTAGGAGCGTTGGCTAATTCTCTTAGGCGCATCGGACAATTCTCTTAGGAGCATCGGCTAATTCTCTTAGGCGTGTTGGACAATTCTCTTAGGCGTGTTGGACAATTCTCTTAGGGGCATCATAAAGAGCAACTAATCAGAGTCGGACATTAGCCACGAAAGTAGTCTCTTCTCAGGTTGAGACGAGCGCTTCTTCACGGTGAACAGATGCACAAAAGAAATATGGGCATTGACTTGACTTCTCAATGCCCGATACTCCTCTTTTGCTAATAAATCCGTGCTACGCCTCAGCGTTGAAATAGTTGTTGAGCTCGGCAATCGCTGTATGGTCGAGATTGTTCAGGTCCTTGATCACATGTCCCTTCTCCAACAAGAGTATTCGCGTAGAGATGTCGGCCACGAAAGAAAGGTTGTGACTGGAAATGAGTGTCGTGGTGCCAAGCTGCTGATTCATCTGCGCAATCAAGCGTGCCACGACGATTTGGGAAGAGGGGTCGAGATAGTTGAAAGGCTCGTCGAGCAGCAACACCTTTGGTTGAATGAGCATAGCCCCGATGATGCCAATCTTCTGTCGGTTACCTTCAGAGAAATCGCGCAAGTATTTACCCGTTCCGAGAATCTCATCGTGCATCAACGGCTTGAAAGCTTCGAGGCGCTGAACAACTGTTTCTGGCGTGAGGCCGTAAAGTCGGCCTATGAAATTAAAGTATTCCTCGGGAGTCAGGAAGTCGATGAGGAACTTGCTATCGATGAACGAACCCGTATAACGTTTCCATTCGATATTATCGGCTGCAGTGAAGGTGGCCGAACGGCCTTCTGCCGCTCCTGTCACGTCCATGCCGTTGGAGAGTACACGACCGCTGTCGGCACGAATGAGGTCGAGAATCAAACGCAACAATGTCGTCTTGCCGGCACCGTTATTGCCTACGAGACCCACTAGCTGGCCGCTGCCTATCTCCAAGTGCTCTATGTCGAGAGCCACCTTGTCGTTGTATACTTTCTTTAGATTTTCAATGACGAGATCCATATATCCTTATTCTATATTGTTAACGAGTAAATAACAACTTTTACGTTTGCACAATGGCTCGCTGATTTACAGCTTATTATTCCGTAAGCCACCGCTCCATGATTTGGTAACGGCGGTTGAACCATTTGTTTGCTATCCACTGGATGTAGACGCCATGCAAGGCCAGACCTGCGAGGCCAAGGCCGCCTACAAGAAGATGGGCATACACGCTGGGCAGCAAGAAGTATGAAGCATAGTAGATGCCAATGGGAACAAACATCACAAACGAGAAGATGTTCAACTGCTTATTGCCTCCCTGATAATTGAAAAAGGCGGAAGTGAACATATCCATGCGGCTGCTGAACAAGGCCGTTGCCATAAAGGGAAGGATGAACACACCGCAGGCAAACAGCAACGAAGCCAGCCACATGAAGAAGTTCATGTGCATGAACACGACGCATGGCAGGATAAGCACTCCCATAACACAGGCAAGTCCGCAGAAGAAATAATACTTCCGACGCAGAATGCCCTGCAGCGACCACGGCTTGGTCCAGATAGCCGAGAAGAAATTGGCTTCGATGCCCAACACCCACTGAGCCACGATGATACTGGGGAAGCCTATGCCGAAGAGCAACATGATGTTGACGCCATTGAAGTCCTTCTGAATCGTTTCCGACTGCTGCATATAGGTGTTCAGCAGGAAGACTACAGCTATCGTTAACACACTCACCCTCAACCGACGACTACGCATGATCTGAATCCACTCGATGCTCCATAGCGTTACCTCCGAAGGAGATGACACAGCTCCGGGTGTTGCCTGTACGCCCTGCGACAAAGCTGCCGACGTGGCGCCTCCTTCTTCATTATGGTTGCGCAAACGGGAGAAGTACCATAGCAAGATGGCACCAGTCACGACGTTCAGCAACAACTGAAGGAGCGAGAATGCCAGCGTGCCATAGGCCGTTGCATGCGGACGGAGCGTTGTCGAAGGATCATCGTCGGCAAGGCCTATCGCTACAAAGCAGATGCCGGCTACCACATACGAAAGCACGAGCCAGACCATGTAGGCCGGCACAAGGGGCAGAGTCCATTGGTTGCCGGGCGCACGGCGCCAGCAGTTCTGGAACAAAGCGTTTACGGTGGTACACGAGAACGACAAGAGCAGCACGACAGGGGCAGTCCACAATGGCAAGAAAAGGCCTGTGACGAAAGTCATGAACAAGGGAAGCATCCACTGCATGAAATCCGTTACGGTGTCGAAGAGGATGAAACGCGTCCATACGGCATGAGCTACCGGGCGCGAACGCAAGTAATCGTCCATTTCTACAGGCGAATGGCGCCAGAAGATTTTGATAAGCAAATCTCCCGGAATGATGCTCGTGGCCACCAAAGGAGCCAAAGTCGCCAAGGCGAAAGGGATAAATGACTGTTCCAGGTGCTCTCGCACGCCCAAATAAACGCCTACTACCAAACCGCCGAAATAGACGAAAAGAAAAAGGCCCACAAAGAACGTTCGCCACGAGAAGGAGCGACGTTTCTGAGTGAGCCAGAGATACAATAGTTCGCGCATAGGGAATGAGTTATTTCTGTTCGCTGTGCAACAAGCACTGGTCAAGCGCTTGAGTTATGGCTTCGCGGTCGAGATGCTGACCGATGAAGACGAGTTTCTGCATGCGGTCGCCGTAGCGTTCGTCCCAATCGCGCCGTAAATCGGGATTCTGCGCCTTGAAGTCGGCCAATTCATCTGCAGGCATAGTGGCATACCACGCACCGGCATTGCGCAACGACACTTGGCGTCCGGCTTGTTCGAACACGTAGCAGATGTCGCTCTCGTCGGAGAACCAGCAAATGCCTTTTGCACGGATGACGCTCTTCGGCCAGTGGCGGGCAACAAACTCATCGAACCGACCAAGGTGGAACGGACCGCGGCGATAGTAGACAAAGGTACCTATGCCGTATTCCTCGGCTTCGCCTTCGTCGTCGTGATGATGGTGGTGATGGTGGCCATGGCCTCCGTGTTCATGGTCGTGGTCGTGATGATGCTCATGATCGTGATGGTGGTCATGATCATGCTCGTCATCATCGTCGTGATGATGGCCATCCTCGTGGTCGTGATGGTCGTGCTCGTCATCATCATCGTCATCGTCGTCGTCATGTTCATCGCCATGATGATTCTCTATCTCATCGATCCAAGCTGCCGATGTGGCCACTTTATCGAAGTCGAACATCTTGGTGTCCAGCAGACGCGCAAGGTCAACATCGCAATAGTCACATTCGATAATCTCGGCTTTGGGCTGGATTGCCTTGATAATCTCGCGGATGCGACCCAGCTCGTGGGCGCTGACTTCAGAGGCTTTATTCAGCAGGATGATGTTGCAGAACTCTATCTGCTGGATTACCAGGTTTTCGATGTCGTCCTCTTCAAGATTCTGACGCAGCAAATCCTTGCCACTGCCGAACTCGTCGCGCATACGGAGGGCATCCACCACGGTCGTGATGCAGTCGACATAAGGTATACCGTCCTTCACATATTCCATGCCCATCGTCGGGATGGAGCAAATCGTCTGGGCTATAGGAGCCGGCTCGCAAATGCCGCTGGCCTCAATGACGATATAGTCGAAGCGGTGCTGACGGGTGATGTCGCGCAGCTGCTCCACCAAATCCATCTTCAGGGTGCAACAGATACAACCGTTCTGCAGGGCCACCAAGCTTTCGTCTTTCTGTCCTACAACGCCGCCCTTGGCTATCAGGTCGGCATCTATATTCACCTCGCCAATGTCGTTCACAATAACGGCAAACTTGATTCCACGACGATTGTTGAGTATGCGATTCAGCAGTGTTGTTTTTCCGCTACCGAGGTAGCCAGTAAGTAGAAGTACAGGTATGGTCATGATGATAATTTAATTTTTTTAGGTGTTTCCACCGTTAATCCATCTGCAAAGGTACGAAACTATGAAGAAAGACGCTTGCAAAAAGCGTTTTTTTATCCTTACGACATTCATTTTTTTCGAAAAAAGCTATTTTTGCAAAATAAATCACCCAAAATAAGAAGCTGATAATACAATGGCCGAGAAAACTTATAATATCTTATTTGTCTGCCACGGCAACATCTGCCGCAGTCCTATGGCAGAGTTTGTGATGAAGGATATGGTTGACAAGGAAGGATTGAAGGGCGCTTTTCACATAGAATCAGCCGCTACCTCTTACGAAGAGATAGGCAACCCAGTATATCCGCCCGCCAGACGGAAACTGGCTGAACACAACATCGCTTGCGACGGCAAACATGCCCGCAGAATCACTGCTGCCGACTACGATAAGTTCGACATCATCGTAGGCATGGACGATTGGAATATCAAAAACATAAAACAAATATGTGGCGACGACGACGAACATAAGGTGTTCAAGCTGCTCGATTTTGCCCATGTCAGTCGCGACGTGGCCGATCCTTGGTACACGGGGGATTTCGAAGCTACTTGGCGCGATGTCGTGGCAGGATGCGAAGGCATCATGAATTACTATCGCCAAAGGGAGTTGCCTGAATGAGCAAAGGAAGTTGATACAATGAGCAATATCATTAGCGTAAAATCGATAGACGACCCACGCCTGCAAGTGTTTGCGTCCCTCACCGAGGCACAACTGCGGAACAGGCTCCACGAAGAGGAGGGCGTTTTCATTGCCGAGAGTCCGAAGGTCATACGCGTGGCCCTACAGGCTGGCGTACAGCCCATAGCCCTGCTCACGGAAAGCAGACATATCACAGGCGACGCAGCCGACATCGTAGCGCAATTAGGCGAATGCCCCATCTATACCGGAGAAAGAGAACTGCTGGCCAAGCTCACCGGCTACACGCTCACACGTGGAGTGCTCTGCGCAATGAGACGCCCACGGCCTTTATCTCTTGAGACATTATGTGAAAAGGCTACAAGAATAGCCGTTATTGACGGGGTCGTAGACACTACAAACATTGGGGCTATATTCAGATCGGCGGCTGCGTTGGGAGTGGATGCCATACTGATCACCACAAACTCTTGCGACCCGCTTAACCGACGCGCAGTGAGGGTGTCGATGGGAACTGTATTCCTTGTTCCATGGACTTGGATTGACACTTTTACCAAGAATGGGCAAAACACTGATTTACATTATACAACAAAATTAAGACAGTTGGGATTCAAGACTATTGCCATGGCCCTTGTGGACAGATCCGTCAATCTTGATGATCCACGCTTGAAGGCCGAACCTAAGCTGGCCATAATCATGGGAACTGAAGGAGACGGACTACCCCACTCTACCATCGCGGAAGCTGACTACGTGGTGAAGATTCCCATGGCCCATCAAGTTGACTCGCTCAATGTTGCCGCCGCCTCGGCTGTCGCGTTCTGGGAGTTATGTACGAAATGTGTTCGTTAATTTAATTAAAAATTCAGTCCTATAACTTGTTTATACAATAATACTTCATAACTTTGAAGGCTGGAAAGACTATCAAAAAACCTATAAACTACAAACTTTTTATGAGAAACGCTGTTATCACATTTCCCCTACCGGCCAACGAACCGGTGAAGAGTTATCTGGAAGGTTCACCTGAGCGCGTAGCTCTGGAAGCCGAGCTCGAACGTCAGTCCAACACCGTGGTAGACATTCCCATTATCATTGGTGGAAAGGAGATTCGCACTGGCGACACAGGTGAAGTTCGTTGTCCGCATGACCATAAACATGTGTTGGCCACCTATCACAAGGTAGGCGAGAAAGAAATCAAGCTGGCCATAGAAACTGCCATGAAGGCATGGGAAGAATGGTCGAAAACCGACTGGACGGTACGCGCCGGCATTGCCATGAAGATGGCAGAGCTGCTCGCCACCAAATATCGCCCCATCATGAATGCGGCTTGCATGCTGGGGCAAAGCAAGAACATCTATCAGGCTGAAATCGACTCGGCATGCGAGACTATCGACTTCTTCCGCTACAATGTCCATTACGCTTCGAAAATCTACCAGATGCAGCCCAAAGACGGTGTAGGAAACATCAACCATACGGAATACCGCCCCTTGGAGGGCTTCGTGCTGGCCGTGACTCCATTCAACTTCACCTCCATCGCTTCGAACCTCTGCATGACGCCTGTGCTGATGGGTAACGTAGCTGTATGGAAGCCTTCGACGACGGCGCTGCTCTCCAACTACTATTTGATGCAGCTATACAAAGAGGCCGGGTTGCCCGACGGTGTCATCAATTTCCTGCCTGGTAGCGGTGCTCTCATCGGAAAGGTCTGCACCGAAAGCAAACACTTCGCTGGCATTCACTTTACGGGATCTACGGCTACGTTCAAGAGCCTGTGGGGACAAGCGTGCTCCAATCTCGACCGTTATGTCAGCTATCCCCGTCTCGTTGGCGAAACGGGCGGTAAGGACTTTATCTTCGTGCATCCCTCTGCCGATGCTAAGGCCGTGGCTACAGCCGCATTCTGCGGAGCTTTTGAGTTCCAAGGTCAGAAGTGCTCAGCAGCCAGCCGTATGTACATTCCTAAAAGCCTGTGGCCTACGGTACTGGAGGACATGAAACGCATGGCTGCAGAGATAAAGATGGGCGACGTACGCGACGCAAAGAACTTCGTCAATGCCGTTATTGATGAGGCCAGTTTCGACAAGTGTAAGAGCTATATCGACTTTGCTGAAGCTGCTGCTGACGCCAAGGTTGTACTTGGCGGCAAGTGCGACAAGACGGTAGGATGGTTTGTTGAACCTACCATCATCGAGACCTCTAACCCGCATTTCAAGTCGATGGAAGAAGAGATCTTCGGCCCCATCATCACCGTTTATCCTTACGACGACGATAAAGTCGAAGAAACGGCTACGCTCTGCGATGAGACCTCGCCTTATGGACTTACCGGCGCCGTCTTCGGTCGCGATCGCCTGGCCGTGGAGAAGCTGGCCGACAAACTGGCGTATGCAGCCGGAAACTTCTACATCAACGACAAGCCAACGGGCGCTGTCGTGGGTATGCAACCCTTTGGAGGAGCACGTGCCAGCGGCACCAATGACAAGGCGGGCGGCGAATTCAACCTTATTCGTTGGATTATCCCGCGTGTCATCAAAGAAACGCTCGTCAGCCCTACTGACTACCGTTACACGTACATGAAGTAAGTCCCAGACTGGAATAAACGGATATAAAAAAAGCTGCACGCTCTGCAAGGTGGATAATTGCAAAGCGTGCAGCTAATATTTATAGCAGTTTCTATAAACTTCAATCCCATCCGTCGCAGCACATGCGGCTGGAATGCCCCAATCTGAGTGCCGTAAGACCTACAATAAATAATAGATCGGATGCATTGATTGATTATTCACCAAAACGTCGGTCCAACACATGCATCAGCAACTGCGGACTCACATCCTTCATCAGCACACGATGATGTCCGTCCAGCAAATAGATGGACGGCAACACAGGTAATGAATACAGCGCTTGCTGTATGATGGCACCATTTGGGCTATAGGCATCAATCCAATTATCAGGGACAGGACGTCGGTCGTGCTTCCACTGTTCCGTATCTTCATCAGGATAGATTGACAGCACGGTGATGCCCGTTCGTCGTAAGCGAGGTTCGGAGATGAGCTGTGGCATCAGACGCTGGCACTTCTCGCAGTCGGGGGCGTTGAACACCAGCACAATCAGTTCCCCTTCAACTTCGCTTAATCGACCTTTGCGACCATCGCGGTCCACAAACTCAAAATCCGTAGCCGACATACCCGGATTATTTTTCATAGCCATGCTTAGCTGGAATGTAGCGCGCTCTTTTCGGGTCATCTCTGTCGCAGGGTCGTAGTAAGGCAGCATCTCTCGTAAGAAGTAGACATACACGACGTCATTGCGCAGTGGCGAATCAGCGCTGCCAAGATAATGATGAATAAGATCGTCATAGCGACCGCGTAAATCGTCATTTGCAAAACCCTGTTCGATATAATGCTTTACGACACGCTGGGCGGTCACCGAATCGGCATATCTCAACATATCCACGAAGTCGGCAAAATGTTGCTCCCCCACTTTCCAGTTGAGTGCTGTCGTGTCCGAAAACGACCATGTATCCCATAAATGCTCAAGCTTGTAGTTCAGACGTCCACGGGCATCCAATATGGTATCCTGCCTAACAGATTCTTCATCCGCACCAATCCGCTCATGGCCACCATCGAACTTTGCCTGCGAAGCACAGCTGAACAACAGCACGCTGCAAGCAGCTGCAAAACGCAGCATCATGCACTTTCGATATGGTGGACGAGCATACATAAGGTCTAATAGAAAAGATACAAAGACACGATTCGGATGTTGACCCTGCAAAGTAACAACAAGTCTTCTAAAACTCAAAATATTCAGTGAAAAAAAAGAACCTATGTTCATCGGGCGATGAACATAGGTTCGCGGACTCACATACCTATGTTAGTTGACCTATCAACATAGGTTCGTTTATTTGAAGACTTACCTTGCCATGATCTTGTAGGCTTCGTTGTTAACGCGCACAACATAGATACCTGGGTGATTCAGGGCGGTGCGCCAATGATCATTAACAGCCTCATCGCTGACATACAGCTCGCCACCGGGCAGGTAAACCCGTATCTTGTCGCCTAACTCGGTGTTCACAACATGCAGCACTCTGTCGCGGACAAAGACCTTGTAATGGCTTTCCTTAGCAGAGAGGTCAAGCTGTGGACGTTCGCCTCCGATTTGGATAAAGAAGCGGCCGTGAGCGTCAGCATTTACAGATTCATTGGTCGTGGAGGAAACGGCTTCATTGTCGTCAGACTGACCTGCACCGACAAACGTGTAGTCTTCCTCGGCAAGGTTAATGACCTTATGCAACAACTCGTCAACGAGCCATACATTTTGGGAGATAGCCTGACCATCGCGCAAAGCGAAGGTATATTCTCCATCTGTCGGAGCTACAACGCCCAGAGGCAGGAGCCGTGACGTCGGCGTATGTCCTGAGAGTGCGAACGGTGTACCGACTTCGTTTTCTACCCACAATTGCGGTAACTTGTCATTCAGCGCGCCCCACTTCACGGCGTCGACATTCAAGGTGTAGGCCATTTCGTCGTCCTCATCATCAACAGGCGTCATTAGCAAAGCATCTGTGTCGCCATCTGTGTTCCAGAAATCAACGGCCAATGAATTGCCTTTGACGGGTTGCTCGGTTGATGCTGTAAAGTAGGGATATTTGAAGGTCAGTGTTTCGCCAGCAGCCTTGTCAATGATAGCAGTCTGTGTCATGAAACCATGGCCCGTGCTGATCTTCTCGGCTGCATCCCACGATTCCTTGACTTCGTATGCGCCAGCACCATTCATCGTATAGATGATATGTGGAACATTCATTTGATAGACACTCTCGACTTGGGTGCCAGTAGCATAGTCGCTGACAAGATAGGGAAGGCCCTTCAGGTTCCAACCCATATTCTCTAAAGCGGTGAACTTAGCCGGATCGCTGGAAGATTCACGGTTGTCGTATTGCTGCAAAGCTACTGTCTTGTCTGTGCCATTCTCCTCGTAGGCATACAAACCATGGCTTGCAGACCATCCCGTCAGTCGGGCGGTTGTCGTCTGTGTGTCGCCCCAATCAAGCAGCCAGCCTTCGTTTGCTTGGATACTTGTCTCGGAGGATGGAACCTCTTCCCACAACTCTGAATCCTGCTCTACGGGATGATAGTTGTAATGGGCACGCTGTTCACTATTGTACTTGCTGGCAGTAATCAGATCGTAGACATTGGTCAGCGTGAGGTTGTCGGTAGTAGTGCCATCGTAGCTTGCTGTCGTGATATCCTGTATATCAGAAATGAAAGGTGCTGTCATCAGGGCATACTGCGAATTGTCGAAGTTGCGTTCTACAGCCACGTACTCAGCTTGCAACGTGTTGCCGTTACCATAAACCGATCCGCCTTCTTTCACCAACAGATAACCAGGACGTAAGGCCGATGCTCCTGAGAAGAGCGGCGTGCCACCTTTATACGGGGTAACAATGGAACCTGTGTGCGTTGTCTCTTTCTGATCCAGACTCAAGACGCCGTCTTTCTCCACATAGACCACACTGCCTAAGTGCGGGTAGAGGTGACCACCGTAGTTTTCGGTCCAATACACGCCCTGTGGCACCATCTTGATATCGTCCCAGCCGGGATCGGTGGTCGGGATTGAAGCCACATATCTATTCAGGTCGGGCTTGGGATTCGTAGCGTTGGTAGCATAGAGGAGCTTGCCTTCGGCCACTTTCCACGTCTCGAAACAGCCATTATCCACCTTTCCTCCAAGTCGGCGGGGATTACCGAGAAGGTCGTGGTCATGACTAAAGTCTACGAAGTCTGGGAAAGCCTTGGCAATTGTGTTGTTACCCGTTTTGGCTGTCGTGCCGTCATCCTGCCCGCCATTGATTTCCTTGCTCTGCTCGTGCAACTGATACCAGTATGGGCGATGAGAGGTCAGGAACGATGGCAGCGTATATGCAGAGTTGTCGCCACGCCGATAGGGAGCAAACATAGCACCCTTCGTTGCACTCTCATTCACTCCTATCGTGTTTTGCACATTGCTGGCGTTGTTTCCATGAGAGCCACCTATAGGCACTTCGCCATTGTTGTCGGCTACGACAGTGCAGTTAAGCACGTAGCCGTGTTCACCCACGTTGACCACCGTTCCAGGTGTCGTGGTGCCAGCGGTGTTGCCATAGACGAGGGTGTTGTAGAGCAAGCTGCCTTCAGTGTTGCCGCCTTCGATGTTGACCACAGGTGTGGCATCGGCTGTCACATTGCCAGTGACTATGCTGTTGCGCAGTGCAACATTGCCGATGGTAATGCGGACAGGCGAGTTTGTAGCAGGCGATTCCGTAGTGGCACCATTGGTGATACGGAAACCGTCTATGACGGCGCCATTGGAATAGTCACCCGCCACTGAAGCCACACCTGTGACATGTGTGGGCGTACCATTCTCTGCGGCGATGCCCCTGCGCCCGGCTCTGACACGGTTCAGGAAGGATGCAATCTCCTCCTCAGTGTAAGTCAGTTCTTCCTCAGAAGCGTTAACAGGAATGGCTTCGGCAGAGACATTATTAGGAATGCCGCCATAAACATCCACGTTGTCGCGGAATACGATACTTCCTTCGGTGGAATTACCCGTCTGACCTTTCACGAAGACATAGGCTTTGCCCGTACCTGCATAGATCGTTGCGGCGTCGATAGCTGTCTGCAACTGTCCTGTGCCATAGGCTTCCTGCCAGGTACGACCTGTCTCGCTGCCATTGATGGTCTTGTTGGGGTTCATGTAGATAATGCGCTGACCGGTGCTTGTACATTCGTAGGCACCACGGTCAATGGACGTTCCTAACAATCGGTCGGAGAAGCCAAGGTCATAGTCGTTGCGTGCCTTCTGTATCTGATACGTTACCGTCACAGCGTGGTCGCCATTGCGGATGGTCGTTTGGCGGGTTTCCCAAATACTTTGGTCATCATGCTTGTTTTGCATCAGATTCAGGTAATCGCTTTGGTTGGGATAACCGGGCCATACAAGAGAGGCATATTTACTGGTCGAGCCCTGATTCATCAGCTTCTTACTCGGCTTCAGTCGGAAGTCTCCGTTTTCGGGATCTTGGAAGTTCGGACCCTTCAACACGTCGTTGTTCGTTTCCGAAAGTCCTTCGTTATGCTGAGCGTCAACGGCATCGGCAAAGCCCATCACCGCATTATTGGTGAAGCGCTCGGTCGGAGTAGAGGTCGAAGTGTTGTAAGTCGTTGTGGGTACTTCGAAAAATGTGGTCATGCTGTTGTTCTGGTCTTCTTTCCAGATGACACTATTATGGACTTCACCATGGTAAGCCACACCGTTCTCGGTCGTCTCGGTCAGCTTCATATGTCCGCCGTTAAGTCCGAAGGTTGAATTCAGCACTGTGGTATTGGCAGCCACCAACGGGTCACCGAGATTTCGATCGAAGAGAGAGTTCACGACGAGCGAACTACCACCTCCGTCCTCAATGAGAACGGCGGAGGTGGGATTAGCCACATCTTGACCATTCTGTGTGAAAGTGCAGTTGCGCAAAGTCAGTTTCGGATCACCCGAAGCTTGCGTGAAATCCCATGACCAACTAATCTCATCTTCGCCCGTCTCGACATTGTGAGTTGTTTGAGATGAAATCTTGGCAGGTGGCAAGAGCATGTCGCTGCCCTTGACTCCGGTTTCATCGTCATACCTCGTTTGCTTACGATAGTAAATAGCTGCACCACCCTTATTTTCGTTCAAGGTCTTCGTTCCACTGACATCCAAGCCATTGGCTAACGTGTTATTGAAGGTGATACCATCAAAGACGATGGGAATAGCCACGCCACGTGCCGTATTAGCAATCGTTTCAGTTTCGCCGTTGAAGAAGGTAGTATATTGCTCGGCATCCAGTATGCTGACGATGTGGTTCAGTTGATCTGAGTTGGCACTGGTACGTCGCTCGACACTTAGCACAACCTTGTTCTTCTCGTAATCATAGCCTTCCTCGCCAGGGATTTCCGGATCGTAACCTCCTCGAAGGGTAAGGCTTCTCACACCATAGTCCTTTCCTGTTCTTGGAGTGAAGGCGGCATTGTTGTAGGGACGAGTCTGGATGGTGAAACTCAGGCTCTGGTCCTTATCGTCGCCCAGCACTGCCAATGGCTTGTACTCACCTGAAATGATATTGATTTGCTTGGCATGGTCGTTACGGCTTCGTAACAGGGTCTCTATAGCAGCCTGGAGGTTACTGGTCGGTGTTTCCCAAGAATAGCCGTCGTTACCTTTCTCCTGATCCTCTACGGCACTGACCCAAAGAACATCAATCTCGGAGTTCTGGTTGATACGGAGATTACGGTGTTGGTATTCATACACGCCAAGGTCGATATAAGCTTTGGCCTCTTGCTGCGCCAGCGGGTTGGATGAGATACGCAACATGTTGCCTTCGCCATTGACGGCATTGTCGGTCATATTACTATTCTTGTAGCGCATGTAGTACTGGTCGCCCATAGGCATGAAAGTCAGGTTGTACAGGTTGCGCAACATATAAGAATAGAAGTTATAGGTACCGCCCGATACGATATTGTCTGGGAAAGTCAATTCAGGCTTTGTGCCAGTGGTATTGTGATTGTCACTGCCGACACGCTTGAACTCGATGTTACCCGACTGCGTATCGGAAGTCACCGTGAGATACGACCATCCGTTGTCCGTCAAGCGGTTGATACGTGAAGGCATCCAGTTGGCTGATGGGTTGTAGCCATCCTTACCCGCAGATGTAGACGGCAGGATGAAGTTCGGACCGTCGACACCTTCGTTGGCAAAGGTAATATTGATATTATTGTTTCCGCCGAAGACATCGAAATAGTTCACATCACCACTTTCACCAAGGAACGGTACTTCGTGAGGATCATAAGTACCATTGACATTGACACCATAGAACGGAGGACGTCCGCTGATTGTCACCTTTTCGGGTGAAGCCACTACTGCGGGACCGAACGTGGGACGGTAGGCGCAGAAGAACATAGGCTGACGATCGGAGTAGTCGGCGTTTCCTGCTTCCTCTGCATCCTTCTCCGCTTTCGTGCGATAGCTGAACACGTCGCGGTTGATGTCAGTAATGATACTTCTGAAAGTCGGATCGGTGATATCTTCGCCAGTGATGGAATTACCCCAGAAGATCGTGTTGCAAGCAAAACGGTTCTCATTACCATAGTCGGTATGGTCGATGTAGACGCATGGGTAGCTCACCGCCTTATTGTTCACGATGTTGCAGTTTAACAAACGTATGTTCGAGTAAGCTCCTCCCCAGATGGCACCGCCAAAACCTTGCTCTTCGTAACCTTTCGCCGTCGACCTCAGGGCAGGCGCAAAGGAACCGGACTCACCAAGCATCGATTCGTTGTTGGCAAAAATAGTGTTGGTGCATCGCAACAGGCCATTGGCTGCAATAGCGCCACCACCTGTATACTGGATGACGTCCTTAGACAGTTCGATTTCTTCCTGTGTCTGATTTGGATTCTCAAACGGACCTTGGGTATAGTTCTGGGCAAACGAACAGCTAAAGATGGTCAGCGAACCATTGGTGAAGATGGCACCGCCCTGAACAGCATTGTTGCTCAGGAACTGAGAGCTAACAATCATCATGGGAATGTCACGTTTGCCTCTTTCATCTGCATCGGCCTGTTGGCTGTCATTCTCGCCATCGGTCCAGCTACCATCCACACAGATGCCACCGCCACGGTAGAATTGTTGCTTATTCTTGACAGAATTGCTCTCGTAGTGACGGGCATTACCACCGTAGATATTCACACCATTGAAAATAATCATACGGTGCAGCTCGGAGTTTGCATGTTCCGTACCTCCCGACTCTGCGTCCAACAGACCGGTGAAGTAATTATGAGTACCCGTACCAGGGTTATATGCGCTGTAACGTCGAGGTAAGGTTCCGACGTGAGCCGGGTCGGCATAAGCGGTGAAGACGTGGTAAACGTTATCCTCGTTTTCTTCACCACGCGGTGTTTCACCTGTAAAGGTAGTAGTGTATTGGAATTCCCAAGGCTCGTAGACACTATTACCATTGATGTCGGCACGCGGACGTGCTTCCCAGATTTCGTTCGTCGTGGCACTCTCCAGTGTCACACCTGAGACGGTAGTGGGATTGCCGTCAGCATCGTAGATATCAGAGCGATTGTTCGTGTCGACACCTGTGCCGTTGCTAAGAATGTGGTCGCCAGCCATAGGCTGCAGGAAGTCGAAGTTATAGCCTTCCTGTCCGTAGAAGACATGGGGGTCGAGACCGCCCACGATGGTGATGCCTTCAGGCAACAGGTATGTGGATGCACGGGCATGACCTTCGACACCGCGAGCGTTGTGAACGGGATAGTAGGTACCACCGGCCACGAATATCTCGAATCGGGTATCGCGGTAAACGTCCTTCAGGATTGGGTCGTCGATATTTCGTAAAGCGACAACGTAGTCCAAAGCGTCGTTGAACCTCTGGAAAGGATTAGCCATCGACGAACCTTGCTGGCTATAGAGCGGGTCACCGCTGTTGAGCATATTGGTGGCGATGTCGTTGTCGACCTCCTGGGCGCTGGCGACGAACAATCGCGTGAAGGGACGATCGAACAAAGAACCCATTTGGTAGTTCAAGGCACGTGCTCCGATTTCCATGAAAGCGTTGTCCTTCTTCTCGGGCACCAGCGTCATGTGCTTCAGATAGCTGATGGTTGTGGTGGCATTGTCGTCATCATAGTTTTCCTTCATGCGTGCCACACCGGCTATGTCGCGCAACTCCAACGACGGATAGGAGGTACGCAACGAAGCGTAGAGGCTGTAGGGCATACCCGAGCGTACCAGCGTAGACAGCTTCTCTATATAATAGTAGGCATCCTGGTTGGTTTGGGTACTATAGGTAGGTTTGTCGCCACGCCAACGCATATCGTCGATGCTATTCTTGGTCCATCGTGTACCATGCATATCGTCGGAATGAAGCTCAATATTGTTCACACCAGGAAGACGACGCGACTGTACGGCGCAATAGGCAAAGGGATAGTTGTTCTCGTTCTGCAATTGTTGTGTGTCGAAGACACCGGCAACATTGTTCATGTCGTTGGACGTATTCTGCCACAGGACAACACCTTTGGCACGGATGTTGGTCTCATACCAGATACCGCCACCACGCACACTTGCATTGTTGCGCACAGCCGTAGAGTTGTAGACACGGGCATAAAGCAAGTTGCGTTCAGCCTGAGTTAATCCCGCCAGGGCTTCCGTCGAGGGTTCTTCTACATAGATAGCACCACCCTCCTCGGCAACGTTGTTCAGCATGACGCAACCACTCACCAGCGCTCCTGGCTGCAAGTACAGGGCACCTCCGTAGTTTGATGCCTCATTGTTTTGCAGAACACAGTTACGAATGTGGGCAAAATTAGTCACGATGGCCGCAGCACCACCTTTGTCAGCGGTGCCAGTGCCTTTTGCGAATCCGTCTTCGATGGAGATGCCGTCGATGATGGCACGGTCGGCAATGGCGCTAAGATCGCCTGTAGTGTTAACACTCTGATCAACGTTATGGATGGCGTTCGTGAAGGTCACCACATGATAGGATTGTCCGTAGTCTCCGGTTTGCACGTTCTGAACCTGTCCAGAGAAGGTGGTTTTGTTGTTCAGTGGATCGCGATAGGTTTCGTAGAAGTCATGGCCTGCGTTGTCGTAGGTGTAGCCGCCCAATACTTCCACGCCATGAGGAATGATGATGGAGTGAGTAGGCAGGATATCATCCGACTGCCCGAGAACGATCTTTTCGTTCGTGGAACGAATGGGATAGTAGATGCCAGCGGCCACCTTCACGATGACGTGCTTCACCTGTGAGAGGTCCATGGCACTGGCTGTCTGCACACGCACTTTCTTGATGTCGCCGTCTAAGTAGACTTCCTCATAAGTCGGTGTCACGGCTCCTGTCACCTGTACGTTATCGGTGGAATAGACGCGTGAACCAGCAGCCAAGTCGGCCTTAAGGCGACCGGCAGCATCAAGTACCAACTGGAATTTATTACTACATGCTACGTTGAAAGTACTCTCTGCCGTAGCCAAACCACTGCCGCCGCCTGATACATAGTACACGGCACAGAGTTCGCGGTTGTCAGGATTCTCGGGATCAAAGCTGATAAGCTCATAACCCGGCTTAATCTCCTTCGCACCATTAAACTCGTAGGCTCCCTTGTCAATCTGACAGTCCTGAGTGCGTTCTGCACCTGCAATGTCAATCAATATACCGTAGTCATCAACAAGCACCGTACCATAAGTGTCGTCACCTTGATTGATACAGTACTGACCCAAATTACTGGTGGGATTAATGTTGTAGGGATTATCCGTACGCACCATGCCGTCTGTTAAGTTCGCAGGATAGGTATAGTCGCTTTCGTTGAAGAGGTCTGTAGCCTTACATGCTGCATAGAAATTTTGTGCATTGGATTCATTTGCCTGAGAACTACCATTTACAAAACCTGTGCCTGTAAGGTGTACTAATGAATAATCTTGCGAGCCAGTACGGAAGCCTTCAACAGCCATTCCTTGAGCAGGAGCTGCATGATAGCAATTGTGCAAAAATCCAGGCACACCTTGTGCGTTTCCAAAACCGCTTCGTGCCACCTGCATGAAGCTCTCCGTAGTATATCCTATGCCAGCATTACCCCATAAAATACAGTTGAAGAACTGGGAAGCAGACGACTGTTCTGGAGTAATATTATGATTACTGTTATATTCTGATTTAATTGTTGAACCATCGGCTGCACTATCCCACACCGCTGGAGCAATAGCTCGTACATTATTAGTAGTATATAAAACTCTACCAGTATTATACGCTATCGTGCAATTGTAGAAGTAAGACTTCTTGGAGATATACATGGCTACACCTGTGCAGCTATACCCTCCATAGGCATAGTTTTCAACGATAGCCGAATTGATCATTGTTCCGCCAGCCATCAATGCACCGGCACCAGAGCCAAGCCCACTACTACTTTCTCGCAAGTGGAGATAATTGTTACGAATGATGCAACTCTCTAATCGACTGCCATCTTCCATGTAAACACCTGCTCCACCTTGGCCTACAGCACCATTGCTCTGATAAGCTGTTGAATGGAAGTCCAGCGTATTATCGCGTATAAGACAGTTTTTCAACACACCATTCTTAAACAGACATACGCCTGTACCCTGACAGTAGTCCGTAAAGTTCCGCGTTCCACTCTGAGCATAGGAGGTAACATCTGCTTCGTAAAGGTTACGGTAGGGCTGTTGAATGGTCTTATAATAAACTGTTTCTTCATAATCTTCCTCAAAATAGTAACGATAGCGATACCAATTTGTGTAGTTATAATATGTGCGGGTATAGTAAGTAGGAAACCATCCTCCAGATGACCAATACCCATATCCATTTAAAAAATACGGATTAGAACTACTATATCCATCCCAGTTAAAATTCCAATTTATGCCAGTAGGTCGAGATCCGTTTGAAGACTCTGTATAATAATCATAGGTAGAACTATTCGCACTGGTCATGCTAACCCTTTGCTGACCCGTCCCCCAATAATTATCACTATTACTTTGATTCGTCTGAATTTGACCGTTAGTTGTATTTTTAGCGGTGTATTCATCATGAGTAATAGCAACATTTTGACTCTTATCAATAATGTATGGAGTGTGGTTATAACTATTTGTACCAGCGTTCCATGAGACTTCAACTTGTCGCGTTCTGGTTACCACTCCTATTCGGTCATGATCTTCGGCAGTTCCAGCAACCTCCTTCGAATAAGTTCCTACAAGGTATACGTCAGTTGGCGAGCAGTCCTCCCTGGTTGTCGTATAATCGACGCCCCAACTATCCGCAACAGCTTTATCATTGGTTGCTCGGTGAACTGTTGCTGAACTATAGGTCTTCAAAGTAGTTGTAGAACTTTTATGGTTGTTCTTACCGTTCTGGAAGATGAAACCTTCCCAGACGGTTTCTAAAGGATAGTCGCCATCCTGAAAGAGGACGCGTCCACTTGCATTTCCATCAACTATGGTTTGATAGGTGGGATCAAGATTAGAAATATTGCGTTCTCCATCTTTCAGTTCCTTACCAGGATTACCATTAGCTATGAAGCCTCCATAGACATTGACCCCGGACTTCATGGTAAGGTTCTCGGTGTATGTTCCTGCAGCCACCCAAATCTCCATACCGGCGTTCTCGTTGCATTGGCTTAGAGCATGGGAAATAGTGGCATAGGCCGTAGCCCATGAGTTACCGTCGTGGTTGTCGTCGCCTCCATCGGCTGGGGTGCGTACATACTTCACCTTCCCGACAGAAGGAAGGTCGAGATTCTCAATGGCACCGATATCTGCAAATCCACCATAGTTTCTCTTGTTCAGATTGGCATCCCAGAGTGTGGTACTCTGTGCCACAGCAGCATTCACCATCGGGTTCATGTTCTGAGGCATGTAGCTGACGGCTCCGCCATTCATGGGTTTGTCGCCATCCTTGCTATGTCCCACATTAATGCTGGGATTCTCGAAGAAGGGATAGTCAAGGTGTACGGCACCCTCCTCGAGTGAGCCTTGCTTGTGGTTCCATGTCCATCCAGACCAATCGGGTTGAATACCAGGTGAAGGATGGGCAGCGATGTAGGCATTAGCTTCTGCCTCAGAGTCGAAGTAGAAAACCTGCAAGGTTCCGCCTTCTCTAACCGTTTGCTGGAAGGCGTCCATCTTGCGGATGGCCCACTTCTGATACTGGTCACTCATGTCACGACAGAATACGGCAAAGCAATGGGGCGGGTTCTTGGGTTTCGGTGCATCCCAGTCGAGGAAGATGTAGTCGCCATCGACATTCACCTGACAGTTCGAAGCACTACGACAGCTCAGAGGCTGTTCAATGCGCTTGCGGTTGTCACGGTCTATCTTTCCGTTGGCATACATCACAGAATTATAAATGCGGATAGTGCCCTCGTTGGGATTGGGCGTGTCGCTCATAGAGTAGTCTTCACCCGCACCCGTAGAAAGCGTTTCCAGAGCATAGCCACAGTTGTTGACAATATTGCAGTGGTCAATACGTACGGTAGCTCCTCCGCCACGAGCAACAACCACACCAGCATTACCGAAATTGGGGTCGGAAACGTCGTCATTACCCGAGCCGATGGTATTGTTGCGGATGACAGTGTTAATGACATTGAGTTCTGCCTTGCAGTAGGTGCCGTCGCTCTTGAGGTTACCACCATTGACGTAAATGGCAGCTCCTGTGGGCGCAGAGCAATTGGCCACTCGCCCATTTCGCAGGATATTGCCCGTCATGTCAATGCGCTGTTCGACAGGAATAGAGATATTGTTCATGATGAGTCCGCCGCCGAAGGTGATGGGTATGTGCTGTCCCGTCTCCGGATCAATGGGCGCATAAGACTCGTCGGCATTCAGGTTGGCATTACCTTCGGTGAGTTTCAGTCCGTCGATGATGACATTGCGGACATTGATCAGAGCAATAACGTGAGCCGAGTTGTTCTGATAGCCGCTATTGGTAATGTTGGCCGTGATTATGGAGGGATAGAAACGGACGTTGCGGTCGGCTGTGGAAGTGCCGGAACTGGAAGGCAAGAAACCGCCATAGATACGTGTGTTTGACGACGGTCGGATGGAAGCCGTACGAAGGTCGTAACCGAGGTAAGCCCCGTGTCCAGCCGTTGTGGCTCGGATAGCGCTTCCCTTCACGAATCCCTTGACAAGAATCTGGACGTGCTTGTACTCTGTTCCGTTGATGAGGTAACGGCAATCGCCATTGGCATCGTAGTAGACAGGACTCACGCCATCGTAGACAAAGGTGCTACCTCCGTCCTTTGTTCGCTTAAGGCACTGTTTGAAGTAGTAAATGGCATCGTTGATATTCTTCACAGGTTTGTCCCAGGAAGCTCCGATGTTCTGTTCACCGATAACGATATCGAGTTCACCGGGATTACGTGAAGGATCGACGAAGATGGTAGGAAGGGTGGCTTCGCTGCCATCGTCGGGCAACTGTTTCGTGAGAAGTTTGGTCTTATTTTGGGCATTGGCTACGACGGCTTCGTTGTAGGCATCGACGTTGCTTTGGACGAAACCTTGATTGCTATACTGCGCAATCTCCTGATTGGCAATAAGGGCACACCCTATCTGCTCGTTGCGGCAGATAAGTGCGCCATAAGAAGACATCGGTTCATAGATGTCCTCGAAGAGGTCGGTAGCAGTGTGGGCATGGCGAATCCATGGTGATGACAGCTCCAGCGCATCGGTCACCTGTAGTCCTTGACGAGCCATGGACGAGATAGCTGCGGGCTTCCAGTAGATGGGACGCGGGATGGCGGTCTTGTTGGGGTCTGCCTGAGAAGTAGGATCACTGGGGTCATAGTCAGGATCGAAAGTACCCATATTCAACGAGGGGTTCAATCCAGCTCCAGCATAACCGACTAAACGTCCACGTCCATCAATACCGATGAAGTAAGGATAATTGGCTCGGTTGTGCGAGACATCGGTATTGGTACTCTCAAGGGACAAGATATTGTTCTTGGTGGTGTTTGCCCAGTCGGTGATATCATGCTTGTCGACAGCTGAATAGAAGATTTTTGGTCGCAGACCTTCCTTCGTGACATTGCCATGGCTGTCTGTGACGTCCTCCGTGGAACCAGCACTGTTGACTGCATACTGAATGTCGTTGTTGGCTTCGCACTTATTACCCCAGATTACACTGTTGTAGAGCTGTGCGCCATTGAGGATATACACACCGCCCGAACGGCCATGACGACGACCATAATAAGTGATGTCCTGACCTACGCACTTGTTGCGTGTGACGGTAAGGTGGTTGCCTACGCCGCCATCGAAGAAATAGATACCACCGCCCTCGGCCGTGGAGGTGTTGTTACTGATGATACAGGCCGTAGCATGGGGGCTATAGACGTTGATTTCGCCGCGTGCCGTGCCGCCATTGCTGACGCGCCAGGCATCAAGATCTTGATAAGGATACTCATGAGGCGCATGGCTGATGGCTACACCACCTCCGATACGGCTGGAATTGTTAACGATATAGGAGCGGGTGATGCCGCCATCGTAGTCGATACATACTCCACCACCATATCCTTGCATGATGCCGACGCCGGGCGACTGACAGGTGTGAATCATACAACGGTCTACGAGACCACCGCCGTCCAAATACACACCACCGCCACGCATGATGGCCGCGCAATGCTCAACAACACATCGGCTCAGTGTTGCTCCATCAACAAGATAGGCTCCACCACCATAGGAGGTATGGTCACGGGAATTGACATTCTTCGAGGCTGCGTAACCGCCAGTGATGGTGCAGCCGTCGACGCTGGCAGGCTTACTCAATGGCAGTGCATGGTTGAGCTCGTTGGGGTCGCTGGTAGAGATGAATCCTTCTACAGCGAACCAGACAACGTGGTAGGAGTTACCTGAAAAGACGGTGTTGTACATTCCACGTTCCTCGTCGAAAGTGAAGACCGGTTCACTGTTATGGGACCCGCTGAGGATGGTCTTATGTTCAAAGTTCCAAGGCTGCAACTTAGCCGATTGTCCGCTTTCCAGACTTGGCAAAGAGTTGTCGTGAGGCCGATACTTGTAATCGGTGCCTTCAGCGTTCATCTCGTAGGGGTTGGCATCAGGGTCGGTCTCGTCGGCTGCAAAGCCACCATAGACATGAATGCCCGGATATATCTTGAAAGCAGTGTATTGCAGTCCACCGCCCTCGATCTCAGAAGACTCAGTGGGTTTATATGTACCGGCACCGACATAGACGCTGCCACTGCTCAGACCCGATTCCTTCAGATATTCATAGAGGTCATTGATGGCATCCTGAATGTCGTTCTTGGCATTAGCCCACGAACGGCCGTTATTTGTAAAGGATCCGGTAGTCTTAACATAACGTATTGTATCAGTCTGCGCTTGTGCTGCCAAAGGCAGGACGAGTGCAACCAATAAAAGTCTAATATGATAGCAGAAAGAATTCATATTCATCTTTCGTATTTTATAGTTCAATACAATTCGTCAGTAATTTTCACTTCACCACGTAGCCAAGGAGTAAAAACAGATCCTGGCCCCAACAACGGAGAACCGAATACGTTAGCTCCGCCACCATCAACAGGTTGAGCACTGATGTTGAAGGTATGAGTGAAATAGCCTGAAGGCTTTGTCGCAGGTGTATCGGTGCCTTGCCAAAGGTTTACCGTAACTGGGAAATAGCTGTTGGCATTATCTGCCACCCGATAGGGAATGGCATAGAAGCAATGGCGTCCATACCATTGGTTACCAACATTAATGGAAACGTCCAGATCATGGGTGGCGCTACCGTCACCAACATTCATCGTTGGCTGGAAGATGTAGCAGTCGTTATGCTTAAGGCCACGTATGCGCATGGCACTGAGCTTGACGGCTGACTGAACGTCGACATTCACATTCCACATTAAATCGACACGCGATGCTACATGATAGAGCATGAGATCGACTTTTGGCACACGAGAAGAGATGTCTTTGATGGTGCCGTAATACTTTACGCCATCGCCAAGAACATCATATTCGTAGCCGGCAGGAGAGCTATATACATCGCCTAAAAGCTTGTAATCAGTGAAGTCGAAGTTGACCTTCAAGTTCTTGATATCATCCTCAGTAAACGAGGAAGTAACCATGTCATCGGTGTCAGTAGCAGGTTCTGTGAAGCTAATCGGCTCGCGACTGACAATAGCGTAGACACGACCCTCGGAACGCTGTGCAGGCAAAGTGACATTGAAATTGCCATCGTAAACATAAACTACGTCACCACTGCTTTGAGGAAGGGTTGAAGTCCATTCTGAGAGAATCCACTTATCGGGGTCAAGAGTTTGGTGGCGATAGTAAATAGTTGTTGTGGTATTAAAATCTATAGCAATGAAAAGATAAGCATGAACGGGTTTTTCCTCAGACATAAGCAGAGGATCACCTGGCGCACGAGTGATACTGAAAGCAGGTATGCTCAGACGTACAGGAACGGTAACGCGGCCATCGTCGATATCGTCGGCATATTCGGCACAAGCACCGAAAAGCGAAATGACGGCGACGAAAGCAAACAGGTACCAGCTATGTTTTATCTTTTTTCTCATAAATCATAATTGAGGATTATAGATTCCGCCCTCTTTCCAGTCGAGGGTCACACTGACTCCAGCTTGAACATCGGAGGTGACGAACACTTCGCCATCAGGCAAGATATGTCCTTTCAGTATTTTCAGTTGACCAGCACGCAAAGGTGTTCTCAGGCTGATGATAGACTCAGTAGTAGTTCCATCGGCAAGAGTCACATAGCAACGATACTGCCAGAGGGTCTCGGCAGCTGTTCGCGAAAGGAAAGGTTCTGTAGTTTCTACGACAGAACGTGTAGCTACGGGTTCGGGTGACGGATAGTTGACCGAACAGAAACATATCTGAGAGGAGTTACCATCTACGGGCACTTGCTCAGCGCTAACAAGAGGTGCGTCGGACAAGGCCGAGGGATAGATGAAGACACTGTCAGCTACGTGGAAGTCAGTGGCAAATCCTGTTGTATAGATCTTAATATCGGTATAATCGCATAATGAACGGTCGAGGACTAAAGCGGTAGCACAATTTACCATATAGAGATGAACGAAGAAGGACTGGTCCTTAGCATCTTCAATTTCTATAGGCAAGCGAGCGGAAAATAGTCCTGTGCGCTGCACGGGAATAATATTTGAAGGCGAATTGCGATCATTTGCAAAGGATGTTGCCAGAGTGGCGGTCTTACAATATTCGTCGTTACGGAGCTTGATGACACCATTGTTCTGAACGTTAGCTACAGCCGTATGCATATACCGATATACCGGCAAGAAGAGGCTGAAGCTCCGTTCGGTGGCATTCATGATACGCTGATCATGGTGTAGTCGTGCCCCTTCGGCATCAGTGCTATAGAACGAGAGGTCTACATCGTGAGCATAGTCGATGAAGATATCCTTGAGATAATTGCGTAACGACTGCTTGACAAGCGAGTCGGCCTCGGCATCGAGGATTGTACGCATCTCAATCTCCATATTTGTAATAAGACGCAAGTCGTACAGTACGGACTCACAGTCGCTCCAATCCTCGTTAATACAACTTGTTGGGGCGATAGCGAGCAGCGACAGAAGTGCGGCAAATAGGATATGGTGTTTGGACAGCTTCGACATATACGCTATTAAAAAATGCTATCTATTATAATATATTAATGTACGCGCGTACGCGTATGAAGATGAAGTTAAATAGCCCCACGGGCGACGCCCAAGAAGCGACGCCCGTGGGATAATAAGGGTTTAGAATGTCTTGTTGAAGACCAGACCAGCCTGCCATTCGAGGTTGACGGAGAGGCCGAGTTCAACAGTAGGAGTACGGAGATCGGGGATACCGTTGGTTGCGGTAGCCAGACCACCATTACCTGTGTTGGTACCGTTGCCAAGAGTGAACGTAACAACCGTGTTGTAGTCCTGCTTGAAGACCTGGTTCATGGTCGTAGCATTGTAGCCAGTGCCCTCAGAAGGAGTCAGTGTTGCCATGAGATAGAATGTGCCACCAGCGGGGATTACACCGTCAGCACCTTCGAAGTCATTACCATTGTTGACGAGCTCAAGAGCAACGTTAACAGGTACATCAGCTGCAGTCTCGAGGAGCAGCGTGTAGTTAGTGCCAGAAGCAGTACCGTTCTTAATGGTCCAAGTACCAGTGTTCAGAGCATTGTCGTAAACAGTGTACTCAGTAGTACCTGTGGGCTGGAACTTCCAGTCGACGGGCTTCTGACCACCAACGAGGATACCCTTCAATGTGAAGCCGTTGGTTACATCCACTACCTCACCCTTCTTGTCGTAGTAGGGATTTGCGTTCAAGGCAACCATTGAAGCATCGAGACGACCTACTGCATACTGAGCCTGATCGGTCATAACTACAGAACGAGTGTCATCATCAACCTGTGTGCCAGCGGTTGTTCCACCATAAAGAGATGAAAGCACCTCAGCCCAAGTCTTAGAGCCGACGTTAGCAGCGGTGAGTTTAACAGCTTTTTCAGTCTTCAGCCCGCTGTTAGCGAAATACCAAAGGTTGGCGGGATAAACATAGGTACCCAGAGCTGTGATGCCGAGCTGAGTAGCATGTGCCTCATTGCCAGCCCATGAGAATGAGCCACCAGAGAAAGTAACGCGTGCTGCACCTTCAGGAAGAAGGATGTCGGCGGGATAGCCCGTATAGGTATCTTTCAGGGCACCGATGGTAGTAGCGTCAGCAGCAGGAGCTGTAGCGCAAGCAGCAGAAATGACGTTGCGGATGGCCATAGCAACAGAATAGCCAGAGTTGCTGGAGTTGGCAGCCATACTGTTCAAAGAAACATAGAGGTCTTCCAAAGCATCGCGAACGTTAGCTGAAGAACCAGTAGTAAGAGCAGTGAACTTCTGATACAACTTGTACAGCAGGGGGTTAGCGGTCTCTGTTACGGTTGACCAAGCAGTAGTTCCGTCGGTAGCGTCCTCAACATTGTTGAGAAGAGTGATCAGAGCCTGGCCCTTGGTGCTGCCGCCGCAAGTGGCAGTGCTGGTCTGAATCTGAACCGGCGAGAAGGTGATGTCGTTAACCTTCGTGTAGCTGGCCTCAACAATACCAGACGTGGAGCCAGTCTTCACATCCAAAATACCATACTGGTGCTTCTGTGCATCGGTGGTGATAGCTGTATTGGCAGCTGCATCAATAGCCTTAGCATAGAAGAGGAAATGGTTGGTACCGACGGGAACGGTCTGACCAGAGTAAACCTTTGCATTAGCAGAGGCGAAATCAAAAGCGCTGAAAGAAGACAGCGTGATGATGCTACCAAGCTTGGTCTCGGTACCAGCAGAAACAGCTTGACCGAAGGGAACGAGGTAGAAATCGTCCAAACCACGGAAGTTGCCAGACTGCTGAACTTCAGTAGCTCCCATACGAGTCTGGATAGCATTGGGGAAGGAGATTGTGAAGGCGGTCTTCACAGTCTCGCCCTCAACGTTGGGATTGGTCTCGATTGCATCCTCAGCGGTGCAGCTGGCGAGACTCATGCCTACGAGTGCTGTTGCACTCAGTAACGCGAACTTAAATGTTTTTTTCATAATTAAATTAATAAAAGGGTAAATAAAATTAATAATTCAAACTAATTTAGCTGCTTAACAGCCAGGGTGGATTGTGAGTCTTGTTTGCTAATAGGCAAATGTTTTTTGATGAATAATTACATACTTATTGAAATATATTATTTATGAAATTCTATTGGCTGGTCAGTAAAGTGGTACCCCACTTGCCAGTTGGTGTCGATTTTCAGACCTATCTTCAGCTCCGAGACACGCAGGTCGGGGATGACGTTATAGGCATTTGCCAAAGAAGATATAGTAAAGTTTGCCTCTGTGACATAGTCTTGTGTGAACACACGACTTCGGACAGGATCGTTGGCATCATAGCCTGACAGCTGGGTGGGATCAAGCTCACCTACGAGATAGAAATGGCAACCTTCAGGAATTATTTGTCCGTCGATTCCTGTGAATGAGGTGTTGAGCGTATTGACAAACTCTAAAGCCACATACACCTTATGATGAGGTGTGAGAGTCAGGTCGGCAATGTCTTTTGTGCTCGTCGTCTGGAGCACCAAGGTACGCGTAGCATTAGGCGTCTCGGCATGGGCAGTGTGGTAGGCGTGACGTGGGGAATAGACCGTACCTATCGCATTGTCGTACACGGTGAAGGCATCAGCTCCCATATCTGCATTGAACATATAGTCTACGCGACGTTGATTGCTGATAAGGACGGCCGTAACAGGGAAACCTAAGTCAGGCACTTCCACGACTTCATTTTTCTGATCTAAGATATCACCATCTGCCGACTCTACCGTGAGATCTAAACGTCCGACAGCATATTGAATAGGCGATGAGATGGCAGCCGAACGGGTGTAATTGGTGATAGGAGAGGATGAATAGTTGTTCAGGATGTCTTGCCACGAGTTGGAGGCAACGTATTTATCTGCCTGTGACACCTTAGATGTGTAGATACCGCTATTTGCACGATAGTATAATGCAGAAGGATAGGTGTAGACATGAGGCGGCGCTACTTCAAGGCCACTGAAGCTGGCGCCATTAGTGACGGCACGGAAAGATTTTGTAGGTGAACCAACATATTCGATAGCCGCTGCCCCATCAGGCAGGAAGAGGCTGGCAGGATAGTTGTCCAAAGTGGAAATCAGATCGCCATCAATATCGTTGTCGACGAAGCCTGCAAGTATAGCATTACGGGTGTTCGTAGCTCCTACATCCAAAGTGTTATAAAGGTCTTTTACGAGTGCCTTGATATTGAGGCTACAGCCAGCCTTGTTGTCGAGGAAGTCCTCAGCTTCGGATGTGGTCAGCAGATTGTCATTGGTCAATCCTGTGACTATGCTGTTGAGATAGGCTACCATCATGTCGGATCTTTCACTTGTAACATCGTCCGATGAAATGTTCTCAAGGGCGAAGTAGAGCGATGCCGGGGTAGACGTGAGCGCCAAGGGTTGACCAACGGTGAGCAGGGAACCGTTCTTATGCTTGCGAACATTGTTGAGCTCGGCTGAAGCAAGAGTGCTGAGCTGGGTTCCCGAAGGCAAGTCGCTCTGTGCGACCTCGCTATCTATGGCCTTTCCGTAGAAGAGGAGTGAGCGGGTGTCCTCGGGCAAACTGACGTTTTCGAACAGTACCGAATAATTGTTGCCGACAAGTTTGCCGGAAGGTATCGTGTTGACAACCGCCTGCTTCTCGGGTTTTAGCATTGAAAGGATGGCCGGCGAGTAACCTATGGGATGGTCGGTGGCGCTGACTGATGCAGAAGCGAAAGGAATTACCGCGATATCCTGAATACCACGGAAACCACTAATACTATTATTAGCAGCTTGGATGATCGCATCCGACTGACGGGTGGCATAGCCGTTACGCGGCAGCGACAAAGAGAACTGCAAAGGCACATCTGCACGCTCATAGCTGGTCGTGATCTGCTCATCGATACATGATGTCAGAATGCCTAAAAGACATAGTGACATCAGGCCGACCCGCAGACGACTGAATCGCAATGCTGAATATGTTATTTGTGTATGCATTCTCAAACGCGAATTTTACCCTAAGGTCTTAGTTCTTATTTTTGATTCTCCAAATGCTTCAAATTGTTTATTGCATCCTGATTCCCTTCTTTGGCCGCCTTGAGGAAGTAGGACATGGATGCTTTCTTCTTGCCTGTCATATAGAGACATACGCCGAGGGCATTCCAAGCGCGAACGTCATTGCTGACACCTTGCAACATAGGCAGTGCCTCAGTATAGCGTTTTTCCTTCATGAGAGCAGACGCCGCATTGATAGTACGCGCTGCTACATCGGGTTCATAATCATAATAAATACGAAGATAGCCTGAATTACGTTGGTCTGAGAGGACGTTTTCACGAAGGTAATTAAACGTCTGGCCACCATTGATGTCACGGATAAGCTGTTCACGTAGGCTATGATCTGGTTCCGAATGGATGACATCGAGTACCGCACTGAGATCAGCTGCAGAGACAGTTGAGCCAGCTGGCAAATTATCACGAAGGTCTTTCACCTGATCCTCAAACTCTGCCCAAGCTTCGCATCCGTTGTTCAACTCAAAGAGGCCGTGGGTTTCAGGTAGTTGTTGCTCTATGTAGTTGCGTAAGGCTTCAGCACGTCCCTGAGCGAGCTCGCAGTTGTGACTTTCCTCACCTTCGATTGAAGCCAGACCAATGACTTGTATGGTTTTAACACTCGACGTGGAGTCGGACATAATCTGACGCGCGATGTCGACAATACGATCCAGCACCTCAGCGTTGTTGCGGTAGTCGGGTCTTAGCGTCATTCCACCAAGGGGGAAATGCACATAAAGCATATCTTTCTCCTTACGGAGTACACGAGTATTGTCGTAAGGACGATATTTAGAAATATGTGCAAGTACGGGATTGTCCTTCTGCAGTTGTCCGGCACGTCCGGAATTATCTGCCACCTCGGTGAAAGCGGGAGTGAAAGATCCTGATGAAGCCCAAGGTATATTATCGTAGGCGAGGTCATCGCATGCATGAGCACGTTCTTCATTGAAGCTACGTGAAGGAAGAACCCACGCCAAGCTTACGCCCAACTTTGGCAGGACGAGCCATTTATCCTCAGAGGCCAATTTTGTGCCACAATGGTGACATTCATATTTATCGAACCACGTGTAAGCAAGATCGGCACCTAACTCAAATTCGATGTTCCAATGGTTATGACGTCCTATGGGCACAGCATAGCCCCACGAAGCACCAAGACCAACAAGGTCACCTTGATAACGATAGTCCTTGGTAGCATAAAGAGGCAGGTCGAGCTGGGAAGCATTATAATGGGAATAAAGGGCGTTCACACTAAGGAAATGATGACTATACGCCTCGCAGAACCAATAACGAGCCTCGGGCATAACAAGCAGGTGACGCCAACGCCTTTCAGACGATGCACTCGTCTCGAAAGGGCTGAAGCCAGCACCGAGAGCTAACGTCCAGCGATGTCGATTGCCGACGCTCTTCTCAACACCAGCATTAAAGCTTAGAGCTGCATCATAGAGCAAATTATTCTTTAGGGACCATTGAGCAGAAGCGCTTAATGGTACCAAGGCCAAAACAGCTATCGAAATCCTTATAAAACCTTTCTTTAAAGACATATCAACGACTGTATTTGATGATGTAATCAGGCACTAAATGTATATTTTTTTCAATCTATACGTTCCTATCTTTACCTTAAACTCTACAAAGTTACGAATAAAAGTAATATCAATCAAGTATATTAAGTTAAATATTGTTAACGGGGGGGGTATTATTTACATTAACAACCTAAGAAACTAAAGATGAAAATGAGCTAATTATGCTCGAAGAAAGGTCACAACCACATCAAAAAGGAAAAATTACACAGGCTCAAACCAAAGGAACAACTTATTTAACATAAGGCACAATAGGGATATTCTAATTTTTCGGGCAACAAAATATGTAGACGAACCTAAGCGATTTTGCTGATAAGCCTAAAAAATCATGAATCACGCGAATAGGTAAAAATATATGACAACACAACCGATGTATTCCCAGAAACAAGAGACAAAAGTAATTTGAACTCTTGCCTTAGCAGGTTTCTTTGTAGGCTTTCAGAGGTCGTCAGTCCACAAAAAACGGAATCTTCATTCGCTGTTGAGTCCATGAAGCCAGGTCCCGAAAGCTGTTTAGCAGGTTAAAGAACAAAAAACATATAGGCAAAAAGATCATTCCATGGCCTTGGAACAATCATTCGATGGTCATGGAATGATTGTTCCAAGGCCATGGAATAATCAAAACTATTGGGCGCATGCCCTGGATTATTTATAAACAAACGGTAATAAAAAGGGGAAACAGGCCTTGCCATGTAAGGTTGACGTTACAACTTCATCACTCAACCCACTGCGCAAGGCTGACAAGGGATTGTCAGGCGTCATTGACAATTCCAAATGCTTTGTAGTAAAGACTTGAAATGGTTGCACTTGTGTTTAGCAGACCGCAAAATAAAAAAGTACAACCTTTTCGTTTTTTTTTTGGAAAAAGCAAGAGTAATTTGATTTTAATGTATACCTTTGACGCACAAACTTAAAATAAATAGGCTACAATAAATAAGCAACAATGAAGAAAATAATCTTATTCCTGGTAGCAGCTTTACTACCAACTTACCTTTTTGCCAACCAGCGTAGCCTCGCCGACGCACGGGCAACAGCAGAGAAATTCCTTGTCGATAACGGAATCAGCAACAAGAACATCACTCTGAATCCGCTGAAAGGCAACTTGTTGGAAATAGAACTGGGGCTTCGCCGAAGCAACAGCCGCAACGCCCGATTCTCGGCTCCCAGAGCCTCCTTCGCCAATACCGACGAGCAGCCGTTCTACGTTTTCAACATTGCCGACGGAGGATTTGTCATCATCGGCGGTGACAGCCGCATGACCCCAATCCTCGGCTATTCCGAACAGGGTTCCATAGATGTGAGCCTTTTGCCTGATGGTCTCTGTGAACTTCTGGATGCATTCACATATCAGTACGAAAACGTACGCAATAACTTCTTAGCGCCTAAGAAAGAGACACCGGAAGCCAAGTGGCAGGACGTCAACCCTTTGGTGACTGCACAATGGGGGCAGAACCAGCCCTTCTACAACATGTGCCCCACCATGAGTTCACAACACACGCTGGCCGGATGCGGAGCCATCGCCATGGCTCAGATTATGAAACACTATGCCTATCCTGAACAGGGACAAGGCTCTTTCGCATACACTACCACGACACAGAAGATGCAGCTGTCCAGTAACTTTAATGCACATACCTACAAATGGGGAAATATGCGCGACACTTACTCAAACGACAATTATACTTCAGAGCAGGCAAGAGCCGTGGCGCAACTCGTTTTGGACTGCGGAGTAAGTGTGGCCATGGACTACGGACTGAACTGGTCGAACTCTTACGTTAACGACATCGGCTATGCCCTCATCCAAAACTTTGGCTACAACCCTAACATTGCCACCTATAATGCCAAATACCACACCGACGACGACTGGGAAGCTATCCTCCATACCGAGCTGGAAGCCTCGCGACCCATCATATACCGCGGCGCTAACGTTAAAGACAATGCCGGACACATCTTTGTGATTGACGGATGCCGAGGCTCATTCTATCACGTCAACTGGGGCTGGTACGGCTATTCTAACGGCTGGTTCGCCTTGAACGACTTCTATACCTCGCAGAGCAATGACTACCGATACAACCACTGGATGATATGCCACATAACACCCGAAACCACAGGCCCACATGAGGACGTGTTCTACGCTGACAAGTTCTATGCCGAAAAAACTGAGTATGCCATTAACGAAGAAGCAATCTTCCACATTGACAACGTCTGGAACTATTCTTCCGACACTGGACCTCGCGACGAGAGCTCAACCCTCAGTGGGCAGATAGGCGTGGCTCTCTACAGCACGGACGGCACGTTGCTGAGCTGGCTCTCCTCATTCTCCTTCGAGGGTCTGCGATGCTGGTACGGATGGAGTAATACATGGTTTAACGTCACATTAACTTCACAGCGTTTTACGGAAGGTTCCACCTACATAATACGTCCCTTCGTATGCAACGAAAAAGGTGAGATCACTCATATACGCACCCAAGGCGCTGCCAGCGATTGTTTATACCTAACGGTAAGACAAGGTATTGTGTACCTTTCAACAGACAACCTCGTGGGCATCCAGTCGCCAAAAGACTCACAAACGGCATCCAAGACATCTCTGGGCAAAGGCACCTACACGTTGGATGGACGTGCCATCCATGGCGAGGTTACCCAACCCGGCATTTACATTCATAAAGGACACAAAGTGCTGAGACGGTAACATCACAAGTCATTATGCTTTTTGAGCCAATATTTAATAATAAACAAAAAGTAGAAGATAATGAATATAAAACACTTTTGCGGAGCTTTTATCGCCATCTTGACTTTGTCAAATTGCACATCATTAACTAAGCAAAATAATCAAACGACTTATTTTGATGCACCTGAATGCGTTGTCACTACTCCACCCGACTCCCTTGGGCTCGACTCCTTCTACGTCAAATATGTCGATGTCAACGGCCTGCCGCTCGTGTCCTCTTGGCGTGTGCCCGACTCAGCCTTCACGGCCGCCCACCGTACATTATACGCCATGACTTGCATGTTGAAGCCTGAGGTGCTGCAAGCCATGATCAAAGCAAACGCCCGCGTGGCCATCATGGGTCGCTACGAAGGTACCACCGACCTGCCCGAGCACCATTACCTCGTCAACGACACCGCCCTCAACTGGGACCTCCGCGCCCGTGGCCTCGGTGGCACCATCGACGAGCCGCTGACCTCCTGTGCCGAAGAGAACGTCCTCGCCTATCAGATCGACAAATACCACGCCGAGGACATCCTCATCCATGAGTTTGCCCACGCCATCCATTGCATCGGCCTCATGATTGCAGAGCCCGACTTCGACGGTCGCCTCAAGCAACTCTATGAGAATGCCAAGGCCCGAGGCATCCTCGACGGCACCTACCGCGCCACCGACCACATGGAATATTTCGCCGAGGCCGTACAAGACTGGTTCAACGTCAACGCCGAGATGCCCCGCCCCGACGGCAAGCATAACTGGTGCAACACACGCGAAGAGCTTAAGGTCTACGACCCCGACCTCTACGCCCTCCTCGCCGAGCATTTCCCCAAGACCGACGAACAAATCAGCAAGCATAAGAAAATCAACGAGATTCACAAGCCCGTCAAATAATCTCCCTCCCCCCAGCTTTGCCCTGCCCCCTCTCAAGCTTTGCCCTGCCCCCTCTCAAGCTTGGCCCTGCCCCCTCTCAGGCTTTGCCCTGCCCCCCTCTCAGGCTTTGCCCTGCCCCCTCTCAGGCTTTGCCCTGCCCCCTCTCAGGCTTTGCCCTGCTTCTTAGTTACTTCCGTTGTGTGTCGCGCGTATTCGCGCGAATCATCTATGTCAGCCTCCTCATCTTCCCCCCGCGACCCTCGCCCTGTGCCCCAGATGCACCAGCGCAGCTATCGCCACGACTATCACGGCCGCGGCATCTATCTCGTTACCCTCTGCACCGAAGGTCGCCGCCCCATCTTAGGGCGCTTAGAGCAAGATGACTATGGGCGTGCGCTCATCAAACCCTCACCCCTCGGTCTCGAAGTGCTTCGCTGCTGGAATCAGATCCCCGAGCTCCAGCGTGAGCTGGCTGCGAAAAAAACCGCCAAGACCGGCCAGCCCTGCCAGCGCGACATCAAGCTCATCGAGCACCAGCTGATGCCCGACCATTTCCACGGTATCATCATCGTCCGCCAAGAGATGGACATCGCCCTCGGCGACATCATCCGCGGCTTCATGGTCGGCTGCACCAAAGCCTTCAATGCCCTCATGCCGCAAATATGCGGCACACCTAACCCCAATACCCAAACCACCACCCCACGCAGTAGCCAACAAGCCAACCAGCAGCCAGCAATGCAAGCCGAGCTTTCCTCAACAATGCAAGCCAACCAGCAGCCAGCAATGCAAGCCGAGCTTTTCTCAACAATGCAAGCCAACCAGCAGCCTGCAATGCAGGCCGGAGTTTCCCTTTTCATGCAAGCCGCCCCCTCCTCTATCTCTCAAGATTCTTCCGTTGGGTGTCGCGCGTATTCGCGCGATTCCTCCTTCCCCCCTGCCCCCCTCTGGGAGAAAGGCTACCACGACCGCCTGCTGACGCACGAAGGCCAGCTGCTGAATATGATCAACTATGTGCGCGACAACCCTCGCCGCCTGCTCCTCCGTCGCCAACAGCCTGCCCTCTTCGCCGTTCAGCGCGACGTGCGCTTCGCCCACTGGACCTTCTCATCCATCGGCCAGCTCCGCCTTCTCGATGCCACCTTGACAGCCGTGCATGTCCGGCGCTATTTCACCCCCGAGCAGCGCCGCCAGTATATGAATGACTGCATCCTCGCAGCCCGTCGCGGCGACATCCTCATCAGCCCCTTCATCAGCGATTATGAGAAGCTGGTGCGCGACGAAGCCTTCCATGAAGGACTCTGCTGCATACAACTTTGCGCCGAGCCCTTCTCCGACTACCACAAACCACCAGGCGAGCTCATCACGCCCTGTGACGAAGGCCACCTCCTGCTGCTCACCCTCGCCTCCGGCAATCCCCAAGAGCGCCGCATCACCCGTGACGAATGTTCCTCGCTCAATGCCCTGGCCGAGAGCATGGCCCGCCTTAGCCGTCAAGAAAGCCCAACTTCAAGCCTCCTTACAACAAAAGCCCTCAAGCAATGACCCGACTTTCCCTCTTCCTGACAGCATTTGCTGCCGTCCTCCTCACACAGCCTACTGCCGCACAAGACACCACACCTTTTGGTCAGACTGTGACCTGGGACCACCATAGTCTCCTTTTCGACGGCCACCGCGTCTGTCCCGTCATGGGCGAGATTCATTACAGCCGCATCCCGGCCGACGAATGGTCTGCCGAGGTGCGCAAGATGCGTGAGGGTGGCGTCACCATCGTCGCCACTTACGTTTTCTGGAACCATATAGAAGAGGAAGAAGGCATCTTCAGGTGGGACGGCCAGCGCTCGCTACGCCGTTTCCTTGAGGTCTGCAAGGCCGAGGGCCTGCCCGTTGTGCTGCGCATGGGTCCTTGGTGCCACGGCGAAGTGCGCAACGGCGGTCTGCCCGACTGGCTCTTTACCAAAGGCTGCAAGATGCGTTCGCAGGACAGCACCTTCCTCGCTTACACCACCCGCCTCTATCGCCAGATCTTCACCCAAGTGCAGGGCCTGCAATGGAAAGACGGCGGTCCCGTCATCGCGGCCCAGTTCGACAACGAATACCGCGGTCCGGCCGAGTATCTGCTGGCGCTGAAGCGCATCGCCCTCGTCGTAGGTTTCGACCTCCCCTTCTACACCCGCACCGGCTGGCCCGAGCTCACCACGCCTATGCCCTTCGGCGAGATGCTCCCCCTCTATGGCGACTATGCCGATGGCTTCTGGGACAAGAGCACCAAGGAGGGCGTCGGCAGCTACTATAAAGCCTTTAACTTCAAGGGACAACGGTCCTCAACAGCTATAGGAACCGATTTCCTCAACTACGCCGAAGGCTCAACCCTCAACCCTCAACCCTCAACCCTAAACACCTACCCCTACTTCACCTGCGAGCTCGGTGGCGGCATGGCCACAGCCTACCATCGACGCCCCTTCGTCTATCCCGACGACGCCTATGCCATGGCCCTCGTCAAGCTCGGCAGCGGCTCTAACCTTCTTGGTTACTATATGTACCACGGCGGCACCAATCCCGAAGGCAAGCTGACGAGCCTCAACGAATGTCAGACATCGCCCTTCACCGCCAACAACGACCTACCCGTCTGCACCTACGACTTCCAAGCCCCGTTGGGCGAGTTTGGGCAGACCTATCCGCAGTACTATGGCCTTCGTCCACTGAACCTCTTTATGCAAGACTTCGGCGAACTGCTCGCCCCCATGGAAGCCACCTTCCCTTCTGCCCAAGACCTGAAGCAAGGCGACGAAAGCAGCCTTCGCTGGAGTTATCGCCACAGTAACGGCCAAGCCTTCATCTTCGTCAACAACTACGAGCGCTTTTCCGGCCTCACAGCTAAGACCACCAGCGAACTCAGCGCCTGCGGCATCAGTCTGCCTCGCCTCACCATTCCTGCTGGTTGCTCCGCCATCTTCCCCGTCAACGTGGCCGGCCTACGCTATGCCACCGCCCAGCTCGTAGCCCAACGCGACGGTAAGACCTACCTCATGCAAGTGCCCGGCATCCCTGCTACTCTCGCCTTCTCCGATGGCAAGACCCTCAAGAGCGCTAAGCCTCGTGGCACGGCCAAGCCTATCTATAAGCACTACTACCTCCTCACCCGCGACGAGGCCGAACACCTATTCCTCAACTCCTCTCCCTCCGGTACATCATCCGTTCTCACCTTCACCAAGGTTCGGGATGCAGGCCCCCTACGCGCCATCACTAAGGGCCGCGCCAAAGTCGCTGCAGCCCCTGCTGAAGCCGATTGGCAACAAGCCGCCATCTACCACATCACGCTGCCCAGCGATTCATCACTCTTCGCTCTTCAATCTTCACTCCTCAAGATCACCTACCGTGGCGATTGCGCCCGTTTGTATGCCAATGGCCATCTCATCGCCGACAACTTCTACTACGGCCGTCCCTTCCTCTACGGCCTCTGGCGCCTGCCCGCAGGATGCAACGAGCTCGAGCTCCGCATCTTGCCCTTCCAACCCGAAGCCCCCATCTACCTTCCCCGTGAAGCCGACCACGCCGCCGGCGAAACCGTAGTGACAGTTGAACTTACGCCCAACAAATAACCCCCCCCCTCCCTTCTCAATCCCCCATTGTCCATTTTCCATTGTCCATTTCCCATTAAATTCCCCCTCCTCCCGTGACCCGCCTTCTCCTTCTCCTCCTCTCTGTCTGTGTATGCTGCGGCAATGCCGCAGCCCAGGCCACTATTGACCTCTCCGGTCCCTGGCACCTCTCCTCGCGCCTCGATGCCAGCGCTGTCACCCTACCCGGTTCCCTCCTCACCAACGGCCTCGGCGAGGACCTCTCTGTCGACACCCGCTGGACAGGCTCACTCTACGACTCCAGCTACTACTTCAACCACTTCATGGAGCCCTACCGCCGTGCCGGCCAGATGAAGTTTCCCTTCTTCCTCACCCCTGCAAAGCATTTCGTTGGCGAAGCCACCTACAGCCGCACCGTCGCCATCCCAAAGACATGGAAACGACAGCGCGTCACCCTCTTCCTCGAACGCCCTCACATCGAGACCACCGTCGTCGTCAACGGTCACGAAGTAGGCCATCAGATGAGCCTCTCCGTTCCTCATCAGTACGACATCACCCCCTACCTGCGCTTTGGTCGTGACAACGAGATTGCCATCCGCGTCTATAACGGCATCGAGAACGTCTGCGTCGGACAGGACTCACACAGCGTTACCGACCAGACGCAAGGCAACTGGAATGGCATCGCAGGCCGTATCGAACTGCGCACCACACCTTATATATATAGGCAGCGCGTCATCACCGACCTCGCCACCGAGACCGCACATATCACCATCAACGAAATGTCTTTCCTCGTGCGTGTGCCTGGAGCGAAGCCGTGGAACGAACACACGCCACAGCTCTACACCGCCACTGTAACCTATCACGGACAGCCCGTTCGCGTCACCTTCGGTTTTCGCGAGATAGCCGTTCGCGGTAGCGACATTCTGCTCAACGGTAAGCCCATCCACCTGCGCGGCACCGTCGAGAACTGCTGCTTTCCTGAGACTGGCTTCCCGCCTACCGACACGGCATCTTGGGAACGAATCTTCCGAACATGCAAGAACTTCGGCCTCAACCACATACGTTTCCACAGCTACTGTCCGCCCGAAGCAGCTTTCGTGGCAGCCGACCGACTCGGATTCTACCTTCAGCCCGAAGGGCCCTCGTGGCCCAACCATGGCGTGAAGCTTGGCAACGGAATGCCCATCGACAAATACCTTGCCGATGAGTGCCGCGCCATCCTCGATGCCTACGGTCACCATCCCTCCTTCGTCATGCTGGCTGCGGGCAATGAGCCTGCGGGCAGCTGGGTGAAATGGGGCGTCGATTTCGTCAAGGAAATGAAAGCCTACGACCCTTCACGTATCTACTGCACGGCCAGCGTCGGCGGTGGATGGGAATGGGACTACGGTTCTGAGTACCACGTCAAAGGCGGTGCCCGTGGCTTGGAATGGAACCGCCGTCAGCCCAGCAGCGACGATGACTTTGCCGAGCAGATTGCCAAGCCGAGGAACTACAAAGGCACGGAGCCTAACAACACTCCCCTCATCTCCCACGAACAAGGCCAATGGTGCGCATTCCCTGATTTCAAGGAAATCCCGCAGTACACGGGCGCTTACAAAGCAGCCAACTTCGAAATCTTCCGCGACCTCTTGGCTGCTAACGGAATGGCCTCGCAGGCCGAGAAGTTTCTGATGGCCAGCGGACGCCTGCAAGTGCTGGCATATAAATACGAGATTGAGCGCCACCTGCGCACGCCCCATTATGCCGGTTTCCAGCTCCTCGCCTTGAACGACTATAGCGGTCAGGGCACCGCCCTCGTAGGACCCCTCAACGTCCATTGGCGCGAGAAAGGCTACTGCACAGCCGAGGACTGGCGCGAGTTCTGTTCGGATGTCGTGCCCCTCGCCCGCTTCCCTCGTTTCACCTTTGAGACAACCGACACCATACGTATACCTATATTATTATATAACCAGAGCGGCAGAGCCATCACGCAGATGCATTACGCCATCAGCCATGGCGACTGTAGCCTCCAGAAAGGCACCTGCCAGGCTGGCGACACCATATCCTTCATTCCCTCTGCCATAGAGCAAGCCGCTAAACTCACGCTCACCATCGCTGCCGATGCCGGCCATCGGAACCACTGGGACTTTTGGGTTTACAAAAGGCACACCCCCGCCCGTAAGGGAGGGGAAAACCTTTCCTCTGATATTCTGATTGTTGACCTTGCACACCCGACGGTAGAAGCCGGGGTTGAGACTGTCCTCACGGCTTTGGAAGCAGGAAAGGATGTTCTCCTATGCACAGGCGGAAAGATTAAGTATGGCAACGACGTCGTCCATCGCTTCCTGCCCGTCTTCTGGAACACCTCGTGGTTCAAGATGAAGCCACCGCACACCACGGGCGCCTACATCCAGGCCGACCACCCCATCTTCCGCGACTTCCCGACCGACGACTGGCAGGACCTCCAATGGTGGGAACTAACCAACCGTGCCCAGTGCATTAATCTCGCCGAGTTCCCTGCGAACTATCAGCCCATCGTCCAACCTATCGACACATGGCATCTCTCGCGCAAACTCGGCATGCTCCTTGAGGCACGCGTCGGCAAAGGGCGCCTCATCCTCACCACCTTCGACCTCACCGGCGACCTCGACCATCGCATCGTGGCCCGCCAGCTACGCCAAAGCATCATCCGCTACATGCAAAGCCCCGACTTCCAGCCCACCCTTGAGCTCTCGCCCGAAACACTCCGCTACCTCTTCGAGCGCGAAGCCCCTGCAGTGAATATGTTTACCAACGACTCTCCCGACGAACTTAAACCCAAACTCCAAAATTTGCCATGACCAAGACCTCGCATCGTTTCTTATATTTCATCTGCTCTGTTTCAGCAATGGGCGGGCTGCTGTTTGGCTACGACTGGGTAGTCATCGGTGGCGCCAAGCCCTTCTATGAACTCTACTTCGGCATCGCCGATTCGCCCGTAATGCAGGGCGTAGCCATGACGACAGCACTCATTGGCTGCCTTGTCGGCGCCATGGTGGCAGGTGCCGCAGCCGACCGCTATGGTCGCAAGCCACTGCTGACGACTTCTGCCGTATTGTTCACCGTCTCAGCTATCGGCACGGGACTGTTCAACGATTTCACCTTGTTCAATATAGCGCGCTTTGTTGGCGGCGTGGGCATCGGCGTAGCATCAGCCTTGGCACCCATGTATATCGCCGAGGTCAGTCCGGCCAACATCCGCGGCCGTATGGTGAGCCTCAACCAAATGACCATCGTGCTGGGCATCCTGGCGGCACAGGTAGTGAATATGCTGCTGGCACGCGACACCAGCTTGGCCGAGAGTCAGGCATGGAACGTGGCTTGGGGGTGGCGGTGGATGTTCTGGGCCGAGACCGTGCCTGCCGCACTGTTCCTCGCGATGAGTTTTTTCATTCCAGAGAGTCCGGTGTTTCTTAGAATGACGAATGACGAATCTCGCTCAGCTCGGAATGACGAATTTAATGTACCTTCAAGTACTGTTGGGTATTTTCATTTGTCATTCGTTATTCGTCATTCGTCATTCAGAAAGGTATTGCTGCTTGGTCTCTTCATCGCCGTCTTCCAACAGTGGTGCGGCACAAACGTCATCTTCAACTACGCCCAGGAGATTTTCGTGGGGGCAGGCTTCGACGTGGACGGCATGTTCATCAACATCGTCATCACGGGCGTAGCCAACGTGCTGTTTACCTTTGTGGCGCTCTACACCATTGAGAAGTGGGGACGCCGTACGCTGATGCTGCTGGGCGCAGGCGGACTGGGCATCATTTATGCCGTCTTGGGATACTGCTACTACCAACAGCTGACGGGCTTCGCCATGGTGGCGCTCGTCGTGGCTGCCATCTCGGTCTATGCCATGACGCTCGGTCCTGTCACGTGGACGCTATTGGCCGAAATCTTCCCCAACCGCATCCGTGGCGTGGCGATGGCCACATGCACGTTTGCCCTGTGGGTAGGCTGCTGCACGCTTACCTTCTCCTTCCCCTCGATGAATGCGGCCCTTGGCAGCAGCGGCACCTTCTGGGTCTATGCCGCCATCTGCGCCTTCGCCTTTGTGTTCCTCTATCGCAATTGCCCTGAGACAAAGGGCAAAAGCCTTGAGGAACTGGAGAAGGAACTAGTGGCTGAGGCAAAATAAAGAATAAGAAAATAAGAAATTTAGAAAATAACGAAATAACAAGTTGATAACAATGGAAACAAAAGCTTGGCGTGAAATCGTCACCATTCCCACTTATGAGGTTGGCAAACCTGAGAAGAACCCCATCTTCCTGGAGAAGCGCGTCTATCAGGGTTCTAGCGGCGTCGTATATCCCTACCCCGTCATCGAGAAGATTGCCGACGAGAAGACGGACCGTGAGTATCTGGCCGTATGGCTTGAGAACGAATACATCAAGGTAATGATTCTGCCCGAGCTGGGCGGACGCGTGCAGATGGCCTATGACAAGATTCGCGAGCGCCATTTCGTCTACTACAACCACGTCATCAAGCCCGCGTTAGTGGGCCTCGCAGGGCCTTGGATCAGCGGGGGCATCGAGTTCAATTGGCCGCAGCACCACCGCCCGTCAACCTACATGCCCGTTGACCATCGGTTTGAGGCGGGCGAGGACGGCAGCGTGACCGTATGGTGCAACGAGATGGAGCGTATGTTCCACCAGAAAGGGCTCGTGGGCTTTACACTGCGCCCGGGATGCGCGTACCTCGAGATCAACGGACGCCTCTCGAACCGCACTCCCCTACCCCAGACCTTCCTCTGGTGGGCCAACCCCGCCGTGGAGGTGAACGACCAGTACCAAAGCGTGTTTCCACCCGACGTAAACGCCGTCTTCGACCACGGCAAGCGCGCCGTCTCGAGCTTCCCCATAGCCACGGGCACCTACTATAAGATGGACTACAGCGCCGGGGTGGACATCTCTAACTACCGGAACATCAAGGTGCCCACTTCCTACATGGCAGTCAACTCGAAATACGACTTCGAAGGCGGCTACGAGAACGACACTCAAGCGGGTATGCTCCACGTCGCCAGCCACCACTTCTCACCCGGCAAGAAGCAGTGGACCTGGGGCAACGGCGACTTCGGCCGAGCGTGGGACAGGAACCTGACCGACTGCGTCGAAAATGAAGAATGGGAAAAGGGAAAGGGGAAATCGGCTGCGCACGACGGACAGCAAGAAGACATTATCCATTGTCCATTATCCATTGAGAAGCTACGTCCTGGTTTCCGCCCCTACATCGAACTGATGGCGGGTGTCTACACCGAGAACCAGCCGGACTTCACGTGGCTGATGCCCTACGAAGAGAAGCAGTTCACGCAATACTTCATGCCCTATCGCGAGTTGGGCGTGGTCAAGCAGGCCACGAAGGACTTTATTTTCAATATTGAGGAAATAAGAGGTGACGAGAATAAGGGAATAGGAGGCGTAGAAAATAAGATAAAAAGAAAAGATGAAGGGAACCGCGTCCGCTTCAAGGTGCTGGCCACGTCGAAGCAGCGGGTGCAGCTGGTGCTGACGGCCCACGGCGAGGACTATTATAATAAGGTAGTGACGCTCACGCCCGAGGAGGTGCTGACGGAGGTGGTGGACGTGAGAGACGCCCAGCTGAGCGACCTCACATTCTACATCTGCCGCGAACAGCCTGCGCTGGTAGCCCGTGACAAGAAATGGACCTACATGGGAGTGCCCCTCCTCACCTGGCATGCCGAGCCCGATGAGGTGCGCCCCATTCCCGATTCTGCTGAGGCTGCCCTGCCGCCTGTCGAGTGCAAGACGTGCGACCAACTCTACCTAACGGGCTTGCACCTGGAACTGTACCGCCACGCCACATGGTCGGCCCTCGACTACTATGAGGAGGCGTTGCGCCGCGACCCCGACGACGTGCGCTGCCTCAACCAGATGGGACTCTGGTACCTGCGCCGCGGACGCTTCGAGAAAGCCGAGCACTACCTACGCCGCGCCGTGAAGATCTGGCAGCGCCGCAACCCCAACCCCTACGATGGCGAGCCCATCTTCAACCTCGCGCTGGCGCTGAAATTCCAGTTTCGCAAGCATGAAGCCTACGAGTTGTTCTGGAAATCGACGTGGAACAAGGCATGGGCCGATGCCGGCTACTTCGAAGCAGCCTGCATCAGCGTTTCCGAGATGCGCTTGGACGATGCCTTGGATGAACTCAACCGCTGCCTTATCTTCAACAACTGCAACCACAAGGCACGCGCCCTGAAGGCCGTAGTACTGCGAATGTTACAGGAGAGCAAGCAGAAAGGCGGTCTGCAAATGGGCAGCTCACAGGAACTGAACGAGCGGTTGTCGCTCATCAGGGACTCATTGCGGCTGGATCCCTGCAACTACGGCATCCGCTACGAGCAGTATCTGCTGACCAAGGACAAGGACCTGCTGAAGGAGATGACCGAGATGATGCATGGCAATGCGTACAACTATCATGAACTGGCCCTCGACTACGCGCAGGCCGGGCTGTGGCAGGAATGTATCGACATACTGCGCATGTGCAAGATAAAGCATCCGCTTACCTATTATTATATGGGGTGGGCACAACTAAGCCAAGGCGACGCCGTAGCTGCCAACGACCTGTTCGAACAGGCAGAGAAGATTGACAGTTACTGCTGCTTCCCCAACCGCCTGGAGGACGTCGTGGTGCTGAACATGGCCAAGACCTTGAACCCCGACGGAGCCCGTGCGCCTTACTACCTCGGTTGCCTCTACTACGACAAGCGGCAGTACGACCTCGCCATCGAGAACTGGGAACTTTCGGCACGTCTCGACCCGCAGTTCCCCACCGTATGGCGCAATCTCGCCCTCGCTCGCTTCAACAAGCAGGGCCGACAGGCGGAAGCCGTGGAGTATATGGAGCGTGCCTTCCATCTTGATGAGAACGACGAGCGCGTACTCATGGAGCTGGACCAGCTCTACAAACGTCTGCAGCGCCCCCACGCCGAGCGCCTGGCCTTCCTGCAGCAGTACCCCGCCCTCATCCAGCGCCGCGACGACCTCGTGCTCGAAGAGATTACCCTGCTCAATCAGGTCGGCCGCTACGAAGAGGCCATGCACAAGCTCGACGCCCACCAGTTCCACCCCTGGGAAGGAGGCGAAGGAAAAGTGCCTGCGCAATATCAGATCTGCCGGGTGGAGCAAGCGAAACGCTTGCTCACAGAGGGCACAGAGAAGACAGAGAGCACAGAGAGTGCAAAAAAGACTTCGGGCAAAGAGAGAACTGAGAAGGCGGCAAACTCGGAGAGGATTCAGCATGCTATCGAGTTGTTGAACGAGTGCTTGGAATATCCTCATCACCTCGGCGAAGGCAAACTCTACGGCGCACAGGAGAACGATTTCCACTACCTCCTCGGCCTCGCTTACGAACGGCAAGGCGACCTCGACCAGGCACGTCGCCACTATGAGTTGGCCACAGAAGGCCCTACCGAACCTGCCGCTGCCATGTACTACAACGACGCCAAGCCCGACAAGATTTTTTATGCCGCCCTCGCCTACCGCCGCCTGGCCGCCCTCGAAACGACAAACGACAAGCAAGATGAAGCCCAAATGGTAAATAGTAAATCTTTAAATAGTAAATCAAATGGTCTGTGCTACAAGCTAATCAACTACGGCCAGCAGCACATCTTCGAGAAGCAGACGATGGACTACTTCGCTGTCTCACTGCCCGACCTGCTCATCTGGGACGGCGACCTGCAAGAGAAAAACGTCATCCACTGCAACCTCATGATGGCCCTCGGCCACATCGGCCTGGGCAACACCGAGAAGGGACTCCGATTCCTCAAAGAAGTAGAGAATATGGACGTGAACCATCCCGTTCCGCACGCCATGCGCACCCTGCTGCCTCTGCTTTAGTAAGCCTTACGACATCATGAAAAATCGTCCCCACTTGCCTGATGCAGGCGGGGGCGATTGACGTTTGAGGGCTTACAAATGATGAAAAATGGGCCAGGAAGAAACTTTTCGAAAGAAAAGTTTAGGAAAAAAGTGTGAGTATCGAGAAAAACGTGTATTTTTGTCACCAGAGAACCAATCTTTATGTTATGAAAATCAAGACTTAAAGCTATCTACGTCGCCGTGCCCGCCTGAAGGCTGGCGTGCACAATCTAATATGGGTATGGACTTCCGAGGTAGAAGACGACGACTGGTACCCTGGTGATGAATATGTGGACATCGTGGCCCGCGATGGTTATCCAGCAAATAATACCACACACCTCTCACAAGCAGCCGACTTCATGAAGTTGCGTCAAGCTCACCCCAATAAGATGACGGCTATGCCCGAGTGCAACAGCGTGCCCTCGTGGGAGAATATGCAACGCGATCGGGCTCTTTGGCTCATGGTGGCTCCTTGGTGTGGCGGAGGAGCCTTCGACCATGGCAATTCGGCTGAGTTCTGGCGGCAGTTCCTCAACAATGAGAACGTCGTAGCACGGGAATAAGTGGAACTGATGTTCTATAAGTTTTGACAACGTGCTTTTAGGTTAGCAATGGAATTTCCATAGCTGGCCAAAAGGCACGTTTTTTTGAATAAATTCACTGCCCCTATGGTGTCTTACGAAGTGTAAACTCAAGCATAAGTCCATGTGGATTTGCATTGCTTATAGATATGTTTCCTCCATGCAATGCGACCGCATTCTTAACGATTGCCAGTCCGAGCCCTGTGCCGCCCATATCGCGACTTCGCCCTTCGTCGATACGATAGAAGCGTTCGAAAATGCGGGGCAGATGTTCAGCGGGAATACCTACACCGTTGTCCTTGAAGGTGAAAAGCCAATGGCTGGGTTGCTCTACGGCGCTGACCTCGATGATGGAGCTCGTTCCGGCATAGTTGACAGCGTTGTCCACCAGATTACGGAATATGCTATAGAGCAGCGATAGATTGCCGTACACGATGATGTCTTGCGGCAGACAGTTGCGCAGCTTCATCTGCCGTGCGCCAATGGCGAGTGCCGTCTCGTGCACGATGTCGGCGAAAAGAGCCGACACGTCCACACGCTCCATCTTCAGCAAGTCGGGCGCATAATCCATTTTGTTGAGTGTGGAAACATCCTGTAGCAGCGCCGTCAGGCGTTGTGCCTGCGAGTGAGTGCGCAAGATGAATTGGCGGCACATGTCGTCACTGATGGCGGGATTGTCGAGTATCGTCTCTGTGTAACCGAGAATGCTGGCCACGGGGGTTTTCAGCTCATGAGCAATGTTCTGCGTCAGCTCGCGACGCAGGCGATTCTCCTTCTCGGCCTGTTCGCGACTGATACGCTCATCCATCCGCTTGGAATAGCGGAATAACAGGAAGCCAAGTCCTGCCATCACCACCAGCGAGAAGAGCAGCAAGTGCCAGTCGCTGACCTCGGCAAATGGCTTGATAAACTTGCGGTCGTAGTCCTCGAAAAGGATGAAGATGGTGGCATAGACCGCGAACACAGACATGACGGTCAGCCACATCTTATGTCCTTCGGTCAGCTTCTTATTCTTTTTGATGGACATAAATTATTCGTTTTTCATGTCAAATACGTAGCCAAAACCTGTTCTCGATGCAAGACAGACAGCGTAACGCCCCAACTTCTTGCGCAGGCGCGCCATGTTCACGTCTACGGTGCGCTCAGTGACGACAACATCCTGCGGCCACACCTTATCAATCAGCTGCTGCCGACTAAACACTTGTCCTCGATATTCTAAAAGCAATTTCAATAGTTCATACTCCGTTCGCGTGATGGCGATGGGATTGCCATCAACGCTGATAGTCTTACATACTACATCGACAACAAGCCCCTCGAACCGCAGTGCCTCTGCTTTGCGTGTGGAAACTAGGGCGGACTTTCTGTTCAGGACAGCTTTCACACGTGCAAGCAATTCGCGCAGGGAAAAAGGTTTTGAGACGTAGTCATCGGCTCCCAGCCCAAAGCCTTGAAGCACATTCTCCTCGGCATCCTTGGCAGTCAGGAAGATAATCGGTAGCGATGCCGTACGTTCGTTTTCCTTCAGCTGACGGGCCAGTTCGAAACCCGACATGCCCGGCATCATCACGTCGAGCAGCAGGAGGTCGAAAGGGGCTTTCAACATCTCCAACGCCTTTTCTGCTGAGCAAGCCGACAGAGCCTCATAGCCCGCAGCCCGCAGATTGAACAGCAGAATGTCGCACAAGTCCTGCTCGTCGTCTACAACTAATATCCTTTTTGCTTCCATTTCGGGCGCAAAGTTACGAATTATTTTCCGAACCGTGCCTGCACGACGTTAACAATATAGTCACCCATCTTCTCCAAGTCGTTAGCCATGTCAACGTAGATGGTTCCTACAGCATACTCATATTCGTGGCTGTTGACCGCTTGAATGTTCTCCGATTTCATGCTCTGGCGCAAGTCGTTGATATCGTTCTCGATACTATAGCTCTCGCGAATATCATGGTCGCTACGATGGCCTCTCATGCTAATGTTCATCTGTGTCAGTGCCTTATCACAAAGCATGATTAACTTTTCCATCTGCTCCATCTGGTGGTCTGTAAACACTTTTCCACTTTCTTGCTTGCGGTCAATTGTGCGTGCCAGTTTGTAGCATACGTCGCCGATGGACTCCAACTCGCTAATCTCGCGCAACATCTGACGAATCTTCTGCTTCGTTTCATCGCTCAGATGGTCGTTGCTCACCTGCTCCAGGTAGCGCGCAATCTCTATTTCCATTTTATCAGTGTTGTCCTCCTCTTGCGCTATCTGGCTCAGCAACTCGGCAAAGTCCTTCTTGTCAGTTTCATAGAACAACGTACGTACCATGCCAAACATCCCGTAAATACGCTCGCCAAAGGCCGCCGTCTCTTTCTGGGCCTGCAACACGGCAATCTCAGGCGTCTGCACGAGGTTCGACTGTATGTACTGCAGGTGAAACTTCTCTTCCTCCGGTGCATTCTGTTTCAGAGGCAGCAGCCAGCAAACTACTCGCTCCATCTGCGGCACCAGCCATATCAGAATGGCCGTGTTGAGCACGTTGAAGCACGTGTGGAACATAGCCAGCACCACAGGCAGTTTCTCCGTCTGGCCACCTGCATCAGGGTCGTAGCCCACCAGACGGCACACCATATTTACGCCAGTTCGGGATAAGATTAG
>DGSC01000049.1 GCA_002391275.1 Prevotellaceae bacterium UBA4372 | reverse complement strand
ATCTTTTAGCGGACAGCAATATAATCTTATCCCGAACTGGCGTTCTTTTTAATCTCTTTCGACTGTCGTATCATCAGTCGCCCGATACTGTCACGCATGGCGGCGTCGTGTTCCATCTGATAACGGCGACGGACTGAGTCCTCATAGTTCTTGGACGAGTCAAGCGACCTGAGGTCGAGCGGATGACGAACTGCTGGCACTGACGGATGCCTTTATCGTTGCCTCGCCAGACATTGCGCTCCTGCCATACCACATTGGTATTGTTAACCCGTTGATTTTGGCAACAGTTGGGTTACGGATAAGAAACCTAACTATTTCTTTATTCCTCCCAAATTTGCATATCCCTGCATTATAGCCGCCCCTTATCAAGGGGCTCTAAATCCCCGTCTTGCCTTTTATTTACGGTCATTCTGCGTTAATCTTAGAAAATTGCTTCTTTGTTACAAGTTTTTTTAGTAACTTTGCGCCATAGTCTGAATGTATTGACGACTAATATCATTGGGCAAAGGGTGCTTGCATCAACGCCCATATCACTTCATTATCTAAAACTGACTTCTCTAAAATCAAGCTACTTCTATATGTTTTCACAAAGGATTTTTGTAACCTCTTTTGCGTTATTCCTAACCGTGTTTGCTGCAAATGGCCAACCTGGCTATCATCCGCTGACGGATAGGAAGGTGCAAGCTCATAACTATCGGAATCATCGCCCTTATCGTTTCGAAAGCAACAATGAGTTATGCTTTTCCATAGGCATCTGGCCCATGCGTCCCAATCAACTATTTGAAGATGACGACTATAGGGATGAACGCAAGGCCCCCTTTGAAATCAGTGGCGAATACATGAGACGACTGACTAAACGTTTAAGCGTTGGTCTTGACTTTACGTACATTCCCGTACTCAAAGATGATTGGGATGAAGACACATGGTACGGCACCGATAAAAGTCAGCAATACAGAAGAAATACGGCTTTTGGCAACAGCGACAGATACGAAGAAAGCATATTTATAGCCATGCCAACGATAAGGTTGGAATGGTTGAAGATGCACAACTTTTCAATGTATAGCCGTTGCGCTATTGGTTTTGGAATTGAATTTGATCGTGTTTCAGACAAAGTCCACACAGGTTTCGCTTTTCAGGCTGTTCCCGTTGGCTTACTCATTGGTCGTGATGTATATGCCCGCATCGAGTTTCCTGCTTTCGGTTATCAGGGAATCTTAAACGCTGGCTTAGGCTATCGTTTCTGAACTACACATTAATTATATTTTATGAAGACGTCGATAATCACCATCTTAGGACCAACAGCTTGCGGCAAAACGGCCGTCGCTGCCCAACTTGCGGCACGTATGTCCATAGCCTCTGACACATCAAACTCTATTGCCGAAATCATTTCAGCAGATTCGCGTCAGGTCTTTAGAGGGATGGATATCGGCACAGGCAAAGATTTGGAGGATTATGATATAACGTTATCACATGATAACAACGATGCCAGACGTTTACATATCCCCTACCATTTGATCGACATAGCAAATGCTGGCGAAAAATACTCGGTATTCCACTTTCAACGCGACTTCATTCAAGCCTTCAGACAAATACAGCAACGTGGGCATTTCCCCATTCTTTGCGGAGGTACTGGTTTGTACATCGAAAGCATCCTTAGAGGTTACAACTTAGTTGAAGTGCCCGTCAATCAACAGCTACGCGAACAACTGAAAAATAGCAATTTACATGAGCTCACTAAGCTACTGTCAACCTATAAGCGTCTTCACAATACCACTGATGTAGACACCACGAGAAGGGCTATCCGAGCCATAGAGATTGAAGAATACTATAAGACAAATGGGGTAGAAAAAGCTGAGCCTTTTCCTGAAGTGAAATCCCTGACGATTGGTTTGGACATCCCCCGGGAACTCAGACGCGAACGTATTTCGTCACGCCTGAAACGACGACTAAAGGCTGGAATGATAGAAGAGGTTCGTCAACTATTGGACAACGGCGTTTCTGCCGAGTCCCTCATCAGTTATGGACTTGAATATCGATTCGTAACGCTCTACCTAACAGGTCAAACAAGCTATGATGAGATGGTTTCTCAATTGGAAACCGCTATACACCAATTTGCCAAGAGACAAATGACCTATTTCAGAGGCATGGAACGACGGGGAGTAAAAATCACTTGGATCGATGCCACTCAGTCACCCGAGAGTGTAGCAAGCCAAATTCTCGGACTATACACTTCAATAAATAAAATAGAATAAAACAAAGGACAACCGACAATGAGCGACAACACACGGTGGGGCATCATCTACTGCCCGAAACAAGGAGTTCGACGTTCCCACAAGCGATGGGAACAGATACGGGATCTGCTGGATGCACAAGCTGTCTCCTATGATTTTGTCCAAAGCGAAGGTCCAGATAGTGTTTTCAGGCTTACAAGGATGCTGATAAACAATGGCTACGAGACTTTAGTCATAGTGGGAGGCGACTCGGCAATGAACAGAGCACTCAATGGTTTGCTTTCCTTCGACGACCCTACGCGTGAACGTGTTGTACTTGGAGTAATCCCAAACGGTAGAGGCAATGATTACGCCTCTTTTTGGGGATTCACAGAAGAGAATGACGCCCAGACTATCAAATGGCTAAAAGCAAGAAGAGTTCGTAAGGTCGACGTCGGTGTCATCAAATACAGGTCATCTGAGTCTACCTATGCCGAACACTATTTTTTCAATTGTGTCAATGTGGGACTGGTTGCCAATATCATGAAGTTGAAATACAAGGCCCGCAGTGTATTCGGACTCACCACCCTCACCTATTTCACGAGTATGATTTTGCTCCTATTTCAGAGGATGGAGACGAAAATGCGGATCAAGATCAACGAGGAAGAAATAGAACAGAAAGTGATGAGCGTCTGTGTAGGCAATTGTCGCGGATACGGACAGACCCCCAACGCTGTACCATACAACGGAATGTTAGATATGAGCATAATATCATATCCCGAGGTTCGACAACTTATTGAAGGTCTTTGGATGTTGTTCACTGGCAGTTTCTTAAGCCACAAGAACGTAAAATCATTCCGCACGCCCAAAACCATACGCTTCATAGATGTTCGCAAAGCCAACATCAGCACCGATGGTATTGTCCTAAACGAAGTTCATGCGCCATTTGAGATAATGCTCCGCCCTGAACACGTCAACTTAATTATCCCATCCTACTGATTTTTGCCAATTTGGCTTCGTCAAGCAACTTTATCTTACGTCCGTCAACAGCAACCAGCTTCTCTGTTGCAAAAGCCGACAAGGTACGGATAGCATTGCTCGTAGTCATGTTTGACAAGCTTGCCAAATCCTCACGGCTAAGGTAAATACTTAATGTATAGCCATCCTCTTCCAGACCATAACTGTCTTTCAAGAAAAGTAGCGAATCAGCCAATCGGCCTCGTATGTGCTTTTGTGTCAAGTTTACCGTGCGTTCGTCTGCCTGACCTAAGTCGGATGCCAACCGTTGTATGAAGAAGCACGCGAGCGATGCATTTTCCCGCACCAGGCTTTTTATCATATCTATAGGGAAGCCTACGATGACCGAGGCTTCGAAAGCTATAGCAGAAGAGACATAGTCCTCCCCTGCAAATGCCGGGCGATAGCCAAAATAGTCTACAGGGCGTATCACTCGAACAATCTGAGTCCGAAGCCCAACACCTTCGCGACAGATTTTCACTTTGCCTGACACCAAACAGTGTAACATCGTCGGATGACTGCCCGCAGGATAAATCAATTCATTTTTGCGAAAGGCATGAACAGAGGCCACACCGCACATATTCGAGCGTTGCGGCTCAGTGAGAAGTTGCATCAAGCCATCTAACTTGGGCAATAAATCTGTAATATTCGGAGACCTTTTCATCAAGCATTTTATGTTATTTGGCACAAAAATAGCCTTTTATTATGATTTCACCAAACAATGAAACAACTTTTAAATGAAATATTTTTGCGAATGAGAATAAATTGCTAATTTTGGAGTGATTTTGTAATAAAACCATACTTAATATATTAACTAACTTATGAGCTATTTACAGTTTGACAAAACCTTGATGACAAACCTGGAGGAAGCTCTGAAGAAAGAAGTGCTACGCTCTAACCGTTCGGGGGCTTACTCGTGTTCAACTATCCTCGATTGCAACACGCGTAAGTATCACGGTCTGCTTGTAGTACCTGTGCCTGAGTTGGACGACGAAAACCACGTCCTCCTCTCGTCGCTCGACTGCACAGTCATTCAGCATGGCGCCGAATTCAACTTAGGCCTCCATAAATATCAAGGGGACAACTTTAGTCCACGTGGTCACAAGTACATTCGTGAATACGACTGCCAACAGGTGCCCACAACTATTTATCGTGTTGGCGGCGTTATCTTGAAGAAAGAACTTATGTTCCAGCATTTCGAAGACCGCGTGCTCATTCGCTACACACTCCTCGATGCCCATTCCAAGACTACACTCCGTCTTCAGCCTTGGCTCGCTTTCCGCAGTGTTCGCGAGTTCACACATGAAAATCCGCGTGCCAATCGCGATTACCAAGAAGTAAAGAACGGAATCAAGACATGCATGTACCCTGGCTACCCAGAGCTGTTCATGCAGTTAAACAAGAAAACGGAGTGGGTGTTCCGACCCGACTGGTACAGAGGTGTTGACTATCCCAAGGAAACAGAGCGCGGCTATGCCTCCAACGAAGATTTGTATGTACCTGGCTACTTCGAATTTGATATCAAGAAAGGCGAAAGCGTAGTCTTCTCCGCAGGAACTAAAGAATGTAGCCCTGCAAAATTGAAAGACTTGGCTGACTATGAGGTTAAGATACGCACCCCGCGCGACAACTTCTATCATTGCCTCGTCAACAGTGCACACCAGTTCCTCAACTACCGCGATGGCGAGACTTATGTCTTAGCGGGATATCCATGGTTTAAATGTCGTGCCCGCGACTTATTCATATCACTGCCCGGCCTTACGCTCACGAACAACGAAGTGGACCACTTTGAACGCGTAATGCGCACTGCCGAAAAGGGAATACGTGAATTCATTGAAGGCAAACCTCTGAGCGTACGAATCTATGAGATAGAGCACCCAGACATCCTTCTGTGGGCAATCTGGTGTATTCAACAATACTGCAAGTTTGTCGGCATGGACAAAGGTATAGAAAAATATGGCAAGCTGCTCAGGGATATCATGGAATGGCTACTTGCCGGAAAACATGGAAACCTCTATATCCACGACAATGGACTTGTATACAGCAACGGACGAGATAAGGCTATCACATGGATGAACAGCAGCCAGAACGGACATCCCATTGTTCCTCGTTCAGGCTATATTGTTGAGTTCAATGCTCTCTGGTACAACGCTCTCCTGTTCAGCGCAAACGTATGTCGCACCACTAACGACGTTGAAAGAGCCGAACAGCTGGAACGTATGGCTGAAAAGACCAAGAAAAGCTTCATTGACACCTTCCTCAACGACTATGGCTATCTTCTCGACTACGTCGACGGCACTATGATCGACTGGAGTGTTCGCCCGAACATGATCTTCGCTTGTGCTTTCGACTATTCCCCACTTGATGCCAAACAGAAGAAAGGAGTCCTTGACATGTGCACCAAGGAACTGCTCACCCCTAAAGGATTGCGCACACTGTCACCTAAGAGCGGTGGTTACAATCCGATGTACGTTGGTCCTCAGGTTCAACGCGACTATGCTTACCACATGGGAACAGCATGGCCTTGGCTCGCTGGATTCTATCTTGAAGCATGCCTCAAAGTGTTTGGCTATTCCCGAGTAAGCTTTGTCGAGCGTCAGCTCGTCGGTTACGAGGAAGAACTCTTCTACCATTGCATAGGCACACTGCCTGAGGTCTTCGACGGCAACCCTCCCTTCCATGGACGCGGCGCCATGAGCTTTGCTGCCAACGTGGCTGAAATTATGCGTGTAGTTAAACTTTTAGATAAATACACATTAGAATAAATAAAGGAGGAAACAGCACTATGAAAGTATTAATGTTCGGATGGGAGTATCCTCCTCATGTGTTTGGTGGACTCGCCACTGCTAATTACGGTATAACTCATGGACTGCAAGCACAAGGTGACATAGAAACCCTGCTATGTTTGCCACGACCTTTCGGCGACGAAGACCAGTCTGCCTGCAAGATCATCGGCATGAACTCTGTTCCTATTGCCTGGCGTGATGTCAATTACGATTACGTTCGTCAGCGGCTTGGCAACATCATGACGCCCGAAGATTATTATCGCTACCGCGAACACATCTATGCAGACTTCAACTACATGCACGTCAATGACCTGGGATGCATGGAATTTGCAGGTGGCTATCCCAAGAACCTCACCGAGGAAATAAACAACTATTCTATCATTGCAGGCGTCGTGGCCCGCACTGAACAATTTGACATAATTCATGCGCACGACTGGCTAACCTACCCTGCCGGCATTCATGCCAAACAGGTTAGTGGCCGGCCACTGGTCATTCATGTACATGCCACAGACTTTGACCGTTCACGCGGAAACGTAAATCCAACCGTTTATGGTATCGAACGCAACGGTATGGACAACGCAGACTGCATCATGTGCGTCTCTGAGCTTACACGTCAGACTGTCATCAACCACTACGGACAAGACCCTGCAAAATGCTTTGCCATGCACAATGCTGTATATCCCTTGGCCCCAGAGTTGCAAGAGATTGTAGATCAGCGTTTGCCTTACAAAGACCGCAAGGAAAAAGTCATTACTTTCCTCGGACGCATCACCATGCAGAAGGGTCCTGAGTATTTCATCGAAGCTGCCAAACGGGTGCTGGAGCGAACTCAAAACTTACGTTTCTGCTTTGCCGGTTCTGGCGACATGATGGACGCCATGATAGATATGGCCGCTGCTTATGGCATCGCAGATCGCTGCCACTTCCCTGGCTTCATGAAAGGTAAGCAGGTGTTCGAGATATTCCGCGATTCCGATGTATATGTCATGCCTTCCGTGTCCGAGCCTTTCGGTATTAGTCCTCTTGAGGCCATGCAAAGTGGCGTGCCAAGCATCATCTCTAAGCAGAGTGGCTGTGCCGAGATTCTCGATAAATGCATCAAGACCGACTATTGGGACATCGACGCCATGGCTGATGCCATGTATTCGCTTTGCACCAACGATTCCTTGCACGAGTACTTACAAGTAGAAGGCAAGAAGGAAGTCGACGGTATTACTTGGGAAAAGGTCGGCGTTCGCATTCGCAAACTTTACGACCAATGCCTGGCGAGATACTAACTTATTTAATAATTCAAAGATTTTATATTTAAGGATTGCACCGAAGCTATGAAAAGCGAGGGGAAATCATTAAAGCATAAATCATAAAAAGCATATAATAGTTTTATGAAAACAATTTGCTTATATTTCGAGATCCACCAAAACGTACATCTCAAGCGTTATCGCTTCTTTGAGATCGGTAAGGATCACTATTATTTCGACGATTATGAGAATGAACGCGGCATAACAGAGACAGCCGAACGCTCGTACATCCCTGCTATCAAGACTTTCATTGAGATGGCCAACACCTATGGAAAAGCCTTCAAAGTTGCCTTCTCCATCAGCGGCTGTGCCCTCGAACTGCTTGAACAGTATGCTCCCGAAGTAATCGAGATGCTACAAGAACTTAACGAGACAGGGTGTGTGGAATTTCTGGCCGAGCCCTACAGCCATGGACTCAGCTCATTGATCAACGAGGACGTTTTCCGCGATGAAGTAGGCCGCCAAGCCAAGAAGATGAAAGAACTGTTCGGCAAGAAACCCACCGTGCTTCGCAACAGTTCCCTCATCTACAGCGACGACATCGGCGGTCTTGTTGCCGACATGGGCTACAAAGGTATGATTGCTGAAGGCGCCAAGCATATCCTTGGTTGGAAGTCACCCCACTTTGTTTACCATTGCAACCAGAATCCCAACCTGAAACTTCTGCTACGCGACTACAAGCTTTCCGATGATATTTCACTCCGCTTCAACGACTCTTCCTGGAACGAGTATCCCCTGTTTGCCGATACCTACATGGACTGGATTGCCCAGCTGCCTGAGGAAGAGAAAGTCGTGAACATCTTCATGGAGCTGTGCGCTCTGGGCATCTATCAGCCGCTGAGCAGCAATATTCTGGAGTTCATCAAGGCTTTGCCCGCCGTTGCCAAGGACCGCGGCATCACTTTCGCTACTCCATCCGAGATTATCGCAAAGTCTAAATCCGTAGGACAACTCGACGTAGCTTACCCCATGAGCTGGAACGACGAAGAGCGTGACACCAGCTGTTGGCTTGGTAACGTCATGCAACGCGAAGCTTTCAATAAGCTGTACAGTGTTGCCGAGCGTGTTCTCATCTGCAAAGACCGCCGTATTACTCAGGATTGGGATCGCATTCAGGCCTCGAACAACTTCCGCTTCATGACCACCAAGAATATGGGTGTAGGCTTCTATCGCGGGATTTATGACAGCCCCTATGATGCTTTCACAAACTACATGAACATTCTCGGCGATTTCATTAACCGTGTGAATGCTCTCTATCCTCTCGACATTGAAAACGATGAGCTCAATGCCTTATTGACAACGATTCGCAATCAGGCAGACGAAATCACTGTTAAAGATTCAGAAATCGCTCGCTTGCAGGCACGCCTCAGCAAATACGAGAATGACGAAGATTCAACAGAAGCCGAGGTCGCAGAAAAGAAACCAACGGCAAAGAAGTCAACGCCTAAAGCAAAGAAGCCAGCTGCAACGGCAAAGAAGCCCACTGCTTCAACTAAGAAAACCGCAGCAAAAACGGCTACGCCTAAGGCTGAGACTGTTCAGGCCAAGACTGCTTCTAAAGAATCGGCTTCCGCAAAGAAGGCCGCTCCGAAGAAAAAGTAAGCAACTCCTGACTGATAGATAAATAAAAAGCTATGTCCATGCGACATAGCTTTTTTTTGTCCTTTTTGTTTCCGGCAGTTACTTTAACTTGTTCCTTCATACGCTATCGGGCGACAGTTCACTAAGAGAATGGGATAAGCGTTCGACGCAGAGGCCATTACGTCTGATGCCTTAAGCGGTTTTGCCATGTTAAAGACCGCGATGCATACGGGTGCGAGGATTATTCCAAGGTCATGGAATAATCATTCGATGGTCATGGAATGATTGTTCCATGACCTTGGAATAATCATGTCTGCTGGGCGTGTCGTGCAATTATGCTAAGTGCGAGGGGTGAATCGACCTTTTGGATATAGTTCTTTGAACGGTCCTTCAGCGACTGTCCACAAAGCACATGACAGTGAGCTTGTTATTGAGCGGAGCTACTTGACCTTAGGTATCTTTGCATCTTTATGATACCTTTTTACGATGCGTCTAAGTGTTTTGACCGATGTTCCTAAGAGAACTGACTAATGCTCCTAAAAGAAATACCCGATGCTCCTAAGAGAACTGACTAATGCTCCTAAAAGAAATACCCGATGCTCCTAAGAGAATTGACTGATGCTCCTAAAAGAATTGAGCAATGTTACTAAGAGAAATACCCGATGCTGCAAAGAGAATTGACTGATGCACATAGGGAACGAGGCAATAACAAAAAACCGGGCAGACTCTCGTGCGAGAGTCTGCCCGGTTTTTTGTTCATATACATTACGATAATTCGTACACTTGAGCAGACAGGAATGAAGGCATTATTGCCTGAAAGGGAAACTACCGTAAACGGAAAAGCAAGAGATTCCGTTTGTGACACTTGATGTACACATGCAACAAGCGTCCATATAAAAGAATGAACTTAATGGTACTTGCTGTAGATCACCTGCATATCAATGGGTTCTACCCCACCCTTCAGCTTGATACTTGACAAGCTGAAATCGTGTGTAACGGAAGTCTGACGAGTGATGTTGGTCGACGGATCGGTGTAAGTAGAAACGTTCACAGGCACCACCGCTACTTTATTCCAGTTGGGATACTTACGCTGATATTGCTCCGCAGTGAGGCTTTCGCGCTTCATCGTTTCCACCTTCCTGTGATAGAGTAAAGCCAAGAGGTTGGCAATGTTGTCGAAGGTATAGGTGTTGTAGGCACTGGCGAAAGCCGTCGTGAATGAGCTTTTGCCGTCAGCCACCTGATGATTTTTGAAGAATGACGTGAGCTCATCCTTAGGCAAGATCAGCAGTTCTGAGGGTATGCCAAAGACGAAATTGCTATTAGTTGTCCTGTTGTATCTCGTGAGTATCACCCTTGCCCGTGCTATGCTGTCGGTCTCATGTCCGGCATAGACCTCATCAACTGGCAAAGTGAGCTCAGTGATCAGTGCCGCAGGTGTTTTCACATAAGTGTAAGGCTCTGTCAAGCTCTCCTGAATGAGGCTGTTGAGGCCTTGATTGACAAAACTTGAGCTTTGGATGACCTCTGGTGTGGCCGAGAAGCGTGAAATACCGATGTAGGTGGAATCGCTGACGGTGTAGCGGAAATATACATTGAGCGCAGCCACATCGAGCGTAAGCATCGTGCCCATGCCATTCTGGAGCTTGAAATATAACCCTGGAAGGACATTATGGATAAATTGCCATGAATCTTGGAAATATTCGGGGTGCTCGTATGCCGTACGAAGTAGCTCAGAGCCCCATTCCTTGGGCAGACGGAGACGTACATTCTTGTAGTGCGACGTAGAGTTCCGCTCTACTTCGGTGAGCATGTAGTCCTGTGGTGAAAAGGTCTTTTGGGTGAGAGGCTGTGCACCTTGAGCCACAAAATCAGAGAGATCGGACGTTGCGTAGTATGTCTCGTCTTCTCGCAGGATATTATTGCGGTCGAGTTCGTAAACATACAATTTCATTGGGTTGTTGCCTTCGCCAAAATAGTCGGTGAAATAGAGGCGCAACTCAACCGAGTCTGCTTCAATCTGATTATCGCTGCCCTTGACCAGCATCGACTGGTCTGGCAATTCGTAGTCTTCGAAAGTGTGGAACTGAGCAATAAACTCAGCCTTAACCGTAGACTCTGTCTCGGGGTCAAACACTTGCCCAAGATAACTTTTGGTAGTATTTGCGACGACGGAATCTATGGCCATTGTGGTTGAACGAATCTGAAAGGTTTCGATGTCCGACGCTACGGCATCATTGTCGGTAATGATACCCATCGAACCTGTATCCTCGTCGCATGCTGCAAAAGACAAGGACACGAGCAGAACCATTAGTCCCCATAGGGGAAGGTGTTTATCCATAAAATAAGTGCTGATGATGTGATGCAAAATGTTAATCTATCGACTGAATGAAATCAAATAAGCGTTGAAGCCCATCCCCTGCTATGTCGAAGGGCCCGTCGACAGGCACACCTTTAGACTGGGCATATTGTGCCAGCTCCTCGTTGACGGTCTCTGGGGTGAAGAATACGCCATCACTATAGTCGACGGCCAAACGGTAAAGGTCTCCTACACTCATCTCTTGCGGATAGGCAGCGAGGTCCTCCGGAGAAATGTTCTTAAATAAGATGTCCTTTTGAAACTGGGGAGTGGTCTTAAGCTTGAGCACATCGGGAGCAGAAGGCGCGAAGATAATCCTGCTGTCTCTGAATGCCAGCTCTTCACGGAAAGCTTTTTTAATGAGCAAAGGAGCAACTACGGACATCCATCCCTGACAGATGACAACATCGGGATTCCACCTCATTTTCTTCACGGTTTCAATGATGCCCCTCGAATAGAAAATAGCACGCTCGGAATTGTCCGCATACTCGTTTCCCTGTGCATCGGTCACCTCGAGGCGTTTCATGAAACATTCGTCGTTGTCAATAAAGTAAACGGGCATTCGTGCAGCCTGTATGGATGCCACCTTGATAATCAAGAGGTGATCAGTCTCATCAATAATGAGATTCATACCCGAGAGCCTTTTAACCTCGTGCAATTGGCAACGTCGCTCGTTGATGGTTCCCCACTTGGGCATGAAGACACGTATCTCACAACCCCGTTCTTGCACAAATTGAGGAGCCTTTCTTCCCCACAATGATGTCTCTGTTTCCGACACAAACGGTGTGATAGCTTGATTGATGAAAAGGATTCTTTTGGGATTCATAAGTCGCAATTAAAGCTTATTTATTGTGCAAAGATATAGAAAAAACTCGGGCTATTTGCAAACTTTTCCCGCTTAAAACGTTTGAAAAGGTGTTTTTTTGTATTTATTTTACACTTTTCCTTCGCTGTTTGGCAATTATTGTGTTATTTTGCGGCGTTTTATGAAAGTGATTTATGGTAATCACTAACTTTGTTCAACGAAATGAAAATAATAACAACTATTAAGGATTTGCAACTTGCTCTTTCCAGCGAACGCAACAATGGGCACAGCGTAGGTTTGGTGCCCACGATGGGTGCCTTGCATGCCGGTCATGCGTCGCTTGTGAAGCGCTCTGTAGCCGAAAATGATGTTACAGTAGTTAGCATCTTTCTAAACCCAACTCAATTCAACGACCAAAACGATCTTGCACGCTATCCGCGAACGCTTGATGCAGATTGCGCGCTCCTGCAATCATGTGGAGCAGACATTGCATTCGCTCCAAGCGTAGAAGAGATATATCCAGAGCCCGACACACGCCATTTCTCCTACCCGCCCACAGACGCCGTAATGGAAGGTGCTCGCCGCCCAGGGCACTTTAACGGAGTATGCCAGATTGTATCAAAGCTTTTTGCCTGGGTTGAACCAGACAGAGCCTACTTCGGCGAGAAGGACTACCAACAGATTGCAGTCATCAGGCGTATGGTTGCCGATCTGGGATTCAAGCTTCAAATCGTTCCCTGCCCTGTCGTCAGAGAAGCCGACGGCCTTGCCATGTCAAGCCGCAACACTTTGCTTTCTCCCGACGAGCGTGCTATCGCTCCACGCATCTATGAAGCTCTGAAAGCCAGCCAGGATTTTGCCAAGAGCCACAGCGTTACCGCCACCATTCAGTATGTATGCAGCCGAATCAATGCGGTGAAAGGGCTCGATGTAGAGTATTTCTCAATAGTCGATGCTGACTCACTCTTAGATATCCGCAACTGGGAGGATGCTCAATCCGTCGTAGGTTGTATCACTGTCTACTGCGGTGCCAAGCCGATTCGTCTGATCGACCACATACATTATTAATATTTAGGACCTTGAATGTTATGTTTGTAGAAGTTCTAAAGTCTAAAATCCATTGTGCTACAGTTACCGAAGCAAACCTGCACTACATGGGAAGCATCACCATCGACGAGGATCTCATGGATGCAGCAGGACTGATTGCCGGCGAGCGTGTACATATCGTAAACAACATGAACGGCGAGCGCTTTGATACATATATTATTAAAGGTCCTCGCGGGAGCGGTGCCATCTGCTTGAATGGTGCTGCCGCCCGTAAAGTTCAGGTCGGAGATGTTGTCATCATTATGGCATACGCACACATGCAACTGGAAGAAGCCAAATCATTCAAGCCTATGGTCATTTTCCCAGATGAAACAAACCACTTGCCTGCAATGAAATAATCAAATGCTTAGAGAATAACACCTAAACTAAAAAACGGTTGAAGGCGTTGCATTGTCTACATCGGTAGAATAATGCAACGCCTTCAACCGTTTTGGCTTAAATGAGCCCTAAACAACAAAGAGTTTTGTAGATAAAATTGTTAAATATTATTAACCTTGCGATATATTCAAGTACTATGTATTGCAAGGTACTAATATTTAGCCTACATTTGTTCCCGCTTAAGCAAAGGTTCTCATGGACTAAGGGACGCCTGAGGCTGTGAGGACGTGTATCGTAAAACATCAAAAACAACATTGATTATGGCACAAGGAAGACTGACTCGTTCACGTTACAACAAATGGTTAGCAGGCATTTGCGGAGGCATTGCCGAACACTTTGGTTGGGATGCAGACATACTGCGTCTCGTTTTGGTCGTGCTGACTGTCAGCACAATGTTTTGTGGTGGCCTCATCTATTTGATTCTATGGGTCATCATGCCACAGGAGTAATAATTAGAAAATGCAGAATATAAAATATAGTAGACAAACAAACTAAAAAGGAGAGGGTATCTGCTCCTTGATTTATATTTTATATTCAATATCTCACATTTGATAATTCGTATGCATATATGGTTGACGTAACAAATGCCAAATCCCAGATGCGCAAGGGGATGCTGGAGTACTGCATCTTGCTGCTGCTGAAGCGGCAACCGGCCTATGCCTCCGATATCATCCAGCAACTGAAAGAAGCTGAGTTGCTGGTGGTCGAAGGTACGCTCTACCCGCTGCTGACGCGTCTGAAGAAAGACGGCCTGCTCGCCTATGAATGGCAGGAGAGCACACAAGGCCCGCCCCGTAAATATTATGAGCTGACCCCACTTGGACAGCAGTTCCTCGATGAGCTCGACAAGGCATGGGGGGAGATTTCTAACACCGTTAATTACTTGAAGAAATGAAAAAGAATATTACTATCAACCTTTGTGGGCGCCTCTTCGCCATCGACGAGGATGCTTACGAGATGCTCGCCACCTACGAGCAGTCGCTCCGTAATTATTTCCGCACGCGTGAGGGCGGCGAGGAGATTGCCGAGGATCTGGAGGCGCGCATCGCCGAGCTCTTCGATGAATTGAAGGCGAAGGGCGTCGAAGCAATAAATATAGATCACGTGCGCGAGGTCATCCATAGGATTGGAAGGCCGGAAGAGATGGAGGAGCAGCCCACCAACGAACGGCCCACTCCCAACCCCTCCCCAAGGGAGGGGAGTTCAGAGAGGCAGAATACAAGCGGAAACGAGTCCCCCTCCCTTGGGGAGGGGATAGGGGTGGGCCGCTCTGGGGGCTTGTCCTCCAAACGCCTCTACCGTAACCCCGACGACAAGAAGCTGATGGGCGTGCTTTCGGGCTTCGCAGCCTATTTCGGCGGCGACGTGCTGTGGTGGCGCTTAGGTTATGCCGCCATCGTCCTGCTCTCCTTCGCAGGCTCGTCGTACAACTTCCTGTGGTTCCTGCCTCATCAGCACCTCTACTTCCATATTTACTACTGGGGCATCGCCCTCATCATCGTCTACATCGTCCTTGCCGTACTCATGCCTGTGGCCGAGACACCCGAGGATAGGCTGAGGATGAAGGGTAAGGAGGTGAACCCGCAGAATCTGGCGGAGGAAGTGGCTAATAGCAGACCCACCCCCCGCCCTCCCTATGAGGGAGGGAGTGGTTACCAGATAAGTGAAGAAGGTGCTTCCTCTCAAGTGCATTCTACTCCCCTCCCTAACAGGGAGGGGCAGGGGGGTGGGTCTCGCCCCTCTGGTTGCCTTGGTTGCATCGGCGGCTTCTTCGTAGCCTTGTGGACGGTCATCTCAACCCTCTTCCGCTGGTGCATCTATGCCTTCGGCGCCTTCCTCGCCGTCATGTGCCTCATCGGCATTGTCTGCCTGACCGCTTTCGCTGTGAATCCTTTTGAATTTCTAAAGGAAGGCGACAGCTTCTTCCGGACGGAGGAGTTTGCAGCGCTCGTTCCTACGTTGACCGTTCCTTTCTACATCTTCGTGGTAGCCGCAGGTATCGTCCTTGCCATCACGGCCTACGCGCTCATCCACAGCCTCTTGAACGAGTTCAAGCAGATGCCCTCCATGCCCTATCGCCAGCGCATCGCCCTGCTCGTCATGTGGATAGTCGGACTGGCTGTGGCAAGCGCTGCCATAGGTTATGGATTCCCAAAACTCATCAAGGCATCGGAGGAGTATAGCAGGCAGGAGTGGCAAAAACACGATGCTCGCGAGCGTGCCGAAAACACGCACGATGGCATCTACGTACAGCCTCATGAATGGAATTTCCTGCAAGACAACGGCTGGACGATTCTGAATGCCGAGGGCTGCAACGACCGCTTCACTGCACATGGTGAGCACCTCACGGGCGACCGCGATGTCCGCTATCTCGATTGTTACGATGACAATCACCGCCAGCGCTACCGCGTGGAGCGGGCAGACACCCTCCAGCCCGGCACCTACCGCCTGACCTGTGCAGCCCGAGCCAATGGCACAGGAGTTTGCATCTATGCCATCGTGGGCAATCAGAAGCCTCAGTTCAAGGAGATTCCTGCCACAGGCAACACGGGAGGCGACATTTGGGTGGAGGCCGACAAGTTCGTCCGTTACCACAACGACGTTCCTATTTCCTCAGACTCTGTCGCTTACGGCAATCAGCAATGCGAATTGGTTGAGGCCAACGACCACAAAGGCTACGGCTGGAATCGCATTGCCTTCGAGCCTATCCGCATCACTGCTCCCACCGTCATCCGCTATGGCCTGACCTCCGACAATACCTTCACAGGCAAGACCTGGCTCGGCCAGTGGTTCTCCGCCACCGACTTTCAGATCACCCGCGCGGAGTGAACACATTACTATCCCATAGGAGCTATATTCCAAAAATAAAATGGAACGAACATGAACAAGACAAGCATTATCACCGCCCTGCTTGCCCTTGCCGCAATGGCAGCGCAGGGGCAAGTAAAATGCCACATCAAGGGCGAACTACGTGATACGACGCAGGGTAATACCATTGTCATCTGTCCTGCCAGTGTGGACATTCGCGTATCAGATAATTACATCACGGCCAAAGCCGATGCTCAGGGGCATTTCTCCTGCGATGTCGAGACCGACAAAATGAGTCTGTACAACGTATTTCTGCATGTACAATGGGAGCAAGGCTCCTGGCGAAACGAGATTTTCCTCGTGGAAAATACAACAGTAAGTCTATGCTTCGATGACAACACATGGCGAATTGTCAGCGGTGGCCCCGAGCAGGCATTGAAAATCAAGATGGACGAGGAGGCTATGCGACTTTACATCTCAAGAATGGATGCTATAGAGAAACAGGCAAAGGAAGAAATCAGGCCACGAGTGGAGGCGTTGCAGGCGCAGGGTAAGAATTCGGAAGAGGACTCGCTGCTGATGAAACGCAATCAGGATTTTATGGTTGAATATCAGAAATTGTACGACGAATTCCGTTCCTGGGAATTAGAGTACTATGCCAGCCATCCCATGCAGTACTTGCTTTACGACATCGTCTACCAAATGCAATATAACAGCGTTCGTCACGATGAGCAGAAAACGAAGCTGATGAATCTCTATCATTCAGCCTATGAGAACTTCCATCCCGAGAATTCAATCCACAATACCATCCTTACCCTCGAGGCTGCTTGGAAGCTGAAGCCCGGCAAACCCTACATCGACTTTGAGGCTCGTACTGTTGATGGTGAAAAAGTGTGGGTATCGTCACTCTATCGTGACAAGGTGGTCGTCATTGACCTCTGGGCATCGTGGTGCGGTTCCTGTCGGCAGCATAGCCGCGACCTCATCCCGCTCTACAAAGAATATAAAGATAAGGGATTCTCTGTGATTGGCATCGCCCGTGAGAATGAGGTAAGCAGTATGATAAAAGCCGCAGAGAAGGACGGCTATCCGTGGCAGAACCTTATCGATCTGAAAGACGAACTGAACGTATGGCAGAAGAACGGATTGAGTTTTGCCGGTGGCGGCATGTATCTCATCGATCGTGACGGCAAAATACTTTCCAATTCGACGGAAGTTGACGAACTGGAACCGCTTATCCGCAAGGCTCTCGGTCTGGCAGAGCTCCCACCTTCGGGTTGGAAGGCCGAGGCTCAGCAGAACCGAGTAGAGGAGAACGACACGGAAAAGCCTTTCGTAGATTTCTAGGTAGTCTATCAGGGAAAGACAACATGACTCTCAGATTATGTCGGGTGTGGACAATATGTGCTCGTCGACTTTTGGGCATCGTGGTGCGCTCCCTGCCGAGAGGAGATTCCAAGTATCATTGCCACCTATAACAAATACAAGGAGAAAGGCTTGCAAGTTCTTGGCGTGGCAGTCAACGACAAGCCAGCCCACACCGAAGCAGCCATCAAGTAACTTGGTATTACATATCCGCAGATAATCAATGCTCAGAACACTCCCACCGATGCATATCATTTCAGCGGCATTCCTTATGTGCTCCTCTTCGCCCCCGACGGCACAATCCTTGCCCGTGGTTTGCGTGGTGAGGAAATAGATAAGAAACTCGCAGAGATTTTCGGGAAATAATTGATAAAGGTAAATGTACAAGAGAACCATCATTACCGCATTACTTGCCCTCGCCACTATGGCAGGGCAGGCACGAGAGAAGGTACAAGTGTGGGAGCATCCCACGACCGAGTACGGAAACGTCTATGGCGACGGCTACTTCAACCTGTCCTTTGACGTGACGAAGGTGGAACTGAAGGAGGACGAGACGGTGGTGTACGCCACCGTGATGCTGCGGTCGGATTATCAGTTCCAATTCGTCAGCGTCACCTACCTGAAGGCAGGTTACCTGCGTTATGCCCTGAAGTCCGCCGACGGGATAGAACTTGACAAGTACGTCCATACGGGTCGTGACGGTCGTTGCGACATCGTCTTTCATTTCCAGCCGTTGCCGCAGGGCACCCGCTCGTTCGACTTCATCGAAGGCGATGGCGAACGTGCTTTCCAAATCAAGGGTATCAAGCCCGTGGAAGAACGCTGGAAGCAGCTGTTCCCCTCGTATTGGCGCGACGAGAATGGCGATTGGAAGATCGCTTTCTTTGAGGATTGCGCTATCTACGACTGCCGGTTCTGGACATACAAACGATGCGACGTGAACCCGAAGACGGGCGAGGCCGACATCGTCATGAGCAATGCTGGCGAAGAGCTCCACGTCAAAGTCGGGAAGAATAAAAAAGATACGCGCGCGATACAGATTGGTGGTCATCAGGCCGCGTATAGCATGATCACCAGTCGCTTCCTGCCCGACTATCCGACTAAGGACACCCGTACAGACTTCGTTGATACAGGCTATGCGACAGACACCGTGACGGTAGTAGGTTGGATCAAGGATTTCCCCGAAAAGTGGGGGAAGAAGCAGACCTTCGAGTTCGGCTACGAAGACTTCCTCACGGACAAGCAGGAGAGCGCCTATGCTGACTTGGACTCCTTGGGACGCTTCATGGTGAAGATTCCTGTCCTGAACAGCACCGAGTTCTTTGGCGACTGGAAGCATTGCTTCCTCCGTACCATGTTCGAGCCTGGCAAGACCTACTTCCTG
>DGSC01000033.1:11810-43283 GCA_002391275.1 Prevotellaceae bacterium UBA4372 | reverse complement strand
CTGTCCTCTTTTCTACTCCTCGCCGCCCTCTTTTCTACTCCTTATCTCTTGCCTCCTTATTTCTGTTTGCAAATATAGAAACAATAATTATAATGTGCAAATTTTTGCACAAAAAAATCATGTGATGCTGCAATTTTTTGCAGATTTCTTAATTTAATACCTACTTATTTGCCTAAATATATCAACAAAAACCTATATGATAATCGCCTGTAAACAAAGAATATACCATATTATTGTAGGCTTGTAGTATATTTTATAAAACCAAAATTGTATTATTTGTATTTTTCTGCTAAATCATCAAAGCATTCGAGCCGGAAATGGGACTGCCCAATAGCCCGAAACGCCTATGCGAAATGATCGATGCGCCTAAGCGAATAACCTGATGCGCCTAAGAGATTTGCCCGATGCGCCTAAGCGAATAGCCTGATGCGCCTAAGAGATTTGCCCGATGAACCTATGCGATTTACTTGATGTAGCCAACAGCCGATGGTTTTTAGGAAAACAAGACGCCTGAGTGCTTGCAAGAAATCGTCTATTTGTTGCTGCAATACGAAAAAAAATGCTGAAAAAAATTGTAGGGATAAGGATTATTGTTCAATTTTGCAGGCAGATACTATCCTAAGAGTAAGCGAAGAAAGATGACTTTCATATAATCGACAATCATTTCAAATCATTGAGGTTTCGCTTGTTGCTAAACGGCTTGAAAGGCCAGTGGACCCATAGCTCTGGGCGGACCCCGGGGGGTGAGGTCGCATCTGTATACGCGTCCTGTAAGGACAAAAGCTTTTGACAAAGGAATGTTTTACCCCCTACTACAATGTGTTGAAGCGACTAAGGTTCAGGCGTAGGACGCTTCGTTGAAGGTAGTTAACATACATGCAGAACTTGAATCAATTAATATTACCCCAGTACTTATCCGTATAAAACTTTAGCTTAGAGTAATACTCGCGTGAAACTATGAAACAAAAGAGAATGGAATCTAACAATGTCGGCTATAAAATCTATTATAGTCTGAGGAATGGCGTCGCAAAATGGAGACGCCTATTAACATCCGCTATGCTGTTGTTGGCAGCATCGCAGATCTGTCTGGCTCAGTATGACTACACTTTGCATTTTGATTCCTATGTCTTCAGGAGTAAACAGATGCAGAAATCAGACACCATTCGCCGACCAGCGACGGTGTATGTCTCACGTTCCGGCAGTATGCGTTTCGTCCTGACGGGCAAGGGTACCTATGTCTACAACTTTTCCAGCGTACGTCATAATTATGACGAAGGTCCTTATATATTTTTTTTGCCTCTTTATTTCATTGATAACGTGGAGTTCATCAACGGAAACGACCAAGTTGTTTGGAATGATTCCGGTGAGTTGTCAACACGTTCGGTGAGTTCGTTGCCAGAAATAGTATTGCAGAGTCAAGAGAGCAAAACCTTGTATACTACAATTCGTAATTTGGCAAAGGAGGGTACGTTCATGTCAAAAGGGCAGCAGAAGACGGCCACAGCCACGACCACTACTGCCACAAGCAATAAGACAATGCTATGTCTGTACGATGGCGGTTACTTCATACGCGACGGACTGACATGGTACGAATACAGACCAAGCAATAACCCCACGTCGTCTTGGGCAACTTATAAGCAGTATCATGAGGAAGAAGCCTTTTACAATTTGAATAATTCGAAATGCTCTCTCAGTATACCCAAGAACCCGAGCAACAACATCTTCATCAGCCGTAATGGCAAATGGGAAGTTGTCTACTACACCCGTCAGATTTTTGATTTCTGTCCCCAAAGGGGCAACAAGCTGTTCTGTCATACACGCGGCTTTTTCTTTAAGGACGGCAATCAGTGGAAGGAGTACCTCCCCGAGGGGCAACCAACAGCTGTATGGTCATATTACACCCAGTCGGGGCAAGACGCTGAATTCTATTACTTGAAGAATGACAAGTGCCAAGTGGCCGTACCTCGTAAGGCTGCAAGCAAGTTTTTCATCAAGAGAACAGCCAACGCTTCGTGGACGGTGCTTTACGAAACCACTCAGATTTTTGATTATTAACCTGAGTTAGGTATAACAAGAATATGTTTTTTCGTCTTGCTTCTAAAAAGCAGAAATCATACAAATCTATTCAAAATCTCATTCATGTCTGTGAGATTTGAAAAGATTTGTATGATTTCTTTATGGATGCGCCCGGCCTCCCGTAGGATGACGCTGACTCTTCAAGAAGCGTTTCTTTGAGCAGAGTGCTTGCAAAGCGGCCTCTTATACCGATTGGATGTATTATTAATGCCGCTTGCTCGGTATGAGCTACGCACGCTCCTTCATGATGGCGGCCATCTGTTGTTGCACCTCGCGAGCCGTCTCACCGGCCACTTCGGCGAAGCGCTCGGTGGCGTCGGAGTAGATGATGGCGCGTGAGGAGTTGACGATGAGGCCGCAGTGGTCGTTCCAACCGTACTTGCATACCTCTTCCAACGAACCGCCCTGGGCACCGATGCCGGGAACGAGGAGGAAGTGATCGGGGGCGAGGCGACGGATGTCAGCGAAGGCTGAGCCTTGGGTGGCGCCGACGACGTACATCATAGAGCGGCCCACCTGGCCCACCCCAGAGCGGCCCACCCCTAACCCCTCCCCAAGGGAGGGGGACTCATGTCCACTGGTGGCTTTTGGTTGAATTTCTTTGTTTTGGGTCTCATAGAATGTGCGTTCCCATTCCTGACTTCTTCTGATAACGCGTTCAAAGAGTCTCTCGCCTGCTTCGGGCTCCCCTCCCTTGGGGAGGGGCTGGGGGTGGGCCTCGATTATCTGGAAGTCCTGACTGCCCTTATTGCTTGTCAACGCCAAGAGGATCACCCACTTACCTTCGTAGCCGAGGAAGGGCGTCACCGAGTCCTCGCCCATGTAAGGTGCCACGGTGACAGCGTCGACGTCCATCTCTTCAAAAAATGTACGCGCGTAGAGCTTGGATGTGTTACCGATGTCGCCGCGCTTGGCGTCGGCGATGATGAACTGGTCGGGGTAGTGGCTGCGGATGTACTCCACCGTGCGCTCGAAGGCGATCCAGCCCTTGACGCCATGTGCCTCGTAGAAGGCGAGGTTGGGCTTGTAGGCGATGCAGTAGGGCGCTGTGGCGTCGATGATGGCGCGGTTGAACTCGAAGATGGGGTCGAAGCTCTCGTCCTTCGCTGCCCGTTCGATGAGGTGCTGCGGCACCTTCTTCAGGTCTGTGTCGAGTCCTACGCAGAGGAAGCTCTGCTTGCGACAGATGTTGTCGTAAAGTTGTTCGCGTGTCATATAATGTTGAAAAGTTGAAGCCCCCCTCTCCGCTCCCCCTCAAGGGGGAGGATGGTCACCTTTCAAGAAAGGATGGCCATGAACAAGACTGTCCATCTTCCTCTTGAAGGGTCAAGCGTCTCTTCGAGCTGAACGGAAAGGGTCTGTGGTCTTGAAGGTTGAAATGTTGAAACGTTGAAAGTTTGTACTGTTGAGGGTTGAAACGTTGAATGGTTGAAAGTTGAATCAAGTTAGAATAGGAATAGTCCTAAGTTCGTGTTGCGTTTCTTCTGCGTCAGTTCGTTCTGCATACGTTCCACGGCAACGCGGAAGAAGAACGAGATGAGGTATTCGTCGGTGCCTTCGCCGCGGATCTGTCGGAGAGCGTCGATGTAAGCATCCCGCTCTTTGATGTCGATGATGACCATCGGGTGTCCGGCACGCATGAGAATCCAGTTGGAAAGGAGGCGGCCTGTGCGGCCATTGCCGTCGCGGAAAGGGTGAAGGTACTCGAAGAAGCCGTGAAAGCGAGCTGCCACAATCATAGGATGGATGTCGCGCTGTAAAGCTTCGGCCGTGGATGTCAGCAGCGACGGCACACGCGCCACCAGCGTCTCGTGGTCGCCGAAGATGGTGTCGCCGGCAGCCATATCCTCTGTGGTGTAGGCGCCAGCGACGGCTCCCGGTGCACGGAAAGCGAGGGTGTTCTCTGTCACCAGACGGTTCGTCTCGCACAACAAGGTCTCGTCGAAAGGGGCGTTCAGATGCGACACCACGTAGCGGAAGGCGCGGAAGTGGTCTGCCATCTCGGCGCACTCCAGCAGCGAATGTCCCACCGGCACCATCGCCAGTCCCTGTTCCTTCAGGATGCGGGTGTCGTCGACGGTAAACGAATTGCCCTCAATGGCGCACGAATGGCAGGAGAAAAGGATCTCATGCCAGTCCATGTAGTCCTCTGGCGCCATCTTGGCCTTGATGTGCGACTCATATTCGTGTCGCACCTCTTCGTAACGTGTGATTTCCTGTTCGAACATATCTCCGTGACCATGCTTTTGCCGCCACAAAAATAGCGTGTATTCTTCGTTTTGCCAAAATAAAGTTCACAAAAAACGTTATAATCGTTGAAAGGGGGCGTTGAGATTATTCTGTTGCTCCTCTCGTTATCAGGTAACCGCTGAGGTTTAGCTCGGGTGATGTGATGCGGCCGCCTTCGTCGTTTGTCATGCCTTCATAGAGGAAGAATCGCTGGAGTAAGAAACGGTTGTCGGAGGATTTTGTGGGCAGAGCCACCAGGTCGTCCATCTGCTTGTCCAGCGCTCTCAGTGCGCGGAGGCTGACGATGATGGTGTCCGAGACCTCATCATTCGTGACTGGCACTTCGATGGTGTCTTGTCGGAGGTCGATAGGATAGTTCTGACATTCCACGTCAAGGTGCAGCTCTGTATAGCCCTCAGGAATCTGGATGTGCTTGATCTGCACAAATCCATTGTAATCTGCGGTTGCTATATCTCTGGTTTCGATGCCGTCAATATACTGTTTGAAGGGAATTGGCGCATCCTTTTGCGTCGTCAGTGGTTCGATGGTTGCACTGCTGAAGGTCTGCTCGAGATACTTCAGCTTAGAGCTGATACGTGAAGCCTCTTGCGCGGGCAGCGACTTCATGATGGCATCGAAGCGTGCGGCATCGACTGGCAGTGTCGTCGCGCCTGCCTGCGTAAGCGCGCGTTCCACTTCTTTCAGGAGCGTATGTCGCGTGAGGCTTGTGTAGTTCAGCGGCAGCGCTGACGTCAGCAGGAAGAGGGCGGCGAAGGAGATGGGAATCCAATGGATGCGACGGGCGCGAGTGAAGAAGAGGCCGAGGCAGACGATGTAGAACCAGGCGTTCAGCGTGACGAGGTAGAGGCGGGCGAAGGTGATGCCGTAGTCGGAGAAACGGCGGACGATGCCTACGGTCATGAGCAGCAGCAGAGGTGTCAGGATGAGCGGCAGCCAACGTGCTACGCTATGGTCGGAGGGGCGGTTGTCGGCATGGCGGGTGGGGTAGAGACCGAACTCGATGGCGATGAGCCCCACCATCGAGGCGATGACGAGCCACGACACCTGACCGTTCGGCAATTCCCAGCTCACGAGAATCTGAATGGCGTAGATGAAAAGCACGACGATATACAGCAGCTCCAGCGGCAGGAAGAGATAGCGGAACACGCCAGCGAGGAAAGCAGAGCGCAGCGGTTCGCGGTCGTGTTTCTCATCGCCGCCTGGGATGCGTCCCAAGAAAAGCAATGCCGGCAGGTAGCCTACGACGAGCACGCCTGTGATGCTATACCATTTCCAGCCCAGATTGATGTTGAACAGCCAGTTCAATGAAGTCAGCAGTAAGCTTAGTCCGCCCCAGAGAATCAGCCCGATAGCCACGCAGATGACTCCGCTTGCGATGACGCGCAACGCAAAATTCCACGATGGGATGTCGGTGCGTTCGCGGTTGAACGACAAGAAGAAGACCGTCAGCGTCAACGCCAGGATGGCAGAGGCGTGCATCAGAAACGTCTCGTAGCCGTGTCCTCCCTGTCCGAAGTTGATGTGGTAGAGGTAGATGGCATCAACGAGGAGGATGAGGTAGGCGGTGGCGTGAATCCACAAATCTTTGCGCGACCACTGATGCTCCTCGCTCCATAGTTTCAATGACAACGAGAGCACAAAGCCCACCGAGAGGAAGTAGGCGATGGCGCCTACGAGTTGGTCGGTCTTAGGTTCGGATAGAATGACGAAGATGGCATACGCCGCGAGCGCTGTCGCGAAAGCCGCTGGGGCGGGGAAACGCTGAAAGCAGGAGCGTGCTGCACGGGAAATGATACCAGTTAAATCCATAAGGCAGACGTGAATAAGTTGATGCTAATCTTCATTGATCATTGACCATTGATCATTGACCATTGTCCGTTGTCCATTGTCCATTGATCATTGACTATTGTCCATTGACCATTGACCATTGACCATTGTCCATTATCCATTATCCATTATCCATTATCAACTTCCTACAGCGCGCTTTCCTTCAGGCGTTCGGCGTTCTCAGCTACTGTGAGGCGGTCGATGCACTCCTGGATGTCGCCGTCCATGAAGGCGGCGAGGTTGTAGATGGTGTAGCCGATTCGGTGGTCGGTAATGCGGCCTTGCGGGTAGTTGTAAGTGCGGATTTTGGCTGAGCGGTCGCCGGTGGAGACCATCGTCTTGCGGCGAGCAGCTATGTCGTCGATGTATTTCTGGTGCTCCTTGTCGTAGATGAACGTGCGCAGGCGTGCGAGGGCGCGTTCCTTATTCTTGGGTTGGTCGCGCGTCTCGGTGCATTCGATGAGGATCTCCTCGGTCTCGCCCGTATTGGGGTTGGTCCACATATAGCGCGCGCGTACGCCCGATTCCACTTTATTCACGTTCTGTCCGCCGGCGCCCTGACTGCGGAAGGTGTCCCACTTGATGGCGCCTTCATTGATCTCGACGTCGAACTCCTCAGCTTCGGGCAGCACGGCGACAGTGGCGGCAGAGGTGTGGACGCGGCCCTGCGTCTCAGTCACCGGCACGCGCTGCACGCGGTGCACGCCGCTCTCGTATTTCAGTGTGCCATAGACCTTCTCGCCCGTTACCGAGAAGATGATTTCCTTGTAGCCTCCGGCAGCACCCTCGGTGAAGCTCGATACGGCAATCTTCCAGCCCTTCGTCTCGCAGTACTTCGAGTACATGCGGAAAAGGTCGCCGGCGAAGAGGGCAGCCTCGTCGCCGCCCGTGCCGCCGCGGATTTCCATGATGACGTTCTTGTCGTCCTCGGGGTCGGCGGGGATGAGCAGCAGTTTGATTTCCTCTTCGAGCTCGGGGATGCGCTCCTGTGCGGCCGCGAGTTCTTCGCGAGCCATCTCGCGCATCTCAGCGTCGTCCTCGGCGGCGAGCATCTCCTTAGCCTCGTCGATGGTCGTGAGCGTCTGAACGTATTCGGCGCGTTTCTTGACGATGGCGCCCAGGTCCTTGTATTCCTTTGTCAGCTTGACGTAGCGGCGCTGGTCGGCGATGACCGACGGGTCGGTGATGAGCGTGCCCACCTCCTCGTAGCGTGAAACCAAGCCTTCGAGGCGGTCCAGCAGTTCGTTGTTCTCTATAGCCATAAAAATATATTCGTGTAATGAGTATTATAGGTCGTTGTAAAATAAAAAAGGCGGACTTCCTTGCTTGGAAGCCCGCCTCGCATTTGGGTAGTAGGAACGATCGGGCTCGAACCGATGACCTCTTCAATGTGACTGAAGCGCTCTGAACCAACTGAGCTACGCTCCTATCCTTGGGTTTGCGGCTGCAAAAGTACAACATTCTTTTGAAACGGCCATCGTTTTCCGCTACTTTTTTCTCTTTTTCTTCAAAAACCAGTTGAAGCTGGGGCATGAAGGCATCACTGCGCCTTCTTCGGAATTCGCTTGGCAGCACCTAAGGCGCCGGTGGGGCAGACGAGGCGGCAGAGGTGGCAGCCTACGCAACGCGTGCCGACGATGCGTGGCTGGCGCGTGGCGGTGTCAAAGGCAATGGCTTGGTGGCCGCCGTCCTGGCATGAGGTGTAGCAGCGTCCGCAACCGATGCACCGCTCGCGGTCAATCATGGGATAGACGATGGTGTCGCGGTCGAGATCGGTGGGCGTCGTGAAATTGTGCAGCTCCTCGCCCACGATGTCAGCCAGCTGAGCCACGCCGCGCTCTCGCAGATAGTTTTGCAGGCCGAGAATGAGGTCGTCGATGATGCGATAGCCATACTGCATGACGGCCGTGCAGACCTGTACGTTGCGGCATCCTAATTGAATGAATTCCAGTGCATCGTGCCATGACTCAATGCCTCCAATGCCGCTGAAGTCCACGTTCTTGATGAGCGGATTCTTCGTCATCTCGAGGATGAAGCGCAGGGCGATGGGCTTGACGGCACGCCCCGACAGACCCGAGACGGTCTTCTTCGCGCTGACGGCCGAGCGGTTGTCCATCGTCACGGATTTGATCGTGTTGATGGCCGAGATTGCATCTGCTCCGGCAAAGAAGGCGCCCATGGCAGGGTTGTTGATCTGTGTGATGTTGGGCGTCATCTTAGGAATAACGGGAATCTTCACCGACCGCTTGACGTAGGCGGTGTAGAAGGTGACGAGCTCGGGGTTCTGCCCCACGTCGCTGCCTAAGCCTGCCAGTCGCATCTGGGGGCATGAGAAGTTCAGCTCTACGGCATCGACGCCTGCCTCCTCCGCCATCTTGGCCAGCTCAATCCATTCTTCCTCGGTGCTGCCCATGATGGATGCTACGACAATCTTCGACGGATAATCCTGCTTGAGGCGGCGGAGAATGTCGAAGTCCACAGCGGTGGGATTCTCGCTGAGCTGTTCCATATTACGGAAGGCGTAGAAGTCGGACGTGCCTTCGTGTTGCACGGCGTCGAAGCGGGGCGACACCTCGCGGATGTCGTCCATGCAGATGGTCTTGTAGAAGACGCCAGCCCAGCCCATGTCGAAGGCGCGTGCCACCATCTCGTAGTTGGTGCAGACGGCCGATGAGGCGAGGAAGAACGGGTTCTCGCAGCGGATGCCGCAGAAATCAATGGCGAGCGAGGGGCGGTCGTCGGCGGTGGCGGTGGCGGTGGCGGTGGCGGTGGCGCGTGGCGCCGTGCCTTCTGCTGTGTCCTTTATGATTGTTGCTATCTCGCGGATGCGAATTGGGCGATCGTAGTGTAGACAGCTGCTCTCGGCTGCTGTCAACTCATCGTCGGTACAATCGGCTATCCATTGCCCGGCCAGATTGGCGTTGCCGAAACGGATGGCGCGTATGGCGCGTGCCGGGTCGCTGTGGCTGCAGGCTCGGCTGCAGGGGGCGTCAATGCAAAGCAGGCAGCGTGCAGCTTCTTCTTCAAGATGGAGTCTGTGTGTCATAGCTTTAGTAGTTAGTTGTTAAGTCGTGTTGAAGTTAGTAGGAAAAGTGTATCTTAGGTTCTTTCAGTTCCTCGGGATGTCTGCCTTCCACCAGTCGTCGGCTGTGCGGCACAGTGCTTGTGCAATGCAGTTCATGGCTTTGCAGAAGGGCACATGGATGGCGTCGTCCTTCCTGCGGAACTGATAGCGCCAGGGGCTAAGCAAGAGGAGATGGCCTGCAGCGCAGGCGTCGGTGATGGTCGCAGAGGGGTGGTAGCGCTCGGGGAAGCCGTTGTCGATGATGCGGACGGTGGAATATCCGGAGGCGAGGGCGGCGTCTGAAATCTCTTGTTCGCCTTTTGCAATTCGGGCTGAAACAAGGATGGCGCCCCTGGCGGCAGCCTCTAAAGATCGTGTCTTCTGCTCGTTGAAGCGAGCAGCGTCTTGTCGATGGCAGACGACGGGCAGGAGGCGACGCTCCAGGAGGGAACGGTCGCCATAGCTGTCGCAGGTGATATGGCTGTCTTCCATGAGGAAGTGACCTTGTAGCTCTTGCCAGATGGTTGGGGTGAACTGGTGCGATGGGCAGACGCGTTGCAGGAAACCGCACATGGCGGGCAGGCTTACGGCGGTGTCGATGCCGCCACGCCGCGGCATCAACAGGGAGCGGTTGGAGGTGCGCAAGAGGCGGCTGCGAGGGTTGTTGCGGATATAGGCGCGCTGCGTGGCTAACTGGGCTTCGTCAACGGGGATGACATCGCAATAGCCCGTCTCGAAGAGGGAGGGGAGGGGGGCGGGTGATGAGGCGGGGCGATGCTCGGCGATTGAATCGCCGAGCGCTGTCGGGCAGGCAGAGTAGGGGGCGGCGGGAGCCAGTTGAGGGGCGGTGGTTGCCGCTTGAGAGGTCGCCGGTCGGTCGGCGGGGTTTGGTTGGGCGGCGGTGTCGGCCCCGATAGCGCCAGGCGATTTTATCGCCTGGCTTTCTTTGGCTGTAGGAATCAGGCCGGTCATCTCCCAATAGCGGCGGTTGCAGCCTTGCTTGAAGCCTGCGATGACGCGGCCGAGATGCGTGCGCTTTCTGGCGTTGTTGAAGATGTCGCGGGTGACGTGGAAGAGGATGTGGAGGTGCTCGGGCATGATGATGTATGTATCTACCTCAACCATCGGGTAGTGTCGCTTAATGCTATGCAGCAGCTCCCATTCTACCATTTGCCCGATGGGCGACAGCTCCACATGCGGTGCTGCCGCTTCGCCGTCAGCCTTGTCGATGTTGCCGCACACGCGCCCAAGAGGTTGGCGGAGATCTGCAGCTACGCTGATGGTGATATGATAGAAACCTCGATAGCTGTATTCATGCACAAAGCTGCGGCGCTTCATGCTGTGTACTGTTGGCTTCTTTGGCGCTTCCATGGTGCGGCAGTTTAGCATTGCATGTGATTACTCCTTCACTCTTCGCCCAGGAGTGACGCAGCCATTGGTAGTGAAGGGTGATGAGGTCGTAGTTGATGTCCACCCATCCGGCGATGTCTAAGACGGAGATTATTTAGTGCAGCAGGCTTATGTCTGCCCAACTGTCAATGAGTCTATAAATCATGACTGTCAGGCAGAACAGCCTAATGATGGAGCAACAGGGGCGTATGATGATGTTACTCATGCTTCAAGGTGCATAAGTTCAATAGTTGAACTCGCCGAATTCGCTGCGGATGGTGAGGCTGCGCTGTCCTTCTTCGATGTGGCCCACGACCTGAGCGTCGATGTTGAAGCTCTTGCTGATGGCGATGACCTGCTCGGCATCCTCGGGGCTGACATAGACCTCCAGGCGGTGGCCGCAGTTGAAGACCTTGTACATCTCGCTCCAGTCGGCGCCGCTCTCCTCGGCGATGATGCGGAAGAGGGGCGGCACGGGGAACATATTGTCCTTGATGACGCGGCAGTTGTCGCCCACGAAGTGCAGCACCTTGGTCTGGGCGCCGCCGGTGCAGTGCACCATACCATGGATGCGGGGGCGCAGCTGGTCGAGGAGCACTTTGACGACGGGGGCGTAGGTGCGGGTGGGGGATAATACAAGTTTCCCGATATTGTCGCCAGCGGCGCCGACATCGGATAATTTGTATTTACCGCTATACACCAGCTCCTCGGGCACAGCGTGGTCGTACGTCTCGGGATATTTCTCGGCAAGATATTTGGCGAAGACATCGTGGCGGGCGGAGGTGAGTCCATTACTGCCCATGCCGCCGTTGTACTCGTGCTCGTAGGTGGCCTGACCGAAGCTGGCGAGGCCGACGATGACGTCGCCCGGGCGGATGTTGGCGTTGTCGATGACATCACTACGCTTCATGCGGCAGGTGACGGTGCTGTCCACGATGATGGTGCGCACGAGGTCGCCCACATCGGCCGTCTCGCCGCCGGTGCCATAGATGCCGATACCCATCTCACGCAACTCGGCCATGAGCTCGTCGGTGCCATTGATGATGGCGCTGATGACTTCGCCCGGGATGAGCATCTTGTTGCGCCCGATGGTCGAGGAAACAAGGATATTGTCCACGGCTCCCACACACAGCAGGTCGTCGGTGTTCATGATGAGGGCATCCTGTGCGATACCTTTCCAAACGCTGAGGTCGCCTGTCTCACGCCAGTAGGCGTAGGCGAGGCTACTCTTCGTGCCAGCGCCGTCGGCGTGCATGATATTGCAGTAATCGGGGTCGCCGCCGAGAATGTCTGGGATGATCTTGCAGAAGGCCTGTGGGAAGATACCCTTGTCGATGTTCTTGATGGCGGCGTGGACGTCCTCCTTAGCGGCCGAAACGCCACGCGCCATATAACGTTGTTTGTTGTCCATTACTTAATACGATTGGTGATGCCCCAATCCTTGATGCTGCTCCAGTCGGGATTAGGAACGCGTTTCAGGTTGAAGTGCGTGAAATTGTTGGTGCTGACAAAGAAATTTGTCGCAAGCGGTAAATGTTGACAGGGCCGCCATCATGAAGATGGCATAGAATAGGATTTTCTTTTTTATGGATAAAAATTGATTGTTGATGATTAGAATTGTACTTCGGGTGCTTTCTGTGCGCCAGCTTCAGCTGCAAAAGGTGATTTCTTCTCGAAATTGAATATCATCGCCCAAATGTTGTTGGGGAATCGGCGTACGCTGACGTTGTAGGTTTGTACGGCCTCATTGTACAGACGGCGAGACTCGGCAATGCGGTTTTCGGTACCTTCGAGCTGAGCCTGCAGCTCGCTGAACTGTTCGTTAGCCTTTAATTCAGGATAGTTCTCGCTGACAGCCATCAGACGGCCGAGAGCTTGACTGACTTCGCCTTGTGCGGCTTGGAACTCAGCAAGTTGCTCTGGCGTGACATTGCTGGGGTCGATGGTGATTTGCGTAGCACGTGCGCGTGCGGCGATGACAGCCTCCAGTGTTTCGCTCTCATGAGCAGCATAGCCCTTGACGGTGTTGACGAGATTCGGGATAAGGTCGGCACGGCGCTGATACTGAGTTTGTACGTCAGCCCAAGCGCGATTAACCTGTTCGTCCTGTTCTACGAGCTTGTTGTAAGTGCAGCTTGTAAGTGCAAACATAGCCATTACGGCCAAGAGAAAAGCTTTGAAAATTTTCATAGTTGTAGAATTTTAATTAATTATTAATGATGTTTTCAATATTTCTAATATTTCAGTTTTCAAGTATCCAATCAGAATCTTCCGCTGGCGCCGCCGCCACCAAATGAACCGCCTCCGAATGATCCTCCAAACGAGCGGCCTCCGCTGCCAAAGAAGCTGCCTCCCAGTGCACCGCCGGCTGCAGCGCCGGTACCTCCTGCATGAAGGTCTTCGTCCCAGTGCATTTCTTTTGTAAAGAAACAATTACTGCAGCGATAAGTGTCGTGATGGGTGCGAATGCCTAAACGTTTATTCTTGGTTGTATAGCTGCTGATTTTTTTCATTTTGTGTTGATGACAACTGGGGCAGAAACTTTTCTTGCGTTCATCACGCCAGATGGCGAAAGCGATAAGGCCCAGTCCGATTAACATACAAAAAATAAATCCTGTGAGTGCTCCCGCGTCGCTATCGTCGAAATCAGAATCGCCAACGAGCGAATCGTCGCCGTCGATATAAGCCTTGAGCGCGCGCACCGTGTTGAGCATTGCTTCGTCCCAATCGCCTTCACGCAAAGCGGGCAGCATCTGATGGTTCTCTATGCGCTTGCAAATAGCATCGGGCAACGTGCCTTCGAGCCCTCTGCCTGTAAGTATCGTATAGGCGCGGTCGCCAGTGGATAACAAGATGATGAGGCCGCTATTCTGACGTTTGTTGCCAACGCCATATTTGCGTCCTAACGCCATGCAGAACTCATAGGTGTCGCCACCCTTAATGTGTTCGACAACGGCTAACACCGTCTGAACGCCATGCTCGCTTTCCATCTGCCTCAGCCACATGTTAAGAGAGTCAACGGCTATGGGCGACAAGATGCCATCGGGGTTTGACACATACTGCGTAGAGTCGGAAAGATAAGGTATGGGCAGGTCGTCGACAGTATATGTGGCTGCCAGACAAGAGGACGTTTGAAAAAACGAAAAACTGAAGAGCAGATAAAACGCAAAGAGCAGTGAGCGAGAAAGTAGACGCCCCATGCCATTAGCGGAGAGCAAGTAGTGAATACTTTTTATGTGTAATTGTTTCATATTCTCAATGTTCGTTGTTTTAAGATCTCAATAGTTCATTCTTCAATGTCTCAATCTTTACCGTTCTCCTCGTTCCAAAACCTCCAGCTGGCTTCCGCCTGCAGATGCAACATCTCGAGTCCATTCTTAACAACGGCACCATAGCGCCGCCCATTGCGCATGAACAGGGTTATTTCTGGATTGTATACGAGGTCGTAGAGCAAATGGTCGCGGGTGAGAGCGTTGTAAGGGAGCTCTGGGCAGCTGTCGGTGCGCGGACTCATGCCTAATGGCGTGCAGTTGACGATGACCTTGTACTGGTCCAATAAATCACCTGTAAGATCGGCATAAGTGAAATGTCCGTCAAGTTTTCTTCTGCTGACGTATTTCCATTGTAGACCAAGCATTTCTAACCCTCTGCATATAGCTTTAGATGCACCACCGGTACCAAGCACTAAAGCACGTTTGTGGTGGGGCATCAGCAGAGGCCTTATGCTCTCCATGAAACCGATTATATCGGAGTTGAATCCTTTTAAATATGGTTTGGCGTTGTTCTTCTCTCGCATAATCTTTACCACATTGACAGCTCCGATGGAGCGCGCCTCAGCAGAAAGTTCGTCGAGCAGGGGAATGATATTCTGTTTATGTGGAATGGTGACATTAAGTCCGCGTAACGTCTGGTATTGGTCAAGCAGTGACGGTAAAGCATCCACCGACTGTAGCTCGAAATTGAGATAGTCGGCATCAATACCCTCGTACGCGAACTTCTTTTTAAAATACGCGCGCGAGAAACTATGTCCGAGAGGGTAGCCTATCAGACCATATAGGGCAGGTGTGAGCACCGGCTCGTGAGTGATTTGATTCTCAGGAAAGCTTGATTCCGTCATTACAGTCATGAAACTCAAATATTATGTCTTGAAAAATAGTTATTTGCCTTGAAGCCTGAAATGCTGCCAAACAGCGCGAAGTTGCTTTTCATTTTTATCGTCGTTATCGTTGTTTATACGATAGAGTGCTTCGTCCTGACAGGCAATATTCACGGCTGTGAGAAAGTTGAAAGGAGACCTGTTACAGATTTGTATCGGAGTGTCAATGATGCGAGCCATGGCATTGAACCAAATATCGTCTGCCGTGGGAGAGAGTTGCTTGAATAATGCTTCATCGGTTGTTTCCTGTGGCAAACACCCTGCAGGGTAGAATACTCCGCCAAAGCCTTCGAAGAAGAGGTCGTGCCAATCTTTACTGCTTTCCGTGGAACTGACGTATGGCCACTTTCGAATCCCTTGTGGATTGCCTTTGTTGTCTCGTGTCATCTGCATGATAACATTGGCAATGATAGATTTAGGCTGGCTTTCATGCGTTTCAATTAAGCGTTCAAGAAAATCGCGAGGGTAGAAGACGTCATCGTCAATCGTGACAATATGTGCCAGAGGAAACGATTTAAGCGTTGGCAGTAGCTTGGCGTAAGAACCTATCTTGTTCGTCCTCATCACCTTCAATCCGCGTTGGGCCTGACGCTGAAGAGCGATGGGTAGCTCTCGAGAATCGTCGTCATCAAGCCAAAGAACGATTTCTTGTGGCAGAATTGAACCCTGCATAATGCTTTCGATGCTTAGGTGGACTTCATATAGTCGCCTGCCATGAGTGGTCAGCGATACGACAATGGGCTTGCGACCAGATGCTTGAGGGCTTGTTCCTGATAGCACGCAAGAAAGAGCTTGCTCGGAGAGACGCTCGCGATGAAAGGTATAGCTGAGGCGCTGAGCTGCTGATTCAGCTATAGCCGGAGCAAGCGTTCGCTGCAAGTAGGACGAAAGTTTATGTCGGATAAATCGCTTTAGCATAAGTGCTTTTTATTTCGTGGCAAGGTACATGGTGCTAAGTCCGAAAGTGAATCTCCTATAGTTGACCATGCTAAAACCAGCCTTGAGAAGACGAGGCTTCAGTTGTTCAGCTTGTGGGAAAGCGGCCATTGAGGCAGGAAGATAGGTGTAGGCACTGTCGTCGTGACTGATTCGTCGGCCTATCTGACGCATGACGATCTTGGCGTATAGATTGAACAATTGCTTCATTGGGAAGTGGGGTGGTGTGGTCAGTTCGACCAACATCAGATGTCCTCCGGGTTTCAGCACTCGGCACATCTCAGAAAGCCCTTTGTCTAAATCGTCAAAATTACGAGCCCCATACGCTACAGTGATTGCATCAAATGAATTGTCGTCAAAAGATAGATTGGTGCAGTCGTCTTTCATGAAAAAGATGACATTGTCCAATCCTTCTTTTTTTACCTTTTCCTGTGCCACCTTCATCATGCCCTCACTAATATCTATTCCGATGATGCGGTCGGGCTGAAGCCTGCGAGCTGCTAAAATAGCAAAGTCGCCAGTACCTGTGGCTATGTCGAGAATTGTCGAAGGAGAGAAAGGTTTCAACTCGTCCACAGCCTTACGACGCCATCGGCGGTCGATGCCGAGGGAGAGGGCGTGGTTGAGGCGGTCATAGGTGGGGGCGATGCGATTGAACATCGTCTCCACCAACTCGCGCTTAGGAGCACCTGGCTTAGGTGCTTTTTTCATGTGCTCTTCTTTTCTTGAGGCTTTTGTTACAGGCGTGTTCGATTCTGGCATTATGGGGGGGCTGGATTTGGGTGGTAAAGGGGAGGAGAGGCTCGGCGATAAAAACGCCGAGAGCTATCGTTTATTATGCCGAGAGCTATCGCTTATTATACCGAGAGCTATCGTTTATTATGCCGAGAGCTATCGCTTATTATACCGAGAGCTATCGTTTATTTTGCCGAGAGCTATCGCTTATTATTTATATGAGCGACAAGGCATGAGGCTACGCAAAAGGGAATGTCTGTAGCTGTGCTTAAAGACGATGAAGCCATGCGGCTACATTCTTCTCAATTCGGGCGGCTACGTCGTCGGTGGTCTCTTCCTTGACGAATTTCTCGCCCACGATGTGCTCGTAGAGCTCGATGTAGCGGTCGCTGATACTCTCGACAAATGCATCGGTCAGCTCAGGCATCACGTCGCCAGGACGGTTCATGAAGTTGTGGTCGATGAGCCATTGGCGTACGAATTCCTTTGAAAGCTGGCGCTGCGGTTCACCTTTCTCAAATTTCTCTTCGTAACCTTCGGCATAGAAATAACGGCTGGAGTCTGGTGTGTGGATCTCATCGATGAGAATGACCTTGCCATCGCGCTTGCCAAATTCGTATTTCGTGTCGACAAGGATGAGGCCTTTCTTAGCTGCTATCTCGGTGCCTCGCTGGAAGAGGGCGCGCGTGTAGCGCTCCATCACCTCGTAGTCCTCGGCGCTGACGATGCCCTGAGCGATGATTTCTTCGCGTGAGATATTCTCGTCGTGACCTTCATCGGCCTTGGTTGTCGGTGTGATGATGGGTTCTGGGAAACGCTCGTTCTCGCGCATGCCATCAGGCAACTTCACACCGCACAGCTCACGGCAACCGTTCTTGTACTCACGCCATGCGGAACCTGTCAGATAGCCACGAATAATCATCTCCACGCGGAAACCTTCTGCCTTAAGACCTACGGTGACCATCGGGTCGGGCGTAGCCAGTTTCCAGTTGGGGACAATGTCAGCGGTGGCATCGAGGAACGAGGCTGCAATCTGGTTCAGCACCTGACCTTTGAAGGGAATGCCCTTGGGCAGCACGACGTCGAAAGCCGAGATGCGGTCGGTGGCGACCATCACCATGAGGTCGTCGTTGATGTTGTACACGTCGCGTACCTTGCCATGGTATACGCTCTTTTGTCCATCGAAATGAAATTCAGTTTTAGTTAATGCTTTCATTGCTTATATGTTAGTTGGAAAAATCAATCTTTATTGGTTGTTTGTTCCTCATCTTTGGATGAAGTTGCATGGGCGTGAAGTTGTTTTTGGTACTCCTCATACTTCTCATAGGCATTGACTATCTTGGTGACCAACTTATGTCGGACGATATCTTTCTGGTTGAGATGGATGACGGCAATATCGTCCACGTCGCGCAGGATGTGGAGTGCCTCGATGAGACCGCTCTTCTGCGGGCGTGGAAGGTCAATCTGCGTCATGTCGCCCGTGACGATCATCTTCGTGTTCATGCCCATGCGGGTGAGGAACATCTTGATCTGAGCTGTCGTGGTGTTCTGCGCCTCGTCGAGAATGACGACGGCATCGTTCAACGTGCGACCGCGCATGAAGGCAAGAGGTGCTATCTGGATGATGTTCTGCTCCATCATTTCGTTGAGCTTTTGGCGTGGAATCATATCTTCGAGCGCGTCGTAGAGCGGTTGCAGATAAGGGTCGATCTTATCTTTCATGTCGCCAGGCAGGAAACCGAGCTTCTCGCCTGCTTCCACGGCGGGACGTGAGAGGATGATGCGTCGCACTTCCTTGTTTTTCATCGCACGCACAGCCAAGGCGATGCTGGTATAGGTTTTTCCAGATCCGGCCGGACCGATGGCAAACACCATGTCGTGTTTCTCGAAAGCGTCTACGAGTCGCTGTTGGTTTTCGCTGCGTGCGGTGATGGGTTTACCTGTGACGCTGAAAACAATAGCTCCGCTGACACCGTCGCGTCGTGTGTTCTCGCCGCGAACGATGTGAAGGATGTCCTCTTCGCTGAGACTATTGTATTTGCTGCAATGTGCCTGCAGCTTCTCGATGTTCTCAGCAAAGGTACACAGCTCTTCCTCGTCGCCCATGGCTTTAACGACGTTGCCACGGCCTACGATACGTAATTTAGGGTGAAGCGCCTTGATCATCTGCATGTTAACGTTGTTCACGCCATAGAAGATTACTGGGTCGGCTTCTTCAAGGATAAAATGCTTTTCTGTCATATAGAATATTTTTCGCGGCAAATTTAACTATTTATCTTGTATTTGACTCGGATTAACGAATTTTTTGTTGTAACTTTGCATCGATTTATTTAAAAATAACGTGCAAAAGCCAAATAAAACAACCTTCCTTCGTGGCGTTTATGTCAGTGTTGCGCTCCTCTTTTTGGTGCGTTTGTGTTTCCCGTCGTTGGTGAGACAGGGCAATTCAATGTCAGTGCAAGACAGTACGATGTTGAACAGGGATACTGTGTTAAAGCCTGTTGCAGCAGTCTCACCAGCAAACAATGCTTTACTCTCGGTGGAAATCCCAAAGCTTGGGTTCGATGTAAAACATCCGATAAAGAGTGTTCCTTCCTATCGCGACTGCTTCCCTGACGTACAGGATACACAAATTGTAGCCGCAATTAGGTATGGTGTAGAGCCTGTTTGTAACAGGGATGAGGCCGAAAAGAGAAAGAATGAATTACTTTTCATAGGTGCTAATCCCTATTATGAAATAGATCCCCAAATGAATCGGAGTATTCCATATTTGGTACCGCGTGCCAGTATGTTGCTCCAGCATATAGGTCGCAGGTTCCTTGATTCTCTTGCCGTAAAGCACATCCCACTTCATAAAATTATCGTTACAAGTGTGTTGCGTACGGAAGAAGATGTGAAACGCCTGAAACGTTATAATGGTAATGCTTCGGATCAGAGTTGCCATCGCTTTGGCACGACATTTGATATATCTTATAACCGATTCCATACGGTGAGCCCCCCTGGCGAGAATATACGGAGATCTGTGCGCAACGATTCGCTGAAGTTCGTGCTTTCAGAAGTTCTTCGTGATGTTCGGGCCGACAGCTTGTGCTATATAAAATATGAAGTCAAGCAAGGGTGCTTCCATATCACGGTAAGGTGAGCCCTATTCCATTGATACACAGTTAACACGACACTACCAGCCAGTAGAGGCAAATAAATAATTCGACAAACACAAATTCGCATGAATGGATAAAAGAGTTTCGTGAAGTATCTACTTAAAATGTTAAAGAAGTATAAATTCAGGATGGCTCTTAAACCATCAGAGGCATAGAATGTCAGAAAGTCGTAGTGCTACACAAACAATAAAACTCAATTTAATAAAACACGTTATGAATAAGAATATATTTTTCACAGCTTTTGTAGCTATGACTTTTGCTTCATTGCTTAACACAAACGCACAAAATAATAGCGAACGTGCCACTCGTCGTCAAGAAATGCAAGCTCGCATGACGGAAAACCTTGTCAAGGAGCTTAAGTTGACCGATGACCAGAAGGCAAAGTTCGACCCTATTTATACCAATTACTTGAAGGAACTTGCTGCTCTCCGCCAGGATCAGACCCAAAACAGGTCGGAGCAGCGTAATCAAAACGAACTTACCGATGCAGAGGCTACTGCTAAGTTGCAAGAGGTGTTCACTCATCAAGAGCAACAGATAAAACTGTCACAACAGCGCTTGGATGTCCAGAAGAAATACTGCGCAGAGTTGTCCAGTGTGCTTACTCCTCAGCAGCTGTTGAGGGTGTTTCAGCCCCAACAAAACCGCTTCCGTCAAGGTGGCAGGCAAGGTAATCGTGGAGAACGTGGCGGAGGCTTTGGAGGTCCACGAGGCGGAGGCTTCGGTGGTCCTGCCGGTGAATTCTAACGTAAATCATCATCTTTTATACGTAAAAGCCTTAAATCATCTATTCACCACATTTTGATTTGTTGATTGATTCTGTGCTTTGGCACAGGGAGATGTCTGGAGACTGTGAAGTCTTTAGGCATCTTTTTTTTAAAAAATATGAAACAATCTTTGCCGTTTCAACAAATCGCAGTAACTTTGTGGCGAATAAAAATCAAATAATTTTATAAATTATTAAAAAACATTTGTTTATGAAAAAACTCTACTCTTTACTCTTTGCCTTGCTCGCCTTTGCAGGCGTGGCTGGCGCACAGGTGGTGTTCGATTTTACGGGAGACACAGCCTACGAACAATTCGGGCTGACGGGCTTCTCCAGCGGCTCCGGTGCAACCTACGTCGGTGATGGTGACATTGTAGAATCTGCTTCAGTTGCTTCTAATGGAGTAACCATAACCGTGTCTAAAAGCGGCACAAAGGATAATAACCGCATGTGGAAGGGTTCCCTGCGTGTTTACGGTGGCACACTTACCATCGCTTCTTCCAGCGAGAATATTTCCAGTGTCAAGTTCAACCTTAACAACAGTAAGTGGGGTGCAGAAAATTCGGCTGACAGCGGTACGCTTACAACAGGCCAGTGGACTGGTAGCGCTCAGACTGTTGTAATCACCATTTCTGCAAACACTCAGATTAAGAGTATCGAGGTAACTCTCGGCGAAGGTGGTGAGAATCCTGATCCTGATCCTGACCCTCAGCCCACTATTGACTGGACAAGCTCTCTCGAAGCTCCTCTCACCGTAGCTCAAGCTCTTGAGAAAGCCGCTCAGCTTGCGCCCAGTGCACAGACTGATGTTAAGGTATACGTCAAGGGTAAGATTTCACGTATTACAGATATCGATGGCGCTAATTCTCAGGGTGTTCCTTACGGCAATGCCACCTACTACATCTCTGATAATGGTGAGGAAGCCAACGAGCTCCAGGTCTTCCGTGGCAAAGGTTTGAATGGCAATAATATTTCGAGTGCAGATATCAAGGTCGGCGATGAAGTTATCGTTGTTGGTTACATCAAGAACTATGTTGAGAATGAGGTATCAACCTTTGAGTTCACTCAGAATAGCGAGCTTGCAGCCATCAATGGCGAGGGCGCTCCTGTAGAAGAAGTGACTGTGTACAACAAAATCGCTGATGTCAAGGCTGCTGCTACCGCAGATCACGTGAAGGTTGCTTTCCAAGCTACTAACCTGCTTGTGACCTATGTCAACGGTAAGAGCGTCTATGTATATGATGGCACCGATGGTCTCTTGCTGTTTGCCAACAATGCTAAGCTCGCTGAGGGCATCAAGGCAGGCGACAAGATTACGGCTAAGTTCTCTGGTCAGCTTTATCTCTACAACGGTCTCACCGAAATAGCTTTCGAGGAAGTTGCTGACCTTGCTGTTAACTCCAGCAACAATGCTGTTGAGCCGCAAAAGGTAACTATTGCTGATGTCAACAATAATCAGAAGGACTACGAAAACGAGCTCATACAGATTGAAGGTCTGACTGCGCAGGCTGAGGGCTTGGAAAACCGCAATATTGCCTTCATGGATGATAGCGACAACGAGATTACTGTCCGCGACAACTGGAATGTGCTGACAACCGCCACGTTCAACACCACCACCCCTTACAGCGTCACCGCTTTCGTCGCTATTTACAACGGCGCCGTGCAGCTGTATCCCCGTACCGTTGAGGACATTGACAACGGTGAAGCACCCGTAGAGTATGAGTTCACAGGCGATGGTTCGTTCGAGAATCCTTATACTGTTGAAGATATGCAGCACATTGTTGCAACTTCAACGAGTGAAGCTGTTCAGGAAGATGCTTGGGTGAAGGCTTACATTGTAGGTTATATAAATGGTAGCTCACTTAAGACAGAGACTGCAATGTTTACCGCTGAAGCCCCTGAAGGTGTCGACGGTAAAGGCGAACCCCTGAAGGTTTCCGTTTCAAATATCCTGATTGCAGACGCTCCTTCGGCTGATGCTGTGGCTGATGTTATTCCTGTAGCTCTTGTCGCAAAGAATCTTGCTCGTACAGACCTTAACCTGGCTGACAATCCTGATAAACTTGGCGCTCAAGTTTGGCTGAAAGGCAATGTTGTCAAGTACATGGGTGTTACAGGCCTTAAGGAAGTGAAGGAGTACAGCCTCGATGGTCAGAACATCACCATCGTCAATGCTGTTAAGGCTGATGCCGCTAAGGGCGCTATCTACAATATCGCCGGTCAGCGTGTAAGCGTTGTAGGTAAAGGCCTTTATGTAGTAGGCAACAAGAAGGTGCTTGCTGAATAATCAGTTCGTTATCTACATAAAAAAGGTGCATCTCCCATAGCGGAGGTGCACCTTTTTTTATGCTTTTATCCGAATGATGATCAAAATGTGAACAAATTTGGAGATAATCTTGGGCACTTTGCCTAAAAGACTTACCTTTGCAGCAAATAAAGCCTAAAAAATGAAAAAACTAACTATTTTTTTTAATGTCGTTGCTGTACTCCTGCTGTTGGGTGGAGTGTCTGCTTCAGCTATTGATTTGAAAACTTATTATGCCAAGGCTAATAACAAGAAAGCGTCGGATTTAAAGACCGCTCTTTATGGCATAATCCATGACCATACGAATATCAGCTATGATGGGTTGCTTTCTGCCTATCATGAGTCTGATCGTCGCGCCGACGGCTACCTTCGAGATTGGTACTCCAATTCCACAAAGTTTGTCATCGGAGGTCCTGCGGAGAACCACGCCTACAAAGGTGAGGGTGATGGCTACAACCGCGAGCACCTGGTGCCCCAGAGCTGGTTTGGCAGTGGAGAAATGAAGAGCGACCTTGTTCAGGTGGTGCCCTCTGACGGTTATGTCAATAACCGTCGTGGCAATTATCCTTTCGGTGAGAATAATGGGGAAACCTACATGTCAAACAACGGTTATAGCAAACTCGGTTCATGCACGGTGAGCGGTTATTCTGGTCAGTGTTTTGAACCCAACGATGAAATCAAAGGCGATATCGCACGTATTTACTTCTATGTTCTTGCGTGCTATGAAAACTTACATCCCAATTGGACTGGCGGTTCAGCTTCGCAATTTTTCGATGGTAAGAAGTATCCAGGTCTGAAGTCTTGGGCGCTTAAGATGCTCTTGCGCTGGGCTAAGCAAGACCCCGTAGACGATGTGGAACGCGCCAGAAACGAAGTGGTTTATAAGAAACAAAAAAACAGAAATCCATTTGTTGATTACCCATCACTTTGTGAGTATGTATGGGGAGATAGCATCACTTATGCTTTTGACGTGAGCTTGTCGCACGGTCAATCGCAGGAAGAAATACCTGACGACCCCGATAATCCCGATGATCCAGATACCCCTGATAATCCTGTTGACCCTGATAATCCAGACAATCCAGACGAACCCGTCAATCCCGATGCTACCTCTGGTACGATAGTTTTCTCACAGCTTACATGGACGTCGACCAAACATTCCACCTATGGTGAAGGCTTTACAGCCAAAGCCAATGGGTTGACGGTCAGCTACTACAAAGCGGCTTCCACCGTAACGCCTGTTTCCGTCGAGAGTGCAGGAGGACATATTCGTTTCTACGATAAGTCCGTATTCATGATTGAAGGTGCCGAGGTCACGGGAGTGACGTTCTACGATAACGGTGATTCCAAGAGTGGTTGCAGCATTAGCATTGGTGGACAATCAAAGAGTTTTAATGATGGAAAGATTGAGTGGACTGGCTCAATGAATCCATTTGTCTGCACGGCTAACAAACAGAGTCGTATTTCTTCCATTGATGTGACTATAGCCGAAAAAGAAGAACCGGTGGTCGATGCTGTGGAGGGCATCAATGAACGAGCCCCCTTTCTTCAAATCTTCGACATGGGTGGTCGTTCTTATGATCGTTCTATGCCTCTCCATCGTGGCACTTATATTGTACGTGAAGGAGCAAAAACCAAAAAAATAATCATCAGATAATGCGTTATAGTTTTTTTCCTGTATTTGTCAGTTTAACCTTTCTTTTTCCTTTGTCTGTGCTTGAGGCACAGACGATTGACTTGAATACCTATTATGCTCATGCCATAGGCAAAAAGAAAGAGGCTCTGAAAGCAGCGATGCACGACATCATCGGCTCGGCAGATGTTCTCGAATATGGTGGTGGCTACAATAAGACGTGGTATGGTTTCTACCAAACCGACCGCATGACAGACAATGAAGTGCGCGACCGTTACAGTAATGCCCATCACTTTTTTAACGGCAGTAGCTATTCTGCTGTAAGCGGAATGAATATTGAGCATGCGCTTGCAAATAGTTGGTGGGGCAAGACTAAGAATCAAGCGTATAAGGATATTCACCACCTCATGCCATGTGAATCCAGCATCAATAGCTCGAAGAGCAACTATGGTATGGGAAAGGTTACGAATGTCAAGACGGACAACGGATGCACCAAAGTTGGTACAGGCCCTGGCGCTGCAGGCGCCAACATAGATCTCTGGGAGCCCGCAGACAAATGGAAGGGCGACTTTGCGCGCATAATCTTCTACATGGTTACTTGTTACCAGAACCTCACGTGGACGGGCGCTCAGGCCCTGCGTTCGCTCGAGAATGATGATTGGCCTACGTTGCAGCCTTGGGCGTATCAGCTCTATCTGAAATGGGCTAAAGACGACCCTGTCGACGACATAGAGATGGCCCGCAACGAAGCTGTTTACAAGATTCAGCACAATCGCAACCCGTTTATTGACCTTCCCGATTTACCAGAGTATATTTGGGGCAGCTTGACTGATATAGCGTTTACGATAGATGGAACGACACCTGTTGTGCCTCCTACTCCAGAGCCTTCTGACAGCACTCTGTTGTTGCTTCAGAACTTTAAGAATTCAGGTTTGGGCAATTTTGCAGTTTTGCAGAACGACGGTACACAATCTACTGTGTGGAAGCACGACGCGAAGTATGGCATGGTTGCTAATGCCTATAGCATGGGTAAGGTGGCCGACGACTATCTGGTTTCACCAGCTATAGATTTGACTCAAATGGAAGGCGCTACAATTGAATTCCGTCATGCTGTCGGCTACAATAATGGAGCCGATCCATCCAGAATGTTTGAAGTACTCGTTTCTACCGACTTTGCCCAAGTTCCAGATCGTGCCACTTGGACCTCACTCGATGTAGAGTGGCCGCAGGAATTAGTTACAGAGACCAGCAAGTTTACTAAATTTATTAGTTCTGGACGTATAAGTCTTGACGACTATGTGGGCGAAACCATAAATGTTGCTTTCCGCTATACTTCTGAAAGTAATTATTGTTGGGCGTGGGAGATAGATAATCTGAGCGTATTTGGTAAAGCGCTACCCGATGGCATCGACGATAACTTCATGTCGCCCATAGATGCTCCTGATGCTGTCTTCGATATTAATGGACATTACCTCGGCGTTGAAGTGCCGACCGTTCGTGGTATCTATATTGTTCGCCGAGGAGGTTACACCTACAAACGCTTCGTCAAATAATGCGTTACTTCATAGAACTTAGTTACGACGGCACTGCCTACCACGGTTGGCAGATTCAGCCTAATGGCTCGAGCGTGCAGGAGACCTTGCAGCAGGCACTCTCGATGATCTTGCGCACAGACGTCGCTGTGACAGGTGCCGGTCGCACAGATGCCGGCGTGCATGCCGCTATGATGGTGGCACATTTTGATGTTGAAGACTCACTCCCAGCCCCTCCTGTCAGGGAGGGGGATGCGAAGCAGACGGCTGAGGATTATCTGACATACCGATTAAACGGAGTTTTGCCTCACGATATAGCCATCCACAAGATCTATCCCGTGCCCGATGATATGCATGCTCGCTTCTCGGCTCGCGCGCGTACATATTATTATTATGTGCACACGCGAAAGTCACCTTTCCTGCGTGACCGCTCGTGGCGTTTGGTGAGTACGCCCGACTTCGATGCTATGAACCGGGCTGCTGCTACATTGTTCGAATACGAGGACTTCACCAGCTTCTCAAAAGTGAACACCGACACGAAGACAAACAATTGCCACGTAACGTCTGCACAATGGGTCCAACTCTCCGACTTCGAATGGCGCTTCGAGATTACTGCAGACCGTTTCTTGCGCAACATGGTACGCGCCATCGTCGGAACGCTCATCGAAGTTGGGCGCGGCACTCTTGGCATCGACGGATTCCGTAAGGTTATAGAGCAGAAGAACCGCTCAGCGGCTGGCGATAGTGTGCCTGCCCGCGGGCTGTTTCTGCAAACGGTGGAATATTAATTATGTGGTTAGTTCTCGCTTTTCTCTCGGCCGCTCTGCTCGGCTTCTACGACGTTGCAAAGAAGCAGGCGTTGCGCGACAATCCGGTCATTCCGGTGTTGACGCTCAACACCTTCTTCTGTTCGCTCATCTTTATGCCCCTGGTGGTGCTCTCGGCAGCCGGTATCATTGGTGAGGGGTCGTTGTTCTATGTCCCCTTATGCGGCTGGGCGGTGCATAAATATATCGTGCTGAAGGCGTTGATTGTGCTTTCGTCTTGGCTTTGCGGTTATTACGCTATGAAGAATCTGCCGCTGACGCTCGTAGGGCCTATTAACGCCACGCGCCCCGTGATGGTACTGCTCGGCGCCATCATTGTCTTTGGCGAGCGGCTGAATGTCTACCAGTGGACGGGTGTGATGCTGGCCATCGTGGGCTACTATCTCCTTCGTCGCAGCGGCAAGAAAGAGGGCATTGATTTCCGCCACAACCGTTGGATAGTGCTGGCTGTGCTCGGCGCGGTGTTCGGTGCCGTAAGTGCGCTCTTCGACAAATACTTGCTGGCGCCCGCAGGCGAGGGTGGGGTAGGGCTCGACCGAATGGCGGTGCAGAGCTATTTTATGTTCTATCAGTTTATTCTGTTGTTGGTGTTCTGGTTGATGAGCAGGGGAAAAAAGGCCCCCGAAGAAGACTCTCCCCCCGCCCTCCCTGTTAGGGAGGGAGCAGAATGTTTTGAGCTGCAGCCTTCGCAATTTGCAAAAGTAACAGCTCCCTCCCTAACAGGGAGGGCGGGGGAAAAGTCTTCTCGTGGTGAGTCTTTCCTGCTCAGACGTTCCATCTTCTGGGTCCTCTTGGTCTCCATATTCCTCTCCGCCGCCGATTTCGTTTACTTTTATGCCCTGAGCCTGCCTGACGCGCTCATCTCCGTCGTTTCCATGATTCGCCGCGGCAGCGTGCTGGTGAGCTTTGGCGTTGGTGCCCTCGTCTTCCACGAGAAGAACCTTCGCTCGAAGGCTATTGATCTCGTACTGTTGCTGCTCAGCATGGTTTTCCTCTATCTCGGTTCGCGCTGACGGCTCCCTTCGCTTACACTGCTTATAAGATCAGATTAAACATCGTTTGCAAAAACTAACACGCTTATGAAAAAACATTTACTCCTTTTCGTGGCGGCGCTCCTTGGCGTTTTCCTACCGCTACGCGCTGCTATCGAACCTACCAAGTCGCAGATGTGGTGGGGCTATTTTACTGATGCCGACGCCGCAGCTATTGACTATGAGAGCGGTCTTGGCTATAGCTCGGCCTCGACGTTCGACGTCGGCATTTTCGTACCGATGACTGACCGCTTCGTCAGTGGCAGCACCATCAATGCGCTACGTATTTGGTTCGGGCCCGATGTGTCAAAAATCTCGGGTGATTTAACCGTTTGGATTTCAACACAGCAGTTCACAGACATCTCTGCAGCCGACTACGTGCAGACGGTGGCTAAATCGTCGCTGGCCCAGGGCGCCAACGATATAGCTCTATCGACGCCTTTCGCCGTCGATGGGCGCGATGTTTACGTGGGTTTCACTTTCTCGACGACCTCTCCGGCTTACCCGCTTATGTGTAACGGAGACGACGCGCCAAACGCTTTCGTCTTCCGCCATAATGGCGACCAGTGGCTCGACTTCAACGGCCAGGGCTACGGCAAATTAGCAATGCAGCTGCTGCTCGACGGCGGCGACTATCCCCGCGACTGCGCCGCAGCCATTGACTTCGGGCGCACCGTTGTGCTTCAGGGCAATCAGGGCTACGTCAGCTTTCGCTTTAAGAATACCGGTTCTAATCCTATTACGAGCATCACCTACGCCTTAGCCACCGACGGCGCTGCAGCCGAAGAGCGGACGCTGACGGTAGAGCCCGTGGGCTTTGGCGACAGCAAGAGTATTACCGTGAACCTGGGTTTGGCAGAGCAGGCGCGCAAATATACCAAGCAGATTACGATATTGAAGGTCAACGGTAACGACAACGCCGAACAGCAGCGCACAGGACACGGCGACCTCATCGGCATAAGCAGCAAGCCCGCATTGCTGCCCGTAGTGGAGGAATTCACGGGCACGTGGTGCGGCTACTGCCCCTACGGCACTGTTGGCATGCAGGCTGCTCATGAGGCCTACGGCGATCGCGTGGTGCTCATTGCAGTACACCGCAGTGATGTCATGGAGATCAGCGGCTACATCCCCGTAGTCGACATTTATGCCAGCGGCTTCCCCAGCTCGCAGATCAACCGTTCGGGCACGTCGTACTATCCATACAATCTCAAGGACTACCTCACGCGCTTCTTCGACCGCGCCACGCAGGCCTCGCTTGAGCTCGATGCGGCCTGGACCGACGACACCAAGACGGCCGTGCAGTTCCGCACCTCGACGCACTTTGTCTACGACGGCGATGATGAGCGCTACGGACTGGCGTTCGTGCTCGTGGAGGACGGCCTCAAGGGCAGCGGCTCGCGCTGGGCACAGGCAAACTTCCTGAGCGGTCGGTCGGTAGCGGATGACATGGCATTCTGGAGCAAGGCCGGCAGCACCGTTTTGAACCTGGAATACGATCACGTGGCAGTGGCAGCCTGGGATGCGCTCGAGGGCGTCGACGGCTCTGTGGAGGCTTCGGTGCGCGCTGCCGAGCCTCAGGAGTTCTCGTTTACAGGCGATATCAGTGCGTCGACGCTCATTCAGGATAAAGCACGTCTGACGGCTCTCGCCCTGCTTATCGACCGCACCGACGGCTCTATCGTTAATGCCGCCCGCTCAGCTGTTGCCGACGCTGTCGCACCTGTCGATGCCATCGCCGACGTTGAGGATGGCCGCTCTGCCGCCGTTTCCGGCTACTACGGCATTGACGGCAAGCACCTCAGTGTGCCCGCCCGTGGCGTCAACATCGTGAAATACCGCGACGGCCGCACGGAAAAAGTTATTCGGAAGTAATTGTTGAGAAATAGATAGAAACGAATTGCCGTAATTATCATAATAATGGTCTGCAACCAAATGCAGAATTATGATAATTGCGGCAATTCGTTTCTAATTCAACTTTCTCTTGTTTTCCTTAACCACAGATTACACAGATTCTTGTCCCATAGTTATTCAACTGGGTGAAATAGTCCGCTCGCTTGACATTTCAAGAATTGTCAAGCGTCAATTGTCAATTTGAAATCGGAAAAGACAATTACCACACCTTCCACCATGGACGCTTGCGCATCTTCTGGGTTTGCACTAAAGGATTCAGCTCCTCCGTGAGGATTTCTTCTAATGTCTTGCGCTCATGAATGATGCGATAAATGGTTCCCCAATCGGGCAGACCGCCAATGTTACGGTCGTCAATCCATAAATCCACTTTCAATTTGCGCGTAAAATGAGCGTTTCGTGAGATGTCTTCTTCAGGGAAATCGCGGTTGATGGCATAGAATTCCAATCCGCGTTGCCGACACCACTCAACGGCATCATCGAGAAGTTTCCCTTCTCGGACAGTCCACAATATGAGCCTATGGCGCTCTTCGGTAAGCATTTTCAACGTACTCACGGCAAAAGGTATTTCTTCGCCGATCGCCGGATAACGATGTCGGACAATCGTTCCATCAAAATCTACAGCAATTGTCATACTTATTTATTGTGTTTAACGATGCAAAGATACGATTATTTTTGCTTTTCAACGATTATCTTTAAGAATTTTTGCTTAAGAGGCTAAAAAACTCTACTTTTGTACAAATTAAATCTGTTATCATTTTATGCGATTTCTCAAATTATACATTTTTACTTTCTTGTTGGTTGTTTTACCGGGCCTTGTCTCAGAAATCGGGGCGCAAGAGGTTAATGCTCGAACTTCAATGCGTGAAGTTTTCATTGCCATGCCTGACAGTGTATTGCCTACGGTGACCAAAAACAACCGTCTCGACTGTGTTGATTTTATTGAAAACAACATTGAGGCTAAGGTCCGCAACGTTTTCGACGAATATGTTACCCTTGAAGTGCTGACGGCCGACTATGCCCGCTTTCGCACCAGCACATCGTCATTGCTTGAACTGAAGCTACTGCCAACGTCCGACACGACCTCGGTTCTTTGCATCGTCACCACCGCTCAGCTGGGCGAAGAGAACAATGCACTCAGGCTGGAGGACAGTAATATCCGATTTGCAAATGCTGACTGGTCGCCGTTGTCTGCTGACGCTCTTCTTATCGACAAACAGGCCTTTGCGAAAATAGATGACTTCCTCGGCGTGCAGCCAGAAGAAGCTATTCCTGGCTATGAGCAAGCTTTACGCTCGCTTGCCGACTTCCACCCCGTAAGGATTGCGCTCTCGCCTGTCGACACCTCGCTCACTCTGACCTTACAGACGGGGCACCTGTCGAAAGAAGAACGTGAAGCTGTTAGTCGTTGCCTGCAGCCCGTCAAGCTGATGTGGAATGGGCAAAGGTTTACCAAGGCAATAAGTGAATAATGAGCAGAATGCTGAAGATTGATGTAGATTGAGAGAAACCAATCAGCTTATTTTCGTTTTCCTTTAGCATCATTATTAACGAAAAGGATATCAATCTTTATGACGCGTTGAGCAGCTTCCATGATGATGGTAAACTGTTTAATAGGTGTCTCTATTTACTATTATTACCCTTCGCTTAACTCAACTGTGGCCATTCCGGGTCTTTGCAGCACCTCATTTAGGATTGCCACCGATACACGACAAGCCCTCCAGCATGCTTTTTGCGCTCGATTAAGCAACGAACGGGGAACGTTAACTATACCAGTCAAGCCCTTTTGCCCTTCTTTATTGCCCTCCGCTTATAATTAAAACAGGACACGCGTCCAGCTGCATTGATTATTCCATGACCTTGGAACAATCATTCCATGACCA
>DGSC01000033.1:8198-11744 GCA_002391275.1 Prevotellaceae bacterium UBA4372 | reverse complement strand
TCCAAGGTCATGGAATAATCTAAGCGGCCGTATATGTTGTGGTCTTTAACCAGGGATAAACGCTTAAAGAAGTTGGCTTTATGACCCCAACGCCGGGAGATGATTCCTTTCTTTTAGTGGATTGCCGTCCAAAACCATACGACGGAACTCGTCAAACGCTGTTTCAAACTCTTGGTTTCAGCGGATGATGTCGCCTCAATCCATACGATGGAACATGTCAAACGCTGTTTCAAACTCTCGGTTTCAGCGGATGATGTCGTCTTAAAACAAACTAAGGACGTTGATGAATGAAAGAAGGCGTGAACAAATATGTTATGGTTAATAACCTAATGCTCAGACGCGTTGTCGCTGATATTAATTGTTATTACCATCTGTCGAATTATTGGTTATCGACTTTTTTATTGGGCAGTAATAATTTACAATAATGAGAAATGCTTTCGTGTTTTTGTTTTCCAGAGGTTGATAAATCACTTTGATAAATAAAAAAAGGCGAGTCTTTTGAGAGACTCGCCTTTTTTGGTTTGTTGTAAGTGTAAATAAGTTTAGATCATGTTTACGGTAATAGTTACCTTCTTTGTTTCGCCCTTACCGTTCTTGGCAGTGCCATAGAGACGCAGTTGTGAAGGAGTGCCTACGGGTTGAATGGTGACTGATGCAGTGCCGTCGACAAAGGAATAACCCATGTCGCCAAATTCCCATGTGTATTTGAGTGTGCCAACTGCAGGATTGCCTGTAGCGGGTTTGTCCCATTGCCACTCAGCCCTGTCGGTTTTGCCGTTAGCGTAAACCAGACTGAAGGTGCCGTTCTTTGAGAAGATGATGCTTTCGATTTTCTGATTTACAGAGAGCTCGTCGGTCAGGTTGGCATGTTGCTTGATGTAGTCGAAGATAGAGTTGATGTCACAACCATCCTCCTGATAGAAAGCTTTTACTCCACTGATCTCAACGCGTGTGTTTTTGATCTTCCATGCCTTGCAGAGATTTTCTGTAGGTGTGCTGCCTTCGTTGACATTGTTGGCTGGAGGTGTCACGTTGACGCTGACAGATACTGAACTGCCATCGGTATTCTGCAGGGTGATTTTGACGGTGGCCTTGCCTCCGCCCAGATTCGTGATGGAAACGACGCCGAAGCCTTCGAGTTTGTAGTTGCCATCAGCATCTTTTGTATACATTCCGAAGAGGTAGACATAGTCATTATCTTCTGCACGTGTAACTTTGCTTTCGAAGGTGAGATGCTTTTCGAGTCTTACAAAATAGTAGCCCGACTCGGTCAACTCCAGCTCCGTAATCTTGTATTGTGCTTCCGAGCCATCGAGCTTATAGCTGATTTCATTACCTTGAAAATCGAGCCTTACGGCATCAGCCTTATAAGGTTGTGCTGGCAGTTCGATAGTGCCGCTTTTTTCGTCTTCGCTGCTGCAAGCGGTGAATCCAATCGCGGTTAGAACCAGTGCAGCCAATATTAAAAATGATTTCTTCATAAGTGTAATGTCTTATTTTATGTTGAGAGTAATGGTTACAGCTTTATTTTCTCCATGTTTGTTCTTGACCGAACCATTGAGCTGCACTTGAGCATAGTTCTTGTCAAACTTGAAAGCACCCTTGCCATCAGTGAAGGAGAAGCCCATCTCGTCGCTGTCCCATGAGTAAGTGAATGTGAGTTTCGACATGTTGTCCCACTTCCATGTGCCCATGTCGAACTTGCCGTTAGCGTAGACAATGGAGAATGTGCCGTGTTTCGAGAATACGACTGCTTTGGCAATCTGGTTGGCTTCGAACTCATCTTCGATTTCTGCATGCTGCTTCACATAGGCAACGATACTGTTGATGTCACAGCCGTTCTCCTGATAGAAGCCCTTCACGCCGCTAATCTCAACGCGAGTGTTGACGATTGTCCACGTTTTGCAGGCATTGTTGGTATTTGTGCTTCCGGGCACGACGTTCTTGCTGTTGATGATGGCCTTGATGGTGTAGCTTATTCCGCCAATGACAAAATCAAGAGTGAAATCGGAAGCGCTCAGTTTGTTGATCTTTACAGTGCCGAATCCATTGAGGTTGTATTTGTCAGCCTGCTTAGTGTAGGTGTTGAAAAGGTACTGTAGCATCTCTCCAGCACGTGTCTTTACCTTTGGCATTTGAGTCTCTTCTGCAAACGCGATGAGGTAGTTGCCACTCTCTGTCAGTTCCATACTCTTCAAGGCAATGTTCTTGCCGTTGAATTCTAAGGGTACACTCTCAGTGAAGATGAGTTTTACAGCTTCATCGGAATACTGAGGTCGTGCATACTCAACTTTGGTTTCCTCTTCGTCATCGTTGCTGCAAGCGGTGAAACCGAGAGTGAGGGCCAACATGGCCAGTAATAAAAGATTCTTTTTCATAATATTCTGTTTATTATTTGTTAGTATTGGGGTATGTATTCTATGAATGTCAATGACTGATATTCCTTGATAAATAACGGGAAATGTTATGGGGTTGACATGCGCTTTTTAACCTTAAAAGATACGTACACCAACTCGAATATTAAGAACAGGGCCGAACTTGAATTTCTCGATGATATCAAAAGCATCAATGATATCTTCATCCTCAACAGGGTCGAACTCCTCCTTGCGGATTCGCGACCATTCTGTCACTCCCGTGTCGGCGTTCTTGCCATAAATCCATCCTTCGGGCTTGCCCCAGAATAAAACGCCGAGATCGAAGCCTACGCTGACGCGGCTCTTGGGCACGGCGCGGCCGTAGCCGATGCCTATGTAGGGCTTCACCGAGTTGATACGGGCATCAATCTTGATGTTCTTATTGTCATCGGGGAAGAGGTACTTTTGGCCGATAATCACGCCCTCACCTTCGGTCAGCACATCTGAGGTGTTGTGAGCCTTAGCAATGGCATTCGTACCGAAATACAGACCTGCCGTGATACGGAAGGCATTACTGCGGAAGGGATATACATCGAATAGCATCTTACCGTTGACCCAACCGATATTTGCTTCAGCAGTCACTTTGGCATCTTTCGATGGCTTGCCATATCTGTATTCGATGTCTCTGTCGTAAACGGTAGTTGTAGGCATAAAAGCTGCGCCTGCACGCATCTGAACGTAGTTGCCGATGGGAGCTGCCAATTCCAGGCCTATACCATCAAATACACCCAAGGTGACGCCTGCGCTGAGGTGGTCGAAGTAGCCGAAATCTTCCACTTTTTGTGCTTGAACGCTCGGAGCAGCAAACAAAGCAGCTGCCATGAAGAGTGTGGATAATCTTTTCATTGCTGATTTATTATTTATTGTTAATATATCCTATCTGCCTACAAAAATAGTCTATTTATTCCTATCTCCAAAAAATAAAGCATAAAAAAAGCACAAAACGTAAAGTTCTGTGCTTTATAAGTGTAAAAATGGCACGCAATTACTTGCGGCTGCGAGCGTAGCGGCTCATAAACTTGTCGACGCGTCCAGCTGTGTCGACCAGCTTGCTCTTACCTGTGTAGAAGGGGTGTGAGCTGGAAGAGATTTCGAGCTTCACTACGGGATAAGTCTCGCCTTCGAATTCCAC
>DGSC01000033.1:0-8083 GCA_002391275.1 Prevotellaceae bacterium UBA4372 | reverse complement strand
TGTCCTTGAACACGACGGGGCGATAATTGTCGGGATGGATACCTTGTTTCATTGTTTTGTTTGAGTAGTTTTGCCGGGCTTGTGTACCGGCGGATGAGTACTATGCTGGGCTTGTGTACCAGCGTTATTTCAATTTTTGCGGCGCAAAAGTACGGCTTTTTCTCGAACAGACCAAACTTTCAACCGTTTTTCTTCATTTATCCGTTGATTTTTGCACTATTGGAAGCCCCAAGCGGTGGGCGTGAGGCTCGCTTCTACCTGATTTTCGATGGCATCGGGCAGGTTGCAGAAGAAGTCGATGCCGGTGAGTTCCTCCAGTCGATCTATACTGACGATGTAAGGCTTCAGGTTCTGTTCGTCCTCGTAAAATGAGCGGTGCTCCAAATAGAACCCAATGGCTTTGTAACCCTCATTGGTCTGACTCTTGTTCTTGCAGAGGATGGCCATGAAGAAATATTTGGGCACGAGCAGCTGCCAGTCAGTATCCTTGCGGACGTATTCGAGGATGTCGGAAGGACGATCGATCGTTCCTCCCTTGACGACGTAGAGTGTATCGCGGAAAGCATTGTTGTTCCACGAGCGAATTTTCATCTCGAGATTCTCCCAGATACCACAGTTGAAGCTATCGAGCTGTGGCTGTATATTGGAGTAGAGGAAGGTCTGACGATTGGCTTCGAGCGTGTTGCGGCGGTCGGCACTGGCGCAGATATGCCCGCGTGAGTAGCCCGAGCCGCTGTAATAGCTCTGGTTGGTGCGATACAACTCTGGGATATCATAGTCCTCAGACCATGCCTCTGTTCGGGCGAAACGCTGGTCTATGTAACTGTTGTCCCATCGGAAGGCAGTCCATCGCTGCGCTTTCTTGGCGATGTCCCATTCGATACAGAGATTGACTGCACCCGTGCTGAGCCGTTTGACCAAGAACAAATTCACGACGCCACCCTTCAGCTTCGGCATTTCCAATCGCCCAGCCTCTGGGTGCTCTCCTGTTTTGTTGGCGTTGGTGTTGACGGTTTCAGGGCCTTCGAAGTCTTCATCAGAAGAGCAACCCCAGAACAGTACTGGGGTTGCAAAAATGATGATGAGGGCAAAGGCCCAACTAATTCTAATTTTTCTCATTAGTTCTTAGTGATAGTGTAGTCATCGACTAATATACTATTAGCACTGTCTCTATGATTCATCAAGATAACACTAACCGAACTTTGAGCGTTTAACTCAAAGGAATAAGTAAGCTGTTGCCATTCCGTAGAAATCTCGATTTTATCCCCGTATACGTATGCACTCGTATGATAGCCAATTTCAGCATAAGCAGTACCATTTTCGGCTCTTACCCATGCAGACAATGTATATGAACCTGCTTCTAATGACAAATCTTCATAAGCCAAACGCTGATTCTCAGATGCTTTTTCAACCTTACATGAGAACTGGCCTCCGTGAGCAATTGTACTTTTGCTAACATTTGCCTTACTGGAGGATGATTCCCAATGAGTAGGTTTGCCATCATCCGTCCACGATTCAAAATCTCCGTTGGTAAAGTTGGCGAGTGTCTTCACACCTGAATCAGGATTGGGGCTATCGCCGTCTTCTGCAGCCCTCTCTTCTACGAGCACCTTCTTGATTTCCCAGGTGCCCGCTTTTGTATCAGTACTGGTGTAGCGGAAGGCTATCTGCATCTTCTTTCCAACATAGGCTTTTAAGTCGACATCTCCGGAGGACACGAACTTAAAGTCATTGGCAGGCCATGTTTTCACGTTCAATGTGCTCCATTCCGATTCGCCTGCAGCTTTGGCCAATACGGAACACTCATCTTTGCATTTGCCCTTGAAGTAGTTAGCTCCGTGGCTGAATGTCAAAGTGGCGTTGGTCACATTGGTGAGATCTATTTCAGGTGAAATCAGCCAAGCTTCGCCATCATAGTTCTTCCTGCTGTTTTTCTCATAAGCTGTTGCCACCATTCCATAACTGGAGCTGAATGTCCAAATAGAGGAAATGGCTGATGGTAAGTTCTTGTTATCTATTGTAAATGCGCCCTGGCTTGCAGAGAAAGGCTCGCTGAAGATAGCTTCATCGGGCTGAGGAGTCGGTGTGCTGCCATCGATCACGTATTCGGATACGCTCTTGAGTCCTGCTACACCAAAGTATTTATCGAGTAAGCCGTAGAGTTTGACCTGTTTCTTATAGTTGCCGGGGTTGTCCAAGAGGTTGAGGGCGGAACGGGCATCTGTGCCAGAGGGTAGCTGTACGGGCATACACTTGTTGACGTCGGTCTCGTCTGGTGTGTCGGCGATGAGCAGGTTAGAGGCGACGGTGCTGGTGCCGTTGAAGTGAGCTCCTTCGGCAATCTTTTGACCCTCAATCCAACCTACGATGTAAGCCTGAACCCAAGCATTGCCGCTGGCTGCTGCTGCTGCTACGATGTTGTATGGGTCTTCCTTGGTGCCGGAACCGACGAGGCCTTCAACGGGCGTATCGCTGTTGCCTGCCGGAGCCTGACCCTTTGCCACGCTGAGGCTCTTTACTTCCCATGTGGAGGAGTAGCTGTCGTGGGCGATGTGCTTGAGGGCAATCTGTACGCTCTTGCCGATGAACTCCTGCGGAATCTGGATGTTCTGTGAGACGTAGGTGAAGGATGTGCCGAGGCCGTCGAAGCTCATGGGCAGTGATTGGCCTAAAGAGCTTAGAAGTCCAAAAGAGGATGCAATTTTCTCAGCGTCAATGATGAGCAAGGCGTGGTCTTCGTTGAGCGTCGTCTTGGCGTAGTTGATGGCCTGATCGATGATGACGTAGGCGCTATCGCACCCGGTAAGGTTGATGATGGGGCTGAGGAGAAGGGTTACGCCAGGCTTGTTCGACTTGGTGCCCGTGCTATTCCAGTCGTCGTAACCTGTGATGATGGCTCCATATTTGGAGCTGGATGTCCAGGCCAGGTCGCCGCTCTCGCTTTGGGAAATGAATTCGCCGAGGCTCGAGGTGAACGTCTGGTTGAGGATGTAGTCGGCTGTCGGGTTCTCAGATGGAATGTTGTAAGGCGCTGGTACGTCTTCACAAGCAGTGAAGGCTCCGAGACCGAAAGCTGCGCAGAGCAGCAGTTTAAAATACTTTTTCATAGTGTATATAGTTTTATCTTTAATCTCTAATCTTTAATCTCTAATCTACTGCTTGATGTCCTCTTCGGCTCGGATGAGTATCTGCCAAGTGTCGCGATAGCGGGTGGCGATGCCGTATATGGTTACGGGCGTTGAAGGTATTACCCATGAGGCAAAGTCGGCATAGGTGCTTGTGCGCAACACAATTTTGTTCATCGACAGGTTGTTGATAGAGTGGTGGACGTAACCGTTGGTCGAACCATTGTAAGTTAGCGTAGTGCCTGCTCTGTACTCGGGTGCTATAGGACTACCTGCATCACCAATGATGACATTGTCGAGCTTGACAAGGTAGCCGCAGTAGCGGGTCATGTCGTTTTGGGCTACAGAGAAGAAGTCGAGGGTATCAATCTGACTTATGTCGTGGGAGGGTAGTATGCGCACATGCTTTTCCCATTTCTCGGTGGACATACGTCCGATGGAACCATTGTACTCGTCGCCGAGTTGCGGCTGCTCGCCATAGCCACCAATGCAGAGGTCTTTGAGGTCGATGAGAATCTGCTGACCTACGCTGATGAAGGGGAAGAGACCTGTGCCGTTGATGCCCACAATCATGGCTCCTGTAGCATCTTGCACCACGATTTGCTTGTAGATGTTGCCGCCTATGTCGTTGCCGATAACGGTGCAGCGCAACTGTGCTTCGTCTTCGATGCGCTTGAACGAACTGTTGCTGATAGCCGATTCATACTTGGCTTTGAGGTCGGCAATGGTGACGAGCTTTGATTGGTCCTCGACAATCGTGTTGTTGCCATAGGGAGGGTTCGTCATATCTGGCGTGTCCCAGTCGCTGTCGAAGCACGACGTCATCATCGTCGCCATGGCGGCGATGAATGTAAAATGTAAAATGTATGATGAAAATTTATGCATGGCTAAAAAGTATTTCCATTAAACATTAATCTTTAAACTTTAGACTTCTCAGAACCTGTAGTTGAGGTTGAGCATGAAGTTGAAGCCCTGCACATAGTACTTCATCGGGTTCTTCTGGAAGTTGTAGGTGCGCTGTCCGCTGACCTCGCCTGTGGCCTGGTCAGTGGTATAGCTGGAGCGGCTCTGCTCAAAGCCGCCGCTCACCATCTTGCGGTTGTTGAGGATGTTGGTGAGCATGAGGTTTACGCTGAGCGGATTGTGTGCGACACGGAACTGATGGCCAATGCTGCCGTCGAGCATGAAGCCTCCGTGGCCTTTAGCCTGCTCTGGAACCTTGATTGTACCATCGTTGTCGACGGCGCCAGAACGAATGAGGGTGCTCTGGTAGCGCAATGAGGGCGAATAGGAGAGGTAGATGCGATCGTAGTAGTTTCCTTTGAGGTTGAACCACCATCCGCTGACGTTGTAATTGATGCCGATGCTACCGACGGTGAGCGGTGTGCTGGCTTCGCGCATACCTTTATTATATAATATGTCTTTAGAGACGGTGCCCTGAGTGGAGAGCATGTAGCTGACATCCGTGTTCTTCGTGTACTTGGCATCAGCCATAGAACCGATGAGGTCGATGCTAAGTCCTGATGTCACTTTAAAGCGTATGCCGAGTTCTACGCCGTAGTAGTTTTTCTCTACGCCTGTCATAGATACATAGGTGAACGAGTTGACATCATCGTAGTAGTAGTTTTGCCATTCGTTCATGCGTGTACCGTGGTTGAAGTAGGCTGTAAGGTTGGCACGCATCCAGTTGGTGGTGAGGGCATAACCAAGCTCTGCACTAACCATGTGTTCTACCTTGAGACCGTCAATGTAGTTGTTGTTCATCTCGGCAGCCTGGAACGCCGAACCGCCATAGTTGCTGTAGGCCGACGGGGCGTAGGTCATGTATCCTACTCCGAAGCCGATGACGTTACCTTTGCCAAGATTGATGTTGGAGCCCACTTTGAAGCCTCCGTCGAGGAAACGTGCCGTGCCGCTCTTGCCGTAAGAGTTGTCAGCGAAAAGTCCGTTGCGCATCTTGCCGTCGCGCCACATCTGCGTGCCTCCGATCTTGGCGCTGATGAAGCTGTGGCTGATGCCATAGTCGTGGGTGTATTGCGCCCAGGCAGTAGCCTTTTGCACTACGATGTTGAAGTCGTAGCCGTAGCGGTCACCATTGCTTACGACGCCGTTTCGATTGTTAAGGTCGTACTGCACGCGGTCGTCAGTGCCGGCGTAGGTGCCAATAGCATAGTTGTTGACGTTGTAGAGGTATTGGGCTCCCATCATGTCGGAGATGGTCTGGTAGTGCATGCCAGTATTGGAGGCCAGCTGCAAGCCACCCTGAAGCTTCGATTGGCTGTTGATGTCCCAATTAAGAGTAGACCCGAGGCTGATGGCGAGGTGATCGTTGTGGCGAGCGAGCATAAAGTATGCGGCATCGCCCCGAACGGCATTCATCTGCTGGTTAGCATAATAAAGCCTGTCCCACTGGATTTGTCTGTTGGCTTGGGCTGCTGTCCAGTAGGCGTAGCTTTCCTGCCAGGCGTTGAAGTCGTTGTTTGAGCCGTCGGTTAGGCCCCATACGTCGTAATTGTACGATGGGAAATTCTTCCAGTAGTCGGGCTTGGGGTTGAGCGAGTTGTTGTACTGCAGGCGTGTGCCGCTATACATGGCATACTTGCCATAGAGGGATGTCGTCAGCTTCAGGTTGTCCTTAATCTGATAGTCCCAAGTCAGAAGCAGCGACGGCTCATAGTTGTGCACGACGCGCGAGTTACGCTTCTCACCGTTCTGGAAACCCCAATAGGGGTTGTAGAGATAGTTGTTGGCGAGCCAGTATGCTTCGTCGGTCGATGCACCCTGTTGGGCGCGTTCGGTGGGGTTGCCCCAGGTGGCGATGTTCAAGCTGTGCTGTGTGCCCCATTTCTTCTGCAATGAGAGGAAGTAGGCGAGCGAGTTGTAGAAGGTTCCCTCTACGGCCGCCGTCTCGGTGTTTGCCCATCGATAGCCCACGGTGCCAAAGAATGCCCAACCTCGCTCGCTGAGGCCTGTGCCGAAGGTGTACATGGCTCGGGCCGTGTAGTTGCGGTTGAGCGCAGAGAGCGTCACCTTGTGACCAGCTGCATAGTTGCTGGCACGGAAGTTGTAGTTGTTAGAGCCTCCGAGAGCTGCCATTCCGAAGGTGTTGCTTTCGAAGGGTGAAGCGTAGTCAATGCTGCGTGTGGCGTCGTTCATACCACCGATAGTAGAGTAGCTGAATCGTCCGTTTTCGGCAGAATTGACTTGTACACCGTTCATGAAGATATCGTTGTACTTCTGATCGAGAGCGCGGAACTTGAAGCGCATCGGGCTGAAGAGATATCCGACGTTGCTGGTGTAGAGGTTCGTGCTGGAGTTGATTTGGATGACGTCTTGCGTCACGTCGGCGTCCTCGTCCAGCTGCGTTTCGGTAAAGATAAACGAGGCAGCCTCGTCTTTCAGCGCCTTTTCAGTGTCGCTGGTGGTCGGCTCTTGTGCCCATGTTAAGGCAGATAGATTGAGCAAAGCAACCACAAATAGGAGTCTTTTTCTCATTGGTAAAGTAAAAAAGGGTGTTATTGGTCACAAAGAAAACAAAAATAATCTTTACTCATGTAAGGAAAAAGTCTTTTTTTTAATTGGAATTAACTTTTTCAGATATTTCTTGTGTCCTTACACAAAAAGAATTATCTTTGCCACCCAAGAAAGTATATACTAAAAACCACTTTACCATGCGCAAACCCTTATTTCTGTTATTGCTTGCCCTTATTGGGCTGACTGCAAATGCCCAAGACCGTAAGTTAGGCCTCTATGGCATAGGCTTTTACAATCTCGAGAATCTGTTTGATACCGAGCATGACGAGGGCAAGAACGATTATGAGTACCTTCCTGATGGTGCAAACCATTGGTCGCAGATGAAATATGAGCACAAGCTCCGCAATATGGCTCGTGCCTTGGCTGATATGGGCACAGAACGCCTGAAGGGCATCGGTTGCGCCATTATCGGTGTGAGCGAGGTGGAGAATGCTCATTGCCTGAGTGACCTTTGCAATACCGAGCCGCTGAAATCGCGTGGGATGAAATTCTGTCATATCGAGGGGCCGGACAGACGCGGCGTTGATTGTGGCCTTCTTTACAACCCCCGTTTCTTCCAACCTGCAAAGGTTTGGCTGCAGCCCTACGTGCTGAAAGATGCCGATGCCCGTCCTACGCGCGGCTTCCTCACCGTGCAAGGCACTCTCGCAGGCGACAGCATAACGGCAATTGTGTGTCACTGGCCCAGCCGCTTTTCTGGGGCTCCCGCCCGTATATGGGCAGGCGAACAGGTTCGGGCTGAAAAGGATAGTATCCTTGCTTCTAATCCAGCTATGAAGATATTTGTCATGGGCGATATGAACGACGACCCCTTCGACGAGTCAATGGCACGGAGTCTGGGAGCTCGCAGAAAGATGAAAGATGTCAAGGACGACCAGATGTACAATCCTTGGTGGCAGATTCTTCTCGACGGGCGCGGTACGCTCAGCTATCAAGGTGGCTGGAACCTCTTCGATCAGATTGTGATGACACCCAATTGCCTGGATGTGGAGAATACCAAGTCTTACAAGACCCTCACCTTCCGCGAGGCACGCATACAGCGCTTTGACTACCTCCTTCAGAGTGAAGGTAAATTTAAAGGTTCGCCCAAGCGAACGCACGCGAGCGGTGTGTGGCTCGATGGATACAGTGATCACCTGCCAGTTGTCACTTACTTCGTGCGCGAGCTTTGATTTCTGTCAAGCAGGCATTGCAGAAGTAGCTAAAAAAGGTGAAATGACAAAAATAGTTTAAGGTTTAAGTCATGAATCTTAATGATTTTCTTTACCTTTGTCGTCGCTTAAACGAAAAAGCGTTTGAGAATCATAAAATCTACAATAATAAATAACATCAAAATTATAGATTGTAAATCTTAAAATTGAATCAAACATGACAAGTTACAAAGAACTGGGTCTCGTGAACACCCGTGAAATGTTCAAGAAGGC
>DGSC01000058.1 GCA_002391275.1 Prevotellaceae bacterium UBA4372 | reverse complement strand
AAATCTTTTAGCGGACAGCAATATTAAAAAATCTGGAGAAAGAAATAATCGACACCCCCTCACGCGTTATGAAGCACCGCCCCCGTAGGGCCTCTAAGCGGTAATGCTTGTCATGCGACAGTGCCACCATGCTTGAAAGCTTGCAGAGCAACTGTCAGCGGGTGAGTTTTGCGCAGCACCATCATCTACTCGTCTGCCATATTCCTTATACCGAACTCACGTTAACAACTTGGAGAGCCTGACAGCCTACTGCAATGTCGAACGCCTCGACAACCAGGCCTCACGCCGAAAGGTGGGGTTCTGAATAGAATCCACCCCCAGTCCCTCTCTATGAGGCAGGGACTGGGGGTGGGTCTTAAGGGTAAGTTTGGGCTTATTTACGAACATATTTGCGGCCGCCTTTGATGACGATTCCGCGTTCGGTGGTGGCTGCAGGCTGTCCGGCGAGATTATAGCTGCGGGCGTCAGTAGCCATGGCACCGTTTTTGAGGTCTTTGATTGCATCCTCAGAACCATCGTTGCCGTCCATGCGCATCGTCACGTCCTTCAAAGCAACGCCCTGTGTGCCAGTGATACCGTACATCACGATGTAGAGCGTGTACTTGTAAGCGTTCTGCGGAAGTTCGGCAGGCAGATTGATGTCAACGTGAGCCCATTCGGTATCGTTGAATTCGGGTTGCTCTGCCATTAGCCATTCGGTGGAGACTTTAGTAGACTCATCATCGGCCAGTTGCATGACAAGGTATGCATTGACACCTGCCATAGGGCTAATGCGTGCAACGTCAAAAGAAATTTTGCTGAGAGGGAGGTTGCCAGCCATCATTGCATCCTGCAGCTCGAATGCTACGTTCATGCCTGCCGTGTTGGCATCCGCTGCATTGGTTACGGGGGTGGCCTGACTGTTCAGCAAGAACTGAATGTGTCCGTCGTGTATGCATGAGGGCGAAGCAGCATCGAGCAGCGCACTGCCGGCTGTCAGACTCTGAGCATATACGAAATTCATTTCCGTGCCCTTCTCTTCTATCTCATTAGGGTTCTTGTTGGGCTTGTTGGCCCACTGGTTGGGTGCCTCCGTGGTGCAGGGCCATGTGGCAATGGCATAGAAATCGTCGTTGGCCAAGAGGCTGTTGCAGCTCAAGAGGAGAGCTGCGAGAGTAGTAAGTGCTGTTCTCATAACGTTAAGTGTTTTATGTTATTAAAAGTCGTTTTATTTGCGTTCGAGGTATTCCAGCTGCATGGCTGAGTAGCTGATTGTTCGGGGACTCATTGTGGCCAGCTGACTGCGCATGAATGCAGCAGCCTGCTGCTTTGTCTGCTGTGACGGATTTTCTCCAAGCAGACGTACGAAGGTGCTGATGAACAGATCCTGCTGATCCTGTGTGAGTTTGCTGAAGTTGCGCTGGCAGAAATTGAGATAGCCATTGATGTCCTTCTGCGTGTAGGCGTCGATGAAATCGAACACCATCTTTAGTTCGCCCTTGGGGTCGAGTTCAAGCTTCTTGACCCGCTCCTTGAGAGTAGCTATCACGCTCTTGTCCTCAATGGGCATGCCGCCGTTGAAGTAGGCATAGATAAGGTTACGGTTGAGTACTCCGAGTATGCTGTCCACCTCGTGGCGCTCGGGCTGTGCGAAACGCTGACGGTTCTCCATCAAGTAGTTGGCCGTAGAGTCGAGTGCCGTGATGGTGTAGAGACGATAGATGAACATGTTCTCGGGCGCCACGCGCTGCTCGTCGGTGAGTCCGTTGAAATATGTCATCACCACCTGGCGTGCCTTAGCGCCTGCCACGCGGTAGTCGGCCTCGGTCTGTGCGCCTTCGAGGATTGCTCCTGCATAGGTCTTCACGAGCTCCGGCGTGCGCGGTCCCTGCTCAAATTTCTGACGGAGCGTCTCTACACTGAGCGTGGGATCGAGCATGCGAGTGAGCTGTCCCTGCATGTCATCGGCCTGATGAAAGCCGAGCGTGCGTCCTTGTTCCTTGCCATCGGGGTCAACAACGACGAATGTGGGATAAGCATTGATCTTGAACTGATCGGCCTGGTCCTTGCCCTCTTTCTCAGCATCAAGCTGAATACATACGAACTTCTCGTTCATAAAAGCACCTAATTGTTGCTGCGGAAATACCTCCTTAGACATTTTCATGCAAGGTCCGCACCAAGTGGTGTAAAAGTCGATGAACACCAGTTTCCCTTCGGCGCGCGCAGCTTGAAGAGCTTCGGCGTAAGTAATCTTGCGGAAGTTCGTTTGTGCTGAAGCTACAAGCGTTGCAGCCATAGTCAGCACGAGTGTAAATAGAAATTTCTTCATTTGAGCTTATCTGTTAACTTGTTAATTTGTTAATCCGTTAATCTGTTAATCTGTTAACTTGTTAATCTGTCAATCTGTCAATTTGTCGCTGGTAGCATCACTACCTCAATGCGGTTGCCAGAACGCAGCAACTGTCGCGCCAGCTTGCGAATGTCGGCAGCACTGACGTCGCTGACCATACGCGGATATTCAATGGTATAGTCGATGCCATAGTCGTGCATGTAGTTCATGTGGAAGAGCCCGTATTCCATCTGCTTGCGGTTGGATTCAAACGACTTGAGAAGATAGCTGCGGACATTGCCCAGAGCGGCTTCCGAGGGTCCGTCCGTAGCGAGACGTGTGAGCCCTTCGTCAACGAGACGTATGGCGGTCTGATATTGTTCGGGCGCTGTTGTGAAGCTGACGCTGACAGACGCCAGTGCCGTGGGATAGTCGGTCTGCGAGCCTCCTGTGCTGATGCTGTAGGCAGCGCCGGCCTCTTCGCGAATGGTGCGGTTGTACTCCATAGTGAGCAGCTGCCCCAACATCCCGGCTACGACCTGATTGCGCAGCGAGAACTTACGTGGACGGCTGAAAGTAATGCGCAACGAGGCCTTAGGCGTCGGCTGCGGCAGGGCGAAGTGATTGGTGTGGCGCCCACGTAGCAGCGGCATCACAGGCTGCGCCTTCTGGCTGCGCCCAGTGCCTGGCAGCGAGGCTATGTAGGTCTCTATATAGGTGCGCAGGGAATCAAGGCTGACATCGCCGACGATATAGAACGTGAAGGCTGAAGCATCGGCAAAGGCCTCATCGCGCAGACTCTGCAGTTGGTCATAGCTGACGTGATCGACATCGGCCGGCGTGAGCTTGACGGTGTAGGCATTGTGGCCGTAGAGGGTGTACCTCACCGAGTCCTGGAAGACGAGGTCGGGGTTGTTCTTTGTGTTGATGAGATTCTCCCGCAGGTTATCCTGCACGGCACGGAATGCCTGCTCGTCGCGATGAGGACAGCGGAATACGGCATAAACCTGCTCCATCATTTCGCGCAGAGACGCAGTGTTGCCGCTGGCCGTCACCGTCGCGTTACGGGGTGTGATACTGCCTGACGCCGTAGCCTTGACGCCTGCGAACGCCTTGCTCATCTGCTGGCGGCTGTAGTTGCCGAGACCTGCCAGCGAGCTTACCATGTTCAGCATCTGTGTGTAGCGGAACATCTGTGGCGGGAAACAAGAGGAGCCGCCCTCGGCCAAAGCCTGCAAACGGACCTCGCCGGCGGGATAGTCGCTATGGCGATACCACACCTGTGAACCATTGGAGAGCGTGAGCACCTGGGTGCCATCGGCCATCTGGCGCTCACCCACAATTCGTCCGGCCACAGGGCTCTCGGGCAGGAAGGGCTGACTGACTACGATGTCTTCGTAAGGCTTATACGTCTGACTGCAAGCCTCTTTCCAAAGCTGCACCAACTGTTGTTCGGTTGGGAGAATGGCCCGCTCAGCGTCGGAAGCCTTCACCACCATTACGAGGTTTGAATCGGTGAAGAGTTCGTTGTAGCGCATGTTAAGATGCTCGGTGGTAAGTCCTTGCAGCAGTTGGTTGTAGATGCTCATCTGCTGGTCCACATCTATGGCCGGCGTATTATCTAAGAAATGGCTGACGTAAGCCTGAACGTAAGTTGTGCTGGGCACCGGGCGCCCTGGCTCACGGTTGGCAAGGGAGAGCGCAAACATCTGCTTGAATCTGTCGAACTCCGTCGGTGTGAAGCCGTGCTGCCGTATGCGCATCATCTCTGCTGCAAGGCCTCTGACGGCTCGTTCTATGGCTCCACTCTCGGGCCGACAGCTGACTGAAGCATTCAGAGCCTCCATAGTATTAGCCAGGAAGTACGCTCCATTGTGCAGCGATGCGCCCAGAAATGGTGCGTCGGACTGCATCAGCACATCAGACACTCGTCCGCTGAAGAGCTGACTGATTGCATTATCCAACAAGTTGTCGGCCAGATAGTCGACGCTGTTGCGCGCTGCTCGCGGCATAGGTTTATGCTTGAAATAGAGCGTGATATCGGGCCCGGCATACTCCTGATCGGTGCCGATGAACACTATAGGGTCATGATTATCGGGCACCGGATAGTAAACGCGCTCTGGTGCTGCGGCTCCCGGGGCCTCAATGTCGTGGAAGAGTTTGTTGATCTTAGCTTCGACTACTGCCGCATCAATATCGCCCACGACAACTATGCCCTGAAGGTCGGGGCGGTACCATCGCTCGTAATAGTCGCGCAGGACTTGTGGCTTGAAAGTGCGCACAATCTCCATTGAACCGATGGGCATGGCATCAGAATACTTTGAACCGGCCATAATGACGGGCATCATACGCTCGGACAGGCGCTGGTTGGCATCGTTGCTGCGGCGCCATTCTTCCTGAATAACGCCACGTTCCTTATCAATCTCGGCGGGTTCCAACAACAGGCCGTCGGCCCAGTCGCGTAGGATGAGCAGACACGAATCGATAACCTCTGGATTAGCCCTCACCGGTACATTATCTATATTATAGACCGTCTCGTCCACGGCGGTGTAAGCGTTGACGTCGGTGCCAAACTGCACGCCTATGCTCTCGAGATAGGCCGTCATGCTGTTGCCCGGAAAATGCGTTGTGCCGTTGAAACACATGTGCTCGAGGAAGTGCGCCAATCCGCGCTGGTTGGACTCTTCCTGTATTGAGCCCACTTTCTGTGCAAGGTAGAAATATGCTCTGCCTGCCGGCATGGCGTTGTGGCGGACATAGTAGGTAAGTCCGTTAGGCAGCTGTCCCGTACGCACTTTCGACCCAAGAGGCAACCCTTGGGCTGCGACATAAGCCGTAGTCAGCACAGCAACGAGAAATATAGTAAGGACCTTCTTCATTCGTCAATTTAGTTGTCAAGAATGGGCACTGAGAGGCATGCCATCTCGTCGGTCATCTCGGGGTCGATGTAGGTGTAGCTCTTCAGACGGCCCTGGCCGCTCAGGGTCATAGCCGGCTCGCCATCGGGTGCATCACCTAAGATATTGTAAAGGCGCAGATTGTACTGCTCGCCATCCTGAGTGCCTATGGCCAGATAGTTGAACATAAATCCCAGGCCATAGTAGTAGCGATTGCTGATGAAGGTGATGGGCTCGTCGGCCGGCAGACCTTCGAATGTCAGTTCTTCCTCCAAGCCACTCCCTTCGAGCGCATAGGTATATACCTTATTATTATGTACGCAATAAGCCACTGTTGCTCCCATGCTGCCGGAGCTGCTCACGGCGTAGAGGTCGGCCTGTGCAAAATGCTTTGCGCCGTCGATTACCTCCACACGCTCGAGCTCGGCCGAGGCCGTCTTGCACTTTATGAAATAGAGGAGTCGCTGGCTTGGATTGTCGCGGTCTTGCAGCACAAAGAATATCTTCTCGCCGCCAGCCATGCACAGTCCGCCAAAGAGGCAATCATAGTTTGTGTTTTTGACCGGATAGTCAGCTATCTCACTGGTCAGCGGCCGTTCGTTGCCGTTGAAGTCCAGATAGCAGAGGCTGCGCGTCTGCTCGTTCCAATAGACCATTTGGTAGTTGCTCGTCGGCGAGCATACGATATGCGTGCTGCCTCCATCGCCTGAGACCGTTCCGAATATGCCGGCCACGCGCTGCTTGCCGGTGTAGGAGGAATAGACGCCGTTGCTCGTCAGGAAATAGGCGCTCCACGAACCCTGGACGGTACGGTAAGGCACCTCGCCTTCGACGACATCGTAGTGGCAGTTGTGCTGATCCATCACCGTGGTGAGGCCTTGCAGGGACACCCAACGTACCTCGTTGGCCTTAGTGGTAACGCACAGCAGGTTGGCGCTGGTAGGCGTATCGGTCTCGGTGTCCATATATGCCTGACTGAAGATGACGTCCATGGCACGTGGTGCACCTGGGATAGCGGCTCCCTGATAGTTGGCAAACATATTTGGAATCATACGCTGCTGCACGGTGTTGAAGATATCAACATCGGTGTTGCCGTCGGCATCTTCTTTCAGAATACAGAATCCGCGCGAGAGCAGCGACGAGGCATAGACCTGTGTGGTCTGCGAGACGCTATAGCCTGTGCTCTTGGCCTTGACGGTGAAGATAAACGTATAGTTGCCGTCGGAGAGTCCCATGTCTTTGTTGAGATCTTTTGTGTCACAGATGGGCGTGGCCTTGAATTCCTCTGTGTGGCGCTTAAGCGACTCAGTTGTGCTATAGTATGCCCAGCTGTACTCCAGGTCGTCGGCGGGATAGGAGCTGTTCACCTCCGGCTGAATCACGAGCGGTTCCTGGTTGAAGGTCACTACATCATATGCCGCATCAATGCCTGATATGGTGATGAAAGTCTTGTCCTCACCGATAGTGGAGTCATCGGCGATACATGAGCCCAGCGAGACAATAGCTGCCGCCACAAGACAAACTGTAGCCGACATCAAACTCGCCCTGAGGCACCAGTAGTTACATTTCAAACGCGGAAATTGCTTAATCATAAATATATATGGAAAAATATAACGACAATAATTCAAAGGTATTAACTCCGGATGTTCTCTCTTCTTGATGGTAACTGCTCCCTCCTTAGTATGGAGGGCGTGGGGAGAGTCTTTTCACTTTCTCATTCCACCTATTGGGCTCTAGTACATTGCAAAACTGACTGGCGTTCCGTCGGCCTCGCTCAACACTGGCAGTCCTGCAGCGACTCGTTTTTCGTTCTCAGCCCTTAGTTCACGCGCAAATTTATTGCACATATATCGCAGATAGGCTTGATCGTCGGCATAGTATAGCGAGACGCCTATGCTTCGCAGGAACTCATCGTCCCAATTGAACGTAGAGTGCTGGATCATGAACAGATGTTTCTGCCTTCCATAGGCTCCGAAGATGAAATCCATAAGTCCACCCCAGCGTGTAGGTTTGACCAGTTGGTCGGAGATCAGGATGCGCTTGAAGCCTCGCTCGGGATAGCCTGGCACGAAGTCGGAAGTGGCCTCGAAAGCTACCTTCAGCGTGACATCGCCATTGGCCAAAGAGGCATCGCGCAGCACTATGACTGGCACGCTCACCCTTACCTCGCCCGCAGGCACAATGAAATAAGGTGAATAGGCATCGTCGCTGAAGTCAACATAGTGGACTCCAGCCACAGCATCGGACTCTCCTGTCGGGACTTGGCGCAGACGCAGTGTGCGGTCTGCCTGTCCGAGGAAGCCCATGGTGCTCACAGACAGCCAGACGGTGTCAACACTACCGCCACGATTGTAGATGAAGGAATACGGAACTACGCTGTCGGCCTCATTTTCGTAGAAGAAATTGAGGCGCGCCTGTTCGTCGGAGTAGAGCGGCAGGTCCTGCTGGCACGATGCTGCCATCACCAGTATGGCTACGAATAGGCCTACGCTCTGAAAAACATGTGAGAATTTATTCATCGGGATCATACTCTGAGACGGGTAAAGGAAGTATGTATTGCTGTTCGGTCATCGGATGATTGCACCAAAGGATGTCGGCCATGCCGAGACGCTTGTATGTGAAGAACATCACGCCTTCGCCATAGAATTCGCGCCGATATTCGCCCACCACCTCATTGCGCACATCGGTCAGCGATGCGAAATCGTCGGTCACGCGCACGTTGTGCGAAGCCATATAAGTCTTGTAGAGGCTATTGGCCTCGGCCAGGTCGTCTGTTGTCTCAAGCACTATCAGATACATCTCCGATAGGCGGAGCAGCGGCAGTATCTGCAGGCTCGAGCGCAGTGTGGTGAGCGAGTTGGACTGGCGTGTATCGTAGTAATATTTTTTTATTGTGGGGAACTGGCGTCCGGTGGCATTGGCTGTGCTCCGCTCCCAGATGCGCAGGTAGCGATTGTTCGACGTGGTGTTTTGGCCTGCATAAAGTTGCAAATCAAGCATGTCCGTTGTGATGTGCAACTGCGAGTATTCATCGATCTGCGCCGTGGCATCGCCGCCGAGCAGAGTTATCGAATAGTTGATCATATCGGGGTTGCTGAGGATGAACAGACATTCGCCTGGCAAGGCAAAATAACCGAGATTGACGTCGGTGGGGCCTGAGAGGCCTACAGGTGCCACCCCCGTGTCGCCACCCGTGATGACGCCCAGTGCGGTGTCGTGGGCCAAACTTGTCTGCCCTATGTAGAGATATATGCGGGCTTTGAGTGCCTGCACGGCCCAGTAGTTCATGCGCATCTGCCGGAAGGTGAGGAAGTCATCCTCATCCGTAGTGGTAGATGCCTGGAAGTTGAGAGACTCCAACGTCTGCCCTACGGCAGGGTCGGCTTTACGCAGGAGAGACTCGGCCAGGCCAAGGTCATCTAAGAGCATTTGCACGTACCGGTCGTAGTCGTAATAGTGAGGCAAGTCACTGATGCTGCTTTTTGTAGCATAAGGTAGTCGCACCTGCTGTTGTGGGTTTGACGGCATCTGTCCAAAGAGCCTGAGGATGTCAAACTGGCAGAAGGCGCGTATAGCATAAGCCTCAGCACGTATAACCCAGCGCGCCTGCGGACTACGGATGACGCTGCTGTCGGCCGACTCTATGTGACTTATAATCTTATTGGCACCAGCAATGACGGTAAAGAGAGCCTGATAGGTTGACGATAGCTGCTGGCGCACCTGATCGTTGTGGTACTCGTGGGTGTAAAGGAAATGCTCGGTAGGCAGGGTGCTTTCATCAGGCTCTGCCCACAGACAGGCCAGGCACTCGGTTGAGTTCATCGTGAGAGCCTCGCCGTAAGCGCTGCGCTTGGCCATGAGCGTATAACAACCAGACAGGGCGTCCTTATAGCCCTGGTATGAGGTAAAGAGGTCTTTCTCCCGCTCCTCTGTGTCGGGCTTCACGTCGAGCCAATCGTTACAACTCGTCAAAGCGATGACGAGAGTGAAAATTCCAATATTGCGTACTATATCTTTCATGTCGAGAGTATGTATCGTAACTTTCATTTTTCTCTTTTTCTCTTCTTATCTTTTCCCTAAAATCATTTAGAACGTAAGGGTAAGCGCAGCCTGAATGTTCCGGGCAAACGGATAGTTGGTGCCGCGCTCGTACCTGACTGACGAGAGATAGAACAGTTCGTTGGCATTGATACTGAAGAGCATGGACTCGGTATGCAATTTCTGCTTAAGCTTCTTGTTGGCCAAGCGGTACTGTACAGATGCTGACTGGAGCTCGAGCACACGGTCGTCCATTACGTAGCGCGAGGTGGCATGCGTGGCCACATTATCGTCAAAATTACGGAAGAAGGTGACGTCGCCCGGGTGAGCCCATCGCTGGCTGAACACACGCTCGTCGACATTCTTTGATGCTATGGTATTGTGGTTTACCTCTACACGGTCGCGCAGCGTGGTGTTGTAGAGTTTTCCACCCCAATGGTAGCCGAAGGAAAGGTTCAGCGTGAGGCCGCGCCAACGCAGCATCATATTGGCATTGCCGCGATATAGAGGTTGTGAAGAACCAAGGAAAACCATGTTGGCCGACTTAAACGTACGCGTTACACCACCATCCTTGTCAAGGAAAATCTCTTCACCTGTTGAGGGATCTATGCCCAATGAGCGCACGGCATAGATGGAACTCATGGGCTTGCCTACGTAGAAGAGCGTGCCAACTTCCACGTTTTGTTCCAAGTAGCGCTGGTTCTGCTCGACAATAGCATCAGAGAGTCGCGTGATTTTGTTGCGGTTGTACACCAACTGCCCACCAATCATCAGCGTAATCTGGCGGCGTGTGTCGCGGATAGGATAAGCGTTGACCGACACTTCAAAGCCGCTGTTTTTCATCTCACCGATATTGGCGGTGTACGACGAATAACCAGTGGAGAGTGGCAGATCCATGCTCGAGAGCAGGTTGCCTGTGACCTTCTGGTAGACATCGCCTTGAATGGCCAGCCGGGCCTTGAACATGCTCACCTCAAAGCCCAGATTGATCTGGCGCGTCTTCTGCCATGTCAGAGCTGAATTACCCAGACCAGTCATTTCTGCGGCCGTCCAGTTCATATAGCTATTGTTTGAATAATACTTATAAGTAGTATGCATGGCCGATGTGGAGAAGTCCTGCGAGCCCGTCAGACCATAGGAAGCGCGCAGACGTGCTATGTTCAGCACACGGTTGCCGTTGAGGAAGCGCTCGTTGTGGAGATTCCAGCCTATGCCCGAGCTCCAGAAGGGAGCAAAACGGTTGTCGCTGCCGAAGCGGCTGCTGCCGTCGGTTCGGAACGAGAGATCAAGATAGAAGCGGTTGTCGAAGGTGTAGTTGGCATTGCCCGTGAAGCCGACCATTCGCGTCGTTGAACGGTCGCCCGACGGTGCTCCGCCCGTGAGATACTGCAGGGCGTTGCCCAGGAAGCTGAGGTTTTCATTGTTGAAACCTTCAGCCGTGAAAGAGTAGCTCTTCTCTGTATTTTGCGAAATACTGTAGTCGAAGCCCACGTAAAGCTGGTGTTTCTCGGCAAAGAGCTTTGAGTAGCTGGCCGTGACGTCAGCACTGAGCAGAGTGTTGTCGCCTGTGCCATAGACGTAGCGTCCGCGACGGAATATTCCAGCTTCGGTGCTATATGCCGGGGTATTAAACATAGAGTGCTTAGCCGACGTAAAGATATCGCTGGTGTTTCGGTTTGTCGACAGGCCCATCTTTGCACGCAGGCGGAAGACCTCCTTCAGTGTCCATTCCACCGAGAAATTGTCCATGAATTCGAAATAGCCGTTCTTGTTGAACGAGCCCAACTGCGCGTCGTAGAGCGGGTTACCGACGAGCGTAGCGCTATGGTCCAGATCGTAGAAGCCGCGCACGAGATTGCCGTCGGCATCATAGGGGTTGTTGTAGGGCTGCTGGTCCACGTAGGTTTGGAAGGAGCCGTACTTGCTGTTTCGTGCATTGTTAGACGCCACGCTGGTGTAGTTGCGGAAGATGAGCCCCTTTACGGAATACATAAGGGTAATATCGCCCGTCACGGTCTGACGTTGGCTACCTTTCATCGCGCCATGAATATCGTTGTAGCCGAGCGAAACGCCCCAGCGGAACTGCCCTTGACCGCCGTCGAGACGCATATTGTAGCGCTGGCCTACGCCATTGCGCAATGGTTTCGAGAGCCAGTCGATGTCAGTGCCGTCGAGCACGGTCTTGAGGCGTTCGTTGTAGTAGCGGTCGTAGAGCAGCTGGCGTGCCGGCTCCCGGTCGAAGGTGTAGAGGCCCACCAGTTTCTCCAGCTCCAGCTTGCGTGCTGCGTCAAGCACATGATAGCTGCTCAGGTCGGGCAGTTCCAGGCTTACGCCGGCGCGTGCCGTCACGCGCAGACGCCCTTCTTTAGGCGTCTTCGTCACGATGACGATTACGCCATTGGCACCGCGCGAGCCATAGATTGCCGTGGCAGCAGCATCTTTCAGAATATTGATGCTTTCGATCTGCTCATCGTTGTAGTCCATCAGCTTCTGCAACGAGATCTCGAAGCCGTCCATGATAATGAGCGGTGTATTCACCTGCTGCGAGACGTTCTGATTGAACTCCTCAACACTCATGGGCAGGCTGGCCGTGCCACGGATATTGATATTGGGCAGGGCATTAGGGTCACTACCCACGAGGTTGTTTGTGGGGATATTGATGCTGGCATCTATGTGCTTGAGTGTCTGCAGCAGGTTCTGTCCGCGGTAGATCTCCAGCTGTTCCTTGTCAATAGTCGTTATGGCTCCAGTGTAACTCTCCTTTGCCTTCTGGAAGATACCGGTCACCACCACCTGCCGCATCACCTTGTCGTCGCTCGCCATGCGTATGTGCATCTCCTTCCGCAGCGGCACAGTGACAGGCTTCATGCCCATGAAGGTGACTTGCACCTGATTGCGCCCGCCGAGGTAGTAGTCGAAGTGGAACGCTCCGTCGATATCGGTTATGGCAGCAACATTCGTGCCGACGACTCTCACCTGCGCTCCCGGCAACGGTTCTCCATGCTCATCGGTGACGAAGCCGCCTACGCTCTGCATGTCACCGGAATTGGCTACTGCCGTGGAATCGGCCGGAGCATTCACTAAGGTTATATTGACGAACTGGCCGTCAACAACATACGTCAAAGGTTTGTCCTTAAGCACGAACTCCACGGCTTCCGTGAAGCGCGCTTCCTTAAGTTCGCCCGTCACGCGGTAAGGTGTCAGGTCGTCATAAGTGAACAGAAAGTGATACGACGAAGCCTTCTCCAGTCGTAGGAGGGCTTCCGTCAGAGCTTCGTTGTTAAACGTCATGGTCAGACGCACTTCTTTGTCGTCGGGTTGCTGTGCTGCAGCCAGTCCAGGCAGACAAAGCAAGGCCGTCAGCCATATTAGCATTAGTGTCTTATTCATCTAACAGATGGGCTTGTTTATAATTTTAATACGAATATAGGCGCAAAAAGGTTACTCCTCTACGCAGTTTTTTTCTCGATTTGACTATCATTTGTAAGATTATGCCTATTTTTGTGGCTGATTATGGAACTACAACAGGACTTCGACAGCCTTTTCCGCCAGTACTACGCCAAGCTGTGTTTGTTCGCACACCAATTCGTGACGGACATTGACGACTGCCACGACGTGGTGAGCGCCGCCTTTGAGGACGTGTGGCGCAATCGCGCCACGCTTGAGCTGTCGACGGCCCGGCAGTATCTTTATGCGAGTGTCCGCAACCGCTGTATCGATTTCCTGCGCCAACAGGGCAAGCGTGAGCTGTACGTTCGCTACGTAAAGCTATTGAGCGAGAGTTCGGTGCTCCAGCCCGCCACTTTGGAGCAACAGGACAACAGCCTCATCGTGCAGAAAGCCATAACCACACTGCCACAGCCTACGCGCGACATCCTCTTGGCATGCTACCTCGACGGACTCAAGTATTCTGAGGTCGCTGCCCAGATGGGCATCAGTATTGCCACCGTAAAAAAACATATGGTGAGAGCGCTGAGGATTTTGCGTGAATACAAAAATAGGATTAAAGCGTAACCTTTTTTCAGGCTCGTTCGTATAAGAATAAAAGAAACGACAATGAACCCACTTCAGACCGACACGCCCGACCTCCAGCCCGAGCAGCCCGCTACACAGGCCGAACTGGACGCTCTCGATATTATCGAGGCTGGGCCCGACGTGACCGACGACATGGTCGGGCAGCTTGAGCGCGACGAGCAGTTGCGCTCCTATGTTCGCTGCGGTCTGGCGCTGCGCGAAGATGTCTGCCGCACGACTGAAGGTATTGATATGGAAGCGCGTCTGGCTCTGTTTCATGCCAAACATGCTGAGCGTCCCGCCATGCTCGTGCCGTGGTGGCAGCGCTGGAGCACTGCCGCTGCAGTCGTGGCGGCTGTTGCGGCGCTTACCGGTGTCGCATTTTTTCTGCTGCACTCCAGAGGTCTCGGGCACGACACGTCAGACGATTCCAACCTCCTGTTTGCAGCATCCGACAGCCAGGCCGGCATCAGCATATCTTCAGCACAAGGCACGAGCGTAGAGCTCAACCCCGACAGTCCACAAAAGACTACAATCAGCCTCGACGACTTCCAACAAGCGCTGGAGCAGCTGGTTGAAGGCACCGACGTCACGCTGGAGATTCCCTATGGCAAGTCTGCCGACCTTACGCTGCCCGACGGTTCCATCGCAAGTCTTTACCCCGGCAGCCGCCTGGCATTCCCCTCACACTTCAGCGGCGAGAGGCGTGTCGTCCGTCTTTACGGACAGGCTTATTTCAAGGTGGCCCACGACGCGGCTCATCCCTTCGTAGTTCTTACCGACCACCTTCGCGCCACCGTGCTGGGGACTGAATTCAACATTGATGGCGATGCTGACCGAGTAGCGCTCGTCAAGGGCAGCGTCCGCGTGGCAGCTGGAGCAGATAGCGTTCTACTAACACCCTCTCATCAGGCCACGCTCGTGGCTGGCGGTCTCCAGGTGTCCGGCATAGATACTACGCCTTACGAATATTGGCGCGACGGTTATCTATATTTTGACAACGTAAGCATGCGCGAGATAATGCTGGCCATAGGTCGGAATTACAACCTTAGCGTGGATTTCGCCGACACTACACTTTGGCACAGCCGTATGCGCTTCATAGTCGACCGCAATGCCAGTATCGAAGAGACCCTGAAGCGAATGAATCAAATGCACAAGGGCCTTGTGAGCAAAAAAGGCTCTTTGGTGAGGATTGAAGCGCCCGAAAGCTGAATGCTGAAGCGAGATGAGACAATTCATTATCGCCATATTATGTGCTCTAAGCAGCGCTACGATGTGTGCCCAGACAGTTTATCGCGGCACATCGGCCTACGCCTCTGACATAGTCTGCAACATAAAGGGTGGCCGAGTGTATAAGGGTAATTCCTCTTATCAGTCTGATGTGGTAGTTCGCTTCGATGGCACAAGCCTTTACAAGGGCAATAGCAGTTACCAGGACGATGTCCTGCTGACTTATCGCAATGGCAAGATTTATCGCGGACGCTCGTCGTACGACAGCGACATCATAGCCACTTGGAGCGACGGTAAGATGTACGCCCGCACCTCACCCTATCAGAGCGATGTTCTCTTCACCTACCGCGACAATCGCGTCTATTCCAAGAACAGCGTATATCAGAGCGATGTCGTGCTCTCAACTTCGGCACGCGTTCACCCTATGATTCTTCTGTGGATTCTGATGCAATAGTTCCGCTCTCGCCTAAAGAGAGGCCCCCTCGCAGCTACAGCCCTCCTCTCTTCTGTCCGTTCTCGGCGTAGGAGAGGGAATCTTTACGGTGTCACAGCCACTGGCACCTCGATAGCGGCATGGGCGGCCCGCTGAGCCAGTTCTGCCTGCACGGGCGTCACGCCTTTTGGCCGTGATTTCAGTCCAACCGATGATATTCCCGTCAGTGCTTCGAGCCATGTGCAGGCTGCGATGTAACGGCCAATGGTGTAGTTGAGATGGAAGCCGTCGCGCGTCAGTTCGCGGTTGACGGGCTGAGCGTCGCCAATGACCGGGTCTGCAAGTTCTGTCGTGCGGGCGTTCTGAATAGCTGTTCCCACGGGAATATAGAATTGCAGGTCGCCTCTATGGTTTTGCATCGCTTCCTCCACGGCCGCTACGATGCTGGCATACATCAGGAACTGGTTGCGGTCGTAGTAGGCAAAGCCGCCGTGGTTGGAGTCCTGCGCGTAAGCCCACGTCTGATGAAAGCCGAGGCGCACAGAGTCGTTCGTCGCCAGTGCCTTGACGTAACCAATCATCAGGCTGAGGCTCGGCTCGTAGCTCTCTTCGCGTCCCGCCTCCTGACTCACTTGCTGAAGGGTGATGACATCCCACGGCTCATCGGTAACGATGTCCTTGATGGTCCGTTTGCCTAGGTTCGTGCGGCGGCCGTTGACTACTTTGCGGTACTCTGTGTCGGCCGCTCGCGTCGAGGCGTCTTTCCAATGCGCTGCCAGGCTCCATCCTCCGCGGTAGGCGTTTCCGATGACAAAGTTGATGCCCGCCTCTTTGCCCAACTCCCAGAGATATTGCTCTACGGCATCCTCCGAGAACGAGTTTCCGATAGCCAACACGCGCAATGTTCGCTGGCTTTGTGCTATACTTGAGACACTGGAAAGCAATAAGACTATTGCTAATAAAAATCTGCCCATATTAAAGATTATCTATTCGTTTGTTCTTCAAATACAAAGACACAGAGTTGCTGTTTCTCCGTGTCTTTGTGATTTATGGATATAGTCTAAAATTGCTATTAACAATCTTGGCTTTTGGTATCAACGAGCAATTCTCGGTTTACGAGAAGGCCACCGTCAAGCCGGCCATGACGATGCTGACCATAGACATGAGCTTGATGAGGATGTTGAGCGAGGGGCCGCTGGTGTCCTTGAAGGGGTCGCCGACGGTATCGCCGACGATGGTGGCTTTGTGGGCGAAGGAGCCCTTGCCGCCGAAGTTGCCTTCCTCGACCATCTTTTTGGCATTGTCCCAGGCACCGCCGGCATTGGCCATGAAGATTGCGAGCGTGAAACCGGAGGCCAGTCCGCCGACGAGCAGACCCAAGACGCCAGCCACGCCGAGCACGATGCCCACGACGATGGGTATGGCTATGGCCAGCAGCGACGGGAAGATCATCTCGTGCTGGGCAGCACGCGTAGAGATCTCGACACACGAGCCGTAGTCGGGCGTTGCCTTACCTTCGAGGATGCCTTTGATCTCGCGGAACTGCCGGCGCACCTCCTCCACCATCTTTTGGGCAGCACGTCCGACGGCTTCCATCGTGAGGCCGCAGAACAGGAAAGCTGCCATGGCGCCGATGAAAGCTCCCACGAGCACGCGAGGATTCATCAGCGTCACCTGGAAGTGGTTCATGAAGTCGGGGATGGTAGCCTGGGCTGCGCTGATGACCTCGCCGCGGAGGTTGGTCAGCGTGGCGCCGGTGCGCTCCATGGCTATCTTCACCTCCTCGATATACGAAGCCAGGAGAGCGAGTGCCGTGAGTGCTGCCGATCCGATGGCAAAGCCCTTGCCTGTTGCGGCCGTGGTGTTGCCGAGGGCGTCGAGGGCATCGGTGCGATGGCGTACCTCTTCGCCCAACTCACTCATCTCAGCGTTGCCACCGGCATTGTCGGCGATGGGTCCGTAGGCGTCGGTGGCCAGTGTGATGCCGAGCGTCGAGAGCATACCTACGGCGGCGATACCGATGCCGTAGAGGCCTTTCGACAGCGCTTCGGCCGACATGGCTGTGTCGAAGCCGTTTGCGCAGAGGTAGCTGAGCATGATGGCCACGCCGATGGTGACGACGGGGATGCACGTCGAGATCATGCCCGTGCCTATGCCTTTGATAATCACGGTGGCCGAACCCGTCAGGCCCGCCTCAGAGATCTTCTGCGTAGGTTTGTACGAGTGGCTGGTGTAATACTCCGTAGCCTGCCCGATGATGACGCCGGCAGCCAGACCTGTGATGACGGAGAACGAGAGGCCGAGCCAGTTGTCGATGCCGAGGAGATAGAGGATGGCGAAGGTGGCTGCGGCGATGAGCACGGCTGAGACATTGGTGCCCACGGAGAGCGAGTGCAGCAGGTCGCGCATCGTGGCGCCCTCCTTGGTGCGGACGAGGTAGATGCCAAAGATGCTGAGGAAGACGCCCACGGCAGCGATAAGCATCGGGGCTATGACGGCTTTCATCTGCATCTCGCCGCTCATGGCAAAGGCCGTTGCGCCGAGGGCTGCCGTGGAGAGGATGGAGCCGCAGTAGCTCTCGTAGAGGTCGGCGCCCATACCCGCTACGTCGCCTACGTTGTCGCCTACGTTGTCGGCAATCGTCGCCGGGTTGCGTGGGTCGTCCTCGGGGATGTCGGCCTCGACCTTACCTACGATGTCGGCACCCACGTCGGCTGCTTTCGTATAGATACCGCCGCCGACACGGGCAAACAGCGCCTGCGTAGAGGCGCCCATGCCGAAGGTCAGCATCGTCGTCGTTATGGTGATTAGCGCCATGTGATCGCCCTGATAGAAGAAGGAGAGGACGAAGAACCACAGGGCGATATCCAAGAGACCGAGGCCAACCACAGTCAGGCCCATGACGGCACCCGAGCGGAAGGCGATGCGCAGGCCGCCGTCGAGGCTCTGTCGAGCTGCGTTGGCGGTGCGGGCTGAAGCGTAGGTGGCCGTCTTCATGCCGAAGAAGCCTGCCAGTCCCGAGAAGAAACCGCCTGTGAGGAAGGCAAAGGGCACCCACGGGTTCTGCCATTTCAGCACGTATGCCATAAAGGCGAAGATGACGGCCAGTACGACGAAGACGATGGTGACGACTTTGTACTGCTGCTTCAGATACGACATAGCGCCGCTACGCACGTAGCTGGCAATCTCACGCATACGAGGCGTGCCCTCGTCCGCCCGCATCATCGAGCGGAAGAAATAGTAGGCCATGCCCAGCGCTACGATGGAGGCTAAGGGCACGAGCCAGAATACGGTTGGTAGGATCATGGTGGTTAGAATGTTAAATGTTGAATTAAATAAATCTGTTGAAGAATACTGCCTGCAAAATTAAAAAGTTTTTTCAATCGTAGGCTTAATATGCTCAAAAATCTCTAATATGTGCAAGAATTTTCTGTTTTTTGCTTTCTTTTCTTCATTTTTTGTTCGTCTTTTTCCTTGCATATCCTTTTTATATTTATATTTGCGGAAAGATAATTATATGTTTACATTATCTTAAATCCGTTTCTTATCTTTAAATTTTCAAGTCTATGAAAAAAGAATTTTTATCCAAAAGTCTGTTATTTCTCTTATCAGGCTTAGCCTTTGTGACTTTTACAGCAGGCATGTGTGAATCGGATGAATCTGGGGCTGGTGATAAGGATAAGTGGTCATCATTGGTGAATGAAGAAAAGAAAACGGCCAATGTTGAAGGCAACACAATCACTTATGGAAATCACAGTTATACGGTCAAGGGAAGTATTGATGTGAATGGAACAGAACATAAGAACGCTACGGCATGGGTCGAGTTCACGAATATTCCATCCGGTTATACTGAGTTTAAAGCGGTATATGAAGGTTTACTTGGCAAGTCTGTACAAGGAACTGCTGCAATGATACCTATGGCTATAGAAATTTATGCCCGTAATGCTTCCACAGGTGAAAAGTGCCTACAGCTGCTTTGCAACAGCGATGCTACGGTAAGTGGCATTGTAAGAATACTGAAGACGAAATTGGTGCCATCAGAATATAGCCCTGAGAATGATGGCTATATCCAACGTTACATGGCAGCAGCTCTCCTGAAAGGAGCAACGAACACGAATGCCTATGCGCCTGAAGAACCATACACGGTGGAAATGACCATCTCGCCCAATCGTGTTCAGGATGCTCCGCTTACAGGCGGTGAAGTCACGTACCTGTATATTCTTGCGTCAGGCGGATGGGATTCGTTCCAACGTGGTGTTGAAGTGTTCCAGGAGTATGATGGAAACCTTTATAAAGTATTCAATTGCTCGTCGTGCTACGTTCAGTGTAAGCCTATTCGCGGCACATGGGGCGGGTTGAAGTAGGGCGTTAAATTCCTATATTCAGAATTACTAACAGGGAATGGCATAGCAGTTTGTTCATTTGATAGGAATAAGTTCCATGGTCCGCAGGAGCTTTTTCGCAACTGCTATGTCATTCCTAAATAAACGAATATAGTACTCGAAGTCACAGGGAAATCATTGGTACCTGTGACTTGGTGCCTCGCTGTGCTGGTGCCTATAATATATCTTAAAGGTCGTCTGTTTCATAGCCGTCTTCCTGCGCTCGTAGGCGCATCTGTTCTATGCGCGTGTCGAAGTCGGGGTGGGAGGAAAAAACCTGTAACCATTTTTGTATACGAGAGTTGTTTTTTTGCTGGGAGAGCGCTTTCAGCTTCATGAACGCTTTGCCCATAGCCCAAGGGTTCATGCCGCATTCCTTTAAGAAATCATATCCGTAATTGTCAGCCTGGCTTTCATGCTCACGCGAATGTTTTGCCGTAATGGCAGCACTAAAGATGTCACCTAATACGGTGTCCGAAAGATTTGACCATGTCTCGCTGACCGCACCGATAGCATCGGAGGCTGCGCTACGTAAAAGCGCCCATTGCCATGCCTTTTTTGAATGGCGCAAGGCTACATGCCCAATTTCATGGCCGATAACACCAAGGAGCTCGTCGTCTGAAAGGATATCCATCAATGCGGAATAAACTCTGACACTGCCGTCTGGACAAGCAAAAGCATTCACCTCTTTGGTTTGATAGACTTTGAAGTTCAGCTCTATGCCTTCGACATACTCCATGTTCTTTGTCAACTTTGATAATCGCTTTGTATACTTGTTGTTGGGTGAGCAAACGGCATATTCCTTGTCCATGACCTCAATGGCTTCTCGCACCGTTTCAGCGAGTTGCTCATCGGTGATTGTCAGCGCCTGTCCCGTTTTCAATACACTCGACAACATGCCGCTCCATCCCGTTTGGGCTTGAGAGTACACTGGCGTAAAAACGAGCGTGAAGAGTAATAATAATCTGAATAGTCTTATAGGCATAATGATGGCTGTAAACGTTGTGACTGATGACTGGCATCGGCTTATTCGGTACGAAGGTAAGCTTTTTTCCAATAAGTTAGGCATTAAGCATATCTTTTTTCCCTTTTTCATCGTTAAACAGATATTATTGAGCTTTATTTGTTACAAAAGAGTTTAGGTAATCCTGTCGTTGCATGGCTAATTTAATCGGTTAATGTCCGCTGAATACGTCCAAAAACACTAACTCTGTTGACCATAAGGACCATTACTATCAGCGCCAGCGTGTCCGAGCATTTAGTTATTGATCGCATGGCGGCTTAACTTCCTTATTCTCAACTTCAGCCTTTTGACAAGTTCCACCGTATACTTTCGTGCAGCATCATCCGCTGGATTCAATAGTTGGTAAGGAGTTTACCAAGATCCTTCGTATGCTTTCGGGCAGCAGTCCATTAAAAGAATGGAAATATCATCCAGCGTTGAGGCCATTAAGCCAGGCCCTTTAAGCGGTTTTATTTGGTTGAAGACCGCGACACATATGGGCGTGTTGATTATTCCATGACCTTGGAACAATCATTCCATGACCATCGAATGATTGTTCCAAGGTCATGGAATAATCAAATCGGCTGGGCGCGTGTCCTGTTTCCCTTATATGCAGAGGGCAATAAAAAGGGAATGAAAAGGGCTTGTCAGTATAGTTGATTTTCGCAGTTCGCAGACCAACCGATCTCAGAAGGCGAGCTTCGGGCATGTCTGCTATTGTCGACATTCCTAAATGCTTTGTTGTAAAAACTTAGAAAGACCAAAATAGTGTTTAACGGACAGTTGCGAATTTAATTGTTGCTGTCCGTAAAATCTTTTTCACGAAACAAAAAAAGGCTGAAGCCCTTCACTTGGGCTTCAGCCTTTTTTTTTACCTTTGTTTTTGCCACAAAGCTGCAATACCATGAACAAAGGTTACCTATTTCAAAAAGTACACGCCATTGCCGATGACGGATATGATGGGCGAATGCATAACTACCAGCAAGAGATGTCGAGTTCAGCTCTTGTTACAACCTTCCCACTGCCGTTGCTATGAAGGTGAGCTACACGGTGAGGTGGTTTTCTTTTTTAAGGCTTATTTTTCAATTGTAATGTTGCGTATGACGAAAGCGTCTTTGCTGTCTCCTTCTTTGAAATCAAAGGTGGTGGGAATGGTTTCAAATGGTTCAAAGGTAAGGGTGAAGTCGCAGTAGTACATGTCTCCCATGATGCCTTCGGTGGCCGTGGATGCTTTCATATTTGGAACGGTCTCCTCGCCAAGTTTAATTCCGTCTGTTGCTGTCACCCTGTATCGCTTTCCATTGGTTGTGAGGTATGAATCGCCGACAATGCGGAACCAGTAGCCTTCCTTCCCATAGTAGCGGAAAGCAATAGTCGTTCTGTCAGGACAGACATTGATATGGCGAACAGCCAATGACAAGTTCGGGCTGTTATCTTGCTTGGGGCCATTGATGGTCTCGGCCATTCCTAAGAACATGCCCTGCCCGTAGCCAACAGACTTCCAGACGATACGACCTTCGGGCGAAAGAAGTACATAGTATGGTATGGCATCCTCGTCGCAATAGCGGCTTCCGACACCTCCTTTACCCATTTTCCCGTCGTTCCAGTTCTTCCAGACAATCTTCTTGCTCCAGTCGCTCTCTTGCCATGCAGAGGGCTTGTCTTGATTGATGCCAATAATTTCCAGTCTATCTTTCATTCTTTCATAGACAGCACGCATCTCGGGCTCGGCCATCCTACACGGACCACAGCCAAGATTCCAAAAGTCAAGCAGGACGTAGCGTCCGTCGGATAAAGCTTCGAACAGGTTGTGCCGTTGGCCGTTCATGTCAAAAAGTTCGGCATCAACGGCTTCTTCCCCTACCTGCTGAACATGTGTAGGATAGACAAAAGAGTGAATCATCGTCAGTTCCTGCTCAAAACCTTTTGGAGCGCGGGCCACAGTAGCTGCAAACAGTTCTTCGAGCTGTTGCTTATAGGGAAAGTCTTTCGTGTTCTTTGCATGTCGTGCTACAAGTTCCAGTTCTGAAAGTGATGCTGCATCTACGGGTAGCGACGGAAGGATGTCCATCGTTTGTTTAAAGAGCTTTGTGCAAAGTGGTTCCAACTTTTCCCAAGGTGCATCAGCCAGATTGAGCAAGAGATACTCTCTGATGGTTTCGCTTGTATGCTCTACGATTCGGTTCTGTGTTCGTTGTTCTGCCACGGGGCTGTCCACTTGCCATAAGGGGTAAAGACAGTCGGAGCCAGTTAGGCTGATTGTCACATCAGGCTTCAAGTAAAGTGTCATCAGATAGTTGGGACAACCCTTGCCCCTTAGAAAAATATAACACTGATTCAGCTTTTCTACAGGAACTGAAAGGGTAAAGTGTCCACCGGAAACCGTGTCGGATGCGACGCGCATATTTTCAATAAAACACGCTGCCACAGTACTATTGTCGAGTGCTGGCGAATAACCTTTGATGGTAGCTATCTTGACAGTCTGAGCCTTGCCCGCCATGGCTATGACGGCGAGCAGAATGGTGATGATAGTTCGTTTATTCATGTTCTGTGCAACATTTTAGATATCCATATACACTACCTTAAAGATGGGGCTCTCGGTGATGGCCTTCACTTTTTTCACGAGGGACGTCTTACCCATGCGCTGAGGTAAGATAAGAATGGAGTACTCCATTCTCAAAGTTCAGTTGCAGACGCTTCGTTTCCAACTCGCGGTCAGTGAAATGATTAGTATTTGTAGCGTTCGAGGCGTTCGAGGTGGTTGATGTCGATGTCGTCGGCCATGCGTTGCCAGACATGATAGGTTATGTCGAAATGAGTGAAGAATTACTGATTAGGAGAGGAATCAATTATGAATTATCAATTATGAATTAGTCGGTTGGGGTTAGTGCTCTACGAGACGGAGACCATTGGTGAGGATGGCCTTCTCATTCCGTAGTGTCTGCTGCCAGATGGCACGGGTAGGTACGTCATAGAGACTCCAAGCGCTGCCGGTGTAGTAGACAAAGGGTTGGCCTGGGGTGTAGGTGGTCTGGATGATGGCGTGGCCTATGCCGCCGGAACGCTTCTCGGGCAGGGGGAGATATTGTGCTTTGGTTGATGAGTTGATGAGTTGATGAGTTGACGAGTTCTTTCCCTTCTTCTTTGTCTTTTTGGCATTGCCCATTTTCACTTGTCCCTTGTCAACTCCAGGCACAAAGATGCCGAGGTAGTGCTCGCCATTCATGCGCTTGTCGGCGTTGTCAAGGGGTTCAGCATATGTAACAAAGCCTTCTTCCTGGTTGAGAACGTAGGCGTCGGGGGCTGATTCGTGGACGACGATTCCAGCACAGACGGGTGTCGGCTCCGTAAGACCTTCGTAGGTGATTTCTACGCGGGCGAAATGGCTGCCGCAGTCCTGGGTGATGAGGCGTATCTCGTGGATAGAGTCTTTAGATTCAGAGTGAGAACCGCCGAGCGCACTCTTTGGTTGGGCGGGCAAGGTCATGCGGACGGTGAAGCGGAGAGGCCCGTTGTCCAGAATTTCAGCCTTCTCATAATATAATGGGTATATAAGGTCTTGAGACTTTGTGGTCATGAGGGCTGCAGCGCCGGCACCGAGTGTCGGGCCTACGGTGTAGGCGTCCATCCCTGCACCATGGTTGCGGTGGTAGGTGTAGCCGCGGTGCACTTCGTTCCAGTTGAGGGGGCTCTTGGCGCGCTGCATGCGGCTGTTGACCGTGTAGGATGTGAGCTCGTTGTGATAGAGCTGATCCTGAATGGGGTGGGATGTGTTCTTCGTGAAGGTGTCAAAGCCATAGGCGGGGTTCTTCATGTGCTTATGGGCGTCGGGGCCATAGAAGCGCCATGCACAGCGGTCGTTCTCCCAGACGAGGTCATCCCAGCGGTTGGGGTAGATGCGTCCGTTGCAGGTGAGCTCGTAGTCAAGAGGCTGGCCTTTGTACATGGTAAGGGTGATGCTGGAGTGGGGGCGTATGGAAGCGAAGACGATGACGCGGCCGTCGTGAGTAATCTGGTAGGGCACTTCGTTGCGGTCGGAGTCAAGGATAAAGAACTCGCGGGCGACGGCGACGTTGGCCTTGCAGAGGGTGGCCATGTCGGTAAGCTGAATGACTTGTGCGATATTGTCGTCTGTGGGGTTCTGGATCTCGTAGGAGCCAAGGCTTTCGTGGCCGACGTTGCGAAGGAGTGGGTCAGCAGGGGTGGCGGAGCCTGTGGTGGCGATAAATGCGTCGCCCACTCGACCTGAGGCGGGTATGGTGGGGGTGTGGTGGTAGATGGAGTTGAGAGCGGAGCGTTTAGTGTCCAGAGGGTCGGGAGTGGGAACTAAGGGATCAGCATTGATGTAGCGGACCATCTCGCAGGCTGCGAGGAGCCATGCACCAGTGCCGAAGGGAGCTTGGGAGTGGGCATCGACAGTCTTGGTGGGGTCGGGCTTCTCGCCGATGGGCTGTACGAAGCCTATGCTTCCGTCGGGCTGGAGAGCTGTCTCGGAGAGGTATTTCCAGGCTTTCATGATGACGGGGTTGAAGCGCTCACGGTCGAGATATCCGTTGTTGACGCCCCAAAGCATGCCGTAGGTGAAGAAGGCTGTACCTGATGTTTCGGGTCCAGGCGCATCGTCTTCGCAGAGCATACTGCGGCTCCAATATCCGTCGGGGCGCTGCACACGGGCTACGCCTTCGGCCAACTCACGGAAGCGCTGCACGAAGATGGGGCGGTTCTTATAGTCGTGGGGCATATCGGCAAGGACTTTGGCGAGACCTGCGAGGACCCATCCGTCGCCGCGTGCCCAGAAGCTCTTGCCACCGTTGCAGGCGGTCTTGACCTTCGGGTAGATATATTTGGCGTCGCGGTAGTAGAGCTGTTCTTCCTTGTCGTACATCAGGCTGTCGGACCAGAGGAAGTTGTCGTAGAGCTTGTCGAGATACTTGATCTCGCCGGTAAGCTTGTACATCTTCGTCATGACGGGCATGACCATGTAGAGGGCATCGGCCCACCACCAAAAGTGGGTGTCGGTCATGCTGCATTCGTGGCTCATGACCTCGATGGCACGTGCTACTTTGTAGGGAGCAGGCACGAGGTTGTACATATCTATATAGGTTTGGAAGCAGATTTGCCAGTCGCCGAAGAGGACAAAGTCCTGACCTTCGCCGTAGGTCTTGTATTTCCAGTTGGCACGGTCGTCAGACTTGGCACCTTTCCATTCATTATGTCTGCACCATTTGTCGGTGTAGGCGTACCAGTCGGCACGGCCTGTGAGGCGGTAGGCTTCCATATTGCCTGTGTGGTAGGCGGCGTGGTCCCAGAAGGAACGGACGTAGGGGGTGTTGTGGGCTTGCCAGTAGTTGTTGACTTTGATGATCTGGTCAAGAACGCGGGCAGAGTGCTGAGTGGCCTCGGTGTAGGGGACACCGTCGAGGTGAGGGGTTGAGGCTTGTAGGGGGTGGGGAAGCGACAGAGTCGCAACATACAAGACGAAGAGGGAGAGAATTCTTTTCATTATGTTAGGTTGTTTGGTTTAAACTTTGAGGAGGGGCATGTATTTCTGGACGGCTTTCTTGACGAGGACGATGGCTTCGTCCATAGTGCCCCATACTTCGCCGCCGGCTGCGTTTTTGTGGCCTCCGCCGCCGAAGAATTCGGCCGCCATCTCGTTGCATGGAAAGTCGTCAACGGAACGGAGCGAGACACGGATACAGGGGTGTTCGGTGTCTTCGCGAAGGAAGACAGAGAGTTTGATGCCAAGAATCTGGAGTGGTAGGTTCACAAGGCCTTCGGTATCGCCATTGAGGATGCCGAAGCGGCGTCGTTCGGCGTTGGTGAGTGTCATGATGGCAGTGTGAGCTTTCTTCCAGACATCGAGTTTTACGTAAAGCATATAGCCCATGAGTTTCATGCGGTTGGGGCTATAGGTATAGAAGATGTTGCGGTATATCTTGTCTTTGTCGATGTCAAAGCGGAGGAGGAGGCTGATGAGTTCGTAAATCTCAGGGCGGGAACTGGCGTAGGTGAAGGCTCCAGTGTCGGTCATCATGCCCGTGTAGAGAGAGACGGCTTCGTCGTGGGTAAGGAGGGGGAGGGGAGAGTCTTCGGCTAATACGCCGTCCATCCGACTGGGATGGGAGGAGAGAGCAGAGGGGGACGGTGAAGTGGCAGAGGAAGGGGAGGAGGAGGCTGGGGGGGACGGGGAAAGGGTAGAAGAGGCCGAAGAGGCGAGGGGGGACGGGTTGATGGTTAGCGTGGGCAGCGAGGTTGGCTCGAGGTCAAGGATGACACGGAGGATGACTTCGCAGGTTGAAGAGAGCTCGGGGTGAGAGATGACGAGGTCGGCAATGCCAGGTTCAGGGTCGAGGTGGTGATCGATCATGATACAGCGGACGGCACCGTCTTTACCGCCTCCGATGGGTAAGACGGGACGGATGATGTCGCCAAGGGTGCTCATGCGCTTGAGCTCGCCATGGTCGCACAAAATGATAAGGTCGGCTGCCTCCACGATGGGACGTACCTCGGCTTCGTGACCATCATAGATGAGGATTTCGTCCGCCCCGGGAATCCACTTGAGGAAATCGGGGAAGATATTGGGAGCTATGATGTGGATGTCGGCCGAGGAATAGCGGCGTCGTAGCCATGAGGCGATGGCGGTAGTGGAGCCGATGGCATCGCCGTCGGGGCCTCGGTGGCAGGTGATGATGATGTGGTGAGCGGCAGTGAGGAGGTCGTGCCAGAGTGTAAGTTGCTGATTGGATAAAAGGGATGTCATATTTCGGTTGCTAATCCACGGGCTTTGTGGAAAAGGTAACAGATTAATGGGTTTTTACGGAAGACCAGGCAGGAGGTTCTACACCAAGGAGATGCTTGACGAAGAAATCGTAGCGCTTGTGCTCGCCATAAGCTTCACCTACGGTGTGATGGGCACCGGGTATGACAACGAGTTCGAAAGGCTTGTTGGCTTTGATAAGTGCGTTGGCAACTTGCATGGTGCTGGCAGGGTCGACATTGTCATCGAGCTCACCGACGACGAGCATTAGCGGGCGTTCGAGACGGTAGGCGTTCTCGACGTTGGAACATTCGACGTAGGATGAGTCGATGGGGTAGGACATCCATTGCTCGTTCCACCATATTTTGTCCATGCGGTTGTCATGACAGCCGCATGCGCTATAGGCGGCTTTGTAGAAGTCGCCATGGAAGAGAACGGCCGCTGTACTTTCCTGACCGCCTGCCGAGCAACCGTAGATACCGACGTGGTCTATGTCCATGTAGGGATATTTAGCGGCAGCAGCTTTGATCCATGCTATGCGGTCGGGGAATCCCGCATCCTTGAGGTTCTTGTAGCATACTTCTTCGAACTTCTTACCTCGATTGCTGGTGCCCATTGCGTCGAGTTGGACAACGATAAATCCGAGTTCGGCAAGTGCCGTGGTGTAGTAGTTAAAGGGTTGGAAGGACTTTGGGGTGTAGCTGTCGCCAGGTCCTGCGTAGATATACTCGATGACGGGGTATTTCTTTGTGGGATCGAAGTGAGTGGGACGTTGGATGATGCCCCACAAAGAGGTCTGACCATCTCGGCCGGGAGCTACGAATATCTCAGGCGTGCTCCAGCCTGCTGCGAGGAGGTCGGTGATGTCAGCTGTGGCGAGGGTGGCTTCGGTGATAAAATCGCCGAGCGCTTTTTGCTGTTTAGAGGATTGGTTAGCGGGGTTCTTCTCGGCGATGAAATCGCCAAGCACTCTGACTTTGGTGACAGGTGGAGTGTCTTGGGTGGAATAGGTGTCGATGAGGGCAGAATAGTCGCTGTTGAAGCGGGCGTTGTGGTTGCCCTGTTCGGGGGTGAGGTCAACGAGGTTTTTGCCATCAAGACCTATGCGGTAGTAATGAATATGGTAAGGGTCCTCGTTAGGATTGCGACCGTTTGCCGTGAAATAAAGAAGGCCCCGGTCCTCGTCGATATGGATGACGCGACGAACACACCAATTACCTGAAGTGAGCTGCTTGAAGGGACATTCGACGGAAGAGGGAGTGAATACGCCGCCCGCCCAACGTGAGGAGGATTGGCTGGCCTTAGAGGAGGATTTCTTGTTTTTGCTTTTGTGGAAAGTTGTAGTGTTGAAGAGATAAAGGTGAGGGTAACCGTCGCGTTCGGAGAGCCAAAGGATGAGGCTGTCGCCCTGGAGGTTGCGACGGAAATTGTTGGAGTAGCGGACGTATTTCTCTTCTTTCTCTTGAATGAGAGTACGAACTTGTCCTTCGACGTTCATTTCGTAGACGCGGTAGAGATGGTGACCCCGTTGGTTGTACTCGAAACGAATGGCGTGGGAGTCATCACACCATTGGGGACCATCAAGGGCGTATTGGTTGGTTATGAGGTCAGGTGCGGGAGTGACGGCATGGCCTGTGGCTACCTCGAAGATGTATGGTGTCTTCTGAGCAAGTTCATCACCTGGTTTTGCATATTCTTGCTTATGGAGGATGGGCTGAAGCTGGTCGGCTGGGGAGGACTCGACATAGTAAACATAGCGTTTGTCAATGGGGCGGATGCGATTAACGGCGACATAACGGCTATCAGGGCTCCATTGGATATAACTGCTGAAATAATGGCTGATGGTTCCTTCGGTGCTGAGGGCACGTGCGTTGCTGCCATCAGGGTTGGCTACGTAGACGTTGTCGTTGCGGATGAAGGCAACGAGTGATGAGTCAGGAGAGAGGATGGGGTCAGCCCCGCGCTCGTCATCCGTTTCCATCCAATGACGTTCTTGGCGGCGCTTTGACGGGTTGGCAATGAAGCGGGTGCGTTGGTTGCGATTGTCGCGGCGATTAAATCGCCACGCACTTTCGTTGGATGGAGGTGTGATGGGAGAGGCAGAGGTGGAGTCGGCGAGGGTAATGGTGCCGTCGGCATTTATTTGGCCGAAATGCCAAGCACCATGAGCACCATCGGTGAGATGGTACTGGAACTGGCCATTTGGCAGCCATCGGGCATCGTCGACATGATTCTTTACTTTTGTCCAGTTGAAGGTGCGCGAAAGCGAGTAGGCGCGGTTGTAGTCTTCCAATGTGCCTTGGGCATAGAGAGCGGGAGATGACAGGGTGAGTTGCGACAGAGTCGCAACAAACAGGACTTTAATGGGATTATTCATGAGTAGTAATCAAGAGAATTAATAAATGAAACTATTGCCGCTTCCTTAACACTCTCTTTGAGTTATCTGTGCAATTGAACTTTATTTTATATTAAGTTTGGCTTTAGTGGCGTCCTTTTTTATGATAGCTGCAAATTCTTGAGGTCGGATGGTGACGGGGCCAGCAAGGAACTCTGGTATGTTGTAGCTGCGCATGAATTGGCGATGGAACTGAGGATTGTCTTGAGGCAATTCGAAAGGTTTAGAAAAATGACCTTTACCGTCGAAATGTGCAATAAAGGGGCGTGTGAAGTTGCCATCATCGCGTCGCGATGAAAAGATGACCCAGCAGCCATTGCTTGACCACGAGTGGTAACTTTCTACGTCATGCGAATTAAGTTCATCAATACAGCGAATGTTATCGGGAAGAGGATATTGTGATCCTGCCGCTTCCCGAAGGCTGTCGGCAATAGCTTCGCGTTCAATGTTGTTGGCCATAGTGGGTAAAAGTTCCTCAGGTAAATTCTCCGGAGTGACAATGTTAAATGCCGTTGGTTCAGGTACAGGGACTTGTTTATTTAAGTCCATAAGAAACAGATCAGCATCGTTATGCCAAATATGGAATACACCGAATTGGCCTTGTGTGAACATGAGCCATCGGCCGTCTGGAGAGATACGCGGCAGCGTTACACTTCGGTTTCGGGCAACGGCATTATAGACGAGCTCGCGAGGACCGAATGTTAAAGTCTTCTCATTGAAGGCTTTTCTATAGAGGTTGTATTGGAGTGATTTGTAATTCTTGATGAGCTCAAAATCCAATCCTACCAAGGTGTCAATTTTCTCCCAGTGTGCACTTACATAGTAAATATATTTACCATCAGGACTCCAGAAAGGGAAGCAGTCGAGATCTGTGCTGTCGCGAGTGATAGGAGTGACGGTGTTGTTCTCGAGGTCGTAGAAGATGAGGTTGGATTTTGTGTCTTGAACCTCAATCTTTTGTACATCCCGTGTATGGAAGCTTTGTCCTGTATTGTTTGTGGAGTATACAATCCATGGTTTGCGTGGATGCCAGGAAGGATAGACTCCTGCAGAGATGGTGGAGTCTGTCTTGAGGTCAATTTTCTGGATTTTGCCGTCATAAGCTATTACTGTACCTCCGAGATGTTGACGAACATGGAACTGAATGCGTTCTGGATTATACCATTGTGCATGATGACAATTAATACATTGTCCATTTTCTTCGTCGGAGTTAATCATATTGCCATAGATCAGGCTCTCTTCGAACGTCTCGAGGCAACGTTGGTTTAGTGTGAGATCTTCGTAAGTCACATACGATGGCGAAATGAGGCGATAGGAGATGTATGGATCAATGCTGTCGTTAGAGACAGTGATGTTGAAAGTCTTATGCTTGAGCCATGCATTGTTGGCCTTTACAAAGACGTCAACATTTATGTCGCCATTTGCTGCGAGAGCAGCATCAATCATTTTGTGCCATTTCTTAAGCCCTGGGCGTACGTTTTCCCCTGCAACTACCCATTCTTTACCGCCGGCCGTGAAGCGAGTGACGAAGTCGGTGGCCGTGCTGTCATGGTCGATATGGAAGTGGAGCGGGGCAATGTTGATGGGTACGGTTACGCCGATGTAGTCGGGGTAGATGGTGGGAGTGTCTTTGTCCTCGGTGAATGTTGAGGGCACTTTGGCTGTGCAAGCGAGGATGAGTTGCGATAGAATCGCAACAGAAATAACGAGACACAGGGCCTTTATCGATGAGATTATTCTTGAATTGATCATAATCTTGGAGTCGTCGTGTGTTAGTTGGTCTTTTGGTTTCGCACAAGGAAGTAGAAATAGTAGAATGTGTTGCCAAACTGCGGGAAGAATGCGATGGCTTTTTGTTCTTCGCTCATAGGACCGCATTGTTCATTGAACTTCATGAAACGTTCGTAGCTGTCGTGCACCTCTTGGTCGAACGGCATCTTGCTGATATCCACATTGTTTTCTAAATGTCCGTAGAGGTATGCAGCTTCCTGATAATGGCGCGGCATGTGTTCTTGGGTGTGCAATGTGGCGTACTTCATGAAGCGTGGCCAAAAAAGAGAAATATCTTTCATGTATAATGATCCGATCAAGGTCATTTCCTGGAACAACGGGTCATCGCCGTTGCCTTTGCCAAAAGTCTGAATCAGATACATTTCGACGAGTGAATTGTCTCCGTCGAGGCGGTCGGGATAAGTCATCAGGTGCATGATAGGGGCGAACTCTTTCATTCCTTCGTCATCCATCAATGGCTTGCCGTTTTTCACGGATGCTTCCAATTTTTCTAAGTCAAAGGCTTCGGGCGTAGAGAGATATTTCTCGTAACGTTCGGCCCACGGCTTATGAAATGTTGTTTTTTTGAGCAGATCGAGGTATTTACGCGCTACGGTCCATTCCTTGTTCAAGAGGCTGTTTCGAGCCATGAATTTCAGATGTTCCACTTTCCATCCAAATTCTACGCCGTCTTCCATGCACCAGCGATAGCAGAAATTCTCTTTTCCATAGTGATAGTAGATTAGCTTTGCGCCAATCTGCGTCATGCGCACTTTCCACGGTGCATTCTGTTCCGTGGATCCTTCGGGGTAGAAAAACATCTCATCGCCAGCACGTCCGAGCCTGAAAATGGCAAGGTTCTTGTACATGACCATTTGCCTTGTGGGCTTGACGTCGCTTGGTTGTCGGGCAATGGTCAGCACACGTTCCCAATCGAGCTCTTCGATGGCCCGGTTCATGGCCAGTTCTTTTTGGAAGTTGACGTCGTGGTACCACACAGCTTTCACGCCGACGATGGCAACGGCCAACAGGCAAACGGTCAGCAATGCGCTAAGCCATACCTTCCGCAGTTTCAGGAAAGATGTGCTAAACAAGCTTGTGAGAGCCAATACAATGAATGCAGCGATGATGGCGTAGTAGGGGAGGTGGTACGAAGGGAATGATTCATTGCTATAGCAGAAAGAAGGCATGGCGGCTAAATAGATTAGCCCACGCTTAGTCATTGCAAACAACTGCTGATAATATATCTGTGGGACAGCAGCAATCAGTAATATGGCAAGCCCTAAGCGAACGGCCATTCCCTCATCTTGCGAAGAAGGCAACAACCAGCGTTTCCATGTGTGCTCCTCGGTGTCGGTCTTTTTTTCGTCAGAAGAGACCTTTTCATGCAATATGGGCGATATAGCCAATAGCCCTGTAGCGCCCAGAGCCCATGCTCCGAAGAAAGGATATCCTGCCACACACACAATTGTCAACCACAACAATCTTGTCCATTTGGCAGCCTTTTTTGGCAAGAACCTGCTGATAAGGCATTGAACAACAAGACAAAGTAAGGCAAAGAGTACACCTATTGTCGGGACAAAAAAGTGACCAGGCAGCTTTTGGTAGTATATCCAGTAGCCCGTTTGTGAGATGCAGGCCAACAGCGCAAGCGGCACGAGCATAGTGAGGGCCACCCACGGTCCTTTGAGCCTGTATGACCATGCTGTCAAAACGCAGATGAGAAACCACAAGAGGCACAGCAAACTCACGCCCAAGGCAGGATAGTAGAAAAACTGGGTGAGATAGGTTGCCAGCCATTTTACAGCTCCTCCGGGATATTGCATCATCGTGTCCCAGAAATGGCCTGTAGGAAGCCATAGGTTGAGCTCTTGTGCGCGCAAGAGCATCTCATATTCTCTGTTGCAGAGGAAGAAGCCCATGAGGGCTAAGAGTGCAGGTATGACTAAAGCCCAACCCCATGTCCGCTCCAAGAAAGAACGAACATGGGGAGTAGCCTGCTTTGATTGAGTATGTTTCATTCCGGTCGAACGATATACGTGAATGTATGGTCTTTGTACTTAGGCACGAATTGCTTTTGTGGCCATGCGCCCCAGCTGTTGACACATCCGAGACCCATCTGGAAGGCACGCAACTGAAGCACGGTGTAGTCGCGGGCAACGAGGTCGCCGCTGTGGCTCTGGTGAGCATCCTTGCGGGGTCCGTCGTCGAGGTCGTCAATCTCGTAGTTAAGCGCAGATGCCTCCATCGGGCCTGTAGCCAGGAAGGTGATGCCGGGCTTACCTTGTGCTTTCATTTTCCAAGCTATGACGTCGCAGTGGTTACCGCTCTCCTGAGGCCTGACGTAGCCATTCCAATATTCGTTGCTCACCTTGTCGGTGTAGTAACCCACAAAGGCATTGTCCTTGCGGTCGCAGTAGTTCTCAACAGGGCCGCGGCCGATGTAGCATACTTCGTCGTATGCCTTATTCAGGCGCCAAGTCATGCCCATGGCATACATTTGCCAGTTGGGGTGATCGGCTGCATCAAGGGCTTCTGTTACTATTAGTTCGCCTTTTGGTGTGAGAACATAAGTCATATTGAGTTCAGCCTCGAGCTTGTCGCAGTGATACTTCACTACCACTTGTCCGCTTTGGTTGTCGAGTTGGGTGTATTCCATGCTCTTCTTTTCCCAACGGGGATTTTTCCATGCTGCAAAGTTGTTTTGCATTCCTGCGCCAAAGTCATTGTCTGTGGGGGCACGCCAGAAACTGGGCTCCACGCTCTTGCGGTCCTCGAGTACAGCTTTGCCATTGACGTCGAAGTAATCGATGTTGCCGGTCCACTTGTTCCATGTTACGCTGGTGCCGTTAGCGGAGAGTGTCAGCCAGGCTTTTGCTTCGTCCTTCACCACGGCGGGCTCTGCAGCAACGCCCTTCTTGGCCTTTGCAACAGGCGCAGGAGTTGCAGCTGTCATGACATTCTCGGCAGTGGGGAAAGCATAGGGCTTAAGCTCAAACTGAGCCTTTGCGATGACTTCGCCTTTCTTGAGCAGGCCGCGGTCGGCTTTGAGGCTGAACTGAACAGCTACGGCAGCCCATTTGCTACCGGCCGCTGCTTGCTTCATTTGCGAGAGGGCATCGGCAGGAATGGTGAAATGCTGTCGTTGCTGAGGAGCCAGTTTGATGGGGTAGGGGATTGTGTACTTTTCTTCGTGCATCTTTTCGCCATCCCATGTCTGCATGATGGCTACGGCTTCTACGTCATCGGTGCCACGGAAGAAGTACTCGTTGTAGACATCCACTTCACCATCGAGCAACGTCTTGCCTTCGGGTACGGTAACCCAGATGTCCTGATAGTGGTACTGCACTTCGTAGGCGTGCGGGTGGAGTCTGCGGTCGGCGGCGATTACACCGTTGCAGTTGAAGTTGTGGTCTGTAGCCGGATAGCGGCCGAAGTCGCCACCGTAAGCCATGATTTCCTTGCCGGTGACACGGCTTTTGGCCCTAATGCCTTGGTCGACAAAGTCCCAGATGAAGCCGCCTTGGTACTTAGGATATTTGCGAATGAGGCGCCAGTACTCGCCAAAGCCGCCCATGGAGTTGCCCATGGCGTGAGCATATTCACACTGGATGAGGGGGCGTGGGTTTTTGCCTTGGGCATATTTCTCACAGTTGTCATAGCCGTAGTACATGGGGCAGAAGATATCGGTCTTGCCGTTCTGTCCGGCTTGCTCGTACTGTACGGGGCGAGAGGTGTCGATGGCTTTGACGGCATCGTAGGCGTCCTCGAAGTTTTTGCCATAGCCGGCTTCGTTGCCGAGGCTCCAGAAGATGATGCTTGGGTGGTTCTTCTGCACATGCACATTATGCTGGTTGCGCTCTACGTGTGCCTTATGGTAGATGGGGTTCTTGGCAAGCGTCTTGTCGCCATAGCCCATGCCGTGGCTTTCGATGTTGGTCTCTGCTACGACGTATATGCCATACTGGTCGCAAAGGTCGTACCAACGCGGGTCGTCGCTATAGTGGCAGGTACGGACGGCATTCATGTTCAGCTGTTTCATGATGCGGATATCCTGAATCATACGCTCTACGCTGACTAAATAACCTCCGTCAGGATCGAGCTCATGGCGGTCGGCACCCTTGATGAGGATAGGCTGGCCGTTGACAAGAAGCTGTCCGCCTTCGATTTTAATGTTGCGGAAACCGACCTTCTGAGTAGTAGCCTCAAGAACATCACCTTTCTTATTTTTCAAAACAATTGTAAGGTTGTAGAGGGCAGGAATCTCAGCGCTCCAAGCCTTTGCGGAAGGAACAGTCAAGCTGAATTTAGAAGTCTGAGCCTTCAATGTAAGCTGTCCGCTGCCGGCCTCCCGGCCTTCGGGAGAGGTAAGGGCGAAGTCCACCGTGCAGCCCTTGGCATTGGGAGCGGTGACTTCCACTTCAAGCTGGCCGTCGCGATAGTTGTTCACGAGATCCTGATGCACGAAGATATCCTGAATGTGTGCCTTAGGACGTGCGTAGAGGTAGACCTCACGGGCGATACCCGTGAAGCGCCAGAAGTCCTGGTCCTCGAGATAGGAACCATCGCACCAACGCATGACGCGCATGGCAATAAGGTTCTCTTTCCCAGGGGCAAGGTATTTGGTGAGATTAAACTCTGCTTCGATCTTGGAGTCTTCGCTGTAGCCAACATGCTTGCCGTTGACCCAGACCTCAAGATTACTTGTCGCAGACCCTACATGGAGATAGATGTCCTGACCTTTCCAAGAGGCTGGAATGGTCACTTTCTTGCGGTAGGAGCCTGTATAATTGTTGCGCTCTTCAACGTAAGGAGGGTTGCTGTTGAACTGTGTGTCCCACGAATAGCCGACGTTCTTGTATATCTTGTCGCCATAACCTTCGAACTCGAACAGGCCCGGGACTGGGAAATCGACCCATTGTGAGTCGTCGAATTTGGTGGCAAAGAAGTTTGAAGGAGCTGCATTGTGGTCCTTCACAAACTGGAAACGCCATTTCCCTTCGAGCGACATGTAGCGGTTGCTGGCTTTCTTTTCATTCTTCTGTGCCAGGTCTACGTTCTCGAAGGCGAAAAATGAAGCTCGGGGAGCCTCAGTTCCAACACGTGTAATTTCTGGGTTTAGCCAAGCTTCTTTTTGAGTTTGGCTGAAGGCTGAGAGTTGCGAAACAGCGGCAACAAACACACCGAGAAGAAGTTTTTTCATTTGCTTTCGTTTAGGATTGTTAGTTACTATTTGTGTGCGAAGATACATAAAATAGAAGTTCAAGCCAAACAATATCGAAAAAAAACTCCGAAAAAACGATTCGATGACTGCTGGGGTTAAGGTCGATGATTGGTATGTCTCTCATTGTATGCTGTATCTGTTCTTGCACGGCGTATTTTCCGACTGACGTCAGTGCCTCCAACCTCCATATCAATCTGGCGTGATACTTGTTCGCATTTGAATGAACTGCCTGTCTGAAAAGAAACTTTCTAATGCTTATCTTGAATCTTTTACTCCATTTCTCACCAATGAATTGCCTTGTAAGAAGACTGCTGTTTTAGGGCAGTTCTTAATTTCTCTTAGGCGCATCATCCAATTCTCTTAGGCGCATCATCCAATTCTCTTAGGCGCATCGTCTAATTCTCTTAGGTGTATATTTTCGCCCTCCTTTCTTCTTAGGAATGAAGGACAGGGCCAGCAAGGTAAATTGGTAAGGGATAAAATAAAAAATGCGCACAGGTTTGTCGTTTTTATGCGACGTACCTGTGCGCTTTTGTTTTTCGCTTTTACAGCATTCCTACGTCCTTTTCGGCCTTCGGTGCTGTAGAGCTTTGCTTATTGCGGAAGCTTGAAGTACCAGTTGTTTTGATTGAGGAGGTGAGAATAGAGAGAGTTGTCGAGCTCACCGCTACGCGTAGCTACCTTCTTAGCCAGACGCTCAACACCTTCCGTGCCACCTATGAAGCGGCTATAGCAGAGAAGATCGAAGAAGCGGTTGCCTTCGAAGCTCGTTTCCAAAGCCAACTCATCGAGAATAAGATTGGCAATAGCTTTCTGCACCGTGCGTAGGTTTTCAGGATCGTAGATCTGAGCTTCGGTGAGCGGCTCTTGAACACCTTCATACAGTTTCAGCATCTTGTTGATTTGATCAACATAATTGAAGGTCGACTGGCGCTCGTTGAGGCGCAGAGTTCCGTTGCCTCGGGCGTGAATACCGATTGTTACCGGGCCATTGGGATTAGATTCTGATACCGTGCCCAAGCTATATTCTGTGATGCCCGAATAAATCGACAGGGTTCTGTTGGAATTCTCGCCACGAAGGAAAATGCTGTTGAAGTTAAGGAACGGAGCGCTCTTAGCTTTCTGCATCTCGCGACGACTGATGTAGTCGCACACGACTAACCCTTTGCTTATCTCAGAGCGTGTGACGCCTACCTGAGCCATGTGAGTATTGATGAATGCGGTAGAATCTTCAGCCGTAGTCAGCGTGTCGAGTCCTGCACTAAGGCTGGCTACAAGGTCTTCGTAGTTGTCGTAGAACACCGTGTCGACTGGCGTAGCAAGTGTAGGATCGAAATACTTATACGTAACGAAGGGATAATCATCGTCAGATGAAGGTAGCCATTGTTCCGTGCCAATCAGTCCATGACGAAGGATTGCGAAAGCATAACCCGGGAAACCTGCGCCATTGAGCGCTTCAGCAAAGCGAAGCCAAATACTACCCTTGCGGTAGATGATGGGATATGTCGTTGAGAAATTGCCATTGGGGTTCTGCTTCTGAACAAAGTTCACCTGATCTTGTGCACCCTTTTCGAAGTCGGTATAATTCTGGGTTGCCATCCAGTAGCGGGCATCACCGGCACCATTGAAGACAGTGCAGACCTCCAAACCTGACGGACCAATGTACGCTTCAAAGTTCTGGCTCTTATTAAGGTTGAAATAGGCCTTGGAAGCATCAAGCTGATGCTCGAAATTGTTTTGAAGGTAGATGGATGCCGATGTGGTTGAGTCGGCTGTTGAAGTGTTGACGCGGATTGTTGCATCAAAACCAAACAATTCATTGATGCCTCGGAGAACTTCACCCCATAGCTTATTGGTGTTGCTGGGGATGATGGTCACGAGTTCCGCATTCCTACCAGTTTGGGTCTTGCTGTTAAACATCGAAAGCCATGAGCTCCTACCCCTGTCGAGCTGATATTGTTCAGTGATGAAGTTCTTCTCCATATAGCCAGTAAGATTGCGAGGAAGAAGTGGACCGCCTTTGTCAGAGTTGAGGAAGTTGTAGTAGTACTGAGCAGCCTGACGATAGTCGGCCTCTGAGCCTTCGCCCTGAGCCTTTAGGAGGTAGATGTCACCAAGAACAAGGTCGTTCGGGAACACACACTGTGTGGCATGCGCGATTGTTTGTGAATAGCCATAGGTGTAGTAGTTGGGGTACCCGATGACTGGGATGCTGTCGCCAGCAAAAAGCTTCGGTACGTAACGCAACTTGTCTACAAGCTTCACCACGTTTGTGTTAGCAAGACTGTTGGCGTCGACATACTGTGAGGCTTGACGGAAATCTTCCATATCGGCCGTTGAGAGCATAGGCTTCTCGAAGTAGGGCACTCGGCCATAGTTGAGGACCAACTGTAGATACGCCCAGGCACGAATGGATGCAACCTGAGCATACTCGCTGAGCATGAGTGGGCGGTTGAGGCCTGATACGGCAGCTGTGTCTGCGCGATAGATATATGCGTTGCACGAATTCACGATGTGGTAGAAATCGGCAGCCTTGAGGTATCTGTTGGAACCGTCAGAAGCATCGCCTGTGAGCCCGAAGCTGAGGATAGAATTGATAGAGTCGCTGACATACTGAGTGCCATCAATCAAGTCGCCTCGACCTTCGCCTAAGATGACGTAGCGCTCGGCTACATGTTGCAGGCTGCGAAGGATACCCCAATAGCTGTAGAGCGTATCCTGGGCCAATTCTTCGATGCCGACGTGGCGGTTCATATCCCCCGTGAGCATATCCTCGCAAGAGGTAAATCCCATGCCCAAGGAGAGGGCACAGAGGAAAGCTGTTATTATTTTCTTTTTCATACTGATGGTAGGATTAGAGGTTGATAGAAACACCCAGGTTGAAGCTGCGGCCAACAGAGAGCAAGCCTGCGTCTATACCCTGATAAAGCGCGTTGTTGCGGGCGCTGGTCTCGGGGTCGACACCTAAGTAACGGGTGACTGTTAACAGATTATTGGCTTCACCCCAGACTTTTAAGCCTTGAATGTACTCATTGCGTATGGGAACAATGTAAGTGAGGCGTACGTTCTTCAGCTTGAGGTAGCTGCCATCTTCAATCCAGCGGTCTGACATGCGTTCGTTGTTTCGCCAGTCTTCGCTGTCGATATATGTGACTTTAGGAATTGAGGTGTTTTGACCTTCATAGCTCCAACGGTTCTGAACGGCTGTCGTTTGGTTGTATGTTGTGTTGCAGCCTTCAAGGATAGAGCGTTGGTAGTTGTAGACATCGTTGCCCAGAGAGTATCTGAAATTAACGTCCAAACGAAGGTTCTTCCAAGTGAAGTTGGTGAAGATGTTTCCGTATATATCTGGGTTGGGATTGCCGATGGCCACCTTGTCGTTGTCATCGATGATGCCATCGCCGTTTTGGTCAACAAAGCGCATATCACCTGCTTGGAAATCGGTGTAGGGGCGTTCCTTTAAACCTGTGTTGTACTTCAAGTAGCCTTGAGATCCTGCTTGGCTGGCTTCGGCATCGTTGGCGAGAACGCCATCGGTCTGCCAACCAAAGAAGGTGCCTGCAGCATAGCCTACTGCTGTGAGAACGTTATCCTTGCCATAGATGCTGGATGTGTGGCCCTTCAGGGTCTTGTAGGCTACGTTAGTGCCAGTAGCCCAGTCGTGACGCGTCAGTGTGATGATATCGGTTTCGGGCATCTTGGTTATCTTATTGTTGTAATGACCGATGCTGGCACCTACCTCCCATTTAACGTTCTTGCGATTGACAAGGGATGTAGTAGCATGGAACTCGAAACCGCGGTTCTTCAACTGTCCGTCGTTGGTCCAATATTTGCCTAAACCTGAGAGGTAGTCGAGATCTTTCATCGTAAGCAAATTGTCGGTCTTGCTCCAGAAAAGATCGATACCGGCATTCAGACGGTTGTGAAGGAATGAACCTTCGAGGGCAACATTGTAGCGTGTAGTTGTTTCCCACTGGATGCTTGTGTTCTCGAGATTCTTCAGCACAAGACCTACGGTGTTCTCGGTGTGGCGCTGGCTCTCCCAATAAGTGCGGGCTGCATAGTAGTCAATGCCATCGTTACCACTTTGGTCGACACCGGCTGTCAACTTCAAATAATTGATTCCGCGAGTAGTGTCGAACCATCCTTCATTGCTGATGACCCAACCTAACTGTAGACTCGGGAAAATACCCCAGCTGACGCCTCCGAGTTGGAATCCGTCTTTGGTCTGTTTGCCAAATCGGCTGCTGGCCTGCGACGAAACGATAAATTCAGCAAAGTACTTGTTTTGGTAGTTATAGCTTCCATCGAGATAGTAGGCCATATCTATCCAGTTGTCCTTGGTGCCGCCGTAGTTGACATACTGCATGTTTTTAGAGATGTTGGGCAGCTTATCGTTCTCGTTATTGTAACCGCGCATGTAACTGTAGCTATAGCTGTAGTTGTTGTAGCGCCATCCCGCAAAGACGTTCACGGTGTGAGCTCCATAATTGTTGCCCCACTCAATGCGAAGGTCATTGTTGATAGTAGTCTCTTTTGTGAATTGTGATTTCAGCACAGACGAGATTTCACCCAAGTCGGTGAGGAAGTACATCGTGGCACCGTTAATAGGCAAGAAGTACTTTTCGTTGTTTCGGTTAAGGGTGTAGTTGAAACGATCTGTCAGAGACAACTGCTTGGTAATCTGGTAACGAGGTGAGAAATTGATGTTGATCTGTGTCAGTTCAGCATAATTCTTGTTCTTACCTTTACCATTCTGAATAATCCAATAGGGATTGCGCAGGCACTCATTGATGTCGTAGTCAAGGCCATGGGGGAAAGCGAAAGGATTCTGAACCCATTTACCTAAGACAGCTGTGGAGGCATATTTACCAGCATAATCATGCGACAGCTCCAGACGACCTGTGTTTTCGTCGTGGTAGTAGGCATAAGGCGAGAGGAAAGGAGCCTGAAGCAAGCCAAGAACATTCGTCGAACCAATATTCTGCATGGTGTATTCTTCGCTCCATCCATTGTCAAGGACGTTGTAGCTCGTCTGGTTGTAGGCAATATCGAGACCTGCGGTCACCTTCTCAAACACCTTGATGTCGGTGTTGAAGCGAAGATTCAGACGGCTGAAGTCGTTGCCTTTGAGAGTGGCGTCGCCCTTGGTATAGCCGAGAGATAGGTCGTACATACCAATGTCATCACCACCCTCAACGCTTACTTTGTAGTTTTGGGTGAATGCTGTGCGGTAGAGGTCTTTCTGCCAGTCGGTGTTGTTGTGGAAAACACTGCGGTAGTAGTTGCTGCTCTCAGGCGCTTCATTGAGGAATGCATACTGATTGAGGTTGCCGCTTGTTGACTCTCGAACGTCTTTCACTGTACCGGCTAATTCGCTCAGATAGTTGCGATAAGCTGAACCATCCATCATGGAAAGGCGGTTGGGGGCGAGTTCCACACCTCCGTACACGCGGACATTAATTTTGGTGGCCATGCTGTGGCCACGCTTGGTGTTGATGATAATCACACCGTTGGCACCCTTGGCTCCATAGAGTGCGGTACCATTCTTTATGACCTTAATGCTTTCAACATTCTCAGGATCTATGCCTGACAAGATGTTGTTGAAGAATCCTTGGTGAAGACTGGTACGTTCCTCTTGAATGTCGATCATATTACCGTCAACGATAAACAAGGGCTGGGCTGTAGCATTCAGAGAGTTGATGCCTCGAATAGTCATGTATGCACCCTGACCAAGCAAAGCACTGCGACTGGTGGAATGCACGTCTGCGGCAAGCAGATTCTGGATGTCGGTTTCAACATTAATGGAACTGGTCTGGTCAAGCTTAACCGTTCGTTCCGAGTTAATATTGGTACCGTCGGTATAGAACTTCGAGAAACTACTGCTTAGTAGCCTTGCATCCTGACCTGTTTCGCCTTTTATGGCAAGCTGAAGCAGGTTGTAGTCAGGGGCATCTACTATGATTGAATGGCAGAATACAGGCACTTCAAGGCTGTATGAACCATCTTCACCGGTGAGGGTTGAGTACTTTGGCAGTTGCAACGCTTGCACTCTCACGCCACCCATAGGAGCTCCTGTGGCGGCATCTGTGATGGTACCCGCCACTTTTTTCATTTCATATTGTTTTTCAGGCTTCTTAGCCAGACGACGTTTAACGAGCGCCAGACTGTCGGCCTCGGCGATGCCTTCTGCGTCGACTTCGTCTTGAGCGAAAGTCGGAACAATGCTGACCCCAGAAACGAGCATCAGGCAAAGAGCACGGCAGAAAGCCTTATGGAGGTTAGATTGATTGAATCTCATACTCATGATTTCAGATTTGTTTGTGGGTTCACATTGTTATTCTTCTTCAGCTTTATTTTTTGCTCTCAGAATGACACGGTCAATGGAGAACGTACGCTGGTAGCCTTGACTTGCCAGATTTCCTATATTCTGTGAAGTGATAATCATGGTTGGATAGCACTTCTGCAAATTACGGTAGGAATAGGGGAACGTAAAGGTTCCAGCATAAACTGTGTCAACGCGTGCACCGTTATATTCAAAGCGCATCTCAGAGACTCCAGTCTTTTGCTCACGCCCATCATCGCTCAGGTAGTTGATCTGAACTTGCATTTTATTCTGCTTAAATGGTGTTTCTCCAGGAACCATGGCTACGATGCTGTCGGGGTCGGCACGATAGAAATCTGGTACCATTACAACATATATGTCATAAGGCACGTTGCTGCGGATTTGACGATCTTGCTCGGTGTCGCGAAGTATCAGCTCAACCGTAGGTGAACCATTGCTCTTGAAGAATGTCATGAACGTGTTCTTGCTCACCTTGCCCAGAGCACTGTCGTTTGCCAGAGCACTGGTCTCGCTATTGAAACTTTTAATTTCGTAAGAGGCATTGTAGGTGCGGGTCTCATCTTTCTGCTCTCGTTCGGTAAGGTTGTATCGAACGTTTTGGAAGATTGATGCGGGGCTCACTTTTACTTCAACGTCTTTATAACCCCAGGCCTTGTCGTAGTTCCAATGGTCAACAGGGTAAACTACACCATTACTGACAGCAATAGGTTCCTTGCCATCGAAGATGAGAGGCTTGACATTATAAGTGGCTTTCTCGTCAGTGGTGATGGTGTCGCCACGAGTGTTGAAAAGTTTAACGATATCATATTTCTGGAATGTTTCAAGGTTCCAGAATGTGGGCTGCTCAGGTATACGCTTTTGCATGCGGACATTGAATGTCAAGGGCGATACCATGTCCATATTCAAGGCTATGTCTCTCAAAGAATCTGTTACAGCCACAGTCATACCGCGTTTTGCCTGGGGACTATCTTTAATGAGAGCATCTTCCTTGGTCTTGTCAAAATAGGTGTTGGCGTAGACGTATTCGTCTTTCATACTATTGTAAGCCTCTTCCCATGCAGCATCTGTTGGCAACACAACGGCCCAGATACTATCTTCAGCCTCGAGATTTGCATTGATGCCTTTATGGGGCATAATCCATTCTTCAGAAGCGGGGCGATAAGAGTATTGATAGAGTGAATTGTAACGAACGTAAACACTGTCTACATAAACCGGTTCACCTGTTAATGGGTTTGCACCAGCTTCAGCACTTAGTTCAGAGTTGAAATAGAGCGTGTCGTGCTTTTGAACCCATGAGTTGAGGTGACTGAATTGATTATCGTTGGCCCGAATGTACTCATAAGCATTGTAGGCAAAGGGAGAGATAGTCCCTAATTTGTGAAGTACGCCATTCGTGGCAGGAATGTTAGCTTCACCAAGCTTTGTGCGAACAGCAGGATTCTGTGAACGGTCGAAATAACCGAGACGATCGAAATATCCTTTCTTGTTGTTTACCATTATGATGCGCTCTGGCGTGCCGTTGGGATTCTGTCCCGTAGCGACATAGCGGTTCCGGGCAATATGGTTGCCCACTAATCGGAGATAGACATCATAAGGACGCACCTTGACAAGCGAATCGTAATAATGGACGTCTTCAGCTGTAAAGGCATCATCGGTAGGTGCGAAGACAGTAAGAATCTGGTTACTTGAAAGTACATCCTTGAAGGTATAGTCCTTGATGGGATGCTTTTCGTCCTTGAACGCAGGTGTCTGAGCCACAATGTGTGCAAAGTTCTTGAGGTCGGGTTGAGCTTCTATTTGCTCCCAGAGTGTGGCTGTTGCGTTCTCGCCGACACCGCCTCCGTCGCTCACATCAAAGTGGTCATCAGTGCAGGCAGGGAGCGAGGCTATTATAGTCGCTCCAATAAAGCCTGTCTGAATGCATTTTTTTATTGTTCTGTGTATCATAGAATGATTTGTTTGTTAGATTTGATTACCAAATGTCTTCGGGTTCGACAGGATTGTCGTAGACATCTTTAGAAACAAATTCGAAGTAGTCCATGAAGAATTGCGACTGGTTGTCGTTGAGGACGTTCTTGAATCGAATATAATAGGTCTTGTCGGGGTCAAGGTCGGCACTGACCATGATACGACGAGTTACCCATTCGCCTTGGTTTCCTAAATCAGCACTGGTGCCATTACCGATATGGAAATATTTAGGCCCTTTCATGAAGCCACGGGCTCTGAGGGACTTGGTAATTTCATCTTGCTCCTCTAAAGAGAGATTAGCTTCATCCTTGTACTCATTAGCACTGGTGTATCCGAAGTTCGATGCCTGATTACCTCCACGGAATCGATGATTAACGAATCCTATACGCAGATCCATTGGGATGCCTGCAGCAGGAAGATAGTTGAGATTGTCGCCGAAATAAACTTGGCACATGCTGCGATAACTGGAACCTGAGCTGACACCAAATCTGATTTCATAATGACCTTTAGAAGGTACAGGAGGCAGTTTCATCGTGAACTCATATTGACCAATGATGTTGAATTCGTCCATTTGGTAGTTACTCCAACCACGGTCATGTCCGCTGAAGTAATAAAACAAGGTGCCTTCTTGCATTTGTACATCAGCCAAATAGGGATATTCCTGCACAAAACCACGTGTCTGTGTCTCACCAGTGGGGTAGTTGCTCAAAGGACGACGTATGTCATTGTTCATCATCTCTGGGAACATAGCAGCCATGTCAATGCGGATGCGCTCACCTGAAAGACGTCTCTGAACGTTCTCTGTGTAAACAAGCATACGCTCAATTGGGTAGATACAACCATTGATGAGGTTCTCGTGTTGGGCATCTCCTGATTCATGGAAGAAAATCTTGTTACCGACATTCTCATCAGGATACATGGCAAAACTACTGCCTATATCACGGAACTTTCCGCTCTCATGATAGTCGTTTATGTCTAAATTATCTGGGCCATATTCGCCACGGCCATTGCGAAGAATGGGGAAGCGGTTAAGATAAATGCCATCAGATTCCGCACTCTCGAAAATCTTAAGCAGACGGCGCTTACCCATGGTCGTGAAGTATTCATAGACAGGAATGGTGTAATTTGTTCCGGACGTTTTCCAATAATAACCATTTTCGTTGTAATGTATTACCAGACGGTCGCGGCTCAGTTTCTCAGGAAGAATATGATATGTCGTAAACTGATTGATGATATTCTTCTCACTTGCGTAGTTGTTGTCTGTAGAAGCATTTGGATAGGCCCCCTTGCTTATCAAATACTCCTTGACATCTTCGACTGTAATCTCTGTTGCATCCTTGCCTATTTCAGCCTCCCAAAGATCATCGGGTTCTGCAAAGATTGTAAAACCATACTTACGGTGTTCGGGTATAGTACCAATTTGTTCAGTTGGGTGCTTCGGTAAGTCTGCTACTTCATTATTGAGGTATAGACGATCCCAGACGTCGTCGCGCGTGCGGCTTAAAGTGTCTTCGAGTCCGCAGGCAAGAATGAGCTTAGACATGACAAGATAACCACGTTTTTTCTCAGCTATGCGTTGACGGAAGATGTCTGCCATGGTGTCGTTGCTGGGCGCGATGACAGCATGTACTTCATGAACACGACCATTGATAGTTTCTATGTCACGGTTGTCAAGGTCAATCATGGCCACGCCGTTCATGAAAATGGAGTCGGTTTGCTCAATAGATGTTTTGTACAGCTTACGGTCATAAAGGTTGGCGGTAGGCAACTCATCATGGTCGGCTTTAGAAGATATTGTACCCATCTCGTAAATCTCACCATTACGGCTACCGTCGATGACGCTATTAAGGACTATAACTTTCTCAATAGAGTCGAGCGTTGCGGCATTTGTTATACTTTCCCAGTTTGGCCCGGGTATGATGCCCTTGGCATACAGGCTATCGAGGTAATCTTGTATAGCCTTGTTGTCGGGAGCAAAGCAGGTATATTTACCACGTGCAGAGAGCAGCTGGGCCACCGTAGAAGACGAGCGAGAGCTGATAGGCACTTTCCTGAGCAGCCTCGTGTACTCTGTGTAGTTGGCAGAATCTGGGCTCTCTGAAAGATATGAATAAACAGTGTACTGCTTCAAAGTGAAGCGAGCGCCGGTATCTATATCTTCTGTGCATGCCGTGGCAATGAAGCCTAAGCAGGCAGTAATCAGAGCCAGCTTGATGCTTTTAATGTTTACTATATTTTTCATTGCAGTATTTAATTAGCGGTGTGGAAGTTAGTCTGTTATATCTTCTCTGATACCCTTCTGACGGTTCCAGACTGGATTCTGGGGGAAGAGGTATTTATTAGCTCTGAGTTCCATATAATATATGGGGCTATAAAGTCCATAGCGATTCTTGATGCGGCTCTTTAGCACTGCTTTACCAGGATCTTTACTATAGGCGCCTTTACTCAGGAAGTTGTCAATCATTTCAGCGACACCATCTGCTCCGTCCATGATTGTAGGCTCAAAGGGATCAGCGTTATGACCACCGCCTATGCGTTCTGCATAGCGTACGAGGTCGAACCAACGCTTGCCTTCGCCGACGAATTCCAAAAGGCGTTCTTTCATGACGATGTCTATGCACTTTTTCTTTGTGTTGTCGCTGTTGCTTGCAAGTGTTGTAGTCTGGTCGCGTGAAGAACGTTTATGTATGGCGTTGACTATATTCCTACATTCGGCAAAGTTGCCACGGACGGCTTCGGCTTCTGCCATCATCAGCATGACATCTGTCATGCGATAGAATATCCAGTTCTTGTGGACATCACCCGAGGTAAAAGTTGCTTGGAACTTTCCTGATGAATAGCCGAAACCGCAGTCTCCATATTTTAGTACATAACCTTCACGCAAGTCTTCATTGCCGCTGTCAAAGGTTTTTTTCATGCAACTATACCACATACGGAGATCCTTATCGAATATGTTTGCATCGCTATTGCATGCTTCTTTCATTGCAGCTTCGCTTGACGAGAAATGAGTGGCGTCAGTATGTCCCCAAAAACTGTGAACAAATTTGTTCTCTGCTTCGCCAGTGTTAAACTGCAGTTCAAAAATGCTCTCGTCGCTGTTGCCATTGCCAGAAAAAATAGCAGCATAACTTGGAATTGAAATGAAAGATTGCTGTGCATTGTAGCTGTTTTCAACACCTTCGTTTTTGATGAGCATCGCATTTCTCAATCCGCTGCCAAAGTCATCGGTTAAGGAACGTTCTCTGTCAATGGAGCCGGCGTTGAGCTGTTGGTTTTGCACAGCTAAAGCATCTAAACTCAGCTGCCCGAAATAGACTACACTGTCGGCATCCATTCGGACACTATCTTCTGAGAAACCGCGTCCTTCTCGTAAAGCACTTCTCCAAAGATACATTTCAGCTAACAGGGCATAAATAGCTGTGTTTGTTATTGTGCCTCGTGTGTCTTTGATAGACGAGTAGCTATTTCTGCCTTTGCCTGCTGCTAAGCGTACATCTTTAATGAGTTCATCCAGTACATCCATTTGCTTAGTTGTGGTAAATGCATGTGCATCGGCATCCGTGTTAATTACCTCGGTCGTGTAGGGGATGTTCTTGAAAGAACGTATAAGGTAGAAGTAGTTTAGTGCACGCATGGCTGTCATCTCAGCCTTCATCTGTTCCCATTCAGTGCGGGTGAATTGTGCATCGCGAGCGAGTACCTCCTCCCCATGACTTAGCACTTTATTGCATAAGTTAATGGTCGTATAGACAGAGCCCCAATCGTACTGTGACATTGTGGAGTCCAGTTGTGCATGAACAATCTTCTTGAACACGTCGTAATTGGATTGCTGGCTCGAATATATAGGATTCTGGCCATAAGCATCAGAACGGAGGTCTCCCCAAATAATCAATTTCTCGACAGTTGAAGCTAAGCTCTTGTATGCTCCGTAGCGCACACCTTCAAGGTCGTTCTTATCTTCCCAAAAGTTCTCTTCAACGACACGGTCTTGGGGATAGATCGTGAGAAAGTCTTCACAGGAAGTGGCACTGAGTCCCAAGAGGCCTATCAGCGCTGACTTATATATATAGTTTAATCGTTTCATGACGTTCAAGTTTTAGAAACCAAGGTTGATACTAGCGGTGAATGAACGCGGGCGTGGTGTACGGTTGTCGTCCACTGCAACGCTGAATCCAGAAGGACTGACTTCAGGGTCGGTGCCAGTGTATTTACTCCAAACCCACAGGTTGTTGGCAGAAGCATAGAACTTCACTTGGCGGATACCCCATTTCTTCAGAATCTTGGGGTCTATGTCGTAGCTCAACTGTATGTATTGAAGTCTAAGATAGTCGCCATTCTCCACATAGCGATCAGAAGGCAGTGAATTAAAGCTTCTGTAGTTGCTCGTATTCAAGGCGCGAGGAATTTCAGTCTCGTCACCGTTCTTACGCCAGCGCCAAGTGGTGGCAAAGCTTTGATTGGCGTTGCTTCGCATGCTTTCTGCATTGGCACGGGCACGGTTCACAATCTGGTTGCCCAGGCGGAAGTTGAAACCTGTGTTCAGCTGAATGCGATCCCACTTCATAGTGAAACCGAAGCCACCATTGCAGGAGGGGTTGGAGTTGCCAAGATAGACGATATCATAGCGGTCAATTTGTCCGTCGTGATTGATGTCTTCATATATTGCATCACCACCTTGGAAAGTTTTGTTGTAACTCTCGTTGAAGCAATAGTAGAAAGGCAAGGGCTCGCCCTTCTGGTCTGTCAGCATGTTGCCATCAGCATCATAGGCTATCGGGCACGTAGCAATTTCACCACGATGTTTAGCTGCTGAAGCCGTGTTGATTGGGTTTCCGCTTGCATCGTAGCCAGTTCCATGTAAGATGGCATCTTCAAAATTAGTGAAGGTGTTGCCTTGTTTATCTACTTCGTATTGGCCGTAAGCATACCACGAAGCTTGTGTATAACCGCTGTGGTCGTAGTCGTACTTGTAGACACCTTTGTACTTCAGACCATAGATAGAACCGAGGGCATTGCCCACCTGAATACGGCGCAGCTTATCGAATTCAAGATTCTCTGGCTGATAGGTATCAGAGGGGTTAAGGGCGTCAAGGATGAGGGCATCCATTTTCTCCACCTCGTTAAAGTTCTGGGCTATGTTGGCGCGGAGCTTGAGCTGGAACTTACCTACTTTAGCGAACCATCCGGTGTGGAAATTCAAATCCCAACCCTTGTTGCGCATGATACCACCATTCATCTTAGCCAGCGAGCTGAAGCCATTGGCTGAAGCAATACGCTGGTTCTTCATGATCAGGTCCGTTGTCTTGTGGTCATATACGTCGAGCTCAAAGTTGAGAAGGTCGTCAAAGAGTCCGAGGTTGAAACCGAGGTTCATTTTACGAGTCTTCTCCCAACGGATAGAACGAAGAGAAAGGTTCTCAGGCATAATGACCGTGTGTCCGTTGTAGTAGCCAGCCTGATAGTAACGGTTGTATTGGTCGAAACCGCCGCCACCAGTATTACCAGTAAGACCCCATGTGGGACGTACTGACAGCATGCTGATTACTTTGCGTGACCACTTCATCCAGTTCTCATCAATAATGTTCCAACGTAGACCTATGAAGGGGAATACGCCGAACTTGTTGCCTGAACCGAATGCCGTAGAACCATCCCAACGTACACTCGCATCGAGGTTATATTTACTTTTATAAGACGCGTGCGCCTGTAAGAAGAAGCTGGTATCGCGCCATTCGTTGTTGGTGGCATGTGCACCAGACAGCAGTGCCACAACGGTAGGATCTGTGATGCCGGTCGGAACATTCCAAAGATCCATGTTCTGAGAGCTTGATTGGCCGCTCTTCATCTCCCAACGTGCCAAGGCGCTGGCACTCCAATCCTCATTCTTGAACTTGGGATAGAGAGCTAAATCGTGACGAGTCGTAAACTCAAGACTCTTATATTCGTAATTTCCTACAGTGTTACGGTTGTTGTTATGCTTTGCGTTGTCCCAACTTTGTCCGTTTTCATCACCATAGACCCAGTCCATTGTACGCAATTCTGCGGGCAGGTACTTATCGTTGGAGGTGTTGTATATGTTAAGCTGTACATCACCTTTATAGTTTAGCTGCCAATGTTCATCATCTTTTCCAAGGAGCTTGTACTCGATAGCAAACTGTGGGGTGAGGTTGTATTGGTTCTCTTTGTTCCATCCTCCATAAGCATAAGCTACTGGGTTACCATTTAAGAACATGTCACGCAATTGATAGCTGGTGTGGTGACTATCATTATTGCCTGTTAAATCGAGAGGTAACATGTTGAAATAACGACCGGTAGGTACGTAGGTCAGCTGTCCGTTGACTTCCTGAGCCATAAGTTCATCTACGCTCATGTTAGGCATTGCGGTATATGCTCTGTTCAGGATGTCGTTAGGATTGTTCTTGTGGTTTGTTGTGAATGTCAAGCTGATGTTTGAAGTAAACTTAATGCGTTCGCTGACCCAGTAATCCAACGCTGTCTGTGTGGTGAAACGGTTAAGTTTCTGTGCGATGATGGAGCCTGTCGACTTATCATAACCCGCGCTGACACGGAAAGTTGCTTTCTCACCACCTCCGGACAGGGTCACGTACCACTTGTGTTCCTTACCAAATTGGCGCACTTGGTCAATCCAGTCAGTGTTTTTGCTGAAGTGACCATAGATATCAGCCAAACTGTTGTTATAGTCAAGCTCAAGGATGCTTGTGGGAATCTGCTGAGGGTTGTAATATGCTTCCTTGAGCATCATTGTATACCCGTCACCGTCGAGCATCTTATAGCCATCGGGTTGCCAAGTGCCATTAAATTTATAAGAGAACGTGACATTTGTAGGACCACGATGACCGCGGCGTAGCTTAATTTCGATGACACCATTGGCACCGCGTGAACCCCATTTTGCTGTTGAGGCATCCTTTAAGACTTCAATACTTTCGATGTCTTCAGGATTAACGTTAAGAAGGGTAGAGAACTGCTCTTCATTGTCCATGTCCTCAAAGTTTATCGTCTGAGCATCTTCGGGAAGTTCGAAGATGTGGTCATTGACGACAATCAGCGGTTGTGCATTACCATTAATAGTAGAAGTACCACGCAGGCGCATGGTAGTACCAGAACCGAGGTTACCGGAGTTGGCCACGATGTCGAGACCTGCAATCTGACCTTGCAGGGCCTGGTCGACGGATTCGAAGGCCATACCTTCCATTTCATCCATGCTAAAGGTTTGAGTGGCACCTGCTAACTCACGAACAGGAATAGACAGACCGCCTGACTGCTGCTTCTTTTTACCAACCTTAACGACTTCGGTCATTGTCTTGACGTTGTCAGAAAGCTTGATTTTAAATACCTTTCGTGAACCAATTGTCTGTGACCAGGGCTTTAGTCCGATAAACGAAACGTTCAGGGTGTTGCCTGGATCCTTGATATTCAATGTGAAGTTACCGTTCATGTCAGTAACCGTAGCACTGACAATACGATTGTTCTTGTCCTTTTCAACGACATTAGCACCAGGTACAACATCAAAGTCATCTGACACTGTACCAGAGATGCGCTGTGCATTTGCGGTTGTTGCCATGAGGCAGACAATCCAAAGCAAAATCAGTTTTATTATCTTATTCATAGTGCTTCAATTTTAGGATGTCAGATGGGATGTTATACTTTTTGAGGTAGCGTTTGCAGCTGGTAGGTGTTGCCCATGTGCTGTCATAGCGGTCGCCAACAAGAGCGGTATGGTTGAGCACACCGTCAATCTGATGTATGACCGCAAAGCTTGAGCTCTGCATCACAATATCATTCATCGTGTTTTGGCCGGTAGGTGTCTGTTTCTTACCCGTGTAATTACCATTCGGGTCTTTTAAGCAAACAATGTCACGGGCCATGATGTTGCGCAAGTTTCCAGCCGTGGTATGTATAGGACCTCCATAATTGTCGCGAACGAACAATCGGGTTTCGCCATCTTGTTTTCTTCGTGAGATATTTACCTTTACGAAAACTCCGTTACCTGTGTCATAACTTGATGTTACGAACTCATTCTCAGGCAACTCTGTCTTGTCTTCGAACACGCTGATGTCTAAGAAGTGTGTGCGGATAAAGTTGTTAAGATATGTGATCTTTGTCTGTAGGCGGAGAGAATCTTCTGCTGTGAGTAAACGCAGCTCTGAATTGTCAGGATCTTCAGGCAGACTTTCGTAATCGGCTCTGATGTCCCTCCATGTTGGCAGGCCTTTAGCCTCAGCATCCAGAATGGCATCATTGGTGGGAACGAGAAGCGTATATTGATAGTTGTTCCAGAACTTAACATTGAAGTCCACGCCACCAGACGATGTTCCATTAACCCAAACGGCTAATTTTGAAGCCTGCAGGCCACAAGCTTTAATAATGTCTTCGTTGGCATCGATATCCGTCAGGCTGAGGAATTCAGAACAATCTTGGCTGAACTCTTTACCTATGATGCCATAGATGCTCTTGCTGGGAGGAATGATAGGCGAATCATCAATGATAAATGTAGTACCATTGGCCATGCGGTTCGTGTTGGACAAGCCCACTCCGATTTCTAATGTGCCACGGTCACCTCCGGTAATTCCTGCGCGCTCATTTTCAAGTTGGAAGCCGCCTTGCACCTTAATGACATTGTTGTTTTCATCCTTAGTCACTTTTAATGCGGTATTGTTCTTGGCGATGTAGTACTCATCCTCGTTGTCGATGGGATTCCTATCGTCATGGACGATGGTATGGCTTTCCAAGATATCTTTCAAACGGTTGATGAGCTCAGTCTTTTCAAGCTGGTCAAGTCTGTAAAGGGTACCGATGGTTCCATTCTCAAGGTCGTAGCTATAAAGAATCTTACCTATTTGCAGCGGCAGTTCACCTTTACCGGTGTATTGCATTTGAATGACACGGGGCTTTCTACTGGTAAAACTGATGGGGTCATAATATCTTTTTAGAGCTTCGTCGCTCGGCAAGAAGAATGTGAAGCGGGAACGCATAGCCATGAGATATGCAAAATAGTTCATGTGCATCAGGTCATGTGCGTTGTCCTGGCCATTGTTGATGGCCCATTTCATGATAAGATTCGTCTTGCTGATGTTGGCTGGAGCAGCCACTGACACATACGATGCCGGTCCGTAAACCTTATCCGTGACATAGACGGCACCATTACAAGCCATCATGCAGGTGTCAATGAGTTCTATGTCTTCAGGAGTAAACATTTCTTCCTGCGACTGGTAGTCGCGAAGTGATGTCATCTTGCTCGGTACGGAGCTGTTGAAGGAGTTAAACATGATCACATTCAGCAGCTTGTCGAGTGTGGAAAGCGGAATCCAGTCGATCTTCTTATAAAGGGCGTCGAAATCGCCTTCAGGAACTTCTGCGGTAGGATCGGGAGCGTACGTTTGCACCAGTTGCCATCCAGCTCCACCTTCAGAGAAATATTCCATCATAGCTCTGTCGTTAGGTACGAACATGGCAGCCATGTCGGCTCTCTTGTCCTGGTTGAAGAAGAATTCATTCCATCCTGGGTCGAACTGGAGGTTGATTTCACCATCCTCGTCGGCAAATAGTTTGCCATCAGGACCATATTTCTGAGCACGTCCGTTAGCTCCACGGTTTGAGAAATATTTCTTGGTGTATATCGTACCTTTGAAATCAGGATGCAATTTCTGGTAGTTCTGAGTCACTTCAGCATTCGGATAAGGGAATGAAAGGCGATCAAGCATGTGGCTGAAAATCTTGGTGTGACCATTCGTCCTGATGACCTCTGCCATGTTGGGGAGCGGCTTGATGACCTTTTCCGTTACGTTGACGTATCCGTTCTCGGCAACGATGTTTTGTTCCTTGATGCGGGCGTCATAGATATGTACGTCACGAGTCTGGCGTTCCCTTCCCATGAATTTCTTGAAGTCATCATTGGTGATTTGGTGGTTAGCCATGTGCTCCTGTGTGAAGTGGAGCATCATGCTAACGGTTGAATCGAGTACCAGATAGATGCCGTTACCGCCATTCTCTTCTCTGAAGTCTTTCCAATAATCACGTCCTGCAATTATATCTGCAGTGTTGTATGTGTAGGGAACTTGGTCTGCAGGTAAGAAAGTCACAGAGTCCGTCAGATTGAAGTCTGAAATGCGGCGCATGTATTCTCCGCGAACAGGGGGATTGGTTCCATCACCGTCGGCACTGGCCAAGTTTTCCATCACGATTGCATTGTTGAGCATGCTCGTGTTGATGAGCAGTTTTTTCTGAGCTGCGCTGAGGTTTTCGTAGCTTGTTGCATTGTGCCAAGAGTCTGTCTCGGGCAGTGTCGCATTGTGCTTGAAGAATTCCTCCCATGCTTGGTCGTCAGCTACGAAGACCGTCTTTGAGCCTGTTTTACTCAAAATGTCTTTCAAATTGCGAACACCTTCGATATTCACATCCTTGTCTTCAAGCAGACGGAGGTATGTGTGGAAGTTGTCGCGTTCTTTGAGGCTTTCATAGATGCTGGAGTTCAACCACGTTGGTTTTTCATCGTCCCAACGATAGTCGTCCTTGCAAGACCACGTCAGCCCACAAGCAGCTAACAAGCTCAGTGCTACGATGGCTTGTTTGCCGAATGTGTTAAAGCGGTTTTTCATACACATTGAAATTGAGTTGTTAAATATTGTTTTTGATTTTCTTACGCAGTTTGGTAAATGATGGGAATGCTTATAAATGCTGTTAAAATTCAGCAGCAAGCGCTCAAAATTATGTTATTTTTTCTTTACTCTCGCGCACGATAAAGAGTTTCATCTTTAATTTAATTATTTTTAACAAAGGTAAAACGACTTGCGCCCTCTTCGCTCAATTGAACATTGTGTTCATCTTGAAAGCGGAGAGGGCGCAAATTTTTTATTTGCAAAAACCGACTTTATCCGTTTTTATTTTGAAGTAAGCCTTTCTTTGCAGACCTGATGTCTTTTGGTGGCCGGGTCCATGAAAGGATCACGAAACTCATTCCTAAACGTTAGTCGTTAGGGAATGCTTTCTTCAGCCGTGCTTCTTCTTTTGCTGTTATGGCGATTACTGTTCCATGACGTGGCGTAAAGGCACCTGAAGTTGCAGTATCTTTGACGCGAGTGAACTTTTTAAGATCCTTGCTTTCGCAGAATTGATAGTGTCCACTTGTGTAACAATCATACATCAACACCCAGGTTCCATCATGCAGGCGGAAAACGCCGGAGCCTTCCACCTGTTTATTCGTGTCTTGACACCATCCAGGTTGTAGCTCCCAAGTATTTCCGTTGTAAAAATCTTTCGCTATAAATTGTTTGATTCCTTTCTGTCTGCTTCCTTCCGTTTTGAAGAAGATGTGAAACAGTCCTTCGTCGTCTTTTACGATGTCCGTATCAATGCTGGCATTCTTCATGTCGAAGAGTAGCTGTGGTTCTCCTTCGAGGTCGCTGAAGTCTTTATTGGCGTATGCCCAATACACTCTGTCATAGGGGCATGAGCCATCGTCTGTAAGTATGGAGAAATAAACAATGTATTTACCCGTTTGGTCGTCATAGATGGTTTGCGGCGCCCATACGCGTGTGACATGTTCAAACATGGTGCCTTTGAATCGGGTGGGGAAGTGCACAGTATGGTGCTGCCAATGTACAAGGTCTTTGGAGCGCATGAGCACCATGCCGCGATTGCTGCTCCATCCCAGGCTTGATTTCATGTCAGTTACCACTTGATAGAACCATCCTTTCTTTCCTCTCAGGATATGAGGATCGCGCACACATCCAGTAAGTGCTATCTCCTTAGAATCAATGATCGGCTTTCCGTTATTGAGTGGGGTATAGTTCCAACCGTCTTCAGAGATGGCGTAGCAAATCTGTTCCTGCTCGGGAGCGTTTCCGGTAAAGTAGGTGAATAGATAGGCGGTCGTCTTTTTCTTGGCTTGTAATGAGGCGCTTAGGACTATTGCAGAGGCTAAGCACAGAGCAGTTTCCAGTTTCATGTTCAAAATAAGTTGTTGTTAGTTTGTAGCTCCAAAGGTAAACATTATTTTTGATTCAAACGTTTTGCCTACTCTTTATTAAATAAAATTAACGAGTGCCTATCTCTTTTTTTTTCTTTTTGCGTAATTTTTCAGCCATATTCCAATGCTTCTTCGCTTCTTCCTTTAATCCTTCGTGTTCAAGACAGTCGCCGAGTCTCTTGTGAGCAGCCTCAAATTCTGGCCACAGGGCTATGGCTTTCTCAAAATTGCGTCTGGCAGCAGCATAGCTTCCAGCTTCGCTGATACAGTCGTTGCCCATGAGATAGTACTCTTTCGCATATTGTTGAAGCAACTTAGCTCTTTTGTTCAATTGCTTTTGTAGCTGTTGGTTTTCCTCTTTCAATCGGGAGATCAAGCTCAATTTCCTTCTTATGAGTCGCTGTGCCGCTGGCTTCTCTATGTCGTAGCGAGCATGTATTGCAGTGAAGAAATGCTTCAGGAATTCATCCCACCTGTTCTCACTGAAAGCTCTCGTTGCTTCGTTATATTCAATGTCGGCTTTTGCGGCTTGTAAAGCTCTGTCAAATGCCTGTCTGTTGTTGAAATATTTCGCAAAATGAACTATCTCTGGGCGGATGAATATATCACTTGTGTTAAGTGGTCTTTTTAGCGTTATGCCATCCAGAGACCGGCATCGGCTTAAGGCTACGTAAGCCTGTCCGCCCGTGAATGTACCAGCTCCGAAATCTATGGCCACGTGATCGAAGGTCAAACCTTGGCTCTTGTGTATGGTGATGGCCCATGCCAAGCGAATCGGGAACTGGGTGAATGTGCCTAATTGCTCTTCTTCAATTTTCTTCTCTTGTTCGTTGTAGGTATATCTTACATTGGCCCACATGGCCTCTTCCACAAGAACTTCCTCTCCTTTGTCTGTAACGATGATCAGCCCATAAGGCTCTTCGCTAAAACCTATTATTGTTCCCAGTGTCCCGTTGACCCATTGGTGGTTCTGGTCGTTCTTTACGAAGATGATTTGGGCTCCTAATTTGATGTCGAGATCAAGTAGGGTGGGCAAAGACGTGTGAGGAAAGTCGCCACTTATGTTTCCGTGCAGCGTCATCGTATCCCCGTCAAGAGCGGCTAACATATTGTTGTTGATGAAATCTACATCGTCTCGCCTTGTGCATAAGGTGATAGCCAGCTGGGCAGCATTGTCGTCAGGAATAGTGGCACTTTCTCCTTTCGAGGCTCTGACATTGATTTGCGCAAGGTCGTTTGTGGTTGCGGTGTTTGTGCGTATCCTGTCCAGCAGATGTATGAATGAGCTGTCGTGTTGTCGGTAAACTTTTGTCAGTTCAATGCTCACCAGTTCCATCTCTTTAAATACGTGTGCAGAGAAGAAAAACGGAGACTTATAGAATCTGTTTAAGATATCTTTCTCATCAGATTTTACAACTGGTTCCAGTTGAAATACATCGCCGATGAGCAGCATTTGCTTTCCACCAAAGGGAGCGCGTTGGTTGTGAGTATAGGTCCGTAGAATGCGGTCAATGAAGTCGATGATATCAGCCCGCACCATTGATATCTCATCTATAATAATAAGTTCCAGCTCCTGTAGCAGCTTGACATGCTCCTTGCTATATTTCAAGAATTCACGTATGCGCCTGCCGGCATATCGGGAATCGTCAGGGGTGAGCGGATGAAAAGGCAACTTGAAGAAACTGTGCAGGGTTACGCCACCTGCATTAATGGCGGCGATGCCCGTAGGAGCCAGCACGACACATTTTTTCTTGGTGTTGTCTCGTACGTACTTGAGGAATGTGCTTTTGCCAGTGCCAGCCTTACCTGTAAGAAACAGGGAGTGCTGTGTGTAACGAATCATATTCAGCGCAGCCTGAAATTCTGGTGCGCTTGTGTCGATTTCGGTCTTCTGCATAGCTTATTGTGCTGTCCCTCGCGTGTCGGCAGACTGTTGTGGAGCTGCAGCATTGCTTGGGGCTGGAGTGCTATTGGCTTGTCCTTCGGCGTTGCTGTTTGAGCTGCCCATTCCAACCCCTTCCATAGGTCCGAGTTTGTGCAGGCTATCTACGCTGAAGGTTGCTCTTGGCGAGTAGTCTCCCCATCCCTCGTAATCTTTCTTGTCTATTTCTTCTGTTGGTGGTGGGAATTTAGCTATATATTTCTCGAAGCGTGGATCTTGCAGCAATTTAGATATGAAGATGCCGCAGATCGGCAAAGCTGTACGGCTACCCTGACCGAGGGCCCCGGAGCGGAAATGTATGCTTCTATATTCGCCTCCTACCCAAGCGCCAGCGACTAATTTAGGTGTCACGGCCATATACCAGGCATCAGAGTTGTTGTTGGTAGTACCCGTCTTGCCGCCAAAATCTAACTTCCCTCTTACGGGGTTGAGATATTGCCACATTGCTTGCGAAGTGCCTCCACGTGTTGTAAGGCCTCCTTTGAGCATTTGCTGCATCATGAATGCCGAGCGATAGGGAATGGCCTGTGCATCCTTCGTCTTAGCCCTGAATATCGTGCGCCCATCGCGGTCTACGATTTTGGTCACCAGACATGGGGCACTGTATTTGCCGTCGTTGGCAACGGTGCAGTAAGCGTTCACTATTTCGAGTGGGGCCACTTCGCATGCTCCGATGCAAAGTGATGGCACTTCCTCGAGTTCCGATTCAATACCCATGGCATGGGCCGTCGTAGCAACATCGTGTATTCCCACTTCGTAGCCCAGCTTCACGGCAATGCTATTGACACTGAGTGCGAAGGCTGTCTTCAGCATCATGTTGGCTCCGGAATATCTGCCATTGGCGTTTCGTGGAATCCATCGATGCACTTTCCCCCGTTTTGATGAGGTGTAGGCTACGTAGCTGTCTACTCGTCTGTCCACGGGCTTGAGGCCTTTGTTCATTGCCTCTGTATAAACAAACAATTTGAATGTTGAACCGGGCTGCCGTCGGGCTGTTACCTTGTCGTAGTTCCAGAAACGGAAATCAATGTCGCCTACCCATGCCTTGACGTGTCGTGTGTCTGGTTCAATAGCTACAAAACCGCAATGCAGGAAACTCACCATGTATCTGATGGAGTCCAAGGTAGAAATGTCCCTGTATATGGGGCCGTCGTAGCTGAAGAGCTTCACCCTATGGGGCAGGTTCATGTAATATCTCACGCTGTCTGGGTCGTCGGGGAATCGTTTCTTGAGCGACTTGAAGCGTTCTGTCTTGTGAGAAATGTTTTCTACGAAACCTGGTATCTCTTTGTATCTTGAATCCTGCCATGGGTTCATGCCGCGCCAGTGCTCGTCAAACAATTTTTGCAGGTGTCGCATCTGTTTGTTGGCTGCTTCTTCTGCATAGCGTTGCATGCGTGAGTCGATGGTCGTATAGATTTTCAGACCGTCAGAGTAGAGGTCGAGGTGGTTGTGTTCATACCCCATGACCTTTCCGTCTTCACACAGTTGGTCGATATATTCCTGCAGATGTGTACGCATATAAGGTGCTATGCCGTCGAACGAACTTTCTTCAAAGTTCTTGATGACGCCCATCGGTATGGCCTGCAGACTGTCGAGCTGTTTTTGCGTGGCCAATTCACCTTGCAGGATTATTCCTCCGTGGTCGAAGAGGTTTTGCAGCACCACGTTTCGCCTTTCGGTGGAGCGTGCCGGATGCCGTCTTGGGTTGTAGGTGCTCGTTGCTTTTAGCAGTCCTACGAGGGTCGCCGCTTGTTCGTAGGTCAAGTCGTGCGGCGTTGTTCCGAAATATTTTCGTGCGGCCGTCTTTATGCCGAAAGAGTTAGAGCCGAAGTCTACGGTGTTGAAATACATGGTAAGTATTTCCTCTTTCGAGAACGCTATTTCGAGCTTCGTCGCCACAATCCATTCTTTCGCTTTCTGCACTAAGATTTTAACGCCGGGGATATGCCCGAGAAGACCTGTGCTGTATTGTGTTCTTACACGGAAGAGGTTTTTGGCCAACTGTTGCGAGATGGTGCTTGCGCCGCGGGCATTCCCTTGCATGATGTCTTTGACTGCTGCAAATAGTCCGGGAATGTCAACGCCATGGTGCTGATAGAAACGTTCGTCCTCGGTGGCTATCAAGGTCCGTACGATGATGGGGCTGATTTCCTTGAACTTCACTGGTGTCCGGTTTTCGTTGAAGAACCGTCCCATGAGTACGCTGTCGCTGGAATATATTTCGCTGGCTTCCTTCGTTGTGGGATTTTCTATCTCCTTAAAACCTGGTGAACGGCCGAATAGCCATAAGAAATTGATGTCAACGGCAACGAGAAGGAGTAAGATCGTGATGATAATGGTACAAAACCACACTATAATGCGTTTGTACCAAGGTCCGCCATAAGCGCGATGTATGATGTTCTTAAATCGATTCATCGTAGTTGAGGATAGGGCTGTTTATATGTTTGAGGGATTGATTGCATGATCAACGTAGCTTGTTATTTTGTCTTGCTCGTCGGGATGAAACCATCTTATTTCCTTGTCGTGGGCAAACCACGTTAATTGTTTCTTTGCGTACACGCGCGTGTTCTTTTTCATACGTTCGCGTGCAAAGTCAAGCGTCCACGCGTTGTCTAAGACCTGGAACATCTCTTTATATCCCACGGTGTTTAGTGCATTTTCGCTGCGGTAGGGTAGAAGAGCGCGTGCTTCCTCCAGGAGCCCTTCGTCGAGCATCTGGTCTACGCGCTTGTTTATGCGTTCAAAAAGTTCGGCACGCGGCCTGTTGAGCCCGATCTTCAGGATGTTGAAGGGACGTTGCTTGCGAGTAGCAGTGCGGAAACTTGTAAACGTCCGTCCTGTTTGATAGCACACTTCAAGGGCATGAACGATTCGTTTGGTATTCTTAAGGTCTACGGTGGCATAGTATTCCGGGTCAAGCAGCTTCAGCTCTTGTGCGAGTTTTTCCAGCCCTTCGTCGTTAAGGCGTTGGCGCATGAGGCTTCGCGTCTCCTCGTGAATCGTTGGTATGCCGTCAATGCCTTTGCAGACGGCGTCGATATATAACATAGAGCCTCCTGTGAGCAGCAATGTGTCATGTTCGCAAAAGAGTTTTTCGGTGAGGCCCAACACTTCTGTTTCGTAGCGCGCGGCGCTGTAGTAGTCATTGGTGGCTAATATGCCAACGAAGAAATGCTGCACACGCTTGAGCTGCTGTTCTGTAGGTGCGGCCGTCCCTATTTTCAGGTCTTTATATAGCTGTCTGCTGTCAGCGTTGATGATAGGGCATCCGAGATGTTCTGCCAGCGCTATGGCAAGCTCTGTCTTGCCTACGGCTGTGGGTCCGAGAAGAACAACAAGGGTTTTCATTCTTCGGTGAAATCAAAACCTTCAAGATCTATTTCCTCTATGTCGAAGAGTTCGTCGTCGGTGGGTTCCATGTCGTCGTCATCGGTCAAGGCGGCAGCATTGAGCTCTGCAAGCAGTTGCTCGTTGGTCTTTGGCTGTGGCTCTTCTTTTCGTTCAATGGTCAGCAGGGGGGCTGTTCCGTGTTGGCGTAGACAAAGCGGTGCATTGATATGTTTGCCATAGCTGATGTGCGACACTTCGAGTAGCAATCCACGTCCCTCCTCGGCATCGAAGATATATTGCATGCGCTGGCCTTCATCGTCTAACAAATCGCCCAGTTCCACTTCGTCCATCGTGTCGTCCTCAAAGCTCTTCTCGGGGATGGCGCGTTCTCGTCTCCATCGTTCGTCGCAGACATAGAAGGTCGAAGGCTTGTGCTTACCCCACGAGCATGATTTTCGGATGAGGTCGTGGAGATCAGCAAAGGTGGCATCGGACTCTATCTGCAGTTCAATGACGAAATCTTCCACTTCGGGGCTAACAACTATAATGGTGTATAACATGGCTATTTATTACGATTTTACGATTGGGTGATTACCCCATTCCTGATTCCCGACTTTGTACATCTTTGCATCGTGGGATTATGAAACCGTCAAATCAATGTACGAATCCGCGTTGCTTGGTGTCTTCGATGAAGTCGAGTATGTACTTGATCTCGTCGGTCTGAGGCAATTCTTTCTTGATCATTTCCAGGGCGTCGGTCAGTGCGAGTCCGCCTTGGAAGATGATTCGGTAGGCTTCGTGGATGGTGTTGATGACGTCTCGCTCGAAGCCTCGTCTACGCAGTCCTACGATGTTGAGGCCGCAGTAAGTTGCCGGGTGGCGTGCGCAGATTGTGTAGGGCAATATGCTTTGTGGCGTGCCTGTGCCTCCGCCCACCATTGTATAGCCTCCGATGCGGCAGAACTGGTGTACGAGCACGCAGGCCGAGAGGATGGCGTGGTCGTCGACGGTCACTTCTCCTGCGAGCTTGGTGCAGTTGCCGATGATGACATCGTTGCCTACGACGTCGTCGTGCGCGATGTGGCAGCCTTCCATGAGCAGGTTGCCGCTTCCTACTACGGTCTTACCCTTGGATGCAGTGCCTCGGTTGATGGTTACGTTCTCGCGGATCTTATTGTTGTCGCCAATGATGGCGAGAGTGTCTTCGCCGCGGAACTTGAGGTCTTGGGGTACACCGCTGATGACACATCCCGGATGGAAGATGTTGCCGTTTCCGATGCGCGCACCATAAAGGATGGTTACGCTGTTCATCAGCGTGTTGTTGTCGCCAATCTCCACACCGCGGTCGATGTAGCAGAAGGGGCCTATTTCAACGTTCTCGCCAATCTTGGCTTCGGGATGTATATATGCTAAAGGGCTGATCATGTTTTATGTGAAAGATGAAAAATGATGAATGACGAATGATGAATGACGAATGGGGTTTACGCTTTTGCCAACTCTTGGCGCAGCAGGCGTGCGAAGCGGTTGTTGATGGTGTGGCCGGGGCGTGTGGCGGTGATGTGTCCGTGGATACGTCGGCCTACGAGTGCCATGTCGCCGATGATGTCGAGGAGTTTGTGGCGTGCGGGCTCGTTGTCCCACATCAGGGGCTTTGTCTGAATGTAGCCTAACTCTGACGCGTCGTGATGTTGGGCTCCGATGCGGTCGGCCAGTACGTCGAGCTCAGCCTGCGTCTTCTCTTGCTCGTAGATGACGATGGCGTTGTCGAGGTCGCCGCCCTTGATGAGTCCGGCAGCCAGCATCATTTCCACTTCACGCACGAAACAGAAAGTACGTGCGGCAGCGATGTCGTCGGTGAACTGCTGCAGGTCGGTAAGCTTTGCGGTCTGGTTGCTGAGCACTTTGCCAGGGAAGGCTATGGTGGCCGTGATGCCAAAACCGTCGGAAGGCTCTATGGCCAGCGACGAGCCTGTACGTTCGTCCTCCACCTTCAGCTCCTTGCTGATGACTATGTATTCGCGCTCAGCCTCTTGCTCCACGATGCCCACGCGCATGATGTTCTCGACGTAAATCTCTGCCGAGCCGTCGAGGATGGGCACTTCGGGGCCATCGACCTGCAGCAGGCAGTTGTCTACGCCCAGGGCATAGAGGGCGGCCATGGCATGCTCTATGGTGCTGCAGCGCGCTTCGCCAATGGCGAGCACGGTGCCGCGTGTCGTCTCTACGACATTTTCAGCTATGGCGTCGATGATGGGCTGACCGGGGAGGTCTATGCGTTGGACTTTATATCCGTGGTTCTCGGGTGCGGGGTTGAACGTTACCGTGAGTTTGAGGCCTGTGTGCAGGCCTTTGCCTTGCAGGGTAAAGCTGTTGCGTAGTGTGTTTTGTTTCACTATGATATCGTATGTTTCTGATGCGTAATTATTTTGTGGAATCACTGCTGGGGTCGGCGTCACTCCCCGAGCTTGGCTTTCATGGCTTCAAGCTCCTTGCGCAGCTGTCGCAGTTCTACAGCCATGTCGGGCAGGCTCTTTGCCACGGCCGACGAGCGCAACCACAGTTTCGAGTCAATGGCGGGATAGCCCATAAGGGTTTGTCCGGGCTTGCGTATGTTGCCTGGCACGCCGCTCTGAGCGCCGATGGTGGTGTGGTCGGCTACGCTGATGTGACCGGCTATGCCCACCTGGCCGGTGAAGGTACACCATTCGCCTACGGTCGTCGAGCCGGCTATGCCCACTTGTGCACAGAGCACGGTGTTGCTCTTGACCTCTACGTTGTGGCCGATTTGCACGAGGTTGTCGATCTTTACGCCACGGTGCACGATAGTCTTGCCCATGACGGCGCGGTCAACACAGCTGTTGGCGCCAAGCTCTACGTCGTCCTCAAGCACAGCTATGCCTATTTGAGGTATTTTCTCGTAGCCGTCGGCGTTGGGCGCAAAGCCAAAGCCGTCGGCACCTACCACGGCGCCGGCATGTAGGATGCAACGGTTGCCAACGATGCAGTCGTGATACACGGTGACGTTGGGGTAGAGTGTACAGTTGTCGCCTATCTTGGCGCCTGTGCTTACGGTCACATGGCTGTAGAGTTGTGTTCCATTGCCTATCTCTGCACCCTCCTCGACAACAACGAAGGGAGCGATGTAGACGTCCTTGCCTATCTTTGCCGTGGGTGCCACCGAAGCTTGCGGGTCGATGCCCGAGCGCTTGGGCTTCATGCTTTCTACCAGGGTCATCAGTCGAGCTACAGCCATGCGGGGATCGTCGACGCGCACTAAGGTGGGCTTCACGGGTTGCGACGGCTGAAACGACGAGGGCACAAGCACTATCGACGAGAGCGTCTGGTAGACGTAAGGCTCAAATTTGGGATCGTAGTAGAACGAGAGGGCACCCTCCACGCCTTCCTCAATTTTAGCGAAGGTGTGGACGCTCGCGTCGGCACGGCCTTCCACTGTGCCACCGAGATATTGGGCTATCTGTTGTGCTGTAAATTCCATTATTTTTTTGCTATGCTTATTTTTTTGCGGCTGCAAAGATAGTAATAATGATTGACATCACCTACTCTTTGCCCATATATTTTGCGCGCGTGCGCACATTTTATTTGTTTTTAGCGGTCTGTTTGACAGCTTTACTCCGGTAGTGTTCTGGTTTAAAAGTTTTCGCGAACCACGTAAACGGCCGTTCCGTTGCTTGCCGATTTCTTTACGCGCCCGGCCTTGGCTTCGCTGGTCAGCCAGCGACCAAGCATCCTCAGCCCTCCCTCGCTGTAGGTGTATCCAGTGTGACGAGAAACGGCTTTGGCGATGTCGGAAACTTTCATCTTTTTAGCTCCTTCTTCCCATTCGGCGAGCGGCTCAAAGACATCCAGGAAGGTGCTTATCTCAACGCGCATGGAAGTGAATTGGGCGTTGTATTGCTCTATCTCGTTCACTTCGTCGGCGGTAAAATAATGTCGCCGTCCGTTTTCAAGTTCGCTCAAAGCCTGAGCATAGACTTTGTCATAGTAAAATGGTGGTTTATTGTTTATTACGGAGCCGTTTCGAACGTCTGCTACGAGAAAACGGCGCGAGCCGGAAGGGTCGCTCAGGACGTCCGGGAAATTTGTCGTTGCAATGAACGAAGCGTAGCGCGGCATCGTCTGTGTCGTGCTGCTATATGGTCTTCGGCCTTTGATGCTACTTTTCTGGATGAGGTTCTTGAGAAATCCCTGTTGAGTTTTTTCGCTGATTTGATTGAACTCGTCCAGGTTGATCAGGAGTGAAAAGGCTGTCATTCGTTCTGCGTCTTGTTTGCTGGTGAAGTCCACCAGTTCGCGGTAGCCTGTCTCTCTGAGTTCGGGCGGCAGCAGCAACTGTCCGAAGGTGCTTTTTCCGCAACCTTGGGTGCCGATCAGCAAGGGAACCGTGGCGTTGCCGTAGATGGTGTTCCATCCGTCCCATTGTGCCACCATGCCCAGAAACCATGTGTGGAACCACTCCTTCCAATGCGGGTTGCGGCAAGGCACACGCTCGGCCAGGGCTCCTATATAGTCGGTGTGTCCGTCCCAACAGCCCCGCACTTCCTTGAGGTAAGCCTGCGCAGCATTGTAATTGCGCACACGTGTGGAGCCGAGGTAACGCTTCATGTCGCGGTCAAACACCTCGATGCCGTTCTCGTGGCAAGCTTGTATCATCGTGTTCATTACACGCGAATCGAGAGGCTCAAAGGTGTATGATGCTGAGTTGTTTGTGCGCCATTCTACGCCGTTCGTGAGTTCGTTGAAGCGAAGGTCGTAGTGTGTGGTCATGAACGTTTGTAGCTGTGCGGACAACTCCTGCATCGACCGGCTGTGTTTCGACTTGTCCGGTGCTCCTTTCTCAAGGTATATGCTCTCGATGGTTGCGCGTATGGCTTCGCGTCCCATGTCGTGCCAGTGCATGCTTACGATAGCTTGTCGTATGGTTTCCTCTAAGGGGAGGCCCAGCGTGAAGGCTTCGGCGGCCACTATGTTCAGCTCTTCTTCCTGCGTAAGCTGTTCATCGCCAATCTTTTCATCAGCTTGTGCGAACGCTGTGGCGAATCGGCGGCGGGCATTCTTATTGTTCTCCGGCGTCGGCACATTAGAAGTCGGTGCATAAACGTGTGCGGCAAGATTTGCGGATGTATTGTCGGTCCTTGCATTGCGCAAGCTTATCCTCACGGGCATGGCATCGGCGTTGAAGAAGGCCGTAGGGTCGTAGGTCCACCTGAAGCTCTCGGTAGGCTCCGCCTTACGCGTGCGTAACGGCCGTTGCAGCAGGGTGGCATAGACGCGGGCCGTCTCCAGGTAGAGCGCTTTGTGGAATACTGCTGCGGCGTCCTCGTCGGTGGGCAGACTCCCGTCGTCGTAGGCTCCAGAGACCAATATCTTCACGCTTCTGCCGCTTGAGCCCACGAAGGTGGCCAGTGTCGTAGGCCAGGCTGCTGCCTTGCCTTTCACCTCGTCGGCTTCGCGCAGGCTGTCTATGTTGCCCACGTCCAGCATCACGACGCCGTTGTATTTGTTCTGAATCACACCATTGCGCTTGCGTAACGTTTCCTGGGCTACACAAACCCGCGGCAGTAGGTCTATGTTGCGCCAATGTAACGACGGTGGAAGGTCGCTGACTTCACGTCGCAACGCTTCCACCGTCATCTTCCTTTTACCATCAGCTTGGAGCTCCTTTATCAGTTCGCCCAAGCCCAGAGCACTGGTCCTTTCTTTTCTACTCTTTATTGACTTTATATATACTGTACATTGCATAGCCGTATGCCGTTTTTTATATTGCAATCCTCTTTTCTACTCCTTGCCGTCC